>NZ_JAIUIS010000027.1:0-39716 GCF_020165765.1 Mesorhizobium sp. B264B1B
CCCAGCCTCCATCCGCTGGCGATAAAACCGGACAACTCACGTGCTACCTAATCCGGACAACTCATCTGCTTACGACACCTCTGTCGACTTCCTCTTGGCAATGGGCCGGCCGGCTTGTATAGAGCCCGCCACTCCCAATCCAACCAGACAAGGACGACCCAATGGCGCTCGAACGCACCTTTTCCATGATCAAGCCGGACGCAACGCGGCGCAATCTCACCGGCGCTATCACCAAGATGCTGGAAGATGCCGGTCTGCGCGTCATCGCTTCGCGCCGCGTTTGGATGAGCCGCCGTGAGGCGGAAGGTTTTTACGCCGTCCACAAGGATCGTCCGTTCTTCGGCGAGCTGGTGGAATTCATGTCGTCGGCGCCGACGATCGTGCAGGTGCTGGAAGGCGAGAACGCCATTGCCAGGAACCGTGAGGTGATGGGCGCCACCAACCCGGCCAACGCCGCCGAAGGCACCATCCGCAAGGTGCATGCGCTGTCGATCGGCGAGAATTCGGTGCACGGTTCGGACGCGCCGGAAACCGCCGCGCAGGAGATCAAGTACTGGTTCTCCGACACCGAGATCGTCGGCTGAGCCGACCCTGGCATTGTGACCGAAAAAGGCCGGCGGATTGCCGGCCTTTTTCATTGAAACGGATCGATCCGGCACTGCCGTTGAACCCTTGCCCGCGCTAAAGTCGGTCAGGCACAGGGAGCCGGCGAAGCATGACCAGCACCATTCCCGGCTTCTTCCAGGGCACCGAGATGCCATCGAGCGGCTGGTGGGAGGTGCTGTGGCCCGACCCCGGTGCCGTGCTTTCGTCAACGGGACTGAAGCCGGGCATGGAGGTGGCCGACCTCTGCTGTGGCGACGGCTGGTTTACGTTGCCCATCGCCAGGGTCGCCCGCCATGTCGTCGGCATCGATATCGATGCCGACCTGCTCGACGTCACCCGTCGCCGGCTCAATGAAAACGGCACGAGGAATTTCGATCTCGTAGCGGGCGATGCCTATGAACTCGCGAGCCTGATATCCCGCCCCGTCGATTTCATCTTCATGGCAAACGCCTTCCACGGCGTGCCGGACCGGCCACGGCTGGCGCGAGCCGTTAGCGAAGCGCTCGTCCCTGCCGGACGCTTTGTTGTCGTCAACTGGCATCAGCAGCCGCGTGAACAAACCACGGTGCTCGGCGAGCCCCGCGGACCGAAGACCGAATTGAGGATATCGCCGGAACAGACCATCACGGCCGTCGAGGCGGCCGGCCTCAAATTCATCGAGCTGGTCGAGGTGCCGCCCTACCACTATGGCGCCGTGTTCGAAAAAATGAGCGGCTGACCTCCGCCGACAGCCGTTTCACGGCATCAGCTCGCGGCGCTGAAACGCAGGATTTCGCGGCCGTTCCCGTCGGCGATGGTCAACTTGCCGGCATCGACTTTATACGAAGCCGCCTTTGCCAGAGCCTCGAACAGCGCCTTTTCCTCCGCCATCACCTCGGGCGCGCAGGCCTTGTAGGTCGAGCCGATGTCGCTGATCGCGATCTTCTGGCCATCGAGGTTGGCGGTGGCAAAATAGCTGTTGCAGGGACCGTTGCCGCCGGCCTTGCCTGCTTCACTCACCCGGAATGTCGCTTGCGGCGCGGCGATGGCTACGCCGTCGACATAATCGAGAAGCCAAAGCTGATCGAGAACGGAAGCAGTGGGCTCGGGGCTTGGCGTCACCATCTTGAGCATGATGGTTTGCGGCGCATCGGTCAGCGGATCGACTTGATGGCGCTCATCCGAGATGAACAGGAGCCTGTCGCCGACGGTGATGCGGGCCTGCAACGCATAGGTCATCCGCCGCTGGATCCGGGACGGATCGAATTTGACCGTAAAACTGATCGGCACCTGGCCTGCCGGCGTCAGCTTCTGTTCGCCGACGATTTTGGCGGGCGCATCGGCCAACGAGACATCGGCAAGCTGGACCGAGAGCACGGCATTGGGCGGCAAGGCGATGCGCTCGCGGTAGGTCACCTCGCCTTTCAGGGCTTTTTCGGCGGCCACGGAGAGTTCCGGCACGGCCAGTATACCGACGACCAGAGGCACGAAACCGAAGACGAAGAACTCCGCTATCCTGTCCAGCACGACCATCTCCCTTCCCCGGGCTGGCCACAGCCCAGGCTGACCAACAACGAATTGGCCAAAGGATTGCGGTCAATGCGTGGCTGATGCAAAATTATTCGGACGGTGGCCTTTTCCAGCGCCCTGCCGCCTGCTCGTCTTTCTCCTTGGCCTCGACCCAGCCGCCCTCGGAGCCGTCGGCATGATGCTCCTTTTTCCAAAAGGGAGCCTGCGACTTCAGATAATCCATGAGGAAATTCGCCGCCTCGAACGCGGCTTGCCGATGCACGGAGGCCGCCACCACCAGCACGATGTTCTCGCCTGGCCGGATCTTGCCATGACGGTGGATGGCGGTGATGCCCTGCAGCGGCCAGCGCTGAACCGCTTCGGCCGCGATGCGGGCGATTTCGGCCTCTGCCATACCCGGATAATGCTCGAGCTCAAGGGCCGAGAGCGTCCCCTGCTCGTCACGGCACAGGCCCGAGAAGGTGACCACAGCGCCGATGTCGGCGCGGCCTTGCGTCAGTCTGGCGATTTCGGCGGCGACGTCAAAATCCTGCGCCTCGACGCGCACGACAGGTACGACCGCGCCGGCCATCTCAGCCCCCGGTCATCGGCGGAAACAGCGCGATCTCGCGCGCGCCAGATATCTTTTCGCCGTGCTCGACATGTTCCTGGTTGATAGCGACGCGGATCACGTCGGGATATTGCAGCGCATGGTCGTATTCCTCGCCGCGCGACTTCAGCCAGCGCAAGAGGTCCGCGACCGTCTCGACGCCATGCGGCAAGTCCACGTCTTCGTCCGGCTTGCCGATTCGCTCCCGCACCCAGGCGAAGTAGATGAGCTTCGTCATCCTATTCGTCCATGATGTGCTTGAGGCCGGCGCGGAAGTAGTCATAGCCGGTGTAAAGCGTGACCAGGGCAGCGATCCACAACAGCACCAGGCCGGTCTGTGTGGTGAGCGGAAAAATCTTGTCGCCGGCCGGCCCGGCGAGCAGGAAGGCGATGGCGACCATCTGGATAGTGGTTTTCCATTTGGCAAGCTGCGTCACCGGCACAGAGACCTTGAGCGCGGCCAAATATTCGCGCAGGCCCGAAACCAGGATTTCGCGGCACAGGATGATGATCGCCGCCCACAGAGACCAGCCGGCAATGCCGGCATGGCGGTCGGTGTCGGCGGCAAGCAGCAGCAGGCATGTCGCGACCAGCAGCTTGTCGGCAATGGGGTCGAGCATCTTGCCGATGTTCGAGGTCTGCTTCCAGGCGCGGGCGAAATAGCCATCGAAATAGTCGGTGATGGACGCCAGCAGGAAAATGATCAGCGCCGACCAGCGGGCGAAGTCGCTCGACTTCAGATGTCCCTCGAGGAAAAAGCACAGCACCACCAGCGGCACCGCGATAATGCGGGCGTAGGTGAGGATGTTCGGAAGGTTGAACGCGCGCTGAGCCATATCCGGGGGAACTCTTTCTGCCTGCGTACTCAAATCAGAAGCTGATGTAGGGGGTCAACAGGCCAAAATCGATTGGCCAGCAAAAATAGGCCAATCTTGTCATCTCGCGGGCTACGCCGCGCCGCTCCTTGCTTCGCCCGGGAGCCGACGGTCGCTTTCGGGCGACATGCATCAGTTCTCGTGGAAATGGTTGTAAACCAGTCTGGCCACCTGCTCGGAAATGCCTTCGACCTTTACCAGGTCCTCGATTGCCGCGCGACCGACCGCCTTGGCGGTGCCGAAATGCATCAGCAGCGCCCGCTTGCGGCTGGGGCCGATGCCGCCGATCTCGTCGAGCGGGCTCTTGACCATCTCCTTCTTGCGGCGAGCCCGGTGCGAGCCGATGGCGAAACGGTGAACCTCGTCGCGCAGGCGCTGGACAAAATAGAGCACGGGATCGCGTACCGGCAGCGAAAACGAGTCCCTGCCCTTGACGAAGAAGCGCTCGCGGCCCGCGTCGCGGTCCTGGCCCTTGGCGATGCCGATGGCCACGACCCGGTCCTCGATGCCGAGATCGGCGAGGATCTTGCGCACCGCGCTCATCTGGCCCTGGCCGCCATCGATCAGGATGACGTCGGGCCAGGCAGGGAAGCCGCCCGACATGTCGCCCTCATCGCTGTCCGCCTCGCCTGCCGCGGCATCGTTGGGCGTCATATCGCCATGCTCCTTGAGCAATCGTGAAAACCGCCGCTCCATCACTTCGCGCATCATGCCGAAATCGTCGCCGGGCGTGATCTCGGTCGAGCGGATATTGAATTTCCGGTACTGGTTCTTCACAAAACCTTCCGGCCCGGCGACGACCATGGCGCCGACGGCGTTGGTGCCCATGATGTGCGAATTGTCGTAGACCTCGATGCGCACCGGCGGCTTTTCGAGCCCGAAGGTCTCGGCGAAGCCGGCGAGCAACCTGGCCTGCGTCGAGGTTTCGGCCAGCCGACGGCCGAGCGCCTCGCGGGCATTTTGCAACGCGTTGTCGGTCAGGTCCTTCTTCTCGCCGCGCTGCGGCACCGAGATCGATACTTTGCGGCCGGCGCGGGTCGAGAGCGCCTCGGCCAACAGTTCCTGGTCCTCCACGGCGTGCGACAGCAGAATGGCCTGCGGCGTCGGCTTGTCGTCGTAGAACTGCGCCAGGAACGAGCCCAGCACCTCTGCGCCTTCCAGCGCCGGATCGGCCTTCGGGAAATAGGCGCGGTTGCCCCAGTTCTGGCCGGTGCGGAAGAAGAACACCTGGATGCAGACCTGGCCGCCCTCCTGATGGATGGCGAAGACATCGGCCTCGTCGACGGTCTGCGGATTGATGCCCTGGTGGCTCTGCACGTGCGAGAGTGCCGCCAGCCGGTCTCGATAGATGGCGGCGCGCTCGAAATCGAGGTCTTGCGAGGCCTGCTGCATGGCGGCCGAAATCTCGGTCTTCACCTTCTGGCTGCGGCCGGAAAGAAAATCCTTCGCCTCGGCAACCAGCTCGGCATAGTCGCTATGCGAAATCTCGCCGGTGCACGGACCGGCGCAGCGCTTGATCTGATAGAGCAGGCAAGGCCGCGTGCGGTTCTCGTAGAAGGAGTTGGTGCAACTCCTCAGGAGGAAGGCGCGCTGCAAGGAATTGATGGTGCGGCCGACCGCGCCCGCGGAAGCGAAGGGGCCGAAATAATCACCTTTGCGCGAACGCGCGCCGCGATGCTTGTAGATGCCGGGCGAGACATGGTCGCCGGTCAAGAGGATGTAGGGAAACGACTTGTCGTCGCGCATCAGCACGTTGAAACGTGGCCGCAGCCGCTTGATGAGGTTGGCCTCCAACAGCAGCGCCTCGATCTCGGTGCGAGTGACGACGAACTCCATCGTCGCGGTCTCGCGCACCATGCGGCCGATGCGGTTGGTGTGGAAGCGGCCTTGCGCGTAATTGGTGACGCGCTTCTTCAGGCTGCGAGCCTTGCCGACATAGAGCACGTCGCCATTGGCATTCATCATGCGGTAGACGCCCGGCGCATTGGGCAGCCGCTTGACCAGCGTCTGGATCACTTCGGCGCCGACCATGCCGTCGGCATCGCCGGCATGCGGCGTCCAGTCGATGGCGGTGAAGGCGACGTCCGGGCCGGCCGGTTCGACGATCTCCTCCGCCGCCTCGTCCTCGACGTCGATTTCGGGAGGCAGATCGTCGGCGCCGCCACGCATCTTGTGTTTCTGCTCTGCGGGACTCATTCCGTCATGCCTGTCACATCAGGTGTGCGCCATGCAAGATGCTGGCCGCCATCAAGCGCGATCATCTGCCCGGTAACCGAGCGGGCTTCCCAGAGATAGCGGATTGTGGCGCCGAATTCCGGCAATTGCGGGCCGCGTTTCAAAATGAGACCGGCGAGTTGCGCGGCAAAGTCACTGTCGTCCTGGTGCGCGTTCTTCAAGGTCGGGCCGGGACCGATGGCATTGACGCGGATGCGCGGGCCGAGCGCCTGCGCCATCATCTGGGTTGCCGTCCACAAGGCGGACTTCGACAGCGCATAGGAGAAGTAGCGCGGCGTCGGCCGCCAGACACGCTGGTCGATCATGTTGACGATCAGCCCCTCCCGCCCGTCCGGCAGGGCCCGGGCAAAGTTCTGCGCCAACAGCGCCGGGGTCTTCACATGAATGGCGAAGTGGCGGTCCCAGCCCTGCCAGTCGAAATCAAGAACCGAATCGTCCTCGAACAGCGAAGCGTTGTTGACCAGCAGCGAGATCGGCCCGAGCGCGGCTTCGGCGCGGCCGACCAGGTCGCCGACCTCGGCCATGTCGGTCAGATCGGCGGCGACCACGGCGGCGTGGCCGCCGGCGCGGTTGATCCGCTGGGCAAGCGCATCCGCGTCATCGCGCGAGCGGTTGCAGTGAATGGCGACGGCAAAACCGTGGGCGGCGAGATCCTCGACAATCGCGCTACCGATCCGTTTTGCCCCGCCCGTCACCAGCGCCGCGGTGGCTTTGCTCATCTGTTGTCAATCCTCGGTTTCGGCGCGAAGGAGGGCGCCGGCAAATTATGGCCCGCCACCCGTTAAATGGCGTTCGCAGCTGCGGCAACATTGTGGCGAAACGGCCGGTTCGGCATCTCGAGCCGGCCGGCAATGAGCCGGCCTCAACACAATATAGGAGGCTGGACTCCTTGCACCAAGCCACCTGCGGTGCAGCACGGCCAATCTGCTGACATTTCGCTGTTGCGAAGATGCAACGCCAAATTTCTGCCTCATTCGCGCCGGGGAATGACCCAAGTTCAGGTTCGCTTCAGCCGTATTTCGACACGACATTTGGAACCGACGAACGCCAGATCCGTTTCACCCCCCGGACGGGTTGATGGGCGATCGTAAGAACAAGCCTGTGTCCTGTGGCTTAAGGAGTAAACAACAATGCAAGCCAATCTCAAATTCGCACGGCCGCTGGCCGTAGCGCTCGGGCTCTTCGCCCTCGGTGGAACTGCCTATGCCGCCGATGTGGTCCAGGAAGAGCCGCCGGCGCCTGCCCCGGTCGCCGAACTGCCCGTCGCGTCCTGGGCCGGCCCCTATGCCGGTCTTAATCTTGGCTATGGCTTCAGCGGCCGTACCAAGGAAAAGGATTTCGACGTTGAAACCGATACCAAGGGCTTCATCGGCAGCGTCTTCGGCGGCTATCAGTGGCAGCAGGAGAACTTCGTCTACGGCGGTGAAGCCGAACTCGGCTACAACGGCGTCAAGGGCGACGATAATGGCATCGATTCCAAGGCCGGCTTCGAAGGCTCGCTGCGTGCCCGTCTCGGCTACGCTGTGACCCCGGAAATCCTGCTCTACGGCACCGGTGGTCTCGCCGGCAGGAGCCTGAAGGTGGAGGACAGCGTCCTCGGCGCCAGCGACCGCGCCACCATGATCGGCTGGACCGCCGGTCTTGGTACCGACATCAAGCTGACCGACAATGTGTTCGGCCGCGTCGAATACCGCTACACCGACTTCGGCAGCAAGGACTTCGATGGCATCGGCAAGGTCAAGGCCACCGACAACCGCGTCACCTTCGGCGTCGGTATGAAGTTCTAAGTCGTTCAAGCCACGACACGAAGAAGCCGGGCCTCGCGCCCGGCTTTTTTATTGTCGGCCGCTCACGCGGGAACGCAGGGTTTCAGGTCCGGGAATTTCTCATCGAAGCGCGCGGCCCAGCGGACCAGCCGGTTGCGGCCTTTTTCCCATTTCCCGGCGAAACGCAGCGCCAGGTAGCCAAGGCAGGCGCGCAGCGCCATCTGGCCGGCGGTGATCTTCTTCGGCAGTTTCGGCGGATTGGCGTTGAGTAGATCGAGCGCGGCGGTGATCTTCGCCCACTGGCGATCGAGCCAGGGCTGGTAGACCATCTCCTCGGGCCGCGTGCGGCGCTCATAAACCATCGACAGCGCACAGTCGCAGATGCCGTCCGCCAACGCTTCCAGCACTTCCGCTTCCAGCCGCTTGTCGGGATTGCGCGGAAACAGCGCGCTCTTCGACATCCGGTTGAGCTGCTGGGTGATGGCTCGGCTGTCGTGGATCGAGCGGCCGTCGTCGAGCACCAGCACGGGGATCTTGCCCAGCGGATTGGCGCCGATCAGTTCGGCCGGCTTGTCTTCGGTCTTGACAGGCGCCAGGTCGACCGCGATGCCGGCATAAAGGGCCGCCATTCGTACCTTGGAACTATAGGGGGACGTGGAGGCGTAAAGCAGCTTCGGCATGATCGGGTTCCTGTTGGCAGCCCGTCACTGTTGACCGGGCGCCCTTCCCCGCGCAACAGCCAGAAGCGGAAAAACCAGCCGCCAGCAGCCGGCGACCACTCCTGCATGCCCTGGTCTCTTGTACGCCTTGATCAGGATGCGCCACATGTGATGACGGCAACACTCCGACAGGCCGGACAAGACCAACGATCGTTCCGCCGCCGCACGATAGCGCGCAACAAAAAGCCCACCGGACTTCGCCCTGCGGCGAAGTCCTGGGAGCTGCGAAAGATATCTGACGTCCGCCCCTCTCGTTGCGCCCCAATGCCAGAGCAGAGGGCGCGAGGCCTCAACGGCACCTGCCCTCATTTCTGCCGACACGGTCCCCGGCGCGAAGAAACGTGACTACTTCTTCGCGGCCTTCGCCGGCGCTGCTTTCTTGGCGGCTGGCGCCGCCTTCTTCACCGGTGCCGAAGACTTCGCCGCGGCAGCCTTGGCCGGAGCCTTGGCAGGGGCTGCCTTCTTGGCAGCGGGCTTGGCCGCGGCCTTGGCAGCCGGCTTCCTGGCCGGAGCGGCTTTCTTTGCCGGAGCGGCCTTCTTGGCCGGTGCAGCCTTCTTTGCAGATGCGGCGCTGGCCTTGGCGGGCGCTGCCTTCTTCGCCGCCGGTTTCGCGGCTGTCTTGGCTGCCGGCTTCTTGGCCGGTGCCGCCTTTGCCTTCGGCGCTGCCGCCTTCGGCTTGGCAGCGGGTGCTGCTTTCTTGACCGCGGTCGCGGCTTTCGCCGCCGCCGCTTTTACAGGTGCTTTCTTTGCCGGTGCCTTGGATGCCGGCGCTTTTGATGACTGCTTAGCCATGCGATGCCCCTTGCGTTATGCCGACGACCGTTAATGGCCCGGCGTGTCATGCTTATCTGACTCGCGCCTCGCTAGCCAGCGAAGCAATGATATGATTTTCTCAGCTTAAATTTTCGTTGCGATCGACACATGATCACACTCATCATCGCAAAAATATGGCGTTATCTTCCGATATCGCCAGCAATTTGGCATCGACATTCTCGATGCGCTGCGTGGGCGCGCCTGCCATGAAGCTGCAAAGATCAGCAAGCAGCTTCGCGCATTGATCTTCGGCCGCGAATATCATGAGCTGCGGCTTATAGAGAATGATCATCTTTTGCAGGCGACCGGTCCCTTCGGATTACAAGTGCAATGCGATGCGCCGATCTGGAGATCACCTTGTCAAGCCTGGCTTCATCACTGAATTGACAGATTACTCTGTATGCCAGAGTATTCTGGCAAGTGTGTTCGATGTCGTTCACAAAGGCGAATGGTTAGTACTGCCCGAGGCTGCAGAGCCGTAGGGTGACAGCTCAAGGTCCGCAGCATTGGAGCCATTGATGAGTGCCGACGACATCATCCATCAGGGTACACGGCTCAGGATCATGGCCGCCCTGAACACGCTGGAAAGACGCGAGGCGCTGGAGTTCACGCAACTGAAAGCCATGATCGAAACCACCGACGGAAATCTCGGCGCGCATCTCGATACGCTGGCCAAAGCGGGCTACGTCGATGTTGAAAAGCTTTTCGTCGGGCGGCGGCCGCGGACACGGATCAAAGCAACGACGATCGGGCGCCGCGCTTTTCGCGGTCACGTTGCCTTTCTTCGAAAGATCATCGGTGAAGCCGAGGCGACGCGAGGCAGGAAATAGCACTGCGATTGGCAAACATTGTCGGCGCGTGCCGCGCGGCACATATTTTCGTCAGGGCCGATACCCCGAGTCGCAGAAAAGGCCCGCGGCTTGAGCCGCAGGCTCTAACGAAATCGAGACTGGAAACCGCCCGCTAGCGCAGGATGCGGCAGCGGCCGTTGTAGACCATCCAGCGGTCGAAGCCCGAGACGCAGAATTCGACATTGTCGCCGATCGAGGCAAAGCCCTGGCCTTCCTCGATCAGGTACCAGATGGCGCGGTCGCGGCCATCTGACAGGGCGACCGTGGCGCCGCAATAGCGCCGGCCGATCGGCCATTCCTCGCTGGCCGGCAAGTAGCGGTGCTGGTGGATGCGGTGGAAATCGGTGATCGCGACATCCGGCAGGTGCGGGACGTGCCGCACCTGATAGGAGAAGCGGCTGGTGATCTTGTTCAGCACCCAGGCTTCGCCGCAAATGCCGCTGTCCTCGTCAGAATAGACGGCAAGATCGGCGGCTTGCGCCGCCTGGGTGAAGCCAAGCGATGTGCCAAATGGCGTGCAGAGCGAGATCAGGGCGGCAAGGGCGGAGCGGGCGAAGCGAGTCATGGCAGCCTCTCAAGGTCGATTGCGCGCACTGTGCGGGATTCGCCGGGCGGCGGTCAAGCGATTGCATTGACAATGGTTTCCAGGGCGTGGCCGCCGACTTTGGCCGCCGGCCA
This sequence comes from Mesorhizobium sp. B264B1B, assembly GCF_020165765.1. Lineage (NCBI taxonomy): Bacteria > Pseudomonadati > Pseudomonadota > Alphaproteobacteria > Hyphomicrobiales > Phyllobacteriaceae > Mesorhizobium > Mesorhizobium sp. B264B1B. The sequence continues at coordinate 10,642 of NZ_JAIUIS010000027.1, forward strand.
TCAGCCGGGGCGCGCCGCCAGCAGCAGCCCGCCGATAACGGCGATGTTGACCAGGAAGGCGGACCTCAGCGCCTGCCTTTCCGGCCCGTGATGGCGCCAGAAGGGCAGGACGAGCAGGTTCGCCGCCACCGTGAACAGGATGAGCGCGCCGGCGGCATAGGGCACCGCGGCGCCGATGGCGAGGCAGAAGCCGGCCACCAATTCCAGCGGAGCGGAGCCGGGCCGGCCGCAGACCCGCTTTAACTGTTTGTCTTGGCGCATCTGTAAGGACGCCGCTCGCAGCCTGCATCCCGCTGCTACTCCCCTGCCAGCCAGTTCAGCGTCCAGTGCGCCGGCTTTTCCAAGACCAGCAATTTGTGCAGGGCCGGCAGGAGAATGCGCAATTCACCTTCCAGCGTGAAAGGCGGGTTGGCCACGACCAGGCCGCTGCCGTCGAGGCTGGGCTCTTGCGACGCGGGCCGGATTTCGAATTCGATGTCGAGCAATTTCGGAACGCCGGTTTCCTTCAGTGCCTTGCGGAAGCCAATCACCGCCTTGCGGTCCTTGATCGGATACCACAGCGCATAGATGCCGCCCGGCCAGCGCTTGTGCGCCTTCGCCAGCCCGTCGACGAGGCGGCCGAACTCGCCCTCTTCCTCGAATGGCGGATCGATCAGCACCAGTCCGCGCTTTTCCTTCGGCGGCAGGTGTGCGCCGAGCGCCAGCCAGCCGTCGAGCTCGATCACCCTTGTCTGGAAATCGCCGGCGAATTCCGTCTTCAGCTTCGCGACATCCTTCGGGTGCAGCTCGATCGCCGATAGCCGGTCCTGCTTACGCAGAAGGTGCCGCGCGACCAGCGGCGAGCCCGGATATTTTTTCAATGGACCGTCTGCGTTGCACGCACGCACCGCGTCGAGATAGGGAGCGAGCAGCATTGCGGCCTGGGCTTCGGGCGCGGCATCGACCAGCCGGCCGATGCCGCCTTGCCATTCGCCGGTCTTCTGCGCCTCGGGCGAGGACAGATCGTAGCGGCCGATGCCTGCATGAGTGTCGATGACGCGGAACGCCTTGTCCTTCTGCTTCAGATATTCAAGCAGCCGCGTCAGCACGACGTGCTTGAGGACGTCGGCAAAATTTCCGGCGTGATAGGCGTGGCGATAGTTCATGTGGAACCCCTGCCCCAACGTGGCGGCGGTGGCTGTGAATTCGGATTTTGCGGCCGGCCGCCGGCAGAACGCAAGGACAGCAGGAAGCCGATCAAGCCGATCGCCATCAGCGCGAAGCCAACCGGTCGCGCACGGCTGTCGGTCTCGCCCACACCGGAGCGCAAGACAAGATCGACCGCGCGTATCGGGATGTCGTCGGCGTCGCCGGGACCGACGGTGAAGACATAGGGGCCGGGGCCGACGGTCCGGATCACGCCAGCCTCATCGCGGAAGATCTTGTCGGGCAGTTGCGGGCTCGCCTGACGCGGATTGTCGGAATGATTGAACTGAAGCGTCGAGGCAAGCACCGTGCGGCCGCCGGAGGCGGCTGTCAGCGTCAGCACCGTGCGCTGCTGCGAAACGATGCGCTCGGCCCTCGCGGTCAAGTCGACCAGCACCCTGACCGGCGCATCGCGCGCGGCAAGCGGCACTGTGACCTGCCTGAAGCGGCCACCCTCATAGACCCGCCAGTTGCCGATCTGGTGACCGGAGAAATTGGTCATCGCCCATGGATAGATGGCGCCGACGCCGATGCCGGCGAGCAGGATCAACAGGAACAGAAAGCGCATTCAGGGAATCACCTTGTAATCGGACGTTGCCGGACAATTAGCCTGCATTGGCGCTGTCGCGCAGGCGCTCCATTTCGTCCAATAGCATGTCGAGGCCGAGTTCGAATGTCTTGTCGAAACCGCCGGTGCCGAAATAGGTCCCGGCCGCCATGACACTGGGGAAATCCTTCGCCAGTTGCTCGTCGTCGACGGTGGTCACCGCCGACGGGCCCTTGGCGTAGCCCGCTGTCTCGTCGAGGATCGCGCCCATGAGATAATAGCTGGCGGTGCGAAACAGCCTGGCGCTGAGTTCCGGGCCGAAACCGCCAGCCTCGAACAGGCCGATGACGCCGTTCAGCATCGCAAGGCAAGGCGGCGAATTCATCCGGTAGACGACAAGGAATGGCGCAAAGGCCGGATGCTCACTCGCAACACGGCGAAACTCATGCATGACCATCCGAATCCTGTCGCGCCACGGCATGCTGTCGTCGGGGATAACCATCCCGCTGACCTGGCGATCGACCAGCGCCTCATAGAGGTGCGCTTGCGAGGGGAAGTGATGATAAATGCTCATCGCCTCGCAGCCGAGCACGGCGGCGAGCTTGCGCATCGAAAAACCGGAAAGGCCCTCCTTCTCGATCACCTCGAAAGCGGCATCCTCGATCATCTCGCGGGATAGCCGTCCGCGTGCTCGCTTTTTTTTGATCGATGAGTCCATGGCCGCGCTTGACAACTTACAGCGTAAGGTTCATTTTTCACTTCACCTTACACAGTAAGGCTAACAAAGACCAGAGGAGGAAACATGTCACACCATCGCATTGCCAAATCCGTGCATTCGTCCCTCCATCGTGCGTTGGCTCTAACCGCCGTGGCCTGCGTCCTCGCCGCGGCCCCTGCCTATGCCGACGACTACGATGCAACCATAAAGGACATCCAGTCGACCATGGGCGGCGTGCCGAGCTTTGTGAAGCAACTTCCCAAAGCCGGTCTGCCCGGCGCCTGGGCCGAGGTCAAGGCCATCGAACTCAGCGACAAGACGGCGCTGCCGCCAAAGGTAAAGTCATTGATCTCGCTGGCAGTGGCGGCGCAGATCCCGTGCAACTACTGCATCTGGTCGGACACGCAAAACGCCAAGCGCGCCGGCGCTACCGATGAGGAAATCCAGGAGGCGGTGGCGATGGCGGCGCTGACCCGCCATTGGAGCACCATCTTCAATGGCATGCAGGTCGATTTCGACACGTTCAAGAAGGAAATGGGCGGGCAGTGAAACGACACCCGCGGTGGTCCGCGCCTGCGGGCCACCGCAGAACTGCCCTCATCCGACAGCCATCATCTTCGCCTTCGATTGTCATCCAGCGGGAAATGCCGCATTGAAAGTGCAATCGCAAAGCATGGACGAGGCCGCAAATGGCGCCGGTCAAGGTCGACCCCGACAAGGTGCACGAATTCGAGGACGCCGAGAGCTTTTATACCTGGCTCGGCGAACATCATGACAGGGAAACCGAGGTCTGGATCAAAATCCACAAGACTGGCTCGGGACTGAAGTCGATCTCGGCAAAGGAAGCGATCGAGGTCGTGCTGTGCTGGGGCTGGATCGACGCGGTGCGCAAGGGGCTCGACGACAAGAGCTTCCTGCAGCGTTACACGCCGAGGACGAAGAAAAGCATCTGGAGCCAGATCAACATCGACAATGTCGCCCGGCTGATCGACGACGGCCGGATGACGCGGCATGGGCTCGCCGAGGTCGAAGCCGCCAAGGCCGATGGCCGCTGGGCGCGTGCCTATGCCAGCGGCAAGGACATGAAAATTCCCGATGACCTGCAGGCCGCGATCGATGCCGAGCCAGAGGCTCGGCAAATGCTCGAAAAACTCAGCGCGCAGAACCGCTTCGCGCTCGCCTTCCGTATCCACAACATGAAGACCGAAGCCGGGCGCAGGAAGAAGATCGAGAGTTTTGTCGAGATGCTCAAGCGCGGGGAGACGATCCATCCGCAAGTGAAGAAGTAAGGCTGCTCATGTGACGAGCGACAGGTTTCTTCCGGCTCGATGATCGCGATCCACATTATCAACAAGGCAGTGATCAGCCGCCGCTGACGTCCCTCAGGCCTTGCGTTCCCAGCGGCGGTCGGGCGTCTGCTGCCAATACGTCACCGCGTGGCCGGCGTCTTTCATCGTCTTCCAGTGCCCGCGGGCGGCCTCGACCTGGGCCGCATCGTGGCCGTCGAACAGGAACACGGCGCGCTCGTAGCCGCCAAGGTCCGGCGGCGCAGCGCCGTCCACCAGGAAGCGTATCTGCGCCGCGTTCGGGTTGCCTTCGCCGGTGGTCAAAAGGATCGGCTGTTCAGCGGGATGGGCTTCGCGATCAGTGGCGTGCGCGAGGAAAGAATCGTCACGGAACGTCCACAGATGCTGGTCGAGCGCGTCGCGCCGCTCCTCGGTGCCTGTCTGCACCACGGCGCGCCAGCCGCGATCGACGCTGCGCTCAAGGAGGCCGGGCAGCGCATCCTCCAGCGTCGATTCGGTCAGGTGATAAAACAGCACGTCGGCCATGGGTCCCGATCAGCTCTCGTAGTGGTCGCGCACGAGCCGGTCGAGCAGCCGCACGCCAAAGCCGGAACCCCAGGACTGGTTGATTTCGTTCGACAGCGCCCCCATGGCGGTGCCTGCGATGTCGAGATGCGCCCAGGGCGTGTCCTTGACGAAGCGCTGCAAGAACTGCGCGGCGATGATGGCGCCGCCATAGCGGCCGCCGATGTTCTTCATATCGGCATTCTTGGAATCGATCAGCTTGTCATATTCAGGACCGAGCGGCATGCGCCACAGTCGCTCCTGCGTCGACTGCCCGGCTGTCGCCAGGCGTTCCGCCAGTTCGTCATTGTTGGAGAACAGGCCGGCATAGTGCTGGCCGAGCGCGACCATGATCGCGCCGGTCAACGTCGCCAGATTGACCATGAACTTCGGCTGGAAGCGGTCATTGCAGTACCAGAGCGCGTCGGCCAGCACCAGGCGCCCCTCCGCATCGGTGTTGAGCACTTCGATGGTCTGGCCCGACATCGAGGTCACGATGTCGCCGGGACGCTGCGCATGGCCGTCGACGGCATTTTCCACAAGCCCGATGATGCCGACGACATTGGCCTTCGCCTTGCGGCCGGCGAGCGCATGCATCAGCCCGGTCACAGCCGCGGCCCCGCCCATGTCGCCCTTCATGTCCTCCATGCCGGATGCCGGTTTCATCGAATTGCCGCCAGTGTCGAAAGTGACGCCCTTGCCGATGAAGGCGACCGGGCTGTCCTTGGCCTTGCCGCCGTTCCACTGCATGACGGCCATGCGGGCGCCGCGCGGCGAGCCTTGCGCAACACCGAGCAGCGACCCCATGCCGAGTTTCTTCAGTTCCTTCTCGGCCAGGATCTCGACCTTGACGCCGAGGGCCTCCAGTTCCTTGGCGCGGGCGGCAAACTCGACCGGTCCCAGGACGTTTGCCGGCTCGTTGACGAGGTCACGTGCCAAAAGCACGCCGTCGATCACCGCCTCGGTCTCGGCGAAGGCCTTCTTCGCACCCGCCGGATCGGCGGTGTGGATGGTTATCTTGGCCGGCTTTTTCGGCTCGGCCTTGTCGCCTTGGCCATCGTCCTTGTCTTTCCTGGTCTTGTACTTATCGAAGGAATAGCTGCGCAGAAGAATACCCGCGGCAAGGCTGGCCGCCTGCGCACCGCTTGACGAGGCGCCGACCACGTCGAGCACCACCGCCACGTCCGTCGCCTTGCGTAGCGACCCCGCGATGGTGCCTCCAAGCTTCGTCCAGGCGTATTCGTCGAGCCCGGATACCTTGCCGGCGCCGATCGCGACCAGCCTGTCGAGCGAGCTTGCCTGTGGCGTCAGCACTTCCACCACGCTGGCGAACTTGGCCGTGAATTCGGCCACAGGGAAGGCCCGTTCCAGCGTCTTGCCGGGATCATACGCCGCGGCGGTTTCGCTCAGGCCACCATCATCCGCCGCCAGCACGAAGACCGTCCCCCTTCTGTTCGCGGCGGTCTGCGGCGCGGCGAATTTTGCGAAGGCGATCGAGGGTCTCTGGTTCATCATGTCCTGCTTTCGGGGAATGCGCGGCTCGCGCGAAGCGGTTGGGAGCGATCCGCGACATTTGGTCGTTTTCCGGCATTTGGCAAGACTTTGCCAAACGGGCTCCCCATATGGCACATGAATCGACGGCGATTCGTCGCGGCACGGCTCCGCTTTTTGGCCGCAACCTGTTGTTAACCATCGATGTTCGCCCTTTCTTATCCAATCCCGCCGACACTCCGGCCCAACGTGGCGCGCGATGTGGGACGGGAACCGGATCGTCTGCCTGACAGAGCCCGACGCAGCCAGTTGTGCGGGCGTCGCCGGACGGCTACCCTTATCCGGTGGCATGATGCCGTTCGAGAAAATTGAGAAAAGCCTTCATGAAGGTCGTTGAACGCTACATCATGCGCCGCGCTTTCGTGGTCTTTATTGCAGCGCTGGCCTGGACGCTGGCCATTGTCTGGACGACGCAGGTGCTGGCCAAGATCGACCTCGTCACCGACAGCGGCCAGTCGGCGCTGACCTTCTTCGAGGTTGCGGCCCTCATTCTTCCCTCGATCATTCCGATCGTGGTGCCCTTCGCGCTCGTGGTGGCGGTTGCCCAGACGCTCAGCGTCATGAATTCGGATTCGGAGCTCGCCGTCGTCAACGCAGCGGGCGCCTCGCGCTGGACCATCGTGCGGCCGATCATGATTCTCGCGGCCGCGGCCAGCGTCTTTTCCTTCGCCGTCGACAACGGCATCGACCCTTACGCGCGCCAGAAGAACCGGATGCTGGTGGCGGAGTCACGCGCGGATCTTCTGTCGCTGATCATCCAGGAGGGCACATTCCGCAAGATCGATGATGGGCTGTTCCTGCAGATCGGCGAGCGGCTTCCCGACAACCGGCTGGGCGGCATCTTCGTCGCGGATTCGCGCGAGGAAGGCGTCAACCTCGTCTATTATGCCAAGACCGGCAGCATCGTCGAACGCGGCGGCGAAAAGGTGCTGATGATGAATGACGGTGTCATCCATCGAAAGACGCTGACCGGCGACCTCTCGGTTATCCGCTTCACCTCCTATGCCTTCGACATGTCGGCCTTCATGGCGGCAGCGTCGGAGGTGACGCTGATGCCAAAAGACCAGACGACCCAGTACCTGCTCAACCCGAGTGCCAACGACAAGGTCTACCAGCAGCGCCCGAACGAATACCGGGCGGAGGTCGACCAGCGATTCTCGGAATGGCTCTATTCCATGGTCTTCGCGCTGATCGCACTGGCGGTCGCCGGAGACGCACGCTCGCATCGCGAGGCGCGCGTCAATCCGCTGATCACGGCCATCGCGATATCGCTGTTCGTGCGCTGGCTGGGCTTCTTCGCCGCCAGCAAGGCCGACGAGGTCCCGCAATATGCGTATATGGTCTACGGCGTGCCCATCGTGTCGTCGGCGGTGGCAATCTGGTTCATCGCATCCAACCGGACGATGGAACTGCCAGTGGCCTGGGCAGATTGGCTGACGAATCTCGCAAGCCGGATGGCTGACGCCTGGAATGCCGTCAAGCTGCGCCTCTCCAGGCGCAGCGCCTCGGGCCAGGGGGTCAGCTGATGGGCTGGACGCTGGGACGCTACTTCTTCTTCCGCTATGTCACGATCACCGTGTGGTTCTTCATCGGCCTGCTTGCGCTGGTGTTCCTGATCGATTTCACCGAGCTTTCCGGCCGCACGACCGGCCTGCCCGGCTTCACCTATGGAACGGCGCTGGCCATTTCCGGACTCAGGATGCCGATGATCATGCTGCAGACCGTGCCGTTTGTCGGTCTCTTCTCGGCGATGGCGACGCTGGTCTCGCTCAACCGCAGGTATGAACTGGTCATAGCGCGCTCAGCCGGCGTTTCGGCCTGGCAGTTCCTTCTGCCGTGCTGCATCGGAGCGCTGTTGTTCGGCGTCCTGTCGGTCGGTCTCATCAACCCGCTCGCAGCGCACGCCTTTTCCTGGTCCGAACAGATCGAAACCCAGTTGCGCTCGGGCAAGTCGAATACGGTGTCGGCCGACGCCGCGCCCTGGATCCGGCAGAAAACCAGCTCCGGAGACACCATCATCGGAGCGCGCGCCATCCTCAACCAGGGCCTGGAGATGGCTGACGCTGTCTTTTTCATCCTCGACCCGCAAGGCGATATCGTCGAGCGCAAGGATGCCGCGCGCGCCTACCTGCGGGACGGCTACTGGGAATTGCAGGACGTCAAGACCTTCAGGAACGGCACCATCCAGCCTGCGGCAAACGATCGCGTGCCGACCAATCTGAAGCCCGAATTCGTGCAGGAGCGGCTGGCGCGCCCGGAGACCATTCCATTCTACGATCTGCCGGGAAAAATCGAGGTTGCCCGTTCCTTCGGCCTCAAGGCAAATGCCTTTGCCATGCAGTTCGATTCGCTGGTGGCGTTGCCGTTCCTGCTCGTCGCCATGACGCTAATTGCGGCAACAGTTTCAATGCGATTTGCGAGGATGGGGCAATCGGCAACGATGATTCTGGGTGGCGTCGTTGCCGGGTTTCTGCTTTATGTCGTTTCGGTGCTGGTGAAGGCATTCGGCGTGGCGGGGTTCGTGCCGACTGTCGTAGCTGCCTGGGTGCCGGTCGTGGTAGCTATGTTCTTCGGGGTGACTTTCCTGCTATACAAGGAAGACGGCTAGTGAGGGAGGCCTTTTTGCCCAGTAACAGGCAGGCCGGTTTGGCGCGCCTTTATGCGGCGACCGCCTTGGCATGCCTGTTTGCATGCGCGGTTCCGCTGCCTGCGATCGCGCAGGATGTCGGCGACATGGCGACCAAGGTGCCGTCCGGCTCGCAGATGCTGCTGGCGGCCGATACGCTGGTCTATAACAACGACAATCAGACCGTGACCGCCGTCGGCGGCGTGCAGATCGACTATGGCGGCAACCGACTTGTCGCGCAGAAGGTCGAGTACAACCGCAACACCAAGCGCATGGTCGCAAGCGGCAATGTCGAGGTGATCAACAGCGACGGCACCAAGATCAATTCGGATCATATCGACATCACCGACGACTTCGCCGACGGTTTCGTCAACGCGCTCCGCGTCGAAACCATCGACAAGGCCTATTTCGCCGCCGAAAGCGCCGAACGCATGGGCGGCGTGCTGACCACCTTCCACAATGGCGTCTACACTGCCTGCGAACCGTGCGAGGACAAGCCCGACAAGGCGCCGACCTGGCGTGTGAAGGCCAGGAAGATCATCTGGAACGGCGAAAAGAAGACGGTCCGCTTCGAGAACGCGAATTTCGAATTCTTCGGCTTCCCGCTAGCCTACCTGCCGGCGTTCGAGATCGCCGACCCGACGGTGAAGCGCAAGAGCGGCTTCCTGATCCCCGGCATCGTCTTCAAAAGCGATCTGGGCGTGGGGGTGAAGGTCCCCTATTATTTCGCGCTCTCGCCGACCTACGACCTGACCGTCACCGGCACCGGCTTTACCAAGCAGGGCTTTCTCGGTGAGGCCGAGTGGCGCCAGCGCTTCAACAATGGCGAATACAGCCTGAAGATCGCGGGGATTCAGCAGCGAGACCCCGACGCCTTCATCGACGCCGCCGGCCGCAATATCGATTCGGGCAAGGCTGGCGATCCCAACAAATTCCGCGGCATGATGGGCACACAAGGCCAGTTCGCCATCAATTCGCGCTGGAATTTCGGCTGGGACGTGCTGCTGCAGACCGACAAGAACTTCTCGAATACCTACGCCATCGACAAATACAACGGGTACGTTCACCAGTCGTCGGTTTACCTGACGGGGCTCGACGGCCGTAATTATTTCGACCTGCGCGCCATGCATTTCGAGGTGCAGGAAAACACGCTCGACAGCAGCATCGCTGCGCGAAGCGGCCAGCAGCCCTGGGTGCTGCCCTCGCTTGACTATGCCTACATTCCGGATACATCGGTCGCAGGCGGCCAGCTGTCGTTCAACGTCAATTCGCGCGTCATCCGCCGCGATGACCTCGACGAGACCTATTTCACTCCCTACTTCCCCCCTTCAGGCACCCAACGTGTGCGCGGCATCGAGGGCGAATCCGGCCGGCTCACCGCCCAAGCCGAATGGAAGCGGTCATTTGTCACCGATGACGGGTTGGTGCTGACACCCTTGCTGGCGCTGCAGGGCGACGTCGACTATGTCAACGCGTCATCAGCTTCACTCGCAGCCGTCAACCAGATGGCGACGAATTTGGGCGAGCAGGATGACATGCGCTCGTCTTTCGCCCGCTATATGGCAACCGCCGGACTCGAGATGAGCTGGCCGCTGCTGTTTTCGATGGCCAGCGGCTCCAGTCATGTGTTCGAGCCGATGGCGCAGGTCTTCCTGCGCCCGAACGAACAATATGTCGGCGGCCTTGCCGTCCCGAACGAAGATGCGCAGAGCATGGTTTTCGACGCGAGCACCCTGTTCGAGCGCGACAAGTTCTCCGGCTATGACCGCATCGAAGGCGGCTCGCGCGCCAATGTGGGCCTTCGCTATTCCGGTTCCTACATCAACGGCTGGGGCACCAACGCCATCTTCGGCCAGTCCTACCAGATCGGCGGCGAGAACTCCTTCGACGCGCCGGACCTGGTCAATGTCGGCGCCTATTCGGGCCTCGAAAACACCAAGTCGGACTATGTCGGCCTGTTTGGCGTCAGCAGCCCGAACGGGTTCGCCGCCTCGGTCAGCGGCCGTTTCGACGAGCAGAGCTTCGAGGTTCGCCGCGCCGAGGTAAAGGCCGCCTATTCCGGCCTACCGGTGTCGCTGAGCGCCAAATACGCCTTCATCCAGGCTCAGCCGCTCTATGGCTTCACCACCGACCGCCACGAGGTCACGCTCGGCGCGTCCACGCATCTTGCCGAGAACTGGCGCGTGTTCGGGACGGGAACCTATGACCTCGAGGAAAGCCTGCTGGTCAAGGACGGGGTCGGTTTCGCCTACAATGATTCCTGCTTCACCTATCTGATGACGTACTCGCAGTCGCGCGACCTGAACACCAGGGAGGTGACGCAGAGCATCGGCTTCAACCTGTCGTTCCGCACCCTCGGCGATTTCGGATCGTCGAGCAGCGCCTTCGACACCACCCAGTAGTCCGCGACATCGTTTCGCCGCATAGGGCTGGCAGGGACTTCACAAACCCCGAAGAAGGATGAAGTTGGGCGGGACCGGGATAGAATTGGGATGTTTGCGATGAGGAAATACCTCTTTTCAGCAGGGTTGGCGCTGCTTGTGGTGGCGACATCCGTGTCGATGACCGTCATCACGCCGCCGGCTTTCGCCAGCGAGATCAAGTACGTCGTCAACGACATACCGATCACCAGCGGCGACATCGCGCATCGCGCCGCCTTCCTCAAGCTGCAGCGCAAGAAGGGCGACGCCGGCCAGGAAATGATCGATCAGACCTTGCGCATGGCCGAAGCCAGACGGCTTGGGATTCACATCAGCGACGCGCAGGTCGAGGCCGCGTACCAGCGCTTTGCCTCGAGCAACAAGATGCAGCTCAGCCAGCTCGACGGCGTCATGGAAAAGTCCGGCGTCAGCAAGGGCCATTTCAAAGAGTTCATCCGCGCCCAGATGGCCTGGAATCAGGCCTTGAGCGCGCGGTACCGTTCCGGCGAGGGCGGCAGCGTGACCGAGCAGGACGCGGTCAGGCGCATGCTCGACAAGGGCGGCTCCAAGCCGAGCGCCACTGAATACATGCTCCAGCAGGTCATCTTCGTCGTGCCGGCGGCCGAACGCAGCGCGACGCTGGGCAAGCGCAAGCGCGAAGCCGACGCCATGCGTGCCCGCTTCAATGGCTGCAACACGACGCGGCAGTTCGCCAAGGGCCTGATCGACGTCACGGTTCGCGATCTCGGCCGGGTGCTGGCGCCGCAACTGCCGCCGGACTGGGCCGAGCAGATCAAGGCCACCAAGGTTGGCGGCGCCACGCCTACCCGCCAAACGGAGCGCGGTGTCGAGTTCATCGGCATCTGTTCGTCGCGCGAGGTGTCCGACGACAAGGTCGCCCAGATGGTGTTCCAGAGCGAAGGCTCCAACGACAAGGCAGCCGACGATCTCAGCAAGAAATATGTCGACGAGCTGAAGGCAAAAGCCCGCATCGTCAAGCGCTGAGGTGGAAAGGGCGATGCGCGCGCTGGCGTTGAGCGTCGGCGATCCATCCGGCATCGGGCCGGAAATCGCGATTGCCGCGTTTCTGGCGCGTACAGCCGCAGCCCTTCCGCCCTTCTATCTCCTCGCCGATCCCGCGCTGATCGCCTCGCGGGCGCGCCGTCTCGGCGTTTCGCTGCCTATCGAGGAAACGACGCCAGCGCAGGCAACCGAGGTCTTTGGCCGCGCTCTGCCGGTCGTTACGCTGGCTGCCCGCTTCATCGACAGCCCCGGCCAGCCGGACCCGGCCAATGCGGCGGGCATCATCGAAGCGATCGATCGGGCGGTGGCCGCTAGCCTCGCCGGCGACGCCGCGGCCGTCGTCACCTGCCCGATCGCCAAGAAGCCGCTCTACGACGCCGGCTTCCGCTTTCCCGGCCACACCGAATATCTGGCGTATCTGGCGGCGCGCCACAGCGGCGTGGAAGCGATGCCGGTGATGATGCTGGCAGGCCCCGACCTGCGCACCGTTCCCGTCACCATTCACATCGCGCTGGCCGAAGTGCCGAAGGCGCTGACCACAGACCTGATCCTCGCTACGACGCGGGTCACCGCCGCCGACCTCAGGGACCGCTTTGGCATCGCCAACCCACGGCTCGCCATCGCCGGCCTCAACCCGCATGCGGGCGAGGATGGCTCCATGGGCCTGGAGGACCAGCGCATCATCCGACCGGCAATCGAGATCCTGCGAGCCGAAGGCATCGACGCGTTCGGGCCGTTGCCCGCGGATACCTTGTTCCATGCCCGGGCCCGGGCCGGCTACGACGTGGCGCTGTGCATGTATCACGACCAGGCGCTGATACCGGCCAAGGCGCTGGCCTTCGACGAAGCGGTCAACGTCACGCTCGGCCTGCCCTTCATCCGCACGTCGCCCGACCACGGCACCGCCTTCGATATCGCCGGCAAGGGCATCGCCCGGCCCGACAGCCTGATGGCGGCGCTGCGGCTTGCACGGCAGCTGGCCGACACCGACGCCAAATTTGTCACGCAATGAGGCTCAACTCATGAGCATGGATGGGCTGCCGCCGCTGCGCGAGGTCATCGAGCGCCACGGTTTGCAGGCAAAGAAGGCACTGGGCCAGAATTTTCTGTTCGACCTCAACCTGACCGGCAAGATAGCGCGCGCCGCCGGCAGCCTGGCGGAGACGACCGTAATCGAGGTCGGCCCCGGCCCTGGCGGGTTGACAAGGGCCCTGCTTTTCAACGGCGCGCGCAAGGTCGTCGCCATCGAGCGCGACGAACGCTGCCTGGCGGCCCTCGCCGAGATATCGGCCCATTATCCCGGTCGGCTGGAGGTCGTTTCCGGCGACGCTCTGAAGATCGACTTCCCGACGCTTGCCGCGACCGCCGGTGACGGCGGGCCGATCAGGATCGTGGCCAACCTGCCCTACAATATCGGCACGGAACTGCTGGTCCGCTGGCTGACCGTCGCGGAGTGGCCTCCCTTCTATGCCTCGATGACCCTGATGTTCCAGCGCGAGGTGGCCCAGCGTATCGTCGCCGCGCCTGGCAGCGAAGCCTATGGCAGGCTCGGCGTGCTGGCGGGGTGGCGCACGCAGGCCAGGATAGCGTTCGACGTGCCGTCCCAGGCGTTCACACCGCCCCCCAAGGTGACCTCTTCCGTCGTGCATCTCGAGCCGCGTGTGACACCGCTACATGCCGACGTGAAAAAACTCGGCCGCGTCACGGAAGCCGCCTTCGGCCAGCGCCGAAAGATGCTGCGGCAGAGCGTTAAGAGCCTCGGCGGCGAAGCCCTGCTCGAACGCGCCGGGATCGACCCGACCCGGCGCGCCGAGACGCTCGATGTCGAGGAGTTCGTGCGGCTGACCAATGCGGTGTAGCGCCGCCGGCCGTGGAAGCGCCGCGCAATCCGATCCTTGTCGAGCGCACGCTTCGAACTAGACGCCCAACACCGCTTTCACGCGCTCGCGCGTGTAGGGCAGGTCATAGATGCGTTTTCCCGCCGCATGGCGGAAGGCGTTGGCGATCGCGCCGGCTGTCGGGCCCTGCGCTGCTTCCGCGACGCCGAGATAGGGCGTGCCGGGATTGTCGACGACATGCACTTCCACGCTGTCCGGAACGGCGCTGAAGCGCAGGATCGGATAGGCCGACCAATCCGCGCTCAGGATGCGGGTGTCGTCGAAATGGACGGCCTCGTAAAGCGTCCAGCTCAGCGACTGCAAGATACCGCCTTCGGTCTGGTTGACGATCGAATCCGGCGCCACCGCTTCGCCGCAGTCGACCGCCGAGACCACATGCGAGATAGCGATCGCGCCGCTGTCGCGATCGACCTCCGCTTCAAGCGCGACTGCGAGATAGGCGGCGTGGTTCTTGTACTTGGCGAAGGCGAACCCCCGACCGCGGCCCTCCGGCATAGGATCATTGCTCCAGCCGAATTTTTGAGCCGCAACCTCGATCACCTTCCTGGCGCGCGGGTCCTTCATGTGCCTCAGCCGGTATTCCACGGGGTCGGCGCCGGCCGCGAGGGCCAGCTCGTCCATGAAGCTTTCGATCGAGAAGACGTTGCAGTAGGCGCCGAGACCGCGCAGGGACGAGACGCGCACCGGCATGTCGGCGACGAAATGCCAGTTCACCCGCTGGTTCGGCACATCGTATAGCGGGATGGCGTTGCGGTCGCCATTGCCGAGCGGCGAGATCTGCAGCTTGGCCGGATCGGGCGGGAAATGCTTCGCCACCAGCCGGCCGGCGATCAGCGAACCTGCCGTTCCCGGCCGCGTGCCGTGACTGTTGCTCCACAGATCATAGTGCCAGTTGACGATCTTGCCGCCGGCGTCGAGCGTTGCGCTGGCGCGCGTCAGCATGCCAGGGCCATAGGGCTCCCACAAATGCTCCTGATCGCGCATCCACTGCACGCGCACCGGCGTGCCGGGCAGCGCCTGCGCGATCAGCGCGGCGTCGGCCGCCGCGTCGTCGGCGCCATTGTGGCCGTAGCAGCCTGATCCCTCGGTGTGGATGCAGCGCACCTTTTCCGGTCCGACGCCGAGCATCTCGGCGATCGCCTTGCGGTCTGGATAAACGCCTTGAGTGTGCGTCCACACCGTGATGAGACCCTTGTCCGACAGGGCAACGGCAGCCGAGGGGCCGATCGACCCGTGCATCTGGTAGGCGCGGGTGAACTGCGCCTGCAGCGTCTTTGCGCCGGCTGCCGTGTCCGCGCCGACCGAGGTCACGGTGCCGACCTCGGCGACCGAGCGTTCGAGGAAGGCGGGGATATTGTCCTGGTCCGGCAAGGCCGGCTGCTCCTGCCACTTCGCCTTGGCGGCCATGGCGCGCATGGCCTGGACCGCCTGGAATTCCTGCCTGGCCACCACGGCCAGGAAGTCGCCGTCGCGGATCACCGCCAGCACGCCCGGCATCGTCTTGATGGCGGCCTCGTCGACGCTGACGAGCTTGGCCGAATAGCTTGGTGGGCGAACGACGCGGGCATGCACCATGCCGGGAAGCCGCATGTCCTGGACGTAGGCCTCGCCGCCCGTTACCTTTGCCGGAATATCGACGCGGGCAAACGGCTTGCCGATCGCGTGATAGCTGTCCGGCGATTTCAGCGCTGTGTCGGCCGATGCGTCCACATGCAGCAAATCCGCCACCACCAGTTCGCCATAGCCCACGGACTTCCCATCCGGCCCGGTGATCCTGCCGCTTGCCGCCTTGAGCTGGTCGGCCGGAACACCGAGCTTCTCGCTGGCCTTGGCGACCAGGATCTGGCGCACCTGCGCCGAGGCGTAGCGTATGGCGGTGCCGCTGTTCTGGATCGTCTGGCTGCCGGCGGTATAGCCCTCGTTCGGCGTCAGCGCGGTGTCGGCGGTGATGAGCTTGATGGAAGCCGGCTCGACCTCCAGTTCTTCGGCGGCGATCTGGCGTAGCGACGTCCTGGTGCCTTGACCGAGTTCGGCCTTGCCAGTGAAGACGGTGATCGAACCGTCGGCATCCAACCTGATCCAGGCGTCGAGCGAGGGCGCATCGGCAAGGCTGCCCGGCAGTTTCTTGGCCGGCGCCGGCGTCGCGGGCGTCTGCGCCGTGGGCGCGGCCTCCTGAGCCTGCACGGGAATGGTGAAGGACACGACCAGCGCGCCGGTCCCGGCGAGAAAGCCGCGTCGTGTCAGGTCGGGAAAGGTTGGCGCGTTCATCATGCCCTCCCCGCGGCCGCGGCCGGCGCCAGGCCGGCCGATTTCGATTTCATCAGGTCGCGCGCGCGGCTCACTGCCCGCAGGATGCGCATATGCGTGCCACAGCGGCAGAGGTTAGGTTCCAGCGCCTGCCTGATATCGGCGTCACCGGCATCGGGTTTGGCCTCGAGCAGCGCCTGCGCCCGCATCATCATGCCGGCGATGCAATAGCCGCATTGCGCCGCCTGCTCCTCGATGAACGCTTTCTGCATCGGACCCGGGTTCTCGATCGTGCCCAAGCCCTCGACGGTCTTGACCTCGCGGCCTTCCACCAGCATCGCTGGCGTCAGGCAGGAGAAGACGGGCTTGCCGTCCACCATCACCGTGCAGGCGCCGCATTGGCCAAGGCCGCAGCCGAACTTGGCGCCGTTCAGCTTCAAATCGTTGCGCAGCACATAAAGCAGCGGCGTCGCGGGATCGATGTCGACGTCGTGGGAGATGCCGTTGACGTTGAGTTTGATCATCTGTCCTTCGCTCCTACATTGTCCGGGCCGCGCTCGATGCCGTCCGAGGGCCGGACGCTGACCTGGTATTTTCCGCTCCTGGTGTCGGCGATCCTGGCGGCCGCATCCTGCCAGGCCGGCTTGCCGGCGAAAGCATCGCGCAGATAGGCCAGCAGATCATTCACCTGATCGTCCTTTAGCGTCGCTGCGAATCCCGGCATGATGGCGCTCGGGCGCCCACTCGCCGCCGGCAGGCCAAACAGCACCGTGTTGATGACGTTCTGCGGATCTGGCGCGTTGACCGCGCTCGACAGATGGAAATTGATACCGCCGAAAGGCGGCGGACGGCTGCCGTCGTGGCAGGTGGCGCATGCCGCCTGGTAGATGACGGCTCCACGCGCCGCCGGCGTATCGGCGGATGTCGGCGCCACGCCGGCGGTCGACGCCGGGTCGGCCGCGGCGCGGCCGCGGATGGCCCGCGCGGCGGCCGTCCGTTCGGCGGATGGTTCGCCCATGAGCGACATGACGTAAGTGGCCATGGCGTCGATGTCGGCATCGGGAAGCCGGCCGAGATTGCCCGTCACTTCGCCCATCGGGCCATTGGCGACGCCGTGGTCGGCATGCCAGCCTTGCCTGAGATAGGCAAACAGGCTGTCATGCGTCCACGGTATCGGCGCCGGTGAAGTGCCCTCGAGCGCAAAGGCCGTCCAGCCTTCGGCCTCGCCGCCGGCCATGTGCGACCCCTTCTCTTCCGCGCCGAACCGATTGCGCGGCGTGTGGCAGGCGCCGCAATGACCGAGCCCATCGACCAGATAGGCGCCGCGGTTCCACTGCGTGCTTTGCGACGCATCGTTTTGATAGGCGCCCCTGTCGAAGAACAGCAGCTTCCAGCCGGCCAGCACCAGGCGCATATCGAGCGGGAAAGGCAACTCGTTCGGAGGCGGCGGGTTGTTCACCGGCTGGCGCGTCATCAGATAGGCGTAGAGCGCGCGGTTGTCCTCATCGGAGACACGCGTGAAATGATCGAATGGGAAGGCCGGGTAGAGATGCCTGCCCTCGCGGTCGACGCCTTCGCGCATGGCGCGGTCGAAGGCTGCCTGCGACCAGCGGCCGATACCGGTCTGCGGATCTGGCGTGATGTTGGTCGAATAGATGGTGCCGAACGGCGTCGGCACGGCGAGCCCGCCGGCATAGGACTTTTCACCGGGCCTGGTGTGGCAGGAGGTGCAATTGCCGACGGAGGCCAGTACAGCGCCTTTCTCGATCAACGCCGGGTCGAACGACGATCGTTGCGGCGGCTCGACAGGATCGATCGCCGGCTTCCAGGCATAGGCGAAAAATCCGGCGCCGCAGACAATGATGATGGCAAGAACGCCCAGCCAGAAGCGTTTCAAGATCTGCTCTCCCTCATGGCGGTACGCTGAAACGCTGCCGCCCCGGCCGTTACCGGCGCCGCGGACGCGTTCGTGCGGGAGAAACTAGGGGCGCTGCCCTCTTCGTCAATTGTCTGATTTATGGCGCCGAAAAGCGCATCTTGCAGGCGCGACCTGCCCGGGCACATCGTTTGGTGCTGCCGGCCTTCGGCTTGTCCGCCGGCCCATCTTCGTGGGCAAAGGAAAGGCTAGCTCGTCTTCTCGTCCAAAAGTCCCGAGACGAAGTCGAACAAGCCGGGCCGACGATCGCGCCGCAACCGCTCGGCGACAACGATGCCGCGCACTTCGGCGAAGGCGCGATCGAGATCATCGTTGACGATGACGAAATCATACTCCTTCCAGTGCTCGATCTCGTTGCGCGCGTTCTTCAGCCGCGTCTCGATCACCGCTTCCTGGTCCTCGGCGCGGCGCTTCAGCCTTGCCTTCAACTCCTTCATCGACGGCGGCAGGATGAAGATCGAGACGATGTCGGCGCGCATCTTCTCCTTGAGCTGCTGGGCGCCTTGCCAATCGATGTCGAACAGCATGTCGCGCCCTTGAGCGAGCGCAAGTTCCGCCGGTTCGCGCGGTGTCGCGTAGCAATTGCCATGCACCTCCGCCCATTCGAGCAGGGCGTCCGAATCGCGCAGCCGCTCGAACTCGCGCATGGTGCGGAAATGATAGTGAACGCCTTCGATCTCCGAGCCGCGGCGCGGCCTGGTGGTGACGGAGACCGACAGTTCGAGGCTGGAATCGCTCTCCAGAAGGTTGCGCGCAATCGTCGACTTGCCGGCGCCCGACGGCGACGACAGCACGAGCATCAGGCCCCGGCGGCGAATGCGGGACCCTAAATCCCTGGCGACCATCGGCTACTCCAGATTCTGGACCTGTTCACGGAACTGATCGACCACGGCCTTCAGTTCCAGTCCAATGGCGGTGACCGCGGCAGCGTTCGACTTTGAGCACAGCGTATTCGATTCGCGGTTAAATTCCTGTGCTAGAAAATCGAGCTTGCGTCCGATGGCGCCGCCGCCGGAAAGCAATGCACGACCGGACGTCACATGCGTCTTCAAGCGGTCGATCTCCTCGCGAATATCGGCCTTGGTGGCGAGGAAGGCGGCTTCCTGGTGCAAGCGGCCGACATCGAGGTTGGCCGAAGCATCCATCAAGAGCCGCACCTGTTCGGCGAGGCGCTCGCGGATGGCCGCCGGTTCGCGCGACGGATCCGCTTCAGCGCCCAGCGTCAGCGCCTCGATGGCGTCGATGTGGCCCAGCAGAAGCGTGCGAAGTGCCGCGCCCTCACCCTCGCGGGACCGCTCCAGCCCCTCCAGCGCCACATCGAGGGCCGCCATGACGGCGTTGTCGAGCGCCGTGCGCACATCCTCGGTTTCGGTGGTCTCGGGAATATCGAGCACGCCGCGCAGCGACAACAATCCGTCGGCGGTCGCAGGAGCAACACCAAATTGTTCCTCGATCCGCTTGGCGAGCCCGGCCAGGTCCTTGAGGAAGGCCTCGTTGACAACGGGCTGGGACTGCATTCCGGCGGCGCGCGTGATGGTCAGCGTCGCCTGAAAATTGCCGCGCGCGAAACGTTTCTGAAGCGTCTGCCTGATGGCCGGCTCCAGCCGCTCGAAGCCCTGCGGCAGCCGCAGCCGCACCTCGACGCTCTTGCCGTTGACGGATTTGACCTCCCAGGCAATCGAGGTGCCGTCATGCTCGGCGACAGCACGCGCAAACCCGGTCATGCTCTGCAAATTCATGGTGCCTGCATACCCCCTGGCGCGTACTACGGATACTGCTTGATCCGGCCTCGCGCACCTTCAGAAAGCCGAAATGCCCGCCTGCCAATCGGCTTACGAGGCGCCCCGATAAATCCAAACGCTCCTGTCTTCAACCGATAGCGTGGACGAGCTGGAAAAACCGTGCGCCGCTACTGGGCCGCCCCCGCGTCGCCGTCAATGGGCGCGTCGGTCTGCCCCTCCACCTTGGCATCAGCCTTGGCCGCGTCGTCGACTTGCTTCTTCTGCTGGGCTCGATAGCGCGCAACGTTCTCATTGTGCTCGTTAAGCGTGGCGGCGAAGACGTGTCCGCCAGTGCCGTCGGCAACGAAATAGAGGTCGTCGGTCTTTGATGGATTGGCTACCGCCTCCAGCGCCGCGCGGCCGGGATTGGCGATAGGCGTCGGCGGCAGGCCGTTGATCACATAGGTGTTGTAGGGCGTCGGCTTCTGGATGTCCGACTGATAGATCGGCCGGTCGGCGGGTTTGCCCTTGCCGCCGAACAGACCGTAGATGATGGTCGGATCGGATTGCAGGCGCATGCCCTTGGCCAGCCGGTTCAGGAAGACCGCGGCGACGCGCGAGCGCTCATCGCCCTTGCCTGTTTCCTTCTCGACTATCGAGGCCAGCGTGACGAACTCGTCAATGCTGGCGAGCGGCAGGTCGGCGGCGCGCCGCTGCCAGACCTCCTCGACCAGCTTCTTCTGGTCGGCAAGCAGCTTGTCGATCATCTGCTGGCGCGTGGCGCCGCGCGTGAAGCGCAGCGTATCGGTGGCGAGACTGCCCTCTGGAGGCACGGTGGCCGGCATGTCGCCGCTCAAGGCGGGCTCGCCTGCGATGCGCGCCAGCGCCTGCTCGACTGTCAGCCCTTCGGGAATGGTCAGCGAGTACATGACCGACTTGCCGCTCTTCAGCAATTCCATGATGTCGCGCATGGACGCCCGGGGCTTGATCTCGTATTCGCCGGCCTTCAGCGCCGAATCATTGCCGAAGGCCCTAACGCCAAGACGGAATATGCGGGCGTCGCTGATCAGGCCGCGCCGCTCGAGCTGGTCGGCGATATCCTGGACGCCGGTGTTCGGCTTGACCAGGAAGGTGTCGCCATTGGCCGATGGGCCGGGCTCGGTGAATTCCTGCTTGCCGAAGTAAAGCGCGATACCCGCCGCCAGAACCATCAGCATCACCAAGGAGATGACGAAGTTCATGAACACGACGACCTGACTGCGCGAAGCACGCGAGCGCTTCGGCGGCGGCGTGCCGGCCTCCGGCCGCAAGGCTTCGGCGGCTGTCTTCGGTACGATCGGCCCCGATGTCGCCTGCCCTTGCCCGAACTCTCCGTTGCCGGCCGGATTTGTGTTCATTTCGCCCTACCGTTTGATCTCTCAACGAATCCCCTGCGGCAGAGTAGGGGCGAATATGGCAAAATTGACGACACGCCGAAGCGCCGTCCGGCAGGCGGACGGTCAGCCATTGTAGCGCTGGAAGACCAGTGAAGCGTTGGTGCCGCCGAAGCCGAAGGAATTGGACAACGCCACGTCGATCTGGCGGGCACGCGGCTTGTTCGGCACCAGGTCGATCGCGGTCTCACGCTCCGGATTGTCAAGGTTGATGGTCGCCGGCGCGATGTTGTCGCGGATGGCGAGGATCGAAAAGATCGCTTCGGCAGCCCCTGCCGCGCCGAGGAGATGGCCGATCGACGACTTGGTCGACGACATCGAAATCTTCGATGCGGCATTGCCGACCAGCCGCTCGACAGCGCCGAGCTCGATCGTGTCGGCCATGGTCGAAGTGCCGTGCGCGTTGATGTAATCGACATCGGCGGGCGTCAGCTTTGCCCGGTTCAACGCCGCCGTCATGCAACGGAATGCGCCGTCGCCATCTTCAGCCGGTGCGGTGATGTGATAGGCGTCGCCGGTCAGGCCGTAGCCGGTCACTTCCGCATAGATCTTCGCGCCGCGCGCCTTGGCATGCTCGAGTTCCTCAAGCACGACGACGCCGGCGCCCTCGCCCATGACGAAGCCGTCGCGATCGCGGTCATAGGGCCGCGAAGCCGTTTGCGGCGCGTCGTTGCGCTCGGTCGAGAGCGCACGGCAGGCAGCGAAGCCAGCGATCGACAGTCGCGTCACCGGCGCTTCGGCGCCGCCGGCGACCATGACGTCGGCATCGCCCCAGATGATCAGCCGGGCTGCGTCGCCGATCGCATGCGCGCCGGTCGAGCAAGCGGTGACGACGGCATGGTTGGGGCCTTTCAGCCCATGCCGGATCGAAACCTGGCCGGAGACGAGATTGATGATCTGGCCGGGGATGAAGAAGGGGCTGATGCGGCGCGGGCCGCGCTCCTTCAGGATCATCGCGTTCTCGGCGATGCCTTCGATGCCGCCAATGCCCGAACCGATCAGAACGCCGGTGGCGCACTGCTCGGCATGGGTCTTCGGCTGCCAGCCGGAATCCTTCAGCGCCTCGTCGGCGGCTGCGATCCCGTACAGGATGAAGTCGCCGATCTTGCGCAGTTCCTTCGGCTCGAGCACCGCCTCGGGATTGAAGGTGGCGTTGCTGCCGTCACCACGCGGAACGACATGGGCGATCTTGCAGGCAAGATCCTCCACCTCGAACTCGGTGATGCGCTTGGCGGCGCTGCGGCCGGTCAGAAGTTCCTTCCAGCTGTGCTCGAAGCCCATGCCGAACGGCGACAGCAACCCAAGGCCCGTGACGACGACACGCCTCATCGCAGGTCCTCCCCGGTGATGACTGCGGAAAGCGTCAGGCCGAAGCCTTGTCGATGTACTTCACGGCATCGCCCACCGTCAGGATGGTTTCAGCCGCGTCATCGGGGATCTCGACGCCGAATTCTTCTTCAAACGCCATGACGAGTTCGACCGTGTCGAGACTGTCGGCGCCCAGATCATCGATGAAGCTCGCCTGCTCCGTCACCTTGTCGGCATCGACGCCCAGGTGCTCGATGACAATCTTCTTGACGCGCTCTGCGGTGTCACTCATTTGGGGCATCCTCGTCTTTTGGTTGTCTGTCTTCGTTAGCGGGCGGAATGCCGCTAATCAAGCTGAAAGATGGTCCCGCCGGAAACGCAATGGCCGCAGACCGGTTTTTGCCCGAACCGCCGGGTTGCGGGCCGCATTACACGAAAAATCGTGGGCGTCCAAGCCGAAATGGTCGCTTTTCACAGCCCGCCCAGGCGTTGCCTGTCGCCGTCTCAAAGCCACCGCGAATGCCCGGGCCCGGCCCGAAATGCATGCTTTGGCCGACCCGATCAGATCATCGCCATGCCGCCGTTCACATGGATGGTTTGGCCGGTGACGTAGCCGGCCTCGTTGGAGGCAAGATAAGCGACGGCGGACGCCACTTCGGCGCTGGTGCCCATGCGGCGCGTCGGGATAGCGGCCATGATCGCCTCCTTCTGCTTGTCGTTGAGCTTGTCGGTCATCGCCGATTCGATGAAGCCCGGGGCGACACAGTTGACGGTTATGCTGCGGGTGGCGATCTCCTGCGCCAGCGATTTGGAAAAGCCGATCATGCCGGCCTTGGAGGCGCAGTAGTTGGTCTGGCCGGGATTGCCGGTGACGCCGACCACCGAGGTAATGTTGATGATGCGGCCGTGGCGACGGCGCATCATCGGATGGGTCAGCTCACGCGTCAGCCTGAACACGGCCGTCAGATTGACTTCGAGCACGCTGTCCCAGTCGGCGTCCGACATCCGCACGAACAGCCCGTCCTTGGTGATGCCGGCATTGTTGACCAGGATGTCGACGCCCTCGAGATCGGCCTCCGCTTTCTGGCCGAGCGCCTTGACCTCGTCGCGGTTCGACAGGTCGGCCGGAAACAGCTTCACCCGGTCGCCCAGGTCGGCGGCCAGCGCCTCCAGTCTCTCGACGCGCGTGCCGTGCAGGCCGACGATGGCGCCTTGCGCATGCAGCACCCTGGCGATCGCCTCGCCGATGCCTCCCGACGCGCCGGTGACAAGTGCCTTGCGGCCGGTCAGTTCGAACATGTGTTTTCCTCTTTGGTTTCGGAAGCTCAGCGAGCAACCTTATCTGTATACGTCTCGCGGGTATCCGATTGCCATCACCAACGGAATATCTTCAGCGATACAAGCCGCGCCATCAAATTCACACGCGGCGCCTCACCCGAGCGCCGCCAGTGCGGTTTCGACCTCGGCCGCGGAACCGACCGATGCCGTGGCGATTTCGCGGTTGATGCGCCGGGCCAGCCCTGAAAGCACTTTTCCCGCGCCGACTTCATAGAGCGTGGTGACGCCGTTCGCGCCGAACCACTCCACCGTCTCGCGCCAGCGCACGCGGCCGATCACCTGTTCGAACAGACGGCGCGCAATGATTTCGGGATCGCTGGTCGGAGTGACCGTGACATTGGAGACGAGCGGCACGACAGGCGCGTTCTTGGTTACCCCGGCCAGCGCCTCGCGCATGATCTCGGCGGCGGGCGCCATCAGCGCCGAATGGAAGGGCGCGGAGACCTGCAGCATCAGCGCTCGCTTGGCGCCTTTTTCTGTGCACAGTTTGGCAGCCAGTTCGACCGCTGCCTTGGCGCCGGAAATCACCAGCTGGCCACCGCCATTGTCGTTGGCGATCTGGCAGACCGATCCTTTGGCAGCCTCGGCGCAGGCGGCTTCGACATCGGCCTGCTCCAGTCCGATGATCGCCGCCATGGCGCCTTCGCCGGCGGGCACCGCCGCTTGCATGGCATTGCCGCGGATGCGCAGCAGCCTGGCGGCATCGGCAACCGAGACGAAGCCGGCGGCGGCAAGCGCCGAATATTCGCCCAGCGAATGGCCAGCGACGTAGGTAATCTTGTCCTTCAGCGAGAAGCCGCGCGCTTCCAAGGCCCTGATCGCGGCCAGCGATACGGCCATCAGCGCCGGCTGCGCGTTGGCGGTGAGCGTCAGCGTCTCTTCCGGCCCTTCCCAGATCAGCTTCGACAGGTTTTCGCCGAGCGCGTCGTCGACTTCGCTAAAAACCCTACGCGCCTCGGGGAAGGCATCGGCGAGGTCCTTGCCCATGCCGACAGCCTGGCTGCCTTGTCCCGGAAAGGTGA
This sequence comes from Mesorhizobium sp. B264B1B, assembly GCF_020165765.1. Taxonomy (NCBI): domain Bacteria; kingdom Pseudomonadati; phylum Pseudomonadota; class Alphaproteobacteria; order Hyphomicrobiales; family Phyllobacteriaceae; genus Mesorhizobium; species Mesorhizobium sp. B264B1B. The sequence goes on from NZ_JAIUIS010000027.1 coordinate 35,465, forward strand.
ATGCAACGGCCATGTGTGGGCTCCCAAAGCTCGGTTCTGCTTGCCTGATACACGAATTTTCCTGCCTGTGACGCAACGCGGCCTGCCAAGTCAAGCCCGGTTCGACCCGGCCCCTTGGCAGCTTTGCCGGCCGAGTGCCTGTTCCAAAAGGCTTTTTGGCGATCACTCCTGATGAAAACCGCTCACGAATCGTTTGCTGGCTCTTCTTATTTCCGCCACAGGCGCTAGCTTTGCGTGACAATTCCATGACAATCGAGTGACGGGTCTGTCGCTGGGTGGGGAAGTTAAAGTGGCTAGGATTTCGAAAGGCGCAGGCAAAGCCGCGCCACAGTTTCTGGAAGACGATCCTTCCACCGGCTACCTGCCGGGACGGAAGTGGCCGACCATACGCTATGGGCTGACCAGCCTGCTGATCGCGGCCGTCCTGGTGTTCGCCATCGAATTGATCGTGCGCGGCGACTTCGCCGGCACGGTTTCCTTCTTCCTGCAGCCGCTCAAGCCGGGCTGGACCACGATCGTGGTGTTCGCACTGGTTCTGGTCGGCCTCGATGCCGTTTTCGGCCGCAGCTATCAAAGCCTGATGATCGTCGCGCCGCTGACGCTCTCGCTGGCTTTCATCGGTCACCAGAAATCGCATTACCTGGGCGATCCCCTCTACCCGACCGATTTCCTCTACTCCCGCCAGATCGTGGCGCTTCTGCCGCTTCTGGTGCGTGACCGTCCGATGACTGCCCTTGCCATGATTGTCGGCATCGTCGCCGGCCTGTCGCTGCTCATCTATGGCTGGCGGGTCTGGCGTCGAAAAGTGCCCATACTCAGCCGCAAGGGCCGTCTCGCCCGGCTGACGCTGGCCGTGCCGCTGCTCGCCTTCTTCGTCTCGATCATGGACTATGCCACCTTCTCCTGGACCCGGGACCGGCTGCAGATCATCCCGATTATGTGGGACCAGAAGGAAAATTACGCCTCCAACGGCTTTGCGCTCGCCTTCGCGCTGAACGTGCCGATGGCGCATGTCTCGGCGCCGCCAGGCTATTCGGAAAAGGCGATCGCGGCCATCGACAGGCCGCAGGTGACCGCCTCGGTGCCCCAGGAAAAGCCCGACATCATCGTCGTCATGAGCGAATCCTTCTGGGATCCGACCAAGCTGCCCGGGGTCACCATCACGCCCGATCCGATCCCCAACGTGCGGGCGCTGCGTTCGGGCTCCATGTTCTCACCCGAATTCGGCGGCATGACCGCCAATATCGAGTTCGAAGCACTGACCGGCTTCTCCAACGCCTTCCTGCCGGCCGGCAGCATCCCCTACCAGCAATATGTGCGCACGCCGACGCCGTCGCTGGCGACCTTCCTGAAGAGGGAGGGCTACAGGGCGCGCGCCATCCATCCGGGCACCAACTGGTTCTGGAACCGCGGCGCGGTCTATGCCGATTTCGGCTTCGACGACTTCAGATCGGAAGAGACGTTGCCGCCGATGCAAAAGCGCGGGCCGCTGGCATCCGACGCGGCGATGACGGACGAGATCATCAGCGAGGCCGATGCCAGCGATGCCCCGGTGTTCTTCTTTGCCGTCAGCCTGCAGAACCACGGCCCTTACGAGCCGAACCGCTACTACAACCCGACCCACACCGTGCAGGCGCCGATCAGCCAATGGGCGCGTGAATCGCTGCTGAGTTACACCGAGGGCTCGGCCGACGCGGACCGCGGTCTCGAACGCCTGATCGAATGGGCAAAGAAACGCTCTCGCCCCACCGTCATCGCCTTCTTCGGCGACCATCTGCCGCCGCTTGGGCCGGTCTATGTAGAGACCGGGTTCATGAAGGACAATGTCGCGCCGCGCAAGGAGGCTTCCGCCGAGGCGGCGCTGGAGCATCATCAGACGCCACTGGTCATCTGGTCGAACCGCACAGGCCCTGCCAAGGACATGGGCGCCGTCAGCCCCGCCTTCCTGCCCTATCACATCCTGAAAACGGCCGGCATCACCCACCCCTACTATACCGGCTTCCTGGGCGAGATGCGCGAACGCTACCGCGTGGTCGACCGCAATCTGCTGCTGACGCCGGCGGGAGAAGCCACGCCCGATTGGGCGCGGCAAAAGCAGATCGACCCGGCGATCCGCGACTTCCGGCTGCTGCAATACGACATGATGTTCGGCAAACGCCACGCGGCGCCCGACTTCTTCCCCGAAACGGTGGACAAGGTCGTCGCCCATATGAGCTGAAATTCGCGGCATCCTTCCAGGATGCCGCCCAGCGGGGTCGAGCGTTCAATTCGTCAGTTGCAATTTCGAGAATTTGTTGGCGATCTGCTGGAACACGTTCGGCAATTTGTTTGGATCGTTGACGGCGTAGTAGTCGCTGGGATCCGAGGCGCAGGCGCTGTAGAGCGTGCGGTTGGCGGCGGTGTCGGATTGCAGCACCATCGTGTAGATTTCGGCGCCCTGCTTCTTCAGCTGCGTGCAGACGCTTTTGGTCCATCCGTCGACATTGCGCGCGGCGGTCGTCTGATTGTCCGATCCAAGCCGACCGGCAGCGCCATAGGCTGAGCCCGCGAGAAAACCATAGGACGTATAGTCGGACTTGGTCGTCTCGTTGCTGGCGCCGTAGACGACATTCTCGCCGTCGGTGAGCAACATGACGATCTTGCTCACCCCAGGCGTCTTCCAAGGCGTCCCCTCGGCATATGGCGCACTCGGCGACAACACTCGCTGGCCCCAGGCCAGGCCCTCGGAAACATTGGTGCCGGACCCCGCCCATGCAAGCATCTTGGCGGCCTCGTTGCGAAGTTTTGTAAAGTCTTCGGTCAAGGGGACGATTGGCGACGGACAGGACCGGTTTGGCCCCACCGTCAATTGCAAGGCGTTTGGATCGTTTGTGACCGCGGTGGCAATGGCGGTGTTCTGCGGCGCCACATATTTGGCGACTGTTTCAAGATCACCCCGCAAAAGCCCGGCAGCACTTCCAAGCAAGCCGCTCAGGTCTATTCCGAGAATATTCAGTCCGCCATTCCGAGCAAGTTTGGCCTCATCAGGGGCGTCGTCGATAAAGGAATTGTTGTATTGATAGGCATCGTTTGAATAGCCGCTGGAAGGTCTCGTCCCCTTTCCCGGACTGTCCGGCGCGAAATAAGGCACGAACAGAGTGTCAGGGTAACGTGGATCAGGCGGCGTATCGGCGATATTAAGGACACCAGGCCGCGCCTCGACGCAGCCTTTCCAACCCGTATCCTCCCCCTTGCCGTCCTTCCACCCCGTCAATTTGGCGGCAGAGGCCGGATCTTTCATCAACTGCCTGAACAGCGCCATATGATTGGGACGCTTGTCGTTGATGACGGGGAAATTGATTCCATTGGTGGATGACTTGCCGTCCATGTCGATCCAGGACGGGTCGAACCCGTCGCCGTTGACATTGACAGCCGTGACGAAGGGTACCAGCGCCACGCGGACCTTGCGCGTCGGTGATTGCGCCGCTTCCAGATATTTGAGCAGATTGTCCGTCGCTGTCTTGAGGGCAGCAATTTTGGCGCCGGCCATCGAGCCGGTGTTGTCCAGAACCAGCACGACTTCGAGCTGGTTGTTCGATTCGACCGCCGAGGCATCGACCACGATGTGCCTGCTCTCACCGAGCAGGAAGGCGAAGTTCAAATCGACGTCAGCCGAGGCGACGGCCTTCGTCTTGACGAAGTTGACGCCCCTGTCGACCGTCAACGTGGCCCGCGCATTTGTGAGTTCGCCATGTCCGGCTACGTTGGCCTGGAAATAGCGGTTGAAGGCGTCGGTGCGGGTGATGTCCAGATCGCCGAGATGCGAGGAGGCGAGATTTGCCGCGTCGAGCGCATTCTGCAGGTTGCTCTTGGCCCGCATGATGGTGGAGACATCGGCTGCGAAGGCCACCGCCGACAGGATGGCCGGCAAGCCGATCCCGAGCAAAAGCGCGAAGTTGCCGCTTTTCGAGCGCCAGAATTTCTTGAGAAGCATCCTTACCCCCGGAAATGCCTAGCCCGTTGCTGACAGCGGGATGCCGCTTTTTGCGCCAGACATGATGAATCGGCGGTTGATGCCGGGGCCGCAACCCCATACAACCTGTCATGGTGGTTAAGGCCTGGTTTCCGGGAACCACGGAGTCCTATCGCCGCACATGCCGGTTTTCCGGCCCTGCGACATCCGGGATTGCCGCCTGCTCTGTCGGTAGCTAATCAAGTTGTCCGGTTTGGTAGCACATGATCTGTCCGCTTCTGTTTTGGCGTCGAAGCGGTT
>NZ_JAIUIS010000028.1:0-39609 GCF_020165765.1 Mesorhizobium sp. B264B1B
CCAAACCACAACGGCGGGGCGGCCCGCCCCGGGCCCCCCCCTCGCAGCTCACTCAGCCGCGAGCTTGTCCTGCGTGTTCGTATCGAAGTCGCTGGCGTCGTGACGTTCGTGCAGCTGCATCGCGGGTTCGCCGAATGCGCGGTTGACCATGCGGCCACGCTTGACCGCGGGGCGCTCGTCGATCGCCTTCGCCCACCGCTGCACGTTCTTGTAATCCTGCACCGAAAGGAACTCGCCGGAATCATTGTACATGCGGCCGAGCGCCAGTCCGCCATACCAGGGCCAGACCGCCATGTCGGCGATCGAGTAGCCGGCGCCGGAAAGATATTCGGTTTCGGCCAGGCGGCGGTCGAGCACGTCGAGCTGGCGCTTGGTTTCCATGGCAAAGCGGTCGATGGCGTATTCGATCTTGGTCGGCGCGTACGCATAGAAATGACCGAAGCCGCCGCCGAGATAAGGGGCAGAGCCCATCTGCCAGAACAGCCAGGACAGGGTCTCGGCGCGCGCCGGCTGGTCGGTCGGCAGGAACTCGCCGAACTTTTCGGCGAGATAGGTGAGGATCGAACCGGACTCGAAGACGCGGATGGGCGTGGCGCCGCTGCGGTCCATCAGTGCGGGGATCTTGGAGTTCGGATTGACCTCGACGAAGCCGCTGCCGAACTGGTCGCCATCGTTGATCCTGATCAGCCAGGCGTCGTATTCGGCGCCCTTGTGGCCAAGCGCCAGCAGTTCCTCCAGCATGATCGTCACCTTGACGCCGTTCGGCGTCGCCAGCGAATAGAGCTGCAACGGGTGCTTGCCCACCGGCAGCACCTTGTCATGCGTCGGGCCGGCGATCGGGCGGTTGATGCTGGCGAAGGCGCCGCCGCTCGGCTTGTTCCAGGTCCATACTTTCGGCGGAGTGTATTCGGTCATCGCGGGGCCTCGTATTGTGGGGAGAGACAGGTTGGAAGCGGGACTGGCAGTTGCACCTACAGCTAGGGCTGCAAACGGGAAAGTTCAACTTGCGTTGAACTATTGTCAATGACCATGCCTCTCATCTTCCCTTTGGGCTTCGAAAGGATGGAGGGATGCCCCCCAACCCCTTGCGCCTTGGTTCGCGTGCCATACCTATAGGAACGTGACCCCCAAGCCCGTCCAGGACAAGAGCATGCCCATCAATCCCAACAGACGCTCCGTCGTTGCGGTGCGCGCCACCATTCCAGACGATGCCTTCACTGCCGGGGCATTGGGCACGCTGCGCGAAGGCAGCGGCGTCGTTATCCGCGAGAATGGGTTGGTGCTGACCATCGGCTATCTCATTACCGAGGCGGAAGAGGTGTGGCTTACGACCCATGACGGCCGCGTCGTGCCGGCGCATGCGCTGGCCTACGACCAGGAATCGGGCTTTGGCCTGGTTCAGGCGCTGGCGCCGCTTGGCCTGCCGGCGGTGGCGCTGGGCGACGCCGGCAGGGCCAGGATCGGGGATAGCGTGGTGCTCGCCGACGGCATCGGCCAGTCGGTTCAGGCCAGGATCGTCACCAAGCAGGAATTCGCCGGCTATTGGGAATATCTGCTCGAGGAAGCGATCTTCATCGCGCCGGCGCATCCTTCCTGGGGCGGCGCGGCGCTGTTCGATGCAAAGGGCGCGCTGCTCGGCGTCGGGTCGCTGCGCCTGCAGATGAGCCGCAACGGCGAGGTCGCCGATATCAACATGGTGGTGCCGATCGACCTGTTGCCGCCGATCCTCGACGATCTCCTGACGCGCGGCCAGGTGGCGCGGCCGCCACGGCCATGGCTCGGCGCCCTCTCGGCCGAAAGCGACGGCCGGGTGGTGGTGATGAGCGTGACCGAAGGCGGTCCGGCCGCCAAGGCGGGCCTGCGCGAGGGCGACGTCATCTCCGACATACGAGACGGCGCGGTCGACGGGCTGGCCGATTTCTATCGCAAGCTATGGGACAGCGGTTCGGCCGGCGCCGAGATCCCGATGCGGGTCCTGCGCGACGGCCGTGAAACCTGGCTGCGCGTCAAATCCGCCGATCGCGACAGTTTCCTGAAGAAGCCGCAGTTGCAGTGAGCGCGTTACCTTCTCGACAGCAGAGAAGGAAAGCCTTCAGCCCAGTCCAAAGAAAAGCCGCCGTCGCTTGCGCGAGGGCGGCTTTTTCCTGGGAGGACGTCAAGAAGAAGACGATCAAGAGATTCAAGATACCGTTCTATCTCCTTGTTCGGGCTTGAGAAGATCAAGCCGCGGCCTTGTGCTTCCTGACGTGGGTGTGCTTGCGTACAGGCTTCTTCACATGCCGGCTGGCGTGCTTGCGATGCGACCGCATTGATGGCAAACGAAATGCCAAGCAGGGCACTCATCCATCCGGTCGGACGTCGTTGCATTTTCAGGACCATCCCTTTGCGTTGCGCCGCGAGCGGTTCCGGCCGCCGCGGGGGTGGTTATCGCAGCACCGCTTTTCTCCAGTTTTTCCCGGACGTTGAATCTTGTTCTAAAGTGTGTCTGGAGGGCGCTTCTCCCTCCTCCGCTGTGGGAAGACGTAAGAGCGCTGCGCCCGCTGCGGCGCTTCTGCCTCTTTCCCCGCCGCTGTCATTCGCGTATGGGCCGGGGCAACTCCCGCACCCTCACATCAGCCTCCCGGACCACTCATGATCAGACTTGAAAACATCGGCAAGCAGAACGGCCGTCAGCTTGTCTTCATCGAGGCGTCAGCCGCCTTGCAGAAAGGCGAAAAGGTCGGGCTCGTCGGCCCCAACGGCGCCGGCAAGACAACACTGTTTCGCATGATCACCGGGCAGGAACAGCCCGACGAGGGCCAGGTGCAGGTCGATCGCGGCGTCACGATCGGCTATTTCAGCCAGGATGTCGGCGATATGGACGGCCGTAGCGCGGTGGCCGAAGTGATGAACGGCGCCGGGCCGGTGAGCGAAGTGGCGGCCGAGATGGCGGCGCTGGAGGCGGGTATGGCTGATCCCGACCAGGCGGACCGGATGGACGAGATCATCGAACGCTATGGCGAGGCGCAGCACCGCTTCGAGGAACTCGACGGCTATGCGCTCGACGGCCGGGCGCGGGAAGTGCTCGACGGTCTCGGTTTCTCGCAGGAGATGATGGACGGTGACGTGGGAAAACTCTCCGGCGGCTGGAAGATGCGCGTGGCGCTGGCGCGCATTCTGCTGATGCGGCCCGACGCCATGCTGCTCGACGAGCCGAGCAACCATCTCGACCTGGAAAGCCTGATCTGGCTCGAGCAGTTCCTGAAGAATTATGACGGCGCGCTCCTGATGACCTCGCATGACCGCGAGTTCATGAACCGTATCGTCAACAAGGTGGTGGAGATCGATGGCGGTTCGCTCACCGCCTATTCCGGCAATTACGAATTCTACCAGCAGCAGCGCGCGATCGCGGACAAGCAGCAGCAGGCGCAGTTCGAGCGCCAGCAGGCGATGCTGGCCAAGGAGATCGCCTTTATCGAACGGTTCAAGGCGCGCGCGTCGCATGCGGCCCAGGTGCAGAGCCGGGTGAAGAAGCTCGACAAGATCGATCGCGTCGAGCCGCCGAAGCGCCGCCAAACGGTGAATTTCGAGTTCCAGCCGGCGCCGCGCTGCGGCGAGGACGTCGTGACATTGAAGAACGTCCACAAGGCCTATGGCAGCCGTTCGATCTACGAAGGGCTCGACTTCCAGGTCCGCCGCCGCGAGCGCTGGTGCATCATGGGCGTCAATGGCGCGGGCAAATCGACGTTGTTGAAGTTGGTGGCCGGAGCCTCAGATCCCGACCAGGGTTCGGTGGCGCGCGGGCCTAGCGTGAAAATGGGCTATTTCGCCCAGCATGCCATGGAACTGCTCGACGGCGAGCGCACCGTGTTCCAGACGCTGGAGGACAATTTTCCGCAGGCCGGCCAGGCGCCGCTTCGGGCGCTTGCCGGCTGCTTCGGTTTTTCCGGCGACGAGATCGAGAAGAAGTGCCGGGTGCTTTCGGGCGGCGAAAAGGCGCGGCTGGTGATGGCGCTGATGCTGTTCGACCCGCCCAACCTCCTGGTGCTGGACGAGCCGACCAACCATCTCGACATCGTCACCAAGCAGATGCTGATCGAGGCGCTGTCGCAGTATGAGGGCACCATGTTGTTCGTCTCGCACGACCGCCATTTCCTCGCGGCGCTGTCCAATCGCGTGCTGGAACTGACGCCGGATGGCATCCACACCTATGGCGGCGGCTACACCGAATATGTCGAGCGCACCGGGCAGGAGGCACCGGGGCTGAGGGGATAAGCACAGAGGCTACTCTCCGGAAGCGGCCGTGGAACGCTACGCCGTCATTTCCGAAAAGAGCCAATCGCGAAAAGCCTTCACCTTGCGCCGGCGGACCGCGTCCGGAGGGTAGACCAGGTAGAAGCTGGAAACCGATTTCAGCGCGTGGCCGAAAGGGCGGACAAGCCTTCCGGTGGCGAGGTCGGCCGCCACGAGCATGGTCCGGCCAAGTACCACGCCTTCACCTTGCACGGCCGATTCGACGGCGAAAGTGGCGGAATCGAAGGTAATCCCGCTCCGCGGATCCACGCCTTCCACTCCCGCGCTGGACAGCCAGGCCGCCCAGCCGATCGGGAAACCATCATGGATCAGCGTGTGGTGCCTGAGATCGTCGGGCTTCTCCAGCGGCCAGGCGCCCTGCATGAGCCTCGGGCTACACACTGGAAACACCTCCTCGCCAGTGAGGAATTCCGATGTGAGACCCGGATAGTTTCCGGCGCCATAGCGGATGGCGACGTCGATGCCGTCGCCAAGGAAATTGGTCAACCTGCCCGTCGTCGAAATCCTGACGTCGATGTCGCCATGCGCGCGATGAAAGCGATAGAGCCGCGGCACCAGCCATTTTCCCGCGAAGCCGTCGGAGGTGGAGACGTTCAATGTCGAGCCCGAATGGGCGGCCGTCGCCGATTGGGTGGCGGCCGCGAGCTGGTCGAGCATCTCGTGGACCGCCCTCGCATAGGGCTCGCCCACGGCGGTGAGGCGCACCGAGCGCGTCGCGCGCTCGAACAAAAGCACGCCGAGCTGTTCCTCAAGGTGCTTGATCGCCCGGCTGACGGCGCCGTGCGTGACGTTGAGCTCGTCGGCTGCCCTGGAGAAATTCAAATGCCGCGCGGCGGCCTCGAAGGCCGGCAGCGCGTTGAGTGGGGGAAGTCTGCGGATCATGGCCAATCTGTGAGATTTGATCACAAATCCTTGCCAAAGTTTGGATTGTCTGTCCAGCGCATGCTGGACAGAATGCTCGCAGGATTTGTGATCAAACGTCACGAGAGCAGCATGGCTACCGTTCACCCCTTCCTCTGGTTCAATCTCAACGCCGAAGAGGCGCGCGACTTCTATCTGTCTGTGTTCAAGAATGGCCGGGCGCTTGAGGCGATCGAATTCACCGATTTCGTCGGCGGCACGAATAAAACGGTGCCGCACGCGATCTTCGACTTCGAGCTCGAGGGCCAGCGCTTCACCGCGCTCAATGCCGGCTCGATGCCGCCGTTCAATGAGCGGATCTCGCTCTACATCGAGACCAAGGACCAGGCCGAGACAGATTATTACTGGAACGCGCTGACGGCGGGCGGCGGCGCTGAAAAGCCTTGCGGCTGGCTGAGGGACAAATTCGGCGTCTACTGGCAGGTGATCCCCGAAGCGGCGCTGCGCCTGATGAACGACCCGGACCGCGACAAGGCGGGGCGGGCGCGGCAGGCGACGTACAAGATGAGCAAGATCATTGTCGCCGACATTGAGGCGGCCCACGCCGGCAAGGCGTAATCCAGCAGTCCATCCTGAAGACGGAGGTTCCCATGGCATCGCTCAAAGGCAAGAGAATTATTGTCGTCGGAGGCAGTTCCGGCATAGGGCTCGGCGTAGCGGCAGCCGCGCGGGAGCGCGGCGCGGAGCTGGTGATCGTCGGCCGCTCGGGCGAAAAGCTCAAGGCCGCGGAACGGGCGCTCGGCCCAGGCGGTCGCGTGCGAAGCCTTTCGGCTGATATGACGAAGGAAGCGGACATTGCCCGGATGTTCGACGAAACCGGTGCCTTCGACCACCTCGTCTCGACGGCCGGCACGCCGCCGCCCAACGACCCGATCGGCCAGACCGACATGGACTACGTGCGGCGCTTCGTCGACAACAAGCTGATCGGCGCCGTGATGCTCGCCAAACATGGCGTGCGCACGCTGAAAGCCGGAGGGTCGATGACCTTTACATCAGGCATCAACAAGGACCGCCCGCCGGTTCCCGGAGGCTCGGTTGTTTCCGCGATCGCCGGTTCATTCAGCTATTTCGCCCGGGCGCTGGCGCTGGAGCTGGCCCCGACGCGCGTCAATATCGTGTCGCCGGGATGGGTCGACACGCCGATGTGGGACGAACTCGTCGGTGAGGCCAAATCCGGTTTTTTCGCCGGCATAGCCGCCCGCCTGCCCGCGAGAAAGGTCGCTACGCCCGCCGACGTCGCCCCTGCCTATCTCTACCTCATGGAAAGCGAATTCACGACCGGCGAGACGATCCGCATCGATGGCGGACAGAACCTGATCTAGTTGGCACCGCAGGGTCGTCAAACATCACGCTTCGATGCGGCGCCACCTGGGTTTGAACGATACCGTCCGCAGTCCGGCGTCGCGCACGCGATTGACGAATGTGTCGTTGACGAACACCGGGGACGCGCGCATCGGCAGCTTGAAAATTTCGGCGGTGCCGATCTTGTCCGCATCGAATTCGTATCGCTCGATCGCGAGAATGGCGCCGTCATCAAAATAGACGATTCCAGACCGCTCCTCGTCCAGCGCATCGATCACGGTGGTCGCGTTGAAAAGCCAGACCTCTTCCCCGCACAACGGGATCAGCTGGCCATAGGGCAGCAGATATGCCTTCAGCGCGTCGACGGCAGGCTTGCGCAAAAGCGGCGCATGCTCGCCAAGCCAAGGGAAGTCCGAATAGAGGGGGTCGCCCTCCGACGCGCGGCGCATGACCGGTGGGTCCCAGTTCTCGAGGGTTGTTCCGTCAAGGGAGAAGAAGACCTCGTAGTAGGCCTCGTCGACCGGAAGCACCCATTCCTGGCCCTCGACAACCGCGAATTCGTAAATGGTCGTCATGGGCGGCGTTCCCAAGTTCAGTCCTGCTTCCGCTTCTGCGATCCCATCAAACGCTGGCCTGCCTTCAGAAGCATCAAAGCATATCATCTATGGATATTTTGTCGTGGCCGGGGGGCTCGGCTCGCCCGCGAGTTCGTTCGGCAGCGGCAAACTCGAGCACTGCAAATGTATCCTGCGGGCGAATATCTTGCGCTCCTTTTGCTCGTGCTCCTTGATGGCTGCCGCGAGACCCAATCCGTAAGGGCCAAGGAAGACACCGGTCCCCCAACCGGGATGCTCTTTTTCACGCGCATCATAGTTCGAGGCCTCGACCCGGGCCTGTTGGCATTCCGGCGATATCCATTTCGGGTCTTGCGTCGAAAGCGAGGCCCCATAATCCACCGGAGAGCTCACACATCCAGTTGCCAACGTGGCTAGCACCACCAACACCACAAGTCTCATCCCGGGTCTTCTCCGCGGCATTTTCGAGAGCACAGACCCTCCTTGCTACACGGGGAAGGCCGGCGCAAGGCGGTTGACCCGGCAGGCCATCCGGCCGATAGGTCCGCTAAAAACCTCGAGAACCCCATGATCACACAGCTCCACGATGCGACGACGGCCGAAGTTGAGCCCGTTTCCGATGCCGACGCCGCCTGGCAGGACGACATCCGCGCCGGCGTGCGCCATGTGCGCGATCTGGCCGTGCTGCCACTGTCGCCGGGCGAACGCGCGGCGGCCCAGGAAGCAGTCTCCCGCCACAAGGTGCGCATCCCCAAATCCTATCTCGACCTGATCGACTGGGAAGACCCCGCCGATCCTATCCGGGCGCAAGTCATCCCGTCTCCCGACGAGCTGGTGACCGGCGAAGGCGAGCTCGACGACCCGATCGGCGACCACGCCTTCAGTCCGGTGCCCAGGCTGACGCATCGCCATGCCGACCGGGTGCTGCTGTTTCCCACCTATCAATGCGCGGTCTATTGCCGCTTCTGCTTCCGCAAGGAGTCCCTGACCTCGATCGGACGCGGCTATACGCGCGAAGCCCTGGAGCCGGCGCTCGCCTATATCGCTTCCCACCCCGAGATCCGCGAGGTGATCCTGACTGGCGGCGACCCGCTCTCGCTGCCCGACAAGGCGCTCAGCGAAATCCGCGCCCGCATCGAGGCGATCGCGCATGTGCGGCTGATGCGCATCCACACCCGCGTACCGGTCGCGCTGCCTTCACGCATCACGCCAGGGCTGGTCGCTGCCTTGCAAGGCCGGCTGATGATCACGGTCGTCACTCATTTCAACCATCCGCGCGAGATCACCGATGCGACCGAGGCGGCCTGCCGTGGCTTGCGGCAGGCGGGTTTCGTGCTGCTCAACCAGAGCGTCCTGCTCAAGGGCGTCAACGACACTGTCGAGGTGCAGGAAGAACTCTGCCGCGAGCTGATGTACCGCCTGGGGGTAAAGCCCTATTACCTCCACCATGGCGACCTCGCGCGCGGCATGGCGCACCGCCGCACCACGATCGCCGAAGGCCAGGCGCTGGTGGCCGCGCTGCGCGCGCGCCTGTCCGGCATCTGCAATCCGGTCTACGTGCTCGACCTGCCCGACGGTGGCGGCAAGGTGCCGATCGGGCCGGGTTACGTGGAAGACCGCGACGGCGGCAACTGGCGCATTCGTGGGCAGGATGGAAAGGTGAGGGAATATACAGAAGTGGTGAGCCAGCTCTGAGCCGACATTCCCGGCGGGCGGCCGTGCAATCAGGCGTTGTCGCGCCCCCGGCATAAATGCATATTGTGAGCGGTTCGCGGTTGCGGAGCATGGGCGGGTGGCAGTGGCAGGCAGCAGTCAAGGCGTTGTGTCCCAACGGCAATTCGTCGACACCGGGGTTCAGCGCTGCGTGCTGGACACGGCAGGCCTGGCGCCTCGGCAAGCCCTTGCGTTGTGGCAGGAGAATATCGGCCTGCTCTACGACGTTCGCCTGCGCAATGCCGGCGATGACCGGTTTCATTTCCACGCCGATGCCTTTCACTTCGGCGAGATCGTTCTCACCTCGTATAGGTGCATCGCGCAAAGCTTCGACCGCTCGCGCGCCCGGATCGGCCGCGACGGCCTCGATCACATCACTGTGCAGGTCTGCCTGCGCGGAAGCCATGGACGGCGCGATGGCGCATCGGATGAAAAGGCCTCGTCGGGGGACCTGATCGTGGCCGACCTGGCACAGGCCCAGTCGACGGGCACGTCCGATTTCGACAGCCTCAACCTGACCATGCCGCGCCGCCTGCTGGCGCCATTCCTAAAGGCGCCGGACGAGCACAATATGCGCGTCATTTCCGGCAACGCGCCGTTGGCGGCGCTGTTGGGTGGGCATCTTGTGGGCCTCTACGGGGCCGCGCCCGCAATGAGCCGTCAGGACGCCGAGGCGGTGATCGGGCCGACGCTGGAACTCGCCGCCGCAGCCGTGAATTCGGCCGTGGCGGAGGAAAACGCCGCCTCGGTCCACCTGGCGCTGACCAGCGAGATCCGTCGCCACATCGACGCGCATATCCGCAGCCGGCACCTCACCGCCGAGGCCATCGCCGCCATGTTCGGCATTTCCATGCGCAAGCTCTATTACCTCTTCGAACCTCATGGCGGTCTTTCCAGATATATCCAGGAGGAGAGGCTGCGCCGCTGCCGCGCCGAACTCGCCGATCCCGGCCGCCGGCACGAAAGCATTGCCGAGATCGCCGATCGCTATGGTTTCGGTCACCGCAAGAGCTTCGTGCGCGCCTTCCGCCGCTCTTTCGACATGACCCCGCGGGAGATGCGGGCACATGCCGCCCATGGGCGCAGCCAGTCCCTCGGCCATGGCGAGAACCGCACCATGTGGCACTGGATCCGCGAACTGCGATAGAGGCGGCGTGCCAGCCGAAAGGCAAATGAATCAATGGACAAGCGGTGTCCGATCAGCAGGCATGTGAAGAGCCTTCCCGTGCTTTCCGAGGCGATTTCCCCGATCGGTTGCACCAGCGGCCACATTCCCTGCGCCTCATGCCACATTTGCGCGGAGCCCTCACATAGGTCTTGAAATTCTGCCGCAGCCCGCGCGAAAAGCGGCCGAAGGCTCACACCACGTCGAGGGCACTGGAGGGGTTCATGGCACTGTCTAGAGCGGAGAGGCAGCAAACGGCGCCCGCCATCGGCGGCACCCCGTGAGGTTCTGAGCGGGGATCGAACGCAGGTGGCCGACCAGGACACCATCATAGTTCTGTCCACGGACGCGATCGCGGCCCGAGAGCGCGAAGCTGCCGTGCGCGAGTTCTATGGCCGCATCTGCATGCGGCTGGACCTTGCGCCGCTTGAACGCGGCGAGTTGCGGCTAAGCGCCTCCACCACCATCCTGCCAGGGGTGAGCGTGGCCCACGGGCAGGTCGCGCCCATGGCTTGGGAACGCACGGCCGCGCTCCAGCAGGACGCCAATGACGACCTGGTGGTGTCCTGGATCGCGGGCGGGTGGCGTTTCGATACGGCACGGCACGAAGCGGTTGAGACCTCGCCCGGTGCGCCCTGCATCATGCCGATGGACCGGAGCTGGCGAGCGAGGGCGCAGAACGGCGATTGGACGATCTGCGCGCGATTTGCCCGATCGACGCTCACTCCTCTCCTTCGCCATGTCGGCGATCTCAGGCCGGATGCCATCAATCCCGGCACGCCTGAAGCGCGGCTTCTGCTGGCCTATGTCGAGGCGGTGGCGGGTGGGGCGATCGGCCCCGGTCTGGCGCCGCTGGCCGCCCAGCACATTGCCGATCTGTTCGCCGCGGCGGTCGGCGCCAACCGCGAGGTTGACCAGGTGGTCGCCGGCCGCGGCGTTCGTACCGCCCGCATGCATGCCATCAAGCGTTATATCGAGGAGAACCTGCACCGAGCGCGCCTCTCGGCAGAGACGGCGGGCCGGGGGCTGGGGCTCAGCCCGCGCTACATCAGGCGCCTTTTCGCCGAAGAGGGGCAGGGGTTTTCCGACTATGTCATGCAAAGACGGCTGGAGCGGGTCCACCGGCAGCTCGCCAGCCCGCTTTTTTCAGCAAGGCCGATCGCCGACCTCGCTTTCGAGGCGGGGCTGGTCGAACCCTCGACCTTCTACCGGCAGTTCCGGTCCCGCTATGGCATGACCCCATCGGAGGTGCGCGCCGGCCGCGCGCCGTAAGACGCATGCGGCCGCTCACGCATGGCAAACCCGGTCACCTGTTCCGTCAGTGCCACTTGCCTGTGCCGCCAGTGCGATACGCCTTTATCGCCGGTGCGGGCATGGTCGCGCCGGCGGACGCGGGTGCAACGGCATGCGCGGGAGCGGGGGCGAGCGGCCAGGCCTCCGTGACATCGGAAAGCTGGCCCTGGAGATAAAAATGCGTGCGGCGAGAAGCTTGATACTGGGCATTACGGTTTTCTGCGCAATTCTTCCGACCGAGGTCTTCGCGGCCTACAAATGCATGAATCCGGCAATCTGCAGGGCGGTCTGCGGCAGCGAAACATGCGGCAAGATCGCCGCGCGCGATCCCGACATGAAGGCGCTGGACCTGTCCAAAGGCGCGTCCGGGCAGATCGCCGCTTCCAGCAGCGGGTCTTCGTCCGGGACCAGCTCGAGAAAAACCTACACCTGTTCGAACCCGGCGATCTGCATCGCGGTCTGCGGCAAGAAGACCTGTCCGTAACCAGAACGGACTCGGCGTATCATCAGAGGCGCCGGCGCGCTGCGCCGGCGCCTTTCGTGCGTGCACGCGGTCGGCGTGCCGGAACGCGGCGGCATTCCCAGCCTGGTTCCTCTCGCTAATATTCGTGGGCGAGGACTTCAGTCCTGGCCGCCGAGCCCCTGATTTTTCTCCTTCAAAAGAATCTCATCGCGCCCGGGAATAAAGCGCGGGGCTGCAGGGTCTTCACTGTAGCGGGCCAATCTGACGGCCCGCGCCGAGGAAACGAAACAAGGACCTAGCCAAAATGACCAAGCTCGCTCTCAGCGTGGCTGCCATGATGCTTGCCTCGAGCGCTGCCTTCGCCGGCAGCGATCATGGCGCCAATAACGCCAACCAGCCGGTCGCTCCGGTCGACACCAATGCCACCGGCTCGATCGCCTACACCGCACGCCCCAATGGCGCCGACACCAAGATAAAGACGGGGCCGAGCCAGGGGTCGGTGCAGGACATCATCACCAGACACAACAACGACAGCCTCTGGGGTCGCTGAATTCATGGGGCCGGGCCGGCTCCCGACGGGTACCGGCCTCTCCTCGTCATTCCTTCCAGGACTTTGGCCATACGCGACTTTTAGCCACCACCTCGAACAGGAGATCACCATGTTCACCATGACACGCCGCACAGTGCTTGGCACCGCCGCCGCTGCTGCTGCCTTCGGCCTTGCCGGCAAGCTTGAATTCATCCGTCCGGCCTTCGCGCAAGCTCCGGTGGAGCCCACCGTCGGCTTCTACGGATACAAGGTCGGCGATATCGAGATCACCGCCATCTATGACGGCATCTGGCGCAAGCCGCACGACCCGGCCTTCATCAAGGATGTCTCGGTCGAGGACACCAAGGCAGCACTCGCCAAAGCGGGGCTGACCACCGACTTCATGCCCATCCCGCTCACTGTCGTCGTGCTCAAGATGGGCGGCAAGCTGATCATGATGGATGCCGGCTCGGGCGTCGGCCAGTGGCAGGCCAATGCCACGCATCTGCCGGCCAACATGGCCGCGGCCGGCATCGACTACAACGCGATCGACACCGTCATGATCTCGCATTTCCACCCCGATCATGTCTGGGGCCTGATGGAAAAGGGCACCAACGCGCCGGTGTTCCCCAATGCCGAGCTCATCGTCAACGCCACCGAATACAAGTGGTGGACCGACCCAAGCCGGCTGGCCAAGCTGCCCGAGGGCCGCAAGCCGGCGGGCAAGCGCATCGCCGAGAACTTTCCGAAATGGAAGAACTGGAAGCTGGTCGAGGACGGCGCCGAGGTCACGCCCGGCATCCAGATCATCGCCGCGCCCGGCCACACACCAGGCCATTCTGTCTACCTGGCCAACTCCGGCAAGGAGCAGATCATGATCTCGGCCGACACCATGTATGTGCCGGCGCTGCTGGCGCCGCATCCGGAGTGGCAGGGCGCTTACGACCAGGACGGACCGACGGCAATCGCCACGCGCCACAAGATCATCGACCGGGTGATATCGGACAATATCCGCATTTCCGGGTCGCACTTCCCGTTCCCGGGCACTGGCACCTTCGTCAAGGACGGCAAGGCATACGGATTTACCCCGGTCCAGATCTGAGCACGAGCTTCCAACGCAAGCGAGAAAGACAATGAAACGATCCCTTTTGAGCAGAAATG
The DNA here is from genome assembly GCF_020165765.1 of Mesorhizobium sp. B264B1B. Lineage (NCBI taxonomy): Bacteria > Pseudomonadati > Pseudomonadota > Alphaproteobacteria > Hyphomicrobiales > Phyllobacteriaceae > Mesorhizobium > Mesorhizobium sp. B264B1B. Next base: position 13,416 of record NZ_JAIUIS010000028.1, read on the forward strand.
CCCTGTCGGGCAGACATGCCCTGTTCGGCCTGCTCGGCGCCATTGCCGTGCTGACCGTGCTTCCCGTTGCGACAATCATGCCGGCCTATGCGGTCGACGACATCGAAGGCGCCGACGCGCCGGATCTCACCGCCATCAAGGCCAAGATCGATGCCAAGGACTATTCCGGCGCATTGGCCGAGCTGCGCGATCTGGCGCAGGACACGCAGCAGGCGGACGTCTACAACCTGCTCGGCTTCACCCTGCGCAAGACCGGCGACTACAAGACCGCGCTCACCTACTACACCAAGGCGCTGGAGCTGAAGCCCGACCACAGAGCCACCCGCGAATATCTGGGCGAGCTCTATGTCGAGACCGGCGACATGGACAAGGCCAAGGAGCAGCTGGCCTCCCTGCAGCAGCTGTGCCCGGCCGGGTGCGACGAGCTTTCCGACCTGCGGCAGGCCATCGACACCAAGGTGACGAAGTAGGACCTTTTCTCTTCCCCACAAATGGGGAGAGCTGGCTCGGCGTAGCCGAGACGGAGCAGGGGCGTTGGCACCGAACTCGCCCCTTCGTCCACCACGGTTGGGCGCTCGTGGCTGGCGCGCTTTGCCGGAGCCGGCATCCTCTCCCTCGCGCCGGCTCTGGCCTTTTCAACATCAGGCGCTTGGCGCCTGCCCGTGCCAAAAAGATCGGAGGCTGACCATGACATTGACCGAACGCTCCGCGAAGCTGCAGGGTCTTGCCGCTAAATACCACCTCGGGGACGTGGGCCTGCTTGCCGGCCGCCTGCTTCTGTCTCTCATCTTTTTGCATGAGGGCGCCACGCTGGCCGCCCATTTCAATGCCGCCGCCAGGGCCATGGCAGCGCTTGGTGTCAACCTGCCGCTGTTTGTCGCCACCGTAGCGTTGCAACTGGGGGCAGGGCTCTCCCTCGCGTCAGGCCTGCTGACGCGGCTTGGCGCCATCGCGCTTGGCCTGTTCTGTTTGGCAACGGCCATGCTGTTCCACACCAATTTCGGCAGCCAGAACGAACTGCTGCATTTCGAAAAGGACCTGGCGATATCGGGCGGCATGTTCGTGCTGGCCGTTGCCGGGGCCGGCAGGGTCTCGCTGGACCGGCTGTTGGCGCTCCATCTGCGGCAGCGCCAGCGCGGCGAGGACATGCCGGCCGCGTTGCCCACAGCGGAGACCCAATTGCCAGTGGACGTGAAGCAGCTGGTTTGAACGGCGCCGCCTTCGCATTCGCCCAGCGGAGCGCCGCGCTTATTTCCCGCGCTTTGCTGGAACCAGCCTTGACCCCCCGCATTGCTTTAGCAGGGGCTCAAGGAGCGCGGCGTGAAAGCATTGTTGGGACTGGTCTGCGGTTTCGTTTTGACCCTTGCGGTGTTCGGTAGCGGTCTGGCCTTCGCCGTCTGGCTAATCACCGCGAACCCACCGCGCCAGGCACCGGCCACCGTCAGTATGGCGGAGCTTTGGACCAAAACGGCGCGGCCGGTGGACAGAACGGCGCAGAATCTCGAGCGCCTGCCGGCCGAGCAGCCCGCGCCCGCCAATATCGAGCCCAAGCGCCAGGCCGGGGAGACCGATCCCACCGCCACCGGCGCCATCGCGCCCGCCACGGCCGAACTGCCGCAGCCGCATGTCGCCTGGTGCGCGAGCCGCTACCGCTCCTACCGGCCGCAGGACAACAGCTACATGTCCTATAGCGGGCAGCAGCGCCCCTGCATCTCGCCCTATCTCGACGCCGACCGTGCCGCGCCGCCCGCCGCCGAGGCCAGCTACGTCGAGGACAACGGCACTGGGCCGGGCGCCTATGCGGCCGCTGGCGATGATGACCATGTCGCCTCCTGCTTCAGCCGCTACCGCTCCTACCGCCCGGAAGACAACAGCTACCAGCCCTATTCCGGCGGGCCGAGGCGGCAATGCCAATAGCGGGCGCTGCGCTTTCCGGCTGCATTCCACGCAAAATTCCACTCCGGCAAGGGTTTCTACCACGCTGCCTACCACGCCCACACAAACACCACGCCCTTATCAAGCCGCCAACAGCGCAACAACGGACCGAGACGGTCGTGCGCTGAACGACCTGTCACTGCAAGATCCAGTGGGATCGCGGTTGGCCGGTTTCGCCTGAAACAACAAACACGGTCCCATGAACGCGGGCGGGCGGCGCGTCGGGGCCAAATGTCAACTTCAAAAGATGGAAACCGAAATGAAGAAGATCGTATTGACCGTTGCCTCGTTGTTGTTCGCCTCCGGCATGGCTTTTGCCGGCAGCGACCACTTTGGCTCCGACTTCATCCCTGCCGCAAGCAGCTATCCAACCGCCCATGCCATGATGTCGGGCGGCGCCAAGGCGGTTGTCCCGAGCGTCACAAACAGCATCACTGACAGCGCAATGGGGGCAAACTCGAACTCCGACATGCCTGCACAGGGCTATGGTCAGGGCGTCTGGGGACGCTGACAACAAAGCCGGCCGCCGCGGCCGGCATCCCGGCGGCGGGGGGACCCGCCGCCTGGATCATTTCGCTCCATGACCGGGCTCTGCCCGGCGCGCCTCGTGTCATCCCAATCTCCAACGACCCGGCCCGGCGATCACGCAAATTCTTTGGATCGTTCGGAGGCGGGCGGCGTTCAGATGCTACCCAATGGAGGATTTGAGAAATGGGCGACGACCAACGGCATGGGAAAATCCGGGAGCGCGCCTATCGGATCTGGGAGCGCGAAGGCGGCGGCGACCCCGAGCAGCACTGGCATCGCGCGGAGGCCGAGATCGACAGGGAGCTGTCGATGGCGGCGGGCAACGCGCCGCCGCGCGAGATTGCCAGCACCGACGTGCTTACGGTCGAGGAATTGGCCATGCGCACCGGCATATCAGGCAAGCAGGCACAGGACCTGATCGACAGGCTGGGCAACGACCGCGCCGCGATCGAACAGGCAGCACTCGGGCTGAAGGGCAAGCGGCGGCGAAATCCCGGTCAGGGAGAGGCCAAATGATCCGCAAACTCAAGGACGGAAAATACCGGCTCTATTCGCGCAAGAAGGATGAGAAGACGGGCAAGCGACGGAACCTGGGGACTTTCGATAGCCGCGAGGCGGCGGAGAAGCATGAGCGCGAGGTGCAGTATTTCAAGCGCCATTGAGGAAATCGACTCGTTGGTCCTTTATTCTCGGCGTTGTCCCTGCCGCTCACAAAATCCGACCCACCAATTGTAGGCTGCATTGGATTTTGGAACACGAGGCAGATGCCAATCGTGATGCGAAGATGCGGCCCTTGCCCTCGCCACGAGGACATATAGGGCATATAGTTGAAGATCGCCGGCTCGGACCTGACAAGCTGGCGATTGAGAGCGGAGACGTCGCTTTAACTACGGCGCGCTTCTAACTCGGGTTGTTTCACACGCTCTCATAATTGCCCGCCGCGGCCGGCCTCTGCTTTGCGCGATCCCGGTCGCTATTGCATCTATCACTGAAGGAGAACTGAGCTTTTCACTGGAGGAGAAGTCGTCATGCATTACCTTCCCAGACGTGAATTCATCGTTCAAGGCGGGGCAGCCCTCGCAGCGTTGGCGTCCTTTCAATCGCGGATTGCCTCTGCCTTTCCAAGCCGGGCCGGCGAGGAAGTCATCAAATGGTTGGATCAGCTGCCGCCGAACCCGGTTCCGGAAGTCATCAAAAATCAGCTGGTGTGGGAGGATCTCGATTCCTGGGTGACGCCCAACGACAAGTTCTTTTCAATCGCGCATTTCGACCGGCCGGTGATCGACGAAAGCACCTGGAAACTCGAAATCGGCGGCTCCGTTAAAAAGCCGACAACCCTGACGCTCGCCGACATCAAGGCTCGACCGCGCCAGGAAGTCACCTTCACGGTCGAATGTTCGGGCAATACCGGTCTGCCGTTTTTCAATGGCGGCATTGGCAATGCGCGCTGGGCGGGCACGCCGCTCGCGCCGATCCTCACGGAGGCCGGAGTCCTCGACACTGGTATCGAGGTCGTCTTCTGGGGCACCGATAAAGGGGAAATCAAGCGGGCCGACGACGTCAAGTTCACGCAGAATTTTGCGCGCAGCATGTCACTTCCCGACGCCATGGATCCCAAAAACATCCTTTGCTACGAGATGAATGGGTCCCCCTTGCCTCCTGACAACGGCTTCCCGCTGCGGCTGATTGCGCCGGGATGGTACGGGATCGCGAACGTCAAATGGATCAAGCGCATAGACGTGAACGATCAGCGCTTCGAGAACCGGTTCATGGGACGCGATTATGTCACGCTGCGCGAGGAAGACCACAACGGCGAGACAGTATGGGTGGAAACTTCGGTCGGGCGGGCGAGGCTGAAATCGGCACCGGCCCGGGTCACTCATATCGGCGATGACTACCGGATCGTCGGGGCCGCCTGGGGCGCACCGGTCGACCGGGTCGAGGTGAAGATCGATGACGGGCCATGGATGCCGGCGGCCATCGACGAAACCGACAAGGCGGACTTTGCCTGGAAACTATGGTCCGTCGACTGGCCCAAGCCTTCCGCCGGACAGCACGCCGTCACCTCGCGCGCGGTTGATACGGGAGGGCAGGTCCAACCCGCAATGGACGATCCCATCATTGCCAAGAAGCATACCTATTGGGAAAGCAACGGTCAGGTGACGCGACGTATCAACATTCACTGACTGGCGGGCAGTCGTATCAAAGTGTCTGAGAGCGATGTGCCCCCATGTCTTTGGCATGGGGTCACCCACATCCGACCAGGCGCCGGCCTGAAGCTGGCCAGAGACGATGCGATGACGACTCCATCGCAGCGCCAAGAGCGGTGTTTAGTGACCTGCGCGGACGCGGAGAAAACTTGAACGGCTGGCGTTCCTCGTCCTTCGCCGAGCCCGGTGGCCGTCACCGAGCTCGACTTTATGCGCGACGAGGACGGCGCCACGCCGTGACCCAATGGACCAAGGACCAGCTGAAAGGAGTGCCGGAGCACCGAGACTGAAGGGCCCGACCGTGGCCCTTTTCGAAAGGAGAGTGAGATGATCCGAAAGTGCCCGGACAAGGGCAATTCGCCGTGCCTGAGGGTGGTAGTGCTTAGTGACTTCGGCCAACCGAGAGTCTAGGCTGGCATCGGTTCTGTCAGCGCGAAGACCGTCACATGCCCCGCTTTCTTGCCGTCTACACCATGAAGCCTGAAGACCTTGCCCGCTTTCGCAGCCTGCCCAAGCCCGAGCAAGATGCGATTGATAGCGTCGGCCTACAGCAGTGGACGGACTGGGAGGAGAGAAATGCCGCATCTTTCCCCGATCGCGGCGGCATGGTCGGGAGGACGACGCGCGTTACCAAGGATGGGGTCGCAGACGCCGTGAACCCTTTCTGCGGCTACATTGTCGTCGAGGCCGATACAATCGATGCCGCCGCCCGCCTGTTCGAAAGCCATCCGCATTTCACCGTCTTCCCGGGAGACGGCGTGGACATCATGCCTTTCGTCACTGACCCTCAATGACTTGAAACTCCGGCTGTCGCTTTCTGATGTCGAAGGCTGTCTGTCAGCTCTCGGGGAACTTTTCCCCCGCGGAACCGATCCTGGCGGTTCGCGTCAGATTCAGGTTGAGAGCACGCTGACTTCCTGAAGTCCCCAAAACGTTTCCGGCCCCTTTGAGTTCTCGGGGAGGGATCGTTGGGGCGGCGCTGATCAAGCCGGTCGCGCCTCTTCGACGTTGCGCGCGCTCCAATGGCGCCAGATGACGGGAATGGTCAGAACCAGGCCGAGTAGGGACGAATAGAGTTCGGGCGCCACCAGAAGCAGGGCGGCCAAGACCAGCAACACGTTTTCCCATGGCCGGGTGCGCACGAGCAGGTAGCGCGAGAGGGCGGCCCCCAGGCAGGTGATGCCGAGCACGCAGCCAAAGAAAGCCAGGAAGAAGTTCGGCCAGGTGAAATCTTTCGTCACCAGCAGAAGCGACGGCGAGAAGACAAAGACAAAGGGCACCAGCGCCTTGCCGAGCCCGAGCCGAAAGGCAGTGTTGCCGGTCTTGAATGGATCAGCTCCCGCCATGCCGGCGGCAGCGTAGGCAGCCAGCGCAACCGGCGGCGTGATGTCAGCCAGCAGGCCATAATAGAAAACGAAGAAGTGGGCGACGATCGGCTCGGTGCCGAGCATCACCAGTGCCGGCGCGGCAATCGTCACCATGATGATGTAGTTCGCTGTCGTCGGGATGCCGCAACCCATCAGGATGCAGACCACGCCGGTCATGATCAGCGTGAACAAAAGGGTCAGCCCGTGCGTCGAGAAGATCGCTTCGGGGATAAAGGTGCCGAACAGCAGCGACAGATGGCCTGCCGTCGAAGTGACGATGTAGGACAGCTTGAAGCCGACGCCGGTCAGGGTGACGACGCCGACGACGATGCCGACCGTGGCGGCGGCAGCGCCGACGGCGAGCGCATACTTGGCGCCGTCGCGCAGGCACACCACGATGTCGGCGACAGACATGCGCCGGCGCGGGTTAAACAGGCCGACCAGGATGCACAGGGTAATGCCCCAGAAGGCAGCCATGTAAGGCGTATAACCCGCAAGAAGCACGCCGATCAGGACGACGAGAGGGATGATGGTCGGCCAGTCCCGTTTCAATGCCTCGACCACGTCGGGCATCTCGTCCGGCCGCAGGCCGCGCAAGCCGGTGCGCTTGGCCTCGAAATGCACCTGCATGAACACGCCGAAGAAGTGCATGAAGGCCGGCACTATCGCTGCCAGGATGATGGTCGTGTAGGGCAGTTCGAGGAACTCGATCATCAGGAAGGCGGCGGCTCCCATGATCGGCGGCGTCACCTGCCCGCCGGTGGAGGAAGCCGCCTCCACCGCGGCGGCGAAATGCTTCTTGTAGCCGAGCCGGATCATCGCCGGGATGGTAAGCGAGCCGACGGTGACGGTGTTGGCGACCGACGAGCCAGAGATCATGCCAAACAGGGCCGAGCCGAAGATCGATACCTTGGCCGGACCACCGGCGTAGCGGCCGGCGACCCATGCCGCGCAGTCGAGAAAGAGCTGGCCGAGACCGATGCGGGTGGCGAAGACGCCAAACAGGACGAAGTGGAAAACGTAGGTGGCGACGACGCCGAGCGCGATGCCGTAGATGCCTTGCGTCGTCAGGTAGAGGTGGTCGACGAGCTGGGAGACGGACGCGCCGGGATGCACCAGGATGCTCGGCATATAGGGGCCGAACAGCGCATAAGCCATGAAGAGGATGGCGATGATGGGCAGCGGGATGCCGACGGACCGGCGCGTCGCTTCCAGCAGGAGCAGAATGAGGGTCAGCCCGAGCACCACGTCCGTCGTCGTGGGGTTGCCGACGCGGAAGGCAAGATCGTCGAGCGGGATCATCGGCACGTGCAGGACCGCTATCACCGCGGCAAGCGCCAGCAGCCAGTCGAAAACCGGTATGCCGAGCGGCCGCAGAAAGCTGGATTGGGCGGGCTGGTCGTAGCCCTTCTTCACCAGAGGGAAGACGAGGAAGATCAGCGACAGCACCATCGACAGGTGGATGCCCCGGTGCAGCATCTCCTGCAGCAAGCCGAATCCAGCCGTGTAATAGTGAAACAGCGACAAGGCCACCAGGAGGAAGCCGACCAGCCAGCCGGCGGCCCGGGTCAGCGGCCGGAACCGGATCTCGGAGTCGAATTTCTCCTCCAGTTCGCGAGCCTTTTCCTCGTCGAACTCCATGCCGGAAAGCCTGATTTTGTCGTCGTCGCTCATAGTCGGTTCCGTATCCTGAATCCCCAGACAAACGAGGCGGAAAGCACGCCTTCCGCCTCGTTGTCGCCAGTCTGTTGATGGCCTCTTATTTCAGGGCGCCGACTTCCTTGTAGAATTTCTCCGCGCCCGGATGGAACGGAATGCCGGCGCTGGTGACCGCGTTCTGGAGCGTGATCAGCTTGCCCTTGGCATGACCAGCCTGCAGCGCCTTCTGGGTCTCGTCGCTGTAGAGCGACTTGACGATCTTGTAGATGAGGTCATCGGTCTGCTTGGCGCTGGTCACCCATTGCGCGGCGACCGAAATGGTCTTGGTCTCGCCGACATTCTTGTAGGTGCCCGCGGGCACGATGTCGGTCGAGAAGAACTTCTGTTCGGACAGGAGCTTGTCGGCCTCGGGGCCGGTGATCGGCACCAGCGTGATGTTCTTGGTGCTGGCAAGCTCGACGATGGCGCCGGTCGGATAGCCGCCGACGAAGAAATAGGCGTCCATGGCGCCGTCCTGCAGGCGCTCGCCGGCCGGGCCGGGCTTGAGATATTCGGGCTTTACGTCCTTCTCCGTTAGACCGTAGGCGCCGAGCACCAGGCGCGCATCAACGATGGTGCCGGAACCCGGCTCGTCGAGGGAGACGCGCTTGCCCTTCAGATCCGCCACAGTCTTGATGCCGGCGTCGGCGCGCGCGACCAGATGGATGGTTTCAGGATAGAGCGTCGCAATGAGGCGCAGATCCTCTACCTTGGGCTTGCCCTCGTAGAGGCCGGTGCCCGAATGCGCCCAGTAGGCGACATCGGATTGCGTGAAGCCCGATTCGGAAGCGCCCGACTGGATGGCGCTGATGTTGGCCACCGAACCGTTGGAGGACGTGGCGCTGGCAACCAGGCCCTCGACGCCGGCCGGCCCCGTCGCCGAGATCGCGTTGGCGATCAGCCCGCCCACCGGATAGTAGGTGCCGGACGTGCCGCCGGTGCCGATACGGAAAAAAGCCTGCTGCGCGCGCGCCGGCGAAAACCCTGCCGCGGCCAGCGCCAAAGTGCCCGCGCCGACGGAAAAGACGCGACGGTTGATCGAAACAGTCATACTACCTCCCGGTCAAAGATCGGCAGGATGTTGCATCAACCCAAGGATTGTCAACCTGCGCGCGCCTTTCGGGAGGGGATCTGTCGTCGCTGGCGGTGCCCCCTCCCTGTTGCCGTCATGGCGCATTTTGAGATCTAGCTTGTCGATTGAACGGCGGTAATCCGCTTGCTGACGCGGCGCTATCAACACATTCCGCGTGTTGTCAGCCGGCATCCGCAACTGGCGGTTAGCCGACCCTCCAATTTCTGGCGGCTTCCAAGGTGCCAGCCGTCTTTATTAACCATTTGTTAACCATTCGGCCGGCACCCTTTAACCATTGAGTAAGGATTCGCCAGCCGTGACCTTTGCCGCTCCCCTGGAGACCAAATCCATTCGCTTTCGCGCCCGTTCGTTCGTCGCTTTCACGCTGACGCCGGAGGCGCCGATCGGTGCTTGGCTGGAGGGGCTGGATCATTGGATCGGCAATTCGCCGGGCTATTTCTCAGGGCGGCCGGTGGTGCTCGATCTCAATGCGCTGAAGCCTGCGGCCGACGAGATCGCGGCGCTGGTCGCTTCGCTCGGCACGCGTGGCATCCGGGTCTATGCCATCGAGCTCGAAGGGGCCTCGCTCGGGCCCGAGCTGCCGCCGCTGCTGGCCGGCGCCAAGGAGGCCACTTCAGATGGCCTGCTGGCGCAGCCCGGCCGCAACGGCAAGGCAGGCCTGGCGGAAGAGGCCGGCAAGACGGAAGCGGTGTCTTCGGAACGCGGCAAGGAAACGGGCAAGCCCGACGAGGGCAGGGCCGAGGCTGGAAGGGTCAAGGCAGCCAAGACAGAACAGCAAGCCGGCGCGGCGGAGCCGGCCCTGGCCGGAACGCTGATGGTCAAGTCGCCCCTTCGCTCGGGCCAGTCGATCTTTCATCCGCATGGCGATGTCATCGTGCTTGGATCGGTCGCTTCCGGTTCCGAGATCATTGCGGCGGGCTCGATCCATGTCTACGGCACGCTGCGCGGCCGCGCCATTGCGGGCTCGGAAGGCAATATTTCGGCGCGCATCTTCTGCCGCAGGAACGAGGCCGAGCTGCTCGCCATCGACGGCTGGTACACCACGGCGGAGGACATGGAAGGCGCCTCGCGCGGCAAGCCGGTGCAGGCCTTCCTCGAAGACGGCGTGCTGCGCGTCGTGCCGCTGAACTAGGGCGCCGGGATGAAAACGCCGAACCAGTTCTTGTCTTGTGCGACCGCGAACAGGACGCTCAGGTCCGCAAGGTTGGGACCGGTTTCGCGTGGGATGATGGCAGGTTCCAACAATAGCCGTGCGACGCACGGAGCAATAACAAACGACAACATCAGGCGACGGAGGCTTTTTTCATGGGCAAGGTAGTGGTGGTCACCTCAGGCAAGGGAGGTGTCGGCAAGACGACCTCGACGGCCGCATTGGGGGCCGCGGTCGCCAGGACCGGCAAGAAAGTGGCGCTGGTCGATTTCGACGTCGGCCTGCGCAATCTCGACCTGATCATGGGCGCCGAACGGCGCGTGGTGTTCGACCTCGTCAATGTCATCCAGGGCACGGCCAAGCTGTCGCAGGCGCTGATCCGCGACAAGCGCGTCGATACGCTGTTCCTGCTGCCGGCCTCGCAGACGCGCGACAAGGACGCGCTGACCGAAGAAGGCGTCGGCGAGGTGATCGAGAAGCTGCGCTCGGTGTTTGACTATGTGTTCTGCGACAGCCCGGCCGGCATCGAGCGCGGCGCGCAGCTCGCCATGCGCTTCGCTGACGAGGCGGTCATCGTCACCAATCCGGAAGTGTCGTCGGTGCGCGATTCCGACCGCATCATCGGCCTGCTCGACGCCCGCACCATGCGTGCCGAACAGGGCGAGCAAATCGCCAAGCACGTGCTGGTGACGCGTTACGATGCCGGCCGCGCGGCTCGCGGCGAGATGCTGTCCATCGACGACGTGCTGGAAATCCTGTCGGTGCCGCTGCTCGGCATCATACCGGAGAGCCAGGATGTGCTCAGGGCCTCCAACCTCGGTTCGCCGGTGACGCTGAGCGATCCGCTGAACGCCGCCGCCAAAGCCTATATCGAAGCGGCGCGGCGGCTGGAAGGCGAAGACCTGCCGGTCGTGGTTCCCTTCGAGCGCAAGGGCTTCCTCGACAGGCTGCTCGGAAGGAGGGCGGCATGAACATTCTCGACCTCTTCAAGCGGCGCTCCAGCGCGCCCGTGGCGCGTGAGCGGCTGCAGGTGCTGCTCGCCTACGAACGGCGCAGCCGTGGCCAGCCCGATCTCGTCTCCGTGCTGCGCGAGGAGATCATGGCCGTCATCGCCAAGCACGTGCAGATCGACCAGGACTATCTGCAAATCTCAATGGACCGCGGCGAGACCATGTCGACGCTGGAAATCGACATCCAGATCCCCAACAAAAGCGCCGTGCCGCTGGCCATGGCGGGCTGACTTTTACCCTCCCCTTGTGGGGAGGGTCGCTGCAAGCAGCGGGCGGAGTTGGCGCGGCGCTACAGGACGAGCATCCTCCAGCGCCAGCGCCTCAGTCCTACCTTCCACGAGGGAAGTAGGAGCCAGGATTTTCCGCATTCAGATTCCACCCAGAAATTGGGTGCGTCAATTCTGCAAAAAGACGGCCGCGGCACTGGTCGCCCGCCGCATCCCAACCCCAAATGTCCAACTTTACGCTCCCCCTAATGGGGGGCTTCCCCTGCGCAATCAGTGGATGTAAGCATACATATTAGCCAATTATTAAATACTGAATGGGGTATGCGTAAAGGGCATTCGTTATGAATTTCAAGGGTCTGATCAAGCGTGCCGAAGACGTAGATGATGCACTCCAGGAGCTGCAGGCCGATCTGGCGGACGCTCTGGATGCCAGCCTCGATACCGAATATGACGCGCCGCCAGACAGCGGCTATATCCCAGATTCCGCGCCAGGAGCCGAGGCCTCGGCACCCGAGGCCAATGCGGCAGATGCGGATGGTGCGGATAATCCGGACGGCGCGGGCAACGCCGACGCCACCGAAACCGCGCCACGACTGACGCCCCATACCCAGACCCGGATGGCGGCATTGAGTGCCTTCGAAGGGATGTTCCACGACGCCAGGAACTATATGGACGAGATCAACGGCAAATTGTCGGAGATCGCGACCTCACACCATTTGACGCGCGAATTCCTCAACATCCTCCACACCGATATTCTTCGCGCCAACGAGCTGGAGCTCGCAAATGGCGACCTGATCGCGGAACAAAGAACGCTGTCGGAAAAGCTGCACGACACGGCAAGAAAGCTGCGCGAGCGTGAAAGCGCCTGCGAATTGCTACAACAGCGCGAGACAAGCCTGGTCCAGGACAGGGAGGCGCTTCGCGCAGCGCTCGCAGCGGCCAGGCTGGAACTTGCCGAAATGGCCAATGCGGGCGCAAAACGCGACGCGGAGTTCGGCGACATCGCCAAGCGGCTGACGGCCAGGGCGGTCGAGGCCAACAGGCGCCTGCGCGAGAGCAAGATGCTGCGGGAAAAGCATGTCAGCCTGTCGATCGAGCTCGACAAGGCGCTGAAGCGAGAAACCCAGACGCGCCACAGGCTCGACGAGCTCTCGACGATCCATGCCAGCGAAGCAGCGCGGCTTGCCGAACTGCTGACCGCGCTCGGCAAGAGCGAGAAGGAGGAGATGCGGCTCCAGAAATCACTCGAGACCGCGCAGGCGAAGCTGTCGGAAATGACCGAAGCGGCCAGCATGATGGAAGGCGACAGGCAAGCTGAACTCGCCCGCAGCCAGACGGAAATGCGCGGATTGCGTTCCGAGATACAGGACCTGCAATCACGGCTGGAGCGGGCCTCGCACGAGAACAGCGAGGCCACAGCCGAGATCGCCAGGCTCAAGACCGACTTGAACGACACGCTGGCCGAAAAGAAAATCGCCGATCAAAGGTTGTCCTCGCTCACCGACGAGAACGAAAACGACAAGACGAGCCTTTCGAAAGCGAACGCCAATCTTTCGCAGCTTGCGCTGCAACAAGCAGCGGAACAGATACAGCTGGATGTCCAGAGGCAGGAATGCGAGGACCTCAAAGCTGAAATCGCGTCGCTCAACGCGCGGATCAAGGAATTGCTGCCTTACGAGCGGCTTCACAAGGCCACCAACGGCAGATCGCGCGAGGCCGACGTGGTCGACATCGCCGCCGTTGTGGCGGAGAAAGCCCGTGGAACGGGCAGGCGGCGCATCCGCAGGAACCTCCGCGCCACGCCGTAGCTCATTTCGCCGGCATGGCCGCAGGTCCCGCTGCCTCAACGCGATCGCACGCCGCCGCCGCGGCGCAAATCGCTGAACTGAGCGAGCGGAAGGCTGTCTTGGCCGTCAAGACGGCGCCAAGCCATCTGCTTGGCTGCGAAACGTCAGCCGCAGCAAGGTTGCGGTCCGGCCGAAGGTCCGCAACAGGCCTTGGCTTTCCTCTCTTCCTCCAGCCAGCGGTCACGTGGCTTGCAGCTTGCCGGCCGCGGCGAAAGCTCGACATGCACCGCATCACCGGCGAGCCGGGGGGGCGCGGCGCGGTAGAGCTGCATCGGGCGCACGCCGTCGCTGACTTCGAAAGTGAGCTTGGCGGAATGGTCGAGCCCGACATGCTCTGTCACCTTGCGGATGATCGCCGAGAATTTCCCGGCCGGCATATGCGTGCGGTCCTCCTCGACGTCCCAGAGCTGCACGAAGATCTCGGCCCAGGATTCCGGGTTTGCACCGCAGTCCAGCGCAGCGAACTGGCCGGCCTTCACTTCGGTGACGTGGTAGCCAGGTCGCACCGGCCGGCCGTCATAGAAGAACACCAGCGGCCGGTCCTTGTAGCCCGCCAGAAACTCCAGCAGGCCAGCGATGGTGATGTCGTCGGGATCAACGACGTCAGCGGGTTCAAATTCCCGATTGTCAGAAACGAGCATGTGCGGTAATCCTTGTTTCAACGTTTTTAGGATTGTTGAAATATGGATGAACGTCAAGCCCTTTCCGCCTTTGCGGCCCTTTCGCAAGAAACGCGCCTGCGCATCCTGCGGCATCTGGTGATTGCCGGTCCGGACGGGATTGCCGCCGGCGCCATCGCCGAAAAAGTCGAGGTCTCGGCCTCGAATGTGAGCTTCCACCTGAAGGAGCTCGAGCGGGCAGGGCTGATAAGCGTGCGGCGCGATTCGCGCTCCATGGTCTACAGCGCCGAATATGACGCGTTGAGCGGCCTCATCCGTTTCCTGATGGAGGATTGCTGCTCCGGCAGGCTGGAGATCCGCGCTTCGGCGTTGGCTCCAGACTGCTGCGCCGCCGATGTGAAGGGACCGGTTCAGTGATCGTCGCGCCGACAGCCCGGGCGATCGTCCCGACCGCGCCGCATCAGCAATCCGAAATCCAACCTCTTGCCGTCGAGGCCAAGCCATGACCGCTACGATCTTCCACAATCCCGACTGCGGCACCTCGCGCAACACGCTTGCCATGATCCAGGCGAGCGGCGAGAAGCCTGACATCATCGAGTATCTGAAACATCCGCCCAGCCGGGACCGCTTGCGCCAGCTGGTCGCCGCCATGGGAATTCCCGCGCGCGCCTTGCTGCGCGAAAAGGGTACGCCCTATGCCGAACTCGGCCTGGGTGACGCCAAATGGACCGATGAACAGCTGATCGACGCCATGCTGAGGCATCCGATCCTGATCAACCGGCCGATCGTCGAGACGCCCAAGGGGACGCGGCTGTGCCGTCCGTCCGAGCTCGTGCTCGATCTGCTCGACCATCCGGTGGCCCGCTTCACCAAGGAAGGCGGCGAGGTAGTGATCCATGACCGTGGCATCAAGTGATCGAAGCCTTTCCGATCTCGAAGTCCCGGAGCGCTCGCCGCTGACCGCCATTGCCGCCCTCGGCGTCACCCAGATCATCGGCTACGGCACGCTGTACTACAGTTTCAGCATTCTCGCCGCCGATATGGCCAGGGATCTGGACTGGCCGACCGAATGGATTTTCGGCGCGCTCTCGGCGGCTCTGCTGGTTGGCGGCCTGACGGCGCCCTGGCTCGGAAACTGGATCGACCGCTTCGGCGCCGGCAAGATCATGACCGTCGGCTCGATCCTTGCCGCGGCTGCGCTCGCCGCCTGTGCCTACGCGCCGGCGGCCGGGGCCTTCGTGGCGGCGCTGATCGTGCTGGAAGTGGCATCGAACCTGGTCCAGTACGGCGCCGCTTTCGCGCTGCTTGTGCAGATAAGGCCGCGTGCAGCGCAACGCAGCATCACCTATCTCACCCTCATCGCCGGCTTCGCATCGACCGTGTTCTGGCCGATCACCTCGGCCCTGCACGCGCAGATGTCATGGCGAACCGTCTATCTCGTCTTCGCGGGGCTGAACCTGCTCGTCTGCCTGCCGCTGCACGCCTGGCTCTCGCACGGGCTGGCCAAGAGCAGGCGCTCGGCGACCGAGCCGCCACGGCATGTCCAGGGATCGCTTCCGGCCTCGGCGCGGCCGCTCGGCTTCGCGTTGATGGTCATCGCCTTCTCGCTGCAGAACCTGCTTGGCGCCGCTGTCCTGGTGCATATGGTGCCGCTGCTTTCCGGACTTGGCCTCGGGGCGACCGCCGCCATTGTCGGAACGCTGTTCGGGCCGTCACAAGTGTTGAGCCGCTTCATCAACATGATCTTCGGTATCAACCTGCCGCCATTGACGCTGGCCATCATCTCGGCCGGCCTGATGACGAGCGGAGTCGTCGTGCTGAACTGCACGGCGCCTTCCGTCGCAGGCGCGATGGTTTTCGCCGTCGTGTTCGGCATGGGCAACGGGCTTTTCAGCATCGTCATCGGCGCCCTGCCGCTGACATTGTTCGGCAGTGTGGACTATGGCCGGCTGCAGGGGCGCGTCACATCGGCCCGGCTGCTCGTTTCCGCCGTTGCACCCTTTGCGCTGGCCTTCGCCATCGTCCATGTCGGCATTGCCTTGTCGCTGGCGGCGATGGCATTTCTGGGCGGTGCCGCGCTGCTGGTCCTGACGTCGATCATGAGACTGCCGAACGCGCGCAACGGCCGCGTCTGAGGGCGGCCGGCTCGTCCGGCCCTTTCTTGCCCCATCGAGATGCCGGTCCTGCCTCACGACGGACGGGCCGGTTCGCCCTATCTCCCATGACGCAGCGTTTGCCTGATGGCGCACGGAGGACGGGATCAAGTGACATCGACGCCGGTTGTCGGTCGTGAAGCGGCGCCTTTGCCCGTGATGGCGCTGTTGGGGGCCATGGTGTCGATCCAGATCGGCGCTACTTTCGCCAAGAGCCTGTTTCCGGTGATCGGCGCGCAGGGCACGACGACGCTGAGGCTGGTCGTCGGCGCGCTGATGCTGATCGCCGTGCTGCGGCCTTGGCAGATGCGGCCTTCGCGCGCCACCATGCCGTGGCTGGTCGCCTATGGCGTGACGCTGTGCGCGCTTAATCTCCTGTTCTACGCCGCGCTCGCCACGATTCCGCTCGGCGTCGCGGTGGCGCTGGAATTTTCAGGACCGCTGCTGGTGGCGACGCTGACCTCGCGGCGGGCGGGCGACTTTGCCTGGATCGCGTTGGCGGTCGCCGGCATCGTGCTGTTGTCACCCTTCATCCGTTCGCTCCAGCCGCTCGATCCGATTGGGGTGATGCTGGCGCTGGCGGCCGGCGGTTTCTGGGCGCTCTACATCGTGCTGGCGCAGAAGGCGGGCGCCGAGCTCGGCACCCGCACCACCGCCTACGGCATGGCGATTGCCGCCGTGCTGGTGCTGCCTTTCGGCGTGGCGCAGGCGGGAGCGGGCCTGCTCGCGCCGTCGATCCTGGTCAGTGCCTTGCTCGTCGGCCTGTTCTCGAGCGCGCTGCCGTTCTTTCTGGAGATGGTGGCGCTGACCCGGATGCCGGCCCGCATCTACGGCACGCTGACCTGCCTGGAGCCAGGGCTCGGCGCGCTGGCCGGCTTCCTGTTCCTGCATGAGAGCCTGACCGCGCCGCAACTGGCCGGCATCGCCGCCGTCATCGTCGCGGCCGCCGGCACCGCACTGACCTCGAAGCCGCCGGTGCCGTCGCCGGAGTAGGGCGGATCAGCGTGCAGGTTCGTGCTGCAAAGCCGTTTCGTCACCGTCGTTCAGAACTTCACGCTCAGATCCACCTTGGCGCCCTGGTCGACCGTGCCACTGCCGAACTGGCCGGTATAGGACAGGCCGAGCGTCGCATTGGCCGACATGTTGAGATCGAGGCCGGCCTCGATCACCGCGGCATCCCTGGCGATCGGCACGCCGGCGATGGTGAATTGATCGCCGCCGGCGAAGGCGAAGACCGAGGTCGGCGTGACATCGCCGAAGGCGTGACGCCAGCCGAGCATGCCGCGAGCGGTGGCATCGATGCCGCCAAGCGCGAAGTCGGTCGCGCCGCGAAGGCCGAGCGTGGTGAAGGTGGCGTCGTTGTTTGTGCTGGCGCTGGTCAACGCCGCGGCACCACCCGTTTCGGTGAAGCCGTCGGTGTGCACGCTGACATAGGCGAGGTTGGCGAAGGGCTCGAAATGGAAGCTGCTGCCGGCATCGGCCTTGTAAGCGAGTTCGCCGAACACCTGCGCGGTGCCGGCATCGTAGTCGGCCGACAGTTGATCGGCAAAGCCGTTGAAAGCAACCGAGCGCCTGGTCGAGATGCTGCTCCAGCTATAGGCCGCTCCGCTGCGGAAGGCGATGGCGCCCCAGTTGGTGCCGCCATAGAGACCGAGATGGTAGCTGTCACCCTTGCCTGATGAATCGCGGTCGTCGGCATCGAAGGAGGAATGGCCGTAGCCGCCGAGCACGCCGACACGCCAGCCGCCGACCAAAGTATCGGCGCCGGCCAGCAGGCCGCCGGTCGAGCGGTCGAAGGCGGCGGCATTGCCGTCGCTATCGGTATTGCTCCACGAACCGAACACCTGGCCCCAGACGGCGAAGCGGTCGGTATCGGCCGCCACCATTTCCGGTCCACCCTCGCCATAGGCCATGACCGGCAGCGCCGCAGCGCCGCCATCGCCAAAGGCAGCAGCAATGCGATTGCTGGCCACGTCGCGGACGAAGCGGCTGTCTTCAAGCAGCATGCTCTTGGCCGAGGCGTGGATTTCCCCGGAAAGCTGGTCGAAGGCGTCCTGGGCGGCTGCTTCGCTCGGCAAAGCAAATATCGCATCGAACAGCGGATTGCCGCTGCCAAGACTTTCGGCACCACCGCCGGTGGCGATCTGGTTTGGCGTCAGGCCGACATCGGCGAAGGACTTTGCCTGCACCGCGTCGATGTAGACATGCGTCGGATCGTAATTGGCGTAAAGGCCGGTGAAAAGGCCCAGTCCGCTGATTGTGTAGGTGCCGATGACGCCCGCGTCGGCCTGCAGAACCGTGTAATGCGCGCCCGGCACGTAAGGCGCTGCGTCCGTCTTGACCATTTGGAGGATCGCGCCGGAGGCGATGCTCGCCGTGCCCGTCGCGTGGATGAGATCGGACTGGCCGGTCGAGGTCAGCTCGACCTGGTAGATCGAGGCCGCCGCCTGGTCGAGATTGCCGGCGACGTGGAGCGTACCGATCGAATTACCGGGTGCGATGATGCCGCCCGACCGCGCCATGACACCGCCCACCGTGCCGTTGCCGCCCAGCGTGCCACCGAAGATCGTCACCAGCGAATTGGCCAGCGAACCATTTACGGCCAGCCGCCCGCCATCCACATTGGTGGCACCGGTGAAGCCGCTCGAATCGGCGGTGAGGTTCGTCGCGCCGGCGATCTGGTTGATCGTGCCTGCGCCACCGATCGCCGACGCGAAGGCGTAGTTCGTATCGGTGTGGTTGAAGTTGATCGCACCCGCGCCCGGCCCGAACTGGACGCTCGCCGCATTGAGCGTGCCCGCGGCCGCCGCTGGCGATCCGCTCGCCGCACCGATGTTGAGCGTGCCGACGGAGCCCGCCATGGCGGCGATGTTGACCACGCCGCCGCTCGACACCGCGCCGCCATTGGCAATCGTCAGCGTGCCTGTTCCACTAACGCCGACATCAAGATCTCCGCTGCTGGCCCATGTCGAGCCTGTGCCGTCGACCGCTACCGTGCCGACCGAACCTGCGGCGTAGCCAACCAAGCCCAAGCCATTGCTGACCACGCCGCCTTTCGAAACCGTCACCGTGCCCGTGCCAAAGCCTCCGACATAGAGGTCCCCGCTGTTCGTCCACTTCGATCCCGCGCCGTCAACCGCCGCCATGCCGGTCGAATCGGCAACGTAGCCGATATAGCCCCAGCCATTGCTGACCGTGCCGCTGTTCGAGATCGTCAGAGTACCCGTGCTGAAACCGCCTACGAACAGGTCCGAGCTGTTGTTCCAAGCCGAACCCCCGCCGTCGACCGTCACCGTGCCGGTCGAGCCAGAGAATGCGCCCACATAGCCTGTGGTATCGCTAACCTTGCCGCCGTTCGAGATATTCAGCGTGCCAGTACCCTGATCGCCGACGAACAGGTTGGAACTGTTTGTCCAGGTCGATCCCCCGCCGTCGACGGTCACTGTGCCGGCGGAACCCGAACCGAAACCAACGAAGCCCAGGCCACTGTTGACCGCGCCGCCGTTGAGGATGTTCAGTTCGCCCGTGCCGGCGAAACCGACGAAAAGGGCTACGCTGGCCCAGGTCGAGCCTGCACCCTCGACCGTCGCCGTGCCGGTGGAGCCCGCAACATTTGCCAAAAAGCCGTTCTGATTGCTGACCGTGCCCTTGTTCGAAACCGTCAGCGTACCTGTGCCCTGATCGCCAACGATCAGGTCCGAACTGTTTGTCCAGGTCGAGCCGGCACCGTCGACGAATACGATGCCGGTCGAGCCCGCCTTCGCGCCAACAGTTGCCCAACTGTTGCTGACCGCGCCGCCTTGCGTGATCTGCAGAGCGCCCTTGCCGAAATCGCCGACGATCAGCGACCCGCTGTTTGTCCAGGTTGAGTCGACGACTATCACGATGCCGGTCGAGCCCGCCGACTTGCCAACATAGGCCTTGTCATTGCTGACAGCGCCGCCGTTGCTGATCGCTAGCGTGCCGGTGCCGAAATCGCCGACAGCCAGGTCGGAACTGTTGGTCCAGGTCGAGCCGGCATTTTCGATGAACACGCTGCCGGTCGAGCCGGCATTCGCGCCAATAGTCCCCCCATTGGAGCTGACGTCGCCGCCATGGCTGATCGCCAGAGTGCCGGTGCCGAAATCGCCGACACCCAGCGATCCGCTGTTTGTCCAGGTCGAGTTGTCGACGAACACCTTGCCGGTCGAACCCGCGGAGGCGCCAATATAACCTGAAGTATTGCTGACCTTTCCGCTGTTCGAGACCATCAACGTACCTGTCCCGTCGACGCCGACGGACAAGTTCCCGCTGTTGAGCCAGGTTGAGCCGATGCCATCGACCATCACCTTACCGGCTGAATCGGTGCTGTAGCCCACCATGGCATCAGCATTGCTAACCACACCGCCGTTGGTGATTATCAACGCGCCGTCGCCATCATGGCCGACATAGAGCGTTCCATTGTTTGTCCAGGTGGCATCATCGATCGTCGCCGAGCCGATCGAATCTGAATATCGGCCAATATAGGCGCTGTCGCTGATGACGTTGCCGCCGTTGGAAACCGTTACCGCACCAACGCCGGAACTGCCGACCGTGAGGCTATCAGTGTTAAGCCACGTTGAGCCGGCGCCATCGATCTTTACGACGCCTTGAACGTTGCTGGCGCCCGCAACAATACCCACAGCATCCGTCACGACACCGCCATTGAGGATATCGAGCGTAGCCAGCCCGAAACTACCAACCACCAAACTGCTGCTGGTCCACGAGGAACCCGCACCTGTTACGGTGACATCAGAAGTGGAGTTATCCCCCCAGGATAAGAATGCTCGGTCGGTCGTCAACGTGCCGTTCGAAACGACAAGGCTGCCGTCCGAAGAAGCTACAAAGCCAAGGTAAATATCGTCGGCAAAAGCGTTGCCAGCGTTGATAACAGTCGGATTCGGTGTCGAATTGCTGATATATACAATATCGGCCGCCGTCGGCACTGACCCAGCGTTCCAGTTTCCGGCGGTAAACCAATCCGTGGAGGTGGTGCCGGTCCAGGCATCGGCCGCCGTCGCGGCGATCGGCTGGCCGAATCCGACCAGCGCGGTCGACGTCAGCGCCAGATATTTCCACGCGTTAGCCCTGCGGCCACCAAAACCATTCTGCGGCATCCAAACCCCTGACATGATAGTCATTTCACCCTGAGGCTGACATGCCATTGGAGCTCGGGCTTGTCTTGGGCAGGGCCGCACTGGAATTGGACTGGAGCGAAAAGCCGAGCCTTTTGCGCGCACTGTGGCAGTTCTGCGCCACGATCGCGCAGGTGCCGCCGCACCGGCCTCTCAAAGAGAGAATCGGACGCCGCGCCAGGGCCGGCCACAGAAAATGCCGCAACCTATCTGGCGCTGGTCGGCGTATAGCCGAAACGGCGACGAAAGCAGCGATTGAAATACGATACATCGCTGAACCCGCTCGTCATCGCGATATCGCTAATCCGCATGTCGCTGTGTCTCTGAGAGAGCATCCTATGGGCGCTCTGCAACCGCAGTTCGAGAACGCGCTCGGAGAAGCTCACTCCGGTTTCCTGAAGGAGATCATGGATGTAGCGCGCCGACAGGCCGAGCTGTTGCGCGACACCTTGGGCGGAGATGCCAGGATCGGCGAAATCCTCGGCAATCGTTGCCAGGATCGCCTCCAGCCTGGCGGCGCGCAGGCCGCGAAGGCCGACCAATTCGGCAGCCCGGCCTTTCGCCCCGGTCACCAGGCCGATCAGGTCCACGATCGTGTCCGTCGCATGGGTTATGAGATCGGCCGAGGCGAGCGGGCTGCCGCTTTCAAGAAGCTCGCAATAGCGCTTGAGAAGATCGAGGGCTTCGTTGTCGGCGCCGATCTTCAACCCCAGCCGGTCGTCGATCTGCGGGAAGGCGCGCATGAGGACCGCGCGGGGGACGACCACATTGGTCCAGATATTGCTGTCGGCGCCGCTCATTTTCAGCGCTTCCGAGGCCGTGACGAGGACGGCTTCTCCCCGACCGACGGCATATTCGCGGCCGACCTGCACGCCCGACAAGAGGGTGTCGGCCTTGTTGATCAACAGCAAATAGCCGTCATTGTCGTCCTCGGCGATGTTGCTCGCCTTCCTTGTCGCCTGCTTGATCGTTCCGGACATCTGGCCGAGAACCAGTGAACCGACAGCCGTGGCTTCGATCGAGGCCTCGAAGGGCAGGTTTTCCGATATGCCGTATTCCACCGACCATATTTCCGCGACGTGGATGTCCTGCCACAGGGAAAATCGCTCGCGTTCGTCAAGATGCGGTGGCAACTGAGCCGATGAAAACACCGTCTTTCGCGACAATGGAAAACCTCGATAAAGTATCCGCGCTTGAAAAATACCGATCGCCATACTTTCAATCGGCAGAATAACCGGCAACAGTGGCGGCTGGCGTCAAGCAATCGAGTTGAATCCTAATCGAGATCGGCCAGGAGTGGCGTCATCCAAAAGTATGACGCCACAAAATTCTCCGAGGCGAGATCGCAGTGTGTCTGGAGGCGTGGTGGAGAGGCTGAGCAGCGAAGTCCTTGGTTCCATTATCGGCGATATCTACGATTGCGTTTTGAACCCGGAAGGCTGGGCCGGGGTCATGACCCGGATCACGACGGCCATGGACGCGGCCTATACAACCATCGCGCTCGCCAGCACCGCCGACAATCATGGCCGCTTCGCCGCTCAATCGCCCTGGGATCCCGTGCAAATGCGCGTGCTCCAGGACTATGACTTTGATGCAATTCCCGGTCTGAAGACGGCGGTCATCGGCGACGTCGACACGCCCGTCGCGACGCTGTCGCTGATGAGCGAAGCCGAACTCGGGCAGACGGCATTTTTTCAGAATTGGGCCGAACCGCAGGGATTGCGCGAAGCCTGCATCACCAAATTCGTCCACACATCGGACCGGATCGGGCTCATGGGTTGCACCACATGGGCCGACAGGGGGATCATATCAGCCGAGGACCAACATTTCCTGGCGTTGCTCTCGCCGCATCTGCGCCGTGCTTCCCTGATCGGAGACCTGCTCGACCAGGCTCGCGTTACCGCCAGCCTTTACCGCCAGGCGCTCGACAATCTCGCAGTGCCTGTCGTGCTTGCCGGCGCCAACGGGGCCATCCTCCATGCCAATGGCGCTGCCGAACGGATGTTGTCGGCGCAAGGTCCGATTCTTTCCAGGAACGGCCTGCTCCAGGCGCAGAATCCGGCGGTCGCCCGCGCCCTGCTGGAAGCGATCGCCAGCGCCGCGAACGCGGATGCTTCGCTTGGCGCCCGGGGCATAGGACTGCCGGTCTCGGCCCCAGGCCAGCCGCCCGCCGTCGCCTATGTGCTGCCGCTGACCGAAGGAACCGCGCGCGCGGCTTTCCGGCCGGCATGCGCGGCTGTCTTCATATCGACCACGACGTCGGCTTCTCCTCTCCCGGAGGCCGTCCTGACCACGCTGTTCGACCTTACGCCCGCGGAGGCGCGGGTCCTGCTGCGGATCGGCAGCGGATTGTCGGCGTCGAAGAGCGCTTTGGCGCTCGGCATCGGCGAAAACACCTTGAAGACACACCTCAATCGTATCTTCGCCAAAACCGGGACGAGACGCCAAGCCGATCTTGTCAAGCTCGTCTCGGACATAGGCACGCCCCTGGCAGCGCATTCAGGCTGAAGGCGTAGTCCGCAGCGCGAGATCGGCTCACCGCCTCCAGAGCGGCTCCGGCGCGAAGCGCTCGCTCGCCGGGATCGCGCCTGGCCGCCCCCCTCTGGCCTGCCGGCCATCTCCCCCTCAAGGGGGGAGATTACTCGCTTCCACCGCTCAGATCAGCTTCTCCAGCGTGATCGGCAAGTCGCGCACCCTTTTCCCCGTCGCGTGGAACACCGCGTTGGCGATCGCCGGCGCCACGCCGACGATGGGCAGTTCGCCGACGCCCTTGCCGCCGAGCACCGAGGAGTGCGGGTCGGGGATGCCGACCGAAATCACCTCGATGTCGGGAATGTCGGCATTGGTCGGCACCAGATAGTCGGCGAGGTTGTTGTTGACGATGCGGCCGTGGCGGCGGTCGATGATGCCTTCTTCCAGCAACGCTTGGCCGATGCCCATGATGATGCCGCCCTTCCACTGGCTTTCCGCCAGCTTCGGATTGTAGAGCCGTCCCGAATCCAGCGCCGACACGACGCGCGAGACGCGCACCGTGCCGAAATCCTCGTCGACCCGGACCTCGATGAAATGCGCGCACCAGGAATGGCGGGAATAGTCGCCTTCGGTGTGCGGCAGCGCCATGGCGATGGTGGTGTAGTTCCTGTAGCGGTCCTCGGCACTCGAATTGGCCGGCATGGTATCGCCTGTCGCCTCGATGCGATCGCGGCCGACGCTTTTGAGGAGCTCGGCGATCGACACATCGGGGCCGTCGCCACGCGGTGCGGTGATGCGGCCATTGGCGACGACCAGCGTGTTGGCCTGCAGCGCATGGAAGGGCGAGCGCGGGTCGCTGATCGCCAACCCGACCAACTGGTCGAGCGCCGAGGTCGCGGCCTTGTAGACGGCGCCCGTCATGACGCCGGCCAGGCGCGAGCCGCCGGCGACGCCGGCGCGGGGGAAGCGAGAATCGCCCAGCTTCACCACGACGTCGTCGGCCGGCACGCCCACCGTCTCGGCCGCCGTCTGCGCCAGGATGGTGTAGGTGCCCTGGCCCATGTCGATCGAGGAGCTTTCGACCTCCACCGAGCCGTCGGCCAGGATGCGCACGATCGCCTCGCCATAGGCGCGCCGCACCGGATAAGTACCGGCGGCTACGCCCCAGCCGATCAGCTGGTTGCCGTCGCGCATCGAACGCGGCTCCGGTGAGCGCCTGGCCCAGCCGAAGCGCTCGGCGCCCGTGGCAAAAGCCTCGCGCAACTGCCTGGTGGACCAGGCTTTTTTCACTTCCGGGTCCTGCTCGGCATAGTTCCGCAGCCGGATCTCCAGCGGGTCGATGCCAACCTCATAGGCGAGCTCGTCGATGGCGCTTTCGATGCCGAAGGCCGAGGGGTTCTCGCCCGGCGCGCGCATGGCGCCCGGCACCACGGAATTCACCCGCACGACGTTCTGCCGGGACGAAAAGTTCGGCGTCGCGTACATGATCGAGGTAACCGAGGCCAACGGCTCCACCCACATGCCATCGATCGACGTTTCATTGACGCCGCGATGCACGATCGACTGGATTTTTCCTTCCGCATCCGCGCCGAGCGCCACCGTCTGGCGCGTTGCGGCGCGGCCGCCATAGCCGGTGAAGGTCTGCGGGCGCGTCATCACCAGGCGCACCGGCCGGCCGAGCATTTTGGCTGCACTCGCGGCAACCGCGCCGTGGCCGAGCGCCAGCGCCTTGGAGCCGAAGCCGCCGCCAATATAGGGCGAGACCAGCCGCACATTCTCGAACGGCACATCGAACCACTCGGCATAGGTGCGCGCCATGCCATCGAGCCATTGGCTCGGCTCCCACACGGTGAGCCGGTCGCCCTCCCAGCGGGCGATCAGGCCGTGCGGCTCCATCGGCGCCTGGTATTCGCGCGGCGTGTTGTAGGCGGCGCAGATCCGGACCGGGGCGGACGCAAAGGCAGCCTGCGCGTCGCCCCATTCCTTGGTCATGGCCTCGATCGGAATGCCGTCGCCGGCTTTGGCATCGTTGAGGTCGACGATGGCCGGCGTCTCGTCATAGTCGACCTTGACGAGGGCCGCTGCCGCAACCGCCTGCTCGAAGGTTTCGGCGACCACGGCGGCGACATGCTGGCCCGAAAAGCTGATGTCGCGCGCCAGCGGGCAATAAGGCTTGTCGGGCGGGGGCGTGCCGAACCAGTCCGACGCGGTTTTCAGGGCCATGATGGTGTCCGGCGTCAGCACTTGCAGCACGCCGGGCGCCGCCTCAGCCTGCGCCGTATCGATGGCGCGCACCTTGCCGGACGCGACCGTGCTGTCGACCAGCACGGCATAGGCCAGGTCTTCGAGCTGCTGTTCGACGGCGTATTTGGCCGCGCCGGTGATCTTGGCCGGGCCGTCGACGCGCGACAGCCGGCCTCCGACGGCTTGTGCCAGCACGCCGTCGGAGGCGTCGCCATGTCTTGCGATGTGAACGGTCATGCCGCTTCTCCCAGTTTGAGGATCGCTCTGGCCACGACGCGCGGCGCGAGCTCGATCTTGTAGTGGTTGGCGCCATGGTCGACGGCGCCCTCGACGGCGAGCAGGCTGGCCGCGCGGACAACCTCAGGCTCCAGCACCTTGCCTTTAAGCGCCTCTTCCACGGTGCGCGCCCGCCAGGGCTTGGTGGCAACGCCGCCGAGCGCGACGCGCAGGTCGCGGACGGTGCGCCCGTCGGCCTCGAGTTCGAGGC
>NZ_JAIUIS010000029.1:0-29863 GCF_020165765.1 Mesorhizobium sp. B264B1B
CGGACCGCCCGAGCAACCCTCGGACGCGCAGTGTAGGGTGAGCCACCTCACCGGCAGAAGCGGACATACGGTCTTACTGAACACATGAAACATGAAGCAATCCTCAAATGCAGTGTCAGTGTCATCTAGAGCTAGCGAAGGGGAGGATGGCGTTCTGCAGATTGCTCCGGTTCGCCAGTGGTCAGGAATGGTGTGATCGACCAATCGATTAAGTCGACTGCACGCTGAAGTATGGCTTCCGTCCGAGCAAGGCTGGGTGAAGCGGCGGTAACAAATCCGATGCGGTCCAGGTAATCGCCTTTCCTGATGATCAGCGCCTTGGGTTCGACATGCAACTTGACCTCGGCGACACCTGGTACCGCAGCCGCCCGATTGCCGCCTTTGATCCAATTGAGGATACCATCGCGGTCGGGAATCATGATCCGCGCGGCCGCAATGTGGGAACGCTTTCTGCGTAAATCCCATTCTTCGCCAATGACAAGTTTGATGTGCTCGGAGATAAGATCGACACCGTAAGCCAGCTGAACCAGTTGAGGTGCGGGAGCGCCACCGAGGCGTGGATTAACTTCAATCACGACTGGGCCAAGCTTCGTCCATCGGAGATCAATGTTCGCTGGCCCCCAGCCGAGGTTGAGAGCCCGCAGACAGCTCAGCGAGACTTCGACGATACGCTTATCTTCGTCATCAGTCAGCACGGCCGGATAGGTGTACTTATGACAGACAAAATGAGGCGGGAGGCCGAAGTCAGCGATGGCAATGGCAACGACCTCATTCCCCATTGTGTCGACGCTATAATGGGGGCCTTGTGCGAATTCCTCGACCAGTATCCTCGGGGAGGATCGCCATATGTGCTTGCCGCTCAACAAATAGCTTGTTTGTTCGGCCACTTCATCAGCATTGCGGCACAATCGGACTCCGATGCTGCCGCTGCCTACCGCTGGCTTAACAATCACCGGAAGGCCGATCTCCGCGGCAGAGCTTTCTACCCCCGCCGCATCCGTTGCCAAGCGATAAGCCGGCATTGGAACGCCGGCCTCCGCGAGGAGCTGATGTTGAACGAATTTGTCGCAGCAACGTTCGATTGATGCGGGGTTCGGCCCCGGTAGATCGAACTGTCGACAGAGCTTGCCGACTGTCACAGAGGCAGATTCATCGCCGCCCGCAAAGCCAGTAATGCCAGCAATGTCATATATAGCACTCAGCCGGTGACATTCGCGGACCAGCGCATCGAGATTGCCTGTATCGATCCGAATAGCTTCAATGCTTTCTGCGGCAAGATAGTCGTACTGGGTTGGATCTGCCGCTAGGGCAATTGGATCAAGCCCGAGACGCTGGGCCTCCTGGATGTATTGCAGACCATTGCCCCTATGGCCTTCAACTAGGATGAGCGCTCTTCTTGCCATCTCCGTCGACCTCCGTTGCATACTGTGCGGTAGTCCGAGCGTAAGTTGGGATCAGCTGTTTCAGTTTTGCATGATCACAGACGCTGCGGAGAACGTACTATATTCGGCGATTGACGACTGCAAAGTTTCTGTAAATTCGTTTGAAGAATCGGTTGCGAGGTTTTGCTCGGGACGGGGGGTATGGAGCCGTTAGCTCCTAGCGTATCCGGCTGAAGTTCCACCACACGAGCCGATCGATGCGGGCGATTGTCCAGCCCCTTGGCGATGCGCTGAAGGGTTTGCTGGAGCTAGACGATTGGATGAATACCGTTCACTTTTTTTGCCGTCTGCGACGTGGTTGCTATGGTCCCCACACACGTCCACTGCCTTCGGAGCCAACGAAGAGACCTTTCTGATTTTTTGTTTGCGGCCTGATGGTGGCGCGCGACGATAGTGGAATCGAGTTCGCCCGTCCGTCGTTGAGGAAGTGTTCGAGTGCGGCACGTCGTGACGTTGCATATCGGATCACCTCGGAGTTTTGACTTCCTTGAAATGCGCGGCAAATTCCCATAGCCTGAACAGGTCGGAAGCGATCGCCGAGGACCGATCCTGGCGTGCAGCCATGCGAACCTTTGATTATGGCCCCGGATTGCATTCTCTACCTTCCGGCGATCGCCGCGACTCCTGTGACGCCACCATTTCTACCGAAGCCACATTACGCATCAAATGTGTTTGAGCACATTGATGCGGGAAATCCGCCCGCCAGGACCTGTGAGGGCGAAAGCCGAATGGCTGCCCTACTCGACCACGATCGTTTTTCTTCAAACTATTTTGCAGTATCTTCACACTGAGGAGCTCCTGACAACGCTATAAATATAGAGGTCAGGTGCGCATAAAAGACCTGACGATCGGACCTGCAGCCCAAGCATGCAAGATCGGAACCAACAACCCATGGCAAGGAGAGCATTCATCCTGGTTGAGGGCACAAGAGGTAATGGTCTGCCATACGTACAAGAGGCCACGGGCATCGAAAAGAGAGAAACAATGAGCAATCTGGGGGTACCGCGCAAACTCAGGAGAAGGATCGGAACGCCGTGATGAGCTTCGGCCCACTTCTAAAAATTGAACTTCAGAAAATCACCCACAATGCAGCAATTATTCGGGAAGCTTTGCGACACAACGGCCATTCCTTAATGGTCGTTGTCAAAAGCTGCTGCGGTGACCCCAACATAGTTCGGGCGATTGCGGCCGCCGGCATCTCGCAGTTTGGGGATTCCCGGATGAGCAACCTCGAGCGCCTGAGAGAGGCAAACATAGAAGGGGAATTCTGGCTTCTTCGGTCGCCAGCGCCGGACCAGCGTGAGCGAATGGTGGAATTGTGCAATGGCAGTTTGCAATCCGATCTGGATACGATCCGGAAGGTCGAACAATTACGGCCGCCTGCTCCGCATCGTGTAATCCTCATGCTTGACCTCGGTACCGGCCGGGAAGGCTTTCAGCCCAATGAGCTTCTGCGCGCCTGCGATGAAGTCGAGAGGATGGCGCATGTTGAGCTTTACGGATTGGGTATTTATTTTATGCATGCAAGCGACCCGGCCTTCGTGGAGACCACCCTGGGGCGCTTTGGAGAGATATGCAACGAGGTAGAAAGTGCGCTTGGACGTGTTTTGAAGGCTAAGTCGTTCGCCACCTCGCTTGTGTATGATCACATTCTCAAGTCCGGATTTGTTCCGTCAGGTCTCAATCATCTTCGATTGGGAACAATGCCAATCATCGGGCGTCTAACTAGCGTCGACGACACGCCGGCTCTGCCCGGACTCGCGACGGATACCGCCGTGCTTGAAATCAAGGTGATCCAAACCAAGGTTCTATGTGATCGACCAATCGCGCTGCTTGAGATAGGGAATCTTGATACGGATATTCGCGCACTGCGCCCGATTCAAAGCGACCTGCGGGTGATAGATAGCAGTAGCGATCACACCATTGTTGAACAAACGCCCGGTGCAACTTTACTTAAAGTCGGCGACGCGGTTGAGTTTACTGTGTATTATAGCAGTTTTGTACGCCTTATGAGTTCACCGTATGTAACTAGAAGTTATAGTGTCTGATTAGGATGAGTCCGGCACTTCCTCGCAGCGGGTGGCTGCGACAAAAGGGTTGGCTGCGCAAACACAGTGTGTGGAATTTTGATACATTCGAGCCTTCCAGTCACTTTGGCTGGCCTACCCTCGCCTGCGTCTGGCGGATTTGACAGAAGAAGTCAAATTGCACCGATTAATGGAGTTCTGCATATGGCAACTGTTGGCGAGCATATCGTCGATACATTTATTCCACATAAGATAGATCGCGTGTTCTGCGTGCCTGGCGAGAGCTAACTTGGCCTCCTTGACGCACTGTATGGGCGGAGCGATGTCGAAACTGTCTTTTGAAAGTGGTGCAGATTTCATGGCGCTTACCGACGCAAGGCTTCGGGTCGGCCCGGCGTCGCCTGTGTCAGCCGCGGTCTTGGCGCTCCTAACGCCTCATTGCGGTACATGCGGCCCAACTGGACGGCGTCGCCTTTATCCTCATTGTGGGGCAAGTCGCGGCGCAAGACCTGCGCCGGGAGTCCTTTCCAGAATCGAGTGCGATATGTTCGGCTCGATCGGCAAATGGACAGCCGAAATCACAGTTCCAGAACGCCGCAGAGACAATGCTGCGTTCGCTGCAGGCAGCTACGACGGACGTTCCCGGTCCTGTCGTCATCGCTTTGCCAGAAGACGTGCTGACTGCGGAATGCACCGCTAAGGCCGTCAAACGGCAGGCGGAAATCACCTCGATGTCACCACGCAAGGGTACGCATTTCCACTGCTTGTTCATCCCTCCCAACAGTTAGGCCACATTCACAATGACCTATCAGCCATGGGCACACGTTTTGCGAGCGATCTTCCATTGCCCGTTTGCCGATCTCATTCATCGACACCGTGGGCCATCTGGAGAGCTTGCTCCCTGACCGAGAAAACAGTTCGAAGACTTCCCGTCTCTTGCGAAGGTGAATTCTGGTAAGCCAAAAAACCTACAGAAATGTCAACGGTTTACAATGTACACTTGATCGAAATTAAATTGGAGATTTGAACGTATGACCGGCAGATCAAATAAATTGTGCTCGACGGAGCGCTCGGATGAACATGATGTATATTTCAATGAGGATTACTCGTACTTTGGAGACGTCGTACATTCGCCAGAAGCGAGTGACAGGCAAGCAGACGCAATTTGGAAGCTTCTTTGTCTCGCACAAGGCAGCCCAGTTCTTGAACTCGGATGTGGTTATGGGCGGATTACCAACCGGTTGGCGGAGAAAGGAGCGCGGGTAACCGGATTGGATATCTCGCCGATCCTGCTGAAAAAAGCCAAAGCAGATGCGGCAGAAAGCGGGATGGATGTCGAATATGTTCTTGGCGACATGCGTTCTCTTCCCTGGCGGGATGGATTTGACGCAGCCTTTCTGTGGCATTTGACGTTTGGTTATTTCAGCGACGCGGACAATGAGAGAGTTCTTCGTGAAGCCGCCTCCTCACTTCGAAAAGGCGGGCGTCTGCTCATCGATCACTTAAATATTTTCGCTGTGCCAAGCCACGGGGCGCCTACCTGTTACGTTGCACAGCGTAATGACGATCTAAGAATCGATATGATGAGCACCGAGGTGCTAACCGGTCGTCGGCATTGCGATAGGCTTATCGTTCGCAATGGGTGCGTTAGACGAACCCATCTTTATTTTAGACTCTATGGGTTTGCGGAATGCGCTCGCATGTTGCGGAGCGCGGGATTCGAAAGTGTTGACGCTTATGGGGAGGAAGGCGCAGCGTTTACATCCGATGGTCCTCGCCTCGTCATTGTCGCCCGCAAATAATACCGATAGTTACTGTCTGTTGTGGCGGCAAGGACATCGAGGTAGCTGCAGGGCAACGAGTCCAAATCCTATGAGGTGGATAGCGACCTGCGCTGTGGCAAAGTGAGGTCGCTAAACTCTCACACTGGAGGCAAGCATGCCCGCTGAAGCTACCCAATCCGAAGCGCCGGCCACTCCGCGCCACGGCATTAATAATGCCTCCTCCACCGCTGTCGCTTCTAAGAGTTTGTCGAGCCTGTTGTTCGGCAGGAAAGCGAGGTCGCCCATTGCGGCTTCGGCCGCCGACTCACTCTTAGGCAGCCGAGCCACGGTGGGGCGCGAGAATCTGAGTGTTGCACCTATCGACCACGACGCTGTAAAGGCGGGCATGCTCAAATATGGGCGATTGAACGCACCCTACCGCCTTGTCCTTTGTCAGAAGATTAACCAGCGGCAGGCGACATTCTCGCGCGCGGAAAGCGTCATCGCGGCCAATCTCGTCATGCTATTGTTCAAGTCTTGCGCGCTGGAATATAGCCGGCCGCAGCAGCGGCTGAGCCAAAACTCTCGCCCGCGCGAATACGCTCTTCCACCTGCGCATCAATAGCTACTATTCTCTCTGCTTTCGCCAGAATCTCTTCTACTCGGGCACGCGGTACAGCCATAATTCCCGTATCATCACCGATCACAAGATCTCCTTGTGATACTGAAATACCCCCCATCATGATGTCACAACCAATTGGAAGAAGCTTCACCCGGGTTTTGCCCGTTGTAGGTGCAACCCACCGGCTTGAAAGCCACAGTCCCGTTTCGCGAATTTCATCTAAGTCTCGGCAGGCGCCGTCTATCACGACAGCCGTAGCCTGCCGATTTTTTGCGGCTATGGCGGCAAGACCGCCCATTGTCGAAATGGGCTCACCGTTCATATCCACCATCAACACCTTGCCAGGGCCCGTCGCTTCAATCAGCTGGCCGACCGCGAAGTCGGCCTTCTCAAAATCGCCCAATACACCGGTTAATTCGCGCGCAGTGACCGCGAAGCCGATCATGCAGCCGCTGCCGCTCCGTCGCGCGATGCCCTGAATAGTCCCCTTGATTCCGAGTTCGTCCAATGCATCCGACCATGCGCTGACCCCGAGCGCCGCACCACGCTCCAGGATCTCGTTCTCGTTCATTGTCACTTGGACTGCTCCTGCTCCTATTGAATGTTCCGGTGTCGATGCGAGTCGAGCCCACAGATTGCCCGATGATCAGCATTACTCTCTAGCGTCCGGGGGCCTATTTCAAGGCAAAGCCAGATACCGCGAATTACTCGGGATCAACTTGTTCGACTTTAGTGCTTGGCGAGATCCTTCCCAATAATGCTGACAGGACCTCTACGCCCCTGCGCACGGTAACCTCATCCATCGAGGAGAATGGCAAGCGCGAGAACGTCGCTGACGGCTTGCTGACGAAAAACCCGTCGCCATCGGCGACGTCTAGCCCCGCATTGCTGGCCTCCTTGCGCAGCCGCTGAGCATCCACCGGGTGCGCGAGTGTCACTCCCACAAATACGCCGCCGTCGGGCCGCACATAGCGATGGCCGGCCATGAATTCGTCCAGTGCCGAGACCATCGCCTCCAGACGCGGCGCATAGAGATGCCCAAGGGCGGCAAGCTGATCGCCTAAAAACCCACGGCGGAGCCATTCGCCAGTCACCGAGAGCGCGAAGTTGCCAGGCGTTACGTAGGTGCTCTCAGCCACCTTGGCCGCCGCGCTGATGGTATGCGGCGGCGCAATGAGATAGGCTGCGCGAAGACCAGGCGCGATCACCTTGGAGAAAGAATTGAGCTGGACCGTTACATCGCGGCCAATATCGAGGATTGACGGCTCTTGGGCGCCCTTGTAGCGAAGAAAGCGATAGGGGCTGTCTTCGACAATCCGGAAATCATGGGTCCTCGCCAGATCGACAAGATGCTGACGCTTGGTGGATGACCACGTGGTGCCGGTTGGATTTTGGAAATCCGGAACTGTATACATGAAGACGGGCCCGCGCCGCGCCGCGGCGTTCAACGGCTCGAGCGCCGGTCCATCCGCTTCCATCGGTATGGCGATGACATTTGCGCCGTAGTGGCGCAGCAGGTGGACCACTCGGTCGTAGCAAGGCTCCTCGATGAGCACGGTTTTGCCGGGCTTCAGCCAAATGCGACACAAAATGTCGAACAGACCGACAGAGCCGTCAGCAGCCATCACGTTGGCATGTCCACACCATGATAGTCGGCGAGCCATTCCCGCAGCGGCAGGGGCCCGACCGCGGGCCCATACTGGTAGGCGACAACCTCGCGGGATGACGCCAACCCTTGGACGCAGAGCTCCAACTGCGCGCGTGGAAAGGCTTCTTCGGCAGGAACTCCGCGTGCGAAATTGATGCGTTTGGGCATAGTCTCACTCTCTCTGTCTGGCGGAAGAAATCGTAGCCAAGCACCGTTATAAATGCAGTCGCGCGTTACTATTATCAGCTATGCCGGGTTGAGATAGGCGGGGAGCGATCTGTGTCGCGGGAGTTGCGTAGTCCGCATTCGTTCGACAGCGCCTGGGTCAGGAAGCAAGAAGGCCAACGAGTGCCCTAGAGCGGGATGAGATTTATGGGAGTCGTGGGATTCCCAAATCAGCGTTGATCTGATTCAACCTTGATGCTGGGCGGAGGCCAGCATGGATGGTTGGATATTCGATGGACCTGCGCGAACGGGTTGTTGCGGCGGCTGCTCGATTTGGCGTATCGGGAGCGTGGCGCGACTGGCTTGTCGAGCGCTGCCGGGAGAAGGACTTCACCTTGCGCGGCCTTGTGGCCGAACTCGGCGAGCGCGGCCTGAAGGTCGACTGCCGCTCGGTGTGGGAGTTCGTGCACGCCGAGAAGCTGTCTCACAAAAAAAGACGCTGATCGCCTGCGAGCAAGATCGTCCCGATGTTGCGCGCCGACGGATGCAATGGGTTCTGTATCAGGACCGGATCGATCCCACCCGCCTGGTGTTCATCGACGAGACCTGGACCAAGACCAACATGGCCCCGCTCAGAGGCTGGGCGCCGGTCGGACAGCGGATCAAGGCCAAAGTGCCGCATGGCCACTGGAAGACCATGACCTTCCTGGCTGCGCTGCGCCATGATCGCGTCGAAGCGCCTTGGCTCATCGACGGACCAATCAACGGCGAGAGGTTCCTCCTCTATGTCGAGAAGGTTCTCGTACCCACCCTCCAGTCGGGCGACATCGTTGTGATGGACAATCTCGGCTCTCACAAAAGCAAGGCCGTTCGGCGCGCCATTCGCAAAGCCGGGGCGAAGCTCTTCTTCCTGCCCAAATACTCGCCCGATCTCTCCAATCGAACAGCTCTTCGCCAAGCTCAAGCACTGGCTGCGAAAAGCGGCAAAGCGAACCGTCGAAGCCGTCTGCGACGCAATCGGCCAAACCCTCAATCGTGTCACTCAACACGAATGCTCAAACTATTTCGCAAACTCAGGCTATGACCGGAGCTAATCTCATCTCGCTCTAGCAGTCTGGTGGGGAAGGCTGGTGATGTTAGAACGGGCATTAAGATCCTCCGCCTGCACGCGGATGCGAAGGCGCGAGTTAGCGAGCGGTGTGGCGATCTGCTCGGCCTGGTCGGTGGAGCTCAGAACAGGTTCGACCGCCACGCCTGCAAGCCGCAATGACGGCACAAGCTCTGCCCGCACGCCTCGCAGCTGTGACGTTGCTGAGGCTCATCCCCAGGCTGCCTCCGCGATCATCGCTACTGGACCATCTTGACGCGCGGTCCAAAGTTTCATTTTTCCGTCTTCCTCCGCCGCATGCAGGTTTATGGATTCATCATCAAAGAGCGATGAAGCCGCGCGGAAAACGAACTTCGACGGGGGCTTGCCCTTCAATTCGGCCGCATAGTTCAAAAGCAGTGTCGCCTGCAGCGGTGCATGAATGACAAGGCCGGAATAATGCTCGACCTCGACGGCGTAAGGGCGGTCATAGTGGATGCGATGGGCGTTGAACGTCAGCGCCGAATAGCGAAAGAGCAACGGAACGGAGACGCCGACCTGCCGGTTATGCGATCCCATCGCAGCTGCCTCGGTATCCGGCTGGTTTGAAGCGTCCTGCGCCGTGCTTGCCTCTCGGTACACGATCGTCTGCGTCTCCTCGATCATGACTGTCCCCAAGACACTAAGCTTGTGCTCCACTGTTACGAAGCAAAGCGTTCCAGTCCGGCCTTCCTTGACCGCCACGTCGGCCACCTGCGAGACCCGCTCGACCAGGTCGCCCACTCGCAACGCTCCGGAAAAGGCAAGGCTGCTGCCGGCCCACATGCGTCGCGGCAACGGGACCGGGGGCAGAAAACCGCCCTTCTCTGGATGACCGTCCTCAGCAAGCAAGCTCGTTGGCATAGCGGAGGGGGCAAGGCAGTAGTTGATAAGCAGCGGCGCAGCATCGCCCAGCGACGGAACGGCGCCCTTAATATCGATGGCCGCACTGAACCGTCGAACCAGATCGGGCGAAATGGTATCGGATGCGCTTTCCTCACGGCCGATCCATGAGCGAAGCCGCTCGACGTCCAAATTAGGCATCAGTATGCTCGGTTTGGGGTGCGCAGGCGGTGTGTCGTGAGTCCGTGCCGGGATCGGTCGACAGGGTCGCGGGTTGCCAAGGAAGATAGCCACGTCATTCTCGAGCCCTTCGTTGCTGACTAAGCGAGCCTGTGATGGGCGTTCTCGGGCCCGGGCGACAGACCCTGTTATGGGAAACTAGCTATGCCCCTTGGTTATAGGTCGCCGCAGCCATCATAGGGGATTGAGGCTTTGCTGAGACGTCCCATCATGCGACCGTCTTCGACGGCCTTGCGAAGTTCGACGCGCACCCGGCGGGCAAGCTCGCGCATGGCGAGTGTGGTTGGCCTCTGCAGCGAAAAGGCCAGCATGAAGCGTTGCGTGAGATTGGGCTCGACCAGCTTCCTGAAGCTGAATTCGGGATTGCTGGCCTCGAAATTGATCACGCCGTGCGGCAGCACTGTCAGGCCATGCCCGTCGCGGACCAGTTTCTTGAGCGGCGCCAGAGCATCGACTTCCGCCTTGATGTCAAGCTCAAGGCCAAGCCGTTGCATGGCGCCGTCCAATTCGCGGCGCAGGCCATGATTGCGGCCGACGAGCAGGAGCGGCAAGCCGACCAGCGCAGGGGTCGGGAAGGTTTCCGTGTCGGGGGCGATGGCGTCAATATCTCTTCTTCGACCGAACAAAAGCAGGTCGACCTCGAGCAGGGGGTCCATGCGCATATATGGCGCCTTGCGTGCATTGTTGATGATGGCCATGTCGACGCGGCCGCTGGCCAGCCATTCATTGATGAAGCCGGAAAGGCCGTCCACCAGATGAAGCTTTATCTGCGGATAATGCACGAAGAAATCGCTCACGATCTCCGCGCCGATCGCAGCACTCATGGATGGCGGCATGCCGAAGACGATGTCGCCTGCGGGAACCTTGGCGGCGGCGACCAAGTCCGATTTGACCTGATCAAGCTCCCGTAGCACCGGCACGATGGCGGCATAGAACTGAGCCCCTTCCTCTGTGGCCCGAACGCCGCGACCGTGGCGATACAAAAGCTGCACCCCCAGTTCTTCCTCCAACTGCCTGATCTGGCGACTCAAGGCTGGCTGGGCGACTCCAATGATGCTCGAGGCCTTCGAGAGCGCGCCTGATTCCGTGACAATCAGGAAATGTCTTAGCTGTCGCAGTTCCAAAAGGGCTGACTCCAATCAGGTCGCGAGTGTTGTCCCGAGATCATGCCTGTCTGTTATATCTTAGAAAGATGCCGTGCTTAAAGCGCGATTCGCTGGTCTAAGGTCGTCCCGCATGAGAGGCAGCTTGCGGATCTCTAAGGCATTGAGACAGGAGCGCGGTTGCGGGAGCTTTTTGCACTGGCGTTGGCCTCATGAATAATCGGATGAGAGCAGGCGGCCAATGCGGTTGGCCGCCGCCGTGAGCTTGGGCAGGATCTTGGCGAGCTGCCGCCGCCTGTCGCCAGCCATGCGCAGCATCAGGCTGCTGAGGGCGATATATTCACCGGCCACGGTCGGCACAGGGACCGCCACGGCCCAGATTCGTGACTGGTAGACCTCGTCAAGGTAAGCCTGTTCGGCAAAGGCGTAGCCATGGCAACGGACGTCCTCGAGCCTTTCCGGGAGCGCCGCTAGAAGCGTGGGATTGCTATCCCAGCGCGACGAACTCTGCCCTCGGGCCAGCGCCTGACGGCGTTCCTCGGGAGACATGCGCGAAAGGGTCACGAGGCCGACGCCGGTGGCGACGAGCGGAATGCGCGCACCAACCCTGCCTGGGATCGATAATCCCAGCGCGGCGCGGTTGGAATAGGCGATCACCATGGCGTCGCCGTCGAAGACCGCCAGATTCGACGGCCACCCGATCTCTATATGCAACTGCTCCACCACAGGCATTGCGAGCTCGATCAAGCGATAATGAGGGTCATATCCGCGGCTGAGGGCTAGGGTCCGCCCGGTCACCTTGTAGGTCGTCTTGCCAGCTTGGCGATAGACGTAACCGCCCTCGAGCAGCGTTTCGACGAGGCGGACCACAGTTGGCTGCGGCAATTTGCAGAGGTTTGCAATGTCCGACACATTGATTGGTCCATGCTCGCTGACGGCTCGCAACACCGCCAGCCCCCTCTGCACAGCTCTCACCGGTTCAAAAACGGACATTGGGCAGTTGATCCCGGTTGTATCCTCCCGATCGCCTAGCTTATGGTCCCGATCAGGTCGAGAGCCTATTCCGCGGCCTGAGCGCTAACGGCAGGTGACAGTGCCGAGGCGATAATATCGTTTTGCTCCACCTCATGCCGGTCGATCGATCCACCGGCGGCTGCAGCCATCGCTGGCCGTCCGACATAGGCGAGCGGCCGGTCGGGCGCCATTTCGCCCACGCGATCCCGCATGAAAGACCATGCCCCTTGATTGGAAGGCTCCTCCTGGCACCACACGATCGGAATGCCCTGGAACCGCTGGAGGACCGCGCCGATGGCTTCGCTCGGGAAGGGATAGAGCTGTTCGACGCGGACCAGCGCCACGTCGTTGATGCGCTCTTGCGCCATAGCCGCCCGAAGGGCGTAGGCGATCTTGCCCGAGCAGAGCACCAGCTTGCAGCACGTCGAGGCGCAGGGGGCCTCGACGATCACTGGCTGGAAAGACGTTCCCTCGGCGATATCATCAAGCCTCGATACGCAATCGCGTAAGCGCAGCAGTGACTTCGGGGCGATCAGAAACAGCGGCTTGCGCATCGAGCCCCGTACCTGTCGGCGATAGAGGTGGAACAGGTTTGCCGGCGTCGAGGGGTTTGCGACGACAAGATTGCCGCCGGCACAGGATTGAAGTATACGCTCGATACGAGCCGAGGAATGGTCCGGGCCCTGGCCTTCGAGCCCGTGCGGCAGGGCAATGATGAGCCCGGAGCTCATCCGCCACTTCGCCTCGGCAGTTACAATGAACTGGTCGACGACCACCTGGGCGCCATTCAGGAAGTCGCCGAACTGGGCCTCCCAAACCACCAGTCGCGTCGGGTCGGCTAGGCTCATTCCGTATTCAAAGCTCAGCACCCCATACTCTATCAAGGGCGAGTTCACCGCGTCAAAGCGCGCGCCGGCCTGGCCCAGGCCCGCGAGAGGCATCGCAGTCTGACCGGTGCGCCGGTCATGCAAGACCAGATGGCGCTGCGTGAACGTGCCTCTGGCGCTGTCTTGTCCGCTCAGTCGCACCGAGGTGCCTTCGTCCAGAAGGGAGGCGAAAGCCAGAGCCTCGGCGGTGGCAAAGTTGAAGCCGCTGTTTTTCTCGATCGTCTCCAACCGCGCCGTCAGGAAGTTGCGCACCTTCGGGTCGGCTTCGAAGCCGTCGCCGACGGCACTCATGCGCCGGGCCGAGTCCAGCAGCCGATCGCGCGCGACGCCGGTCACGATGCCGAAGGGGAAGGGGCCAGCGGGCTGCGGCGGGGCAAAAATGTCAGTTTGGCGCTCCGGTTCCCCGTTACTCATCTGGTCATATGTCGTATAGGCTCGGTCGAGCGCCAAATGGAACGCCCTGCGCTTCGCCTCTGCCATATCGAACGCTGTGGCCGAGGCGGCCTTGACACGATCCGAATGCAATTGCTTGAGCGTCGGCCGCTCGTCGACCTTGGACCAGGTAAGCGGCTGTGTGAAACGCGGTTCGTCGAGTTCGTTGTGGCCGTTGCGGCGGTAGCAGACCAGGTCAATGATGACGTCCTTCCCTGTCGCATTGCGCCACGCGACCGCAACGCGGGCGACCGCAGCGGCGGCAATTGGGTCTTCGCCGTTGACATGGAAGATCGGCACGCCGAAAGCCTTGCCGATATCGCTCGGATGCGGCGACGAACGTCCCTCTGACGGGAGGGTCGTGAACCCGATCTGGTTGTTGACGATAAGATGGATAGTGCCCCCGACACTGTAGCCAGCCAGCGCGGAAAGCTGGAGCAATTCCCAGACGAGACCCTGGCCGGCAAAGGCAGCATCAGTATGCATCAGGAACGGTAGGACCTGCGAGGCACCGGTCGTGCCAGCGTTCGCCCTCCCCTTCTGCTCCTGTCTGGCGCGCGCCGCCCCGACAGCTACGGGCGCGACAACGATCAGATGGGATGGGTGAGGCAGCAGACGCACAGCCACTTTACCTGCGCCGGTCTCGACCTCCGCAGCCAGGCCGTTGTGGTAAGGCACGTCGCCGGTGAAGGCCGCAGCGCCATCGGTGATGTCGCGCCCCTTGATCTCGGCAATTAGCGCCGGCAGCGGCTTGCCGAGCACGGTCGCAAGCGTCGCCAGGCGGCCCCGGTGCATGCCGCCGATAACCACCTCCCGGACTCCCACCTCGGCCGCGTAGCGAAAGATCTCGCGAGAGATGACGGCCGACGACTCCGCCCCCTCTATGCCGAAACGCTTTTTGGTCGGCCATTTTGTTTTGATGAAATGTTCGAATTCGTCGGCCAGCATCACCGCTTCAAGCGTGCGCGCATACACCTCGTCGTTAGCTTTGGCGAGGATCTCGCGTTCGAAGCGCTCATAGACCCATGCGCGTTCATCGGTATCGAGTAAATGGCTGGCCTCGATGGCTGCCGTGCCGCAATAGATCGAGCCGAGCGTGGCGATCGCCTGTGCTTTTGGCAGGCTCACTTCCCCGCCGGCTAGCGTCAAGGCAACGGAATCTTCGCCGCCTTCAATAGAGTTCAGTTCCGGGATGAGGCCGGGAGCGCTCATTTCAAGAGGGTCGAGGCGGGCCTGGCGGTGCCCATAAATCCGAAACAGTTCGGCTATGCGGTCGCCATTGTCGCCACTGGCGTGCGCCGGCGCTTCCATCAAGGCGAGCTTCACCCGCCAGTCGGCTGGTACCGACGCCGGATCTTTCACGAAGCGTGCATACAAATCCAGGAAAAAGGCGCTATCGCCACTGAGGGGCAGGGTCATAGATGCTCTCTTGAGGGCACGTTCGGTTGTCGCCGAACCAATAAAGGG
This sequence comes from Mesorhizobium sp. B264B1B, assembly GCF_020165765.1. Classification (NCBI taxonomy): domain Bacteria; kingdom Pseudomonadati; phylum Pseudomonadota; class Alphaproteobacteria; order Hyphomicrobiales; family Phyllobacteriaceae; genus Mesorhizobium; species Mesorhizobium sp. B264B1B. The sequence continues at coordinate 14,780 of NZ_JAIUIS010000029.1, forward strand.
TGCTAAGAAGAAGTCTCGACATTTTGGAGCGCGTATTCACGCAATGAATAAAATGAGCCGTATTCCTTGATGGGCGGGGCTATTTCCCCCATGAGGTGAGCTGAACTTGACGGGTTAAGCGATGTATGGACTTCTTCATGGTGTGCGGGTGATCGAGGGGGCATCCTTCATTGCCGCTCCCTTCTGCGCGCTCTCGCTTGCCCAGCTGGGCGCTGAGGTCATTCGCTTCGATGCAATCGGCGGCGGTCCTGATTTTCATCGTTGGCCACGCTCTCCCGGCGGCGGCAGCTTCTATTGGGAAAGTCTCAACAAGTCCAAGAAGTCCATTGCCATCAATCTCGCGGACCCTCGCGGACGTGAGCTTGCTGCGGCTCTGGTGACTGCCCCAGGCGAAGGCGGCGGCATCTTCGTCACCAACTATCCTGTGGCCGGATTCCTGTCGCATGATCGGATGGCAGCGCGCCGGCCGGACGTGATTACGGCGCGTATCATGGGCCATGCCGACGGCGGCAATGCTGTCGACTACACCGTCAATTGCGCTATGGGCGTCCCGATGATGACCGGCCCCGCCGAGAAGCCCAACGATCCTGTCAATCACGTTCTGCCGGCCTGGGACCTTTTGGCCGGGTCGACTGCGGCGACCAGCGTCCTTGCCGCGCTTATCAGCCGTCGTGCCACCGGACTGGGTCAGGAGATCCGCGTCCCGCTAAGCGACATCGCCGCCGCCACGCTCGGCACGCTAGGCCAGGTGGCCGAGGTGGTTGTAAACGGACGGGACCGCCCGAAGATAGGCAATGACCTCTTCGGAGCCTTCGGCCGCGATTTTCTCACAGCAGACGGCCAGCGGCTGATGATCGTGGCGATTACCAGCCGCCAATGGAGTGGGCTGGTGCAGGCCCTCGGCATTGAGGCCGGGGTCGCTACGCTCGAGGCTGAGCTGGGTGTCTCGTTCGCACAGGACGAGGGGCTGCGCTATGAGCACCGTGGTCGCCTAGGCGCGTTGGTCGAATATGCCGTTTCAACGAGCCCGGCCGCTCACCTAACAGCGCGCCTTGATGAAGCCGGCGCATGCTGGGGGCCGTATCGCACATTGTCGGAAGCGGTCGCCAAGGAGAAACCCTTCCAGCCGGAAGGCGAACTCTTCACAGACGTGGACCATGTCAGCGGACACACCTATCCAACGCCAGGCTATCCCGCGACCTTCCGGGGACTTCAGCGCCAGACGCCGGTACGGGCCCCGAAGCTCGGAGAACACACGGAAGAAGTGCTGGCCGGCGTTCTCGCCCTACCCAGCCACGAGATTGCCGCCTTGCATGATAGCGGCGTCGTCCAGAGTCCAGGAGCACATGCGTGACGGCCAATCCTCTCGAGTTCGCTTCAGGCGCCACCCTTGTCGCGTTGGCGAACAGTGCCGTGACCGCAGCTGAACGCTACGTCGCTGCCGTCCGCGAAAAGGTTCAAACCTTGGTTGCTCCCCAAGGAAAGGTGGATTCGCGCTTGCTTGACCGGTCTCAGCGCGTGGCCCACGGCTTCGCCTGGCTGGCAACGTCGGTGGCTACGCTCAATGCGGTTGCGGCCTGGGGCGCGCGCCATCTGCGCGAAGGGACTTTGCGGCGTGGCGACGAACTCGTGATCGCTATCGGGTTCGGCGAGTATCTTGGCCAGCTCGTAGGCGGGCTCCCGATGAGTCAAAATGAGATTCTCCGCCCGGCGGAACTTAGCGCTACCGCCGAGGCCCTCGCGCTCCTGCGCGAGCCCTCGGTCGCGTCCTTCATGGCTCATGGCAATTCTCCCGCGCACCGCGAGGAACTTGTCTCGCTGGCCGCCCAAGGAGACGCGGTGAGTGAAAAGCTGGGCGATGACGACCTCGACTTGATCCGGCTCGAGATTCGGCGCTTCGCCGACGAGCGCATCTTGCCGAATGCCCATGGTTGGCACCTGAGAGACGAGCTGGTTCCGGACGAGATCGTCACAGAGATGGCGCAGCTGGGCGTGTTCGGCATCTGCATCGATCCCGCGTTCGGCGGACTGGGCCTTGGCAAGCTCGCAATGTGTGTCGTGACCGAAGAGCTGAGCCGGGCCTGGATTGCGACCGGCTCGCTCGGCACGCGCTCGGAGATCGCTGGCGAGCTTATAGCAGCCGCCGGCACGCTCGAGCAAAAGCAGCGCTGGCTTTCCCGCATCGCCTCTGGAGAAATCTTGCCGACCGCGGTTTTCACCGAGCCGGACACCGGGTCTGATCTTGCGAGCCTGAAGACCCGGGCGGTCAAGACACCCGAAGGCGGCTGGCTCATCCAAGGCAACAAGACATGGATCACGCACGCTTCGCGTAGCGATTTGATGACGGTGCTGGCCCGCACCAATCCCGCCTCGACCAGTCATGATGGACTTTCCATGCTGGTTGTCGAAAAGCCACGCGGCACCCGGGACGAGCCTTTTCCGTCTTTCGGCATGAGTGGTGGCGAAATCGAAGTCCTCGGTTATCGGGGGATGCGCGAATATGACATCGCTTTTGACGGCTTCGCCGTCCCGCCCGGCGGACTGCTCGGTGGGGCCGAGGGTCAGGGCTTTCGCCAATTGATGCGAACGTTCGAGGGCGCGCGCATCCAGACTGCAGCCCGCGCGGTCGGCGTTGCGCGTCGCGCGTTTGAGCTGGGTTTGGGCTATGCGCTGGAGCGCAGGCAGTTCGGCCGATCGATCGTCGCCTTCCCACGGGTCCACGACAAACTTGCCATGATGCTCACCGAAACCGTGATGGCCCGCGAGATGACCTATTTAGCCGCCCGCCAAAAGGACTTGGGCACGCGCTGCGACATCGAGGCCGGTATGGCAAAGCTGCTCGCCGCACGCGTTGCTTGGTCGAACGCCGACACCGCGCTCCAAATCCACGGCGGTAATGGCTACGCCCTTGAGTATGAGATCTCGCGTGTCCTTTGCGACGCCCGCATCCTGAACATCTTTGAAGGCGCTGCCGAAATCCAAGCCCACGTCATCGCCCGGGGCATGCTGCAACAGCAGCCGGGGCAGCAAAACTAGATCGGGGCGTTGCCAAGTCGCCCCAGCATTTCGAAATTATCTGTCAAAAAACGCATCAAGAACCTGCCCATTCGTCCCTAAGGCGGCTTGTGATCCTAGTCGTCGACAACATGTTGGCTATGCCGAACCCGGTGAGATCGCCGAGGCAGCGATCGCCGCCTATGCGCAGGAAGAAGCGACCGCCGCTCTCCAGCGCCCGAGCATCTATTCGCGATGCGCCAAGGACGGTCAATGGGAGCATAAGCCACTCCGATCGCACGAACCGTCGCAGCGTTGCGCACGGCTGTCGAGGCTTGGCGTCAGAATGGCCTGAAGGCGCTGTGGTGCCGCTATGGTGCGATGCATTCAGAGCGCCCGAGTAGCGCGACAATCCGGGAGAAGGCACTCTCACTTTGATTGCCGAGCTGCAAGCCCGTTGGTCTCGGCAATAGGTTCAGCTTTCGCTGATCGCAAATGATGATCTCAAAATGCGATGGGATACCCCGTTGATTTATATTGGCCATGCCGCTGTGTGCCTTGATATCATCCCTCAGTTCCTAATTGCGTCTAACTGGATCATTTAGGCGTCGCGGGTGGGCTAAAATTGTCTGTCGTAATGAAACTCTTGAAACGGAACACTTTGAGTTATCAAGGGATGAGGGCGTCGTAGCAAGGCCTAGACAGACTACGGCGTATCAGTTGCTCATCGCACAACGGGAGTACCAAATGACTACAGCTGAATTGCGATTTGAGGTCTCAGAATATCAAGAGCGCCTCGCCAAAACCCAAAAGGCAATGGAGCGAGCAGGGGTCGACTTGCTCATCGTCACCGATCCTGCAAACATCGGTTGGCTGACGGGTTATGATGGCTGGTCGTTCTACGTGCACCAATGCGCGATTGTTCGACTTGATGGGCCGCCGATCTGGTTCGGTCGCAAGATGGATGCGAACGGTGCAAGAAAGACGACCTATCTCGGCGAAGAGTGCATCAAGTTCTATGAAGACTACTACGTTCAATCTGACGACTTCCATCCAATGACCGTGCTTGGGCAGTTGATCACCAGTAGCGGATGGGGCTCGTCGACGATCGGCATTGAAATGGACGTGCCGTACTTCACCCATGCGGCTTTTGACGCCCTTGAGACGAGCCTTCCGAACGCAAAGTTCAAAAACACCACGCGGCTGGTGAAATGGCAGCGGATTGTGAAGTCTGCCCGCGAGATGGAATACATGCGCGGTGCCGGCAAAATCATCACTGCGATATACGAGCGCATCGAAGAAGTTCTTCGTCCGGGGCTAAGACAGAACGATCTCGTCGCTGAAATTTGCGATGCCGGTATCCGCGGTGTCGATGGATTTTGGGGTGACTATCCCGCCGCCTTTCCGCTCATTGGCGCTGGGGCGAATGCAGCGGCTCCTCATCTGACCTGGACTGATCGTCCTATAAAGCCACACGAGAGCATCTTTTTCGAATTGGCTGGCGTTTACAAGCGTTATCATGTCCCGCTGTCTCGAACGTTTTATCTGGGAAAGCCGCCCCGGAAGATTCTCGATGCCGAGAAGGCGATCCTTGAAGGAATGGGAGCTGGGTTTGAGCAGCTTCTTCCCGGCAAGACCTGCGAAGATGTGGCGTTAGCATTCTTCAAAGAACTTGCGCGACACGGCCTAAAGAAGGAAGGGCGAACCGGCTACTCAATCGGAATGGCCTACCCCCCTGGCTGGGGCGAGGCGTCGGCAAGCTTCCGTAAGGGCGATCACACGGAACTTAAGCCAGGAATGTGCTTTCATTTCATGTCTGGCCTCTGGTACGGCGACTGGGGTATCGAGATTACTGAAAGCCTCATGATAACCGACGGAAAGCCGGAAGTTCTGTCGAACAGCCCCCGCAAATTAATCATAATCGAATAATTCAGCTATGCATCGGCGACGTCGCCCCCGGTCAAAAGTTGGCTGTTCAACGGAGGGGTAGCATGCAGTCGGCTTGCAAAAGCGGGGCGGCGTCGCATCAGTGGCGTTCGGTAGAACTAAAGTGGGGAGCGCCCGCGCGGCTGGTAGCGGTGTCTGTGCCGGCACGACTCTTGGGAAAAACTGTACCAGCGGCCATACCTGGATTGCCACGTGCTCGCGTAGCGATTTTCGATAGTCATTCCGGCATTTCGGTGAGCCGATCTTGACATAGAGACCACCCCATCGATCCGGTCATTGCCTGTGTTCGTGCTCATACTGCTCGCCACCCTGGCCTCAATCCGCCCAAGCGGCTCAAACAGCTTCCAGCCGAAATGGATGCTTCTATAGGACCTCTCAATGAGCGACGTAGCTGACATTGTAGTCGTTGGAGCAGGAATGGTCGGGGCGGCGACCGCGCTCCAACTCCAGAGGCTTGGCCGTAAGGTCATTTTGGTTGATCGGCGGGAACCTGGATCGGAAACTTCTTATGGCAATGCAGGCGTTATTTCTGGCTTGAATATTCAAATAACAATCCCCAGGGAACCTCTGCAACTAGCGCAGCTTCTTCTGAACCGAGTACCGTATTTCCGTCAGAATCTATTTGCCCTTCCAAGCAATCTACCCTGGCTGTGGGCATTTTGGCGGGCGTCATCGGACTCGAATTTGTGGCGTATTGCCTTACAGTCTCAACCACTCTTCTCGACCGCGATTGCTGAGCACTTGTGCCTCGCGAGTCTATCACGTGCGTCTCACTTGCTGCACGATGTGGGATACCTTTCAATCATTCGGGACAAAACAAAGCTCAGTACAATCTCACGCGATAAGCGTTTAGCGCTTGCTTGTGATTATCCGTTCAGAATTATCTCGACGGAGGAGATAGCCGAACTGGAACCCTTTGTGAAACCAGGTGCGGCAGGAGGCCTGTATTGGCCCGGCACATATCATACGCCGGCTCCCGACCAACTTGCCAAAGCCTATGCGGAAGCGCTTGTGCGTTTCGGCGGTGAGTTCCGGCAGATGTCCGTCACCAATCTCGGGCGGCACAAAAGCGGTGCCTGGGATGTAGAGTCATTGAATGACACAATTCAGTCACGCAATGTCGTCATATCGGCAGGTCCATGGTCAAAGGGACTCCTGGAGCCACTCGGCTATAACTTGCCACTCGGCTCCAAACGAGGATATCATCTTCATTTTCGACCAAAAGACGGCGCGCACTTGACTCGTCCGGTAAAGGACGATGAGTATGGCTTTGTGCTTTCACCTATGAACCAAGGCATCAGACTGTGTGTTGGTGTGGAGCTGGATCACTTTGACGCGCCGGCAAGGGATATGCTTGTGCAAGGAGCCATTGGTCCTGCAAGAGAGCTATTCCCGATCGGTGAATCCTTAGACTCTACGCCCTGGCTTGGACGTCGGCCCACTTTTCCTGATCAATTACCGATGATCGGTGCAGCTCCTAACCACAAGGGCCTATGGTTTAATTTTGGCCACGGTCACTACGGTCTCACCCTTGGGCCAACTTCTGGAAAGCTGCTCGCTGAAATGATGGACAACAGAGTGCTCTCCATGGATCCAGTTCCTTTCGCGCCTCTTCGCTCGTTCCGACCGAGCGCCGCTCTGAAGTCAACGGGATAAGAATGTGGCCCCGTCGCGTCGTCGGCAGAACCGGCGGCACGTCGATGCGTCCGCGGAAAGCCGAAACGCGCGGCGCTTGGCGGATTTGCCTCGCTTGGCCCCTTCCACCCACGGAGGCGCCTCCAGTCGAACTCGCCGCGCCCGGTGCATCAGGCTTGCCTCGGTCAGCACGTCCGGTTGCTCTGTTAAGTGGCTAGCGAATCCGCAAAGCCATGATCTGGGCCAACGGAGAGTGGCAAGCTGGTAGCCGACAGAAATTCTTTGATCAAGCCGAAAGGATCAATATCAGAGGTAGCGATTGGAGAACGACTGAAGAGCCGCGGGGTACCCGCGAAGCGAGAAGAAGAAGTTTAACGGAACGGCCACAATGCCGCTCAAAGTACAACAGAACGTAAGGAACTTCGCCAGCTTGGAAGCGAACCCTTGAGTTCATTCTTTGGTGCTTCAACCATGATGTTTCAAAACCGACGTGCACTTGGAATTCTTGAGCTTGATGAAGGCGTGCAAGCCGAGAGTTCTTCGCTAGATCCGCGGCCCGGCGGCTTACTGAGCCCAACGACCTTTGATCACCCAATCGTGACGGAGCTCGTGGAGGGAGCATGGCCGGATATGGTCATTCGTGGTTACCCGTCGCTCGAAGGCGCGTGCGTGGCAGCCGCCACACGCTTGGTCGAACGAGGGGCAGCCGTGATTTCCTCTGACTGTGGTTTTTTCATCCGACATCAAGAGGCGGTCGCCGCTGCCGTCAATGTTCCCGTTGTGATGTCTAGCCTGCTCTTGGTTCCAACCTTGCTGCGACAGCTGGCGCATCCTCACAAGCTTGCCGTGGTGACCGCTGATTCAAGACATTTCGGGGAAGACCTGCTTAGGCTCGATAATCCGAGAGATCGGGCGAGGGTGGTCATCGGCGGCGTCGAAGGCGGCGAATTTCTCCGCAACGCTTTGATGCGTCCTGCAATCCGAACCGAAGTCGATCAGATTGAGAAGGAAGTTACCGCCTGCGTCACGCATCTTCGTGCTGAGCATCCTGAAATCGCAATGCTGCTGATGGAATGCACGGGGTTCCCTTATGTCACGAACGCACTCCGCCGCCATACGGGGCTACCCACCTATGACATTACGAACCTATGCCGGCTATCGCTTGCGGCCGTTTGCTCAGACTAACCTGTCTTCGCAAAGCGTTGCCTGGACGATTCGGGCGAAAGAGTAAGTCCATCGTGCGGTTAGATCCCTACAATATAAAAACTGTATTTGACGCAGCGAGAGTGAACCCCTAGCGTTCGCTATTTGGGTGCATAAGGTCGGCTGACAATGAGCGAAACACCATACCTGACGTTTGATCTCGACGCGCCTGGCATGTCCACGGGACATCTTGTTGTCCCCAAAGGCAACGACTGCGAAGCTATTTCGCTTCCGGTCTTCTGCCTCAATAAAGGGGAGGGACCGCGCCTCCTTGTCACTGGCGGAAATCACGGCAACGAATTGCAAGGGCCAATCCTGGCACGACGGCTTGTTGACTGGCTGCCCAAAGCGCAAACCTGTGGAAGCGTCATCATCGTACCGATGCTTAATCTGCCGGCGGTGCAGGCATGGAGCCAAAACTCGCCAATCGATGGCTTGAATCTTAATCGAGTGTTTCCCGGCCGCGCCGTCGGATCGATAACTGAACGCATTGCCGATGCGGTTTCGCGCCTGTTGTTGCCAATGGCCGACACGGTATTCGATTTGCACAGTTTCGGGCCGACATGGGATTTTCCACCAGCAGTCGTCACGCATCCCATTGGTGATGTGGATCTCATGGCCAAGACGCTTCAATTGGCAGAGGCATTCAAATTACCCGTGACATTGCTCTGGGAACACCCCGACACAAATGGAATGTTCGACACTTGGGCGCATAGCAAAGGCAAGGTATTCATTTGTACTGAATTCGGCGGCGGCACGGTCAGCTCCGAAGCGCTGGGGATCTATGAAAGCGGGCTACGCAACGCCCTAATCGCGCTCGGACTCGTAGAGGGAAAGGCCGAGTGTCCGACTTTCCGTCAACGGAAAGCCAGCAGGACACTTGAAACGCTCTTGTCTGACGAGCTGAAATCGCCGGCCCGCGGCATCTTCGAACCTCGCTGCTCCGTGCTGGATGAAGTGAAGCAAGGAGATCTCTTAGGGGTCGTTTATCCCGTGGAGTCACTGTCGGCTGATGCGATCGATATTCGCGCTCCCACTACGTCTGTCGTCTGCGCTGTAAAGTCTGGAATCCATGTCGACGTCAATCAAATGATAGCGATCCTTGCGAGGCCGCTCAAACCCTGAGCCTCAGTGCTGCACATCGATGAAAAATCAGCCGAGAATACTTGCGAGGGAGCCTTGGAACCGGGCAACCTATAGGAGGGCTCGTTGGAGATGAGACCTCGTCCGGCAACCTCACGAGAATTTTAACCACTGCCGGCTGTAAGGTCGGAGGGGCCAGCCGACGTGCATCTACAGATCGATCGCTGATAACAGGCTCTGGACTACGCTGGATAGGCCGTTTTGCGAACGCTAAGGGCTCAAAAGATAAAGGGTTGGATCTATTGATGACGAAGAGCGCCATGGCGCCGCCAAGACGCAACTTGCCGGGCTCGGCGTCGATTCACGCTTCCGCAGTGCCTATAATGCCGCCGGAATCATTCCTGCCAAGCATATTGCAAAGGCCACCATGGGTCATCAAACGACGCGATATCGAAGATTCGCCTCTGATCGAGTGCGTCGGGCACTTAAGGCGCCCGTCATTACAAGTTCGAAGCAAAAGACCATTGACTATCAATACCGATGGTGGCGTCACGGGCCGAAACGGTCGCCTTCAGAAAGGCGATCCGGGCGAGGGAATTAGGAATCAGCGGTTGAGGGAGCTTGTTCCTACACCCAAATTGCATACCGGAAAGACCTCCGTGACGAAAGCAAAAATCTACATAAATCAATTAGAAACGAGGAAATCAGCCAGCCAATCGCGGCCGATAAGTCTTGCTCGGCCGGCGCCAGACGATCCGGCGGGCCTGCCGGTTCTGAAGTTCGACACGTCGACCTATCACTACAAGTCCCGCCGCCGCGATCAGACCGGCATCGAGGCTCGGCTCAAGGACATTTGCGCGACACGCGTTCGCTATGGCTACCGACGTGTCCACGTGAGCTCATGCGGGAAGGGTGGGACATCAACATGAAGCCGACCTACCGCATTTACAAGGATCTGGGCTTGCAGCTCAGGAACAAAACACCGAAGCGCGAAGCTCCGGGACGGCCGCCAAGAGGGGCCCGAACGAGGTCTGGCGATGGACTTCGTCCACGATCAGCTCGCTACGGGCAAGAAGATCCGCGTGCTGACGGTCGTCGATACGTTCTCCGCTACGTGCCTGTGCTCGATCCCCGGTTCAGCTGTCGGGCCGAGACGTGGTCAGCGCTTTAGCAGGCTGTTGAAGAAGTGCTGGCGCGGCGGCTTTTGTCGTCGGATCACTTCTCGGTGGACGGGACGCTGATCGAGGCCTGGGCTTCGATCAAGAGCTTCCGCCGCAAGGACGGGGACGACAACGGCCCGGATGGAGCGGGGCGCAACGCTGAGCGCGGCTTTCATAAGGAGAAGCGCTCCAACGACACACACCAGAGCACGAGCGACCCGCAGGCGCGGCTCTACAAGAAGGGCGACGGGCAGCCGGCGAGGCTCTGTTATATGGGGCATGCGCTGATGGAGAACCGTCATGGGCTTGCGGTCGATGGTGGCATTACCCAGGCCAGGGGCACAGGCGAGCGTGATGCCGCTCTCGCCATGTTGTATCGCAGACCGTTGCGGCGGCGCATCACACTGGGCGCCGACAAGGCGCCTATGACGTGCGCCAGTTCATCAAGGGCCTGCGCGAGCGCAAGGTCACGCCGCATATCGCCGTCGGCCATCTGAGCAAAACCGGCAAGCCTCAAGTGACGGCGATCGATGACCGCACGAAGCGCCATCCGGGCTATGATGCCAGCCAGCGCTGCCGCAAGCGGATCGAGGAGGTGTTCGGCTGGATCAAAGCCTCGGCCGGCATGGGATGCGCCCGTGTGGGCGCGGCCTTCACCTTGAACTTGGCGGCCTACAATTTGGTCCGCTTGCCCAAGCTGCTGGCGGCTCCGATATGAGTGTCACCGGCCGCTGGCTGATCGTCGCGATGCCGACTATATCGGGCCGTCGCGGCATCATGCGCGGTGATCTTGCTCTCGATCTCACCGACACGGATGAGTGCCTGGTTCCAACGCGCTTCCAGTTCCGCCGCGACCAGCCGGTTCTCGGGATCGGCCGCGTCATATTGCCGGAAGGCCCGGTCGGCGGCGTAGCGGGCAGCTCAAGATCCCGACTGAGGGCGTCCCGGACCTGGTCACGACGATCGGCAGCTTGCGCCTCAGCTCCGGCAGCGGCAGCAATCGCTCCCGGCTCCACGACACGCAGGAGCGCTTCCTCAATCGCATCATCGACGCGCAGTCCCCCAAAGGCGATGCATTGCGGCTCACCATTGTCGAGCAGACCCCGCCAGCAGGAATAGCGCGGAATGTTGTGCTTGGTGCCCGTGTACCGCAGCGTGGGCTTGCGGCCGCAGCGCCGGCAGCGGACAAGCGCGGCAAGCAGAGCGTCGCCATGCTTGGGCGCCCCGTTGTCGCTCACCATCTTGCGGATCGCCTCTGCCCTTTCCCAACTGACATAGCCTTCATGGCTGTGTGGGATCAGCGCCAGCCATTCCTCGCGCGTCCTGCGTCGGATACCTGCTCGAACGGCGGATCGGCCAAATCCCGGCGCGACACGAGTTTTACCATAGGCGTAGGCGCCGCCGTAGATCGGGTTGTCGATCATGCGGTGGATGGTCGCATAGTTCGGCCTGCGCCAGACCACATCGCCGTTGTTGCGTTTGGCGGGCAAATCCAACCCATGCTCGAGGAACCACATCAAGGCCTGACGGGCGCTGCCGAGCTCAGCAACCTTGTCGAACACCAGGGTAATGGATTCCTGCACACGCCGATCAGGATCCTTCTCAAGACGATCGCCGACCTTCGCGAAGCCGACAGGAGCTGCCACGACGAGTTCACCGCGCCGGGCCTTCTCGTAGCGTGCGGAAAGGGAACGCTGGCGCAGAAGATCGAGCTCATACTCGTTGAGGCTCCCCTTCAGCCCCAATAGCAGCCGATCGTTGCCTTGCCGCGGCGCATAAACCGTCTCCTGGTCGACCAGCACGGTGTCGACGACGCGGCACATCTCGATGAGCTGCTGCCAGTCGCGGCTGTTACGGGCAAACCGAGACACTTCTCGCGCCGCAACCGCACCGACCTTGCCGAGGCAGGCCTCGGCGACCATCCGGTCGAAGCCGGCACGCGCGACGCCGCCGGCGGCAGAACGGCCGAGATCGTCGTCGATCGTCTCTACGCGAGACCAGCCAAGCGCCGTCAGGCGATCGCGCATCGCATACTGAAGCATGCTGCTCTCACGATTGTGCAGGACCTGATGGGCTGACGACTGCCGCACATACAGGATCGCTTTACGCTCCAGATGCTGCGGCCCAATCTTCTCATGCATCATGATCCGCGCACTCCCGTTGTACGGCACCCTCGCCGTCGACGTGCCCGAGGATCAGGCTGACCGTCAGCTTCGTCACTGATCGGCGCGTCGCGGCCGGCAGCGCCTGCCATTGCGGCGTCTGCCCCGTGTTGGCGTCGTTCGGCTTCAAGAACAGATCGAACTGGTATGTCGTGGGCTGGCGCGGCATGGACATCTCCCCGATTCGCGTGAGAGCCCAATGCTGCGCCCATCTCCGGCGATTGCGATGGGGCTCCGGTGTCGAGGAGCAGCTTCGCCAGGGTGCCCAGCGCGGCAAGGTCGACGTGCGGAGCAGTCGTGATGCGCCAACTCTTACTGAGGATCCGATCGAACATCCAAGCCGGGACCTCCAACCACCGATCCGAGGCTTGGCCGAAAACGCTACAGCAGAAGACTGCTGCGTCATTCCGATCGATCACTTCGTGAATATGGACTTGGCTACCCACCCAAGGATGCCATCGTAGAGAAGCTCGCGCTCCGGGCCGGTCCCGTGGGTGTTGCGTCGCTGAGTTGTTCAACGAGGTGCGCCCCCATGGCGCAATCGGGCACAAGGTTCCGATCTCGTTGCTCAATCCCGATGGCGCCGTCAGCCCGCCATCGTGAAACAGCCGGAAAACTCCACCTTCCGGCGGTCCAAAGAATGGTATCGGATCAAATCAGCCCGGAAGTTCCAGCCTGGGCGATCCAAAGACGGGGAGCAGCTCAACAAGGAGAAGAGTCCAGCTATGAACGAGGGCTCATCGGGGGCAACCTGACGTCGCCTGATTTCGTTCAAACGCGACGCGCTTTAGATCTCCGACCAGCGTCCGCGCACAGTCATCTCGCATCCAGATGATCGGCGGCGACAATCAATATTTGACCAATACGTGACGCACGTGAAGAATACGCCAGATTTAATGATCGGCCGCCATGCCTATCCTTCCCTTGTGTGACCACTCGGTAGCACCATCGAGTGTGTTGGCGCCAGACTAAACAATTAAGAGATACCGAAATAGGATTTCTGATGTCCCGGAAAGTCATTGTCACCTGTGCGGTCACCGGAGGGGGGGGCGCGGTTCTTGCGAAGCATCCAAATATCCCCAAAACGCCATCGCAAATCGCGGAAGCTGCACTGGAAGCTGCAAAGGCTGGGGCTGCGATTGTGCACATTCACGTCCGTGAGCCTGACACGGGAGCCCCATCAAACCGAATTGAGCTCTATGAACAGGTTGTTAAGAAGCTTAGGGACGCGGCGACGGACGTCATCATCAACTTAACCTGTGGAATGGATGGTGAACTTGAACTTGATTCTTTGAATCCTTTAAAAATAAGGAAAACTAGCACACTTAAGGACGCAATTGGACGCTGCTCCCATGCCGTCAAACTTCAGCCAGAGCTTAGCACCCTAGATTGCGGAACGATGGCTTTTGGTGAGCGGATTTTTGTTGCGCGTATGTCCGATCTGCGACAGATGGCGGCACTCATGCGCGAGGCTGGTGTCAAGCCCGAGCTCGAATGCTTCGATTTAGGCCACATCGAAGTCGCTAAGAAACTCATCTCCGAAAACATAATTGGCAGCCCGCCCCTTTTCCAATTTTGCCTCGGCACAGGTTATGGCGCTCCCGCTGTGCCGAGCGCTGTGCAGGCGATGCGTGAGATTCTCCCTTTTGGGGCAGTCTGGGGCGGATTTGGCTGCGGGGCAGATGAAATGCCGATGGTTGGACAGTTGGTGCCAATGGGTGGGCACGTTCGGGTGGGTTTGGAAGATAACATCTATCTCCGACGAGGGCTGCTGGCATCCAATGCCGAGCTCGTAGACAATGCGGTTGGGATCATTGAGCGCATGGGCGCCAGCGTCGCCACGCCTGCCGAAGCACGGTCAATTCTCGGCGTCAAAAAGCGCGGATGACCGCACTGGGGTATCCCATGCAGCGAACGATGATGGAGGCCAGAATGACGTCGCAAATCGAGAGCTGCCTTGGAATTCTGGGTTTGGAACCTGCCTTGCCACCCGGCGTGACGCCGCCGGCGCCGCCGTCCGGCTCGCTGTTTAGTTCAGCTACTTTCGACTTTCCCGTCATATCAGAAACCGTCGAAGGAGCTTGGGCGGATGTTGTCATGCTGGGCGAACCTGCGCTCCAGCCGGCTTTTGTGACAGCAGCTCGGAGGCTCGTAGAGCGGGGCGCGGTCGTAATCACCTCGGACTGCGGCTCTGCTGTCCGGCATCAGGCGGCGGTGGCTGCGGCTGTAAGCGTCCCGGTCGTAATGTCCAGTCTGCTCCTAGTGCCGACGCTGCTCCGCCAACTGCCCCCCAAAGCCAAACTCGCTGTCGTCACAGCTGATTCACGAGTGTTTCGAGATGATTTGCTTGGGCTCAGTGATCAGGCCGACCGGGATCGGATCGTCATCGGCGGCATTGAAGGCGGTAAGATTTTGGAAAACGCGTCCATGCGTCCGCCGCAACCGACCGATATCGCCGACATTGAGAATGATGTGGCAGCTTGCGTCGCCCGGCTCCGCGGCGCACATCCGGAGATCGCTGCGTTACTGTTCACGTGCACTGGATTCCCGCCGATAACGCCGGCAATCCGTCGTATGACAGGGCTGCCTATCTACGACATCACAACCATATGCCGGATGACGCTTGAGGCCCTTGGCGCCTAATGTTGTCATCGCTTCAGGTTCTTCGGGTTTTCTCGCAGCCCACCTGAGAAGTCACTCTCCAGATCCATTGATATGAGGTAAACTATGCGCGTCGCATGCATTGGCACAGGAACCATAGGCGCGAGCTGGGTGGCATTGTTCATTACTGGCACGCATGAGGTGACCGCATGGGACCCGGCACCGGGTTGGCAGGATCGTCTATTGGCCGCCCTCGACCGCTACGAGCCGCAATTGCGAGAGCTTCAAATGCCAACTGT
>NZ_JAIUIS010000003.1:0-515184 GCF_020165765.1 Mesorhizobium sp. B264B1B
CCCCCCCCCCCCCCCCCCCCCCCCCCCCCCCCCCCCCCCCCCCGCTTCTTTTTTATTTGCCGAGAACAGCAATTATCCTGCGATCAACTGGCCAAAGCGGTCGACTTCCTCTGACGTCGTCGCAAAACTGGTGACGAAGCGATAGAGCAATTCGTCCTCGCCGATATGGCCTTCGAAGCCATGCGGCTTGTGCCAGTCGTAGAAAACAGCACCCGCCGCCTGCAGCCTGTCGGCTTCGGCTTTTTTCATCACCGCGAAAACCTCGTTCGCTTGCGGCAGCCAAGCCAGTTTCGCCGTCTCGGAATCTTCTATCGCCGCGGCAAGGCGGGCAGCCATGGCATTGGCGTGCCTGGCGGTGTCGAGCCACAGGCCGTCGCGGAAATAAGCCTCGAACTGTGCCGCGATAAAGCGCGATTTGGAAAACAGCTGGGCTGCGCGCTTGCGCAGGAAGGCCAATTCCCGGGCACGCTCGAGATCGAATAGCAAGATCGCCTCGGCGCACCAGCAGCCGTTCTTGGTGCCGCCGAAAGACAGTATGTCGACGCCACTTTTCCAGGTCATTTCGGCGGGCGTCGTGTCGAGCGCGACCAGTGCATTGGCAAAGCGGGCGCCGTCCATATGCAATGGCACGGAATGTTGCCGCGCGATGGCCGAGATCGCGGCGATGTCATGCAGGCCGTAGACCGTGCCGACCTCCGTCGACTGGGTGATCGAGACCGCCATCGGCCGGCCCCAATGGACCACCTCGCCGGCGAAACGGCCGATCGCCGTTTCCAGATTGTGCGGATCGATCCGGCCCAGCGCGCCATCGACGGCATGCAGCCGCGAGCCGCCGGAGAAATATTCCGGTGCGCCGCACTCATCTTCGATGACATGCGATTCGCGATGAGCGAAGGAAATGCCGCCGGGCTTGTTGTAGGCGGTCAGCGCCAGCGAATTGGCGGCGGTGCCGGTGGCCACGAAGAACACCGCAACCTCGCGTTCGAAGATTTCGCTGAAGCGCTGGCAGACGGCCTGGTCGAGCGCGCCATCGCCATAGGCAGTGGAAAAGCCGCCGGCGTGGGCCGAGAGGCCGGAGGCGATGTTGGGGTGGGCGCCTGCCCAATTGTCGGAAGCGAAGAACATGCATCTGCCTGTGCTGGGAAAATCGCTGCAACCTTGACCGGTTTCATGGCTGGCTCGCAAGGGCCAGACGCCAGAAAACGGGTAAAGCCAGCGAGCTGCCGAAAACCGGCAGGGACGGAAGCTTGCGTTTAGCGGGTATTTCACGAAGCTTTGTGTCGCGGAACGCCGAAGTTTTTTGTGAATCGGTCTTGTATGCGCCCGGCTTTTCTGCCATAAAAATTTAGGACAGTAGTGCTGTCTTATTTTGTCGCGCAAAACAGGCTGGATTGGCGTATTCTAAGCCTCTCCGGCTTTTGCCGCGAGCGACAGGTGGACGGCCGTGCTCTGGCCTGTACGATACCGGATGCGAACCGCGCGGCGAGCCGCATGGTTCGGCAAGGATTTCGCAAGACGTGCCGTAAGGATGAAGGGGAAGCAATGCGCTTCCCGAGGCAAACCAGCGCCCGCAAGGACGCGGAATGGAGGACAGGACGATGACGGAATTGACGCACGCTGCGACGAACGGCAAGGCCGCGCAGACGAAAGCGGCAGCCGTCAAAACCCTGGCCAATACCCGCCGCACCGGTTTGACCGCCCAGGGCCTTTACGATCCGCGCAACGAGCACGATGCCTGCGGTGTCGGCTTCATCGTCAACATGAAGGGCGCGAAGTCGCACACGATCGTCGAGGACGGGCTTTCCATGCTCGAAAACCTGACGCATCGCGGCGCCGTCGGCGCCGATCCGCTGATGGGCGACGGCGCGGGCGTGCTGGTGCAGATTCCCGACGGCTTCTTCCGCGAGGAGATGGCCGCGCAGGGCGTCGAGCTGCCGCCGGCGGGGCAGTATGGCGTCGGCCATTGGTTCATGCCGCAGGATGCCGCGCTGCGCGCCCATGTCGAGGACATCATTGCCGAATCGGCGCAGTCCGAGGGGCTGCCGCTGCTCGGCTTCCGTGACGTGCCGGTCGACAATTCGTCGCTCTCCAAGGCCCCGGATATCGTGGCATCCGAGCCGTTCCACCGGCAGGTCTTCATCGGACGCACGGCCGACATTCCCGACGACGAGGAGTACGAGGCCAGGCTCTATCTGCTGCGCAAGGTCATATCGGGCCGCATCTACGCCGAGAACGACAACAAGGACATCGGCGCCTACTGCGTGTCGCTGTCGGCGCGCACCATCGTCTACAAGGGCATGTTCCTGGCCTATCAGGTCGGAGCCTATTACAAGGACCTGTCCGATCCGCGCTTCGAAACGGCGCTGATCCTGGTCCACCAGCGCTTCTCCACCAACACCTTCCCCTCGTGGAAGCTGGCGCATCCCTATCGCATGGTCGCGCACAATGGCGAGATCAACACCGTGCGCGGCAACAACAACTGGATGGCGGCGCGCCAGGCGTCGGTGGATTCGGAGCTGTTCGGCAACAACATCTCCAAGCTCTGGCCGATCTCCTATGAGGGCCAGTCCGACACCGCATGTTTCGACAATGCGCTCGAGTTCCTGTTCCAGGGCGGATACAGCCTCAGCCACGCCATGATGATGCTGATCCCGGAAGCCTGGGCCGGCAACAAGCTCATGGACGCCGACCGCAAGGCCTTCTACGAATACCACGCGGCGCTGATGGAGCCGTGGGACGGGCCCGCCGCGGTCGCCTTCACCGACGGGCGCCAGATCGGCGCCACGCTCGACCGCAACGGCTTGCGGCCAGCGCGCTACATCGTCACCGACGACGACCGGGTCATCATGGCGTCGGAGGCCGGCGCGCTGCCTGTGCCGGAGGAAAAGATCGTCCAGAAGTGGCGGCTGCAGCCCGGCCGCATGCTCTTGATCGATCTTGCCAAGGGCCGCATCGTTTCCGACGAGGAGATCAAGTCGGAGATCGCCACCAGGCATCCCTACAAGACCTGGCTCGCCAATACGCAGCTCATCCTGGAGGACCTGAAGCCGGTCGAGCCGCGCGCGCTGCGCAAGGATGTCAGCCTGCTCGACCGCCAGCAGGCGTTCGGCTACACCCAGGAAGACACCAAGCTCTTGATGTCGCCGATGGCCACCACAGGCCAGGAAGCCGTCGGTTCGATGGGCACCGACACGCCGATCTCGGCAATGTCGGACAGATCGAAGCTGCTCTACACCTATTTTAAGCAGAACTTCGCCCAGGTCACCAATCCGCCGATCGATCCGATCCGCGAGGAACTGGTGATGAGCCTGGTGTCCTTCATCGGCCCGCGGCCCAACATTTTCGACCTGGTCGGCAGTTCGCGCCGCAAGCGGCTGGAAGTGCGCCAGCCGATCCTGACCAATGGCGATCTCGAAAAGATCCGCTCCATCGGCCACACCGAGGATCGGTTCGACACCAAGACGATCGACATCACCTATGCCTCGATCGAGGGCGCGGCCGGCATGCAGGGCGCCATCGATCGGCTGTGCGAGCGGGCGGAAGCGGCGGTCGCCGGCGGCTACAACATCATCATCCTGTCCGACCGCCAGCTCGGGCCGGACCGCATCGCCATTCCCGCGCTTCTGGCCACGGCCGCGGTGCATCATCATCTGATCCGCAAGGGGCTGCGTACTTCGGTCGGGCTCGTCGTGGAATCCGGCGAGCCGCGCGAAGTGCATCATTTCTGCTGTCTTGCCGGCTACGGCGCCGAAGCGATCAATCCCTATCTCGCCTTCGACACGCTGCTCGACATGCACAAGCGCGGCGAATTGCCGGAAGAGGTCGACGCCTACGAAGTCGTGTCGCGCTACATCAAGTCGATCGGCAAGGGCATCCTCAAGGTGATGTCGAAGATGGGCATCTCGACCTACCAGTCCTATTGTGGCGCGCAGATCTTCGACGCGATCGGGCTGAAGACCGATTTCGTGGAGAAGTATTTCACCGGCACCGCCACGCTGATCGAAGGCGTCGGGCTGGACGAGATCGCCGAGGAGACGTTCAGGCGTCATACGGATGGTTTCGGCAACGATCCGGTGCTGCGCAACAGCCTGGATGTGGGCGGCGAATACCTGTTCCGCATGCGTGGCGAGGCGCATATGTGGTCGCCCGACGCGGTCGCCACCTTGCAGCACGCCGTGCGCCAGGGGTCCTGGGAGACCTTCAAGGAGTATTCCGCGCAGATCGACAGCGAGACGGCGCGCGCGCAGACCATTCGTGGCCTGTTCAAGATCAAGCTGGCGGAAGATACCGGCCGCAAGAAGGTCCGTCTCGACGACGTCATGCCGGCGGCCGAGATAGTCAAGCGTTTCTCGACCGGCGCGATGTCGTTCGGCTCGATCTCCAGGGAAGCGCATACGACGCTGGCGCGCGCCATGAACGCCATCGGCGGCAAGTCGAACACTGGCGAGGGCGGCGAAGAGGCAGACCGCTATCTGCCGCTGCCCGGCGGCGGCAAGAACCCCGAACGTTCGGCGATCAAGCAGATCGCTTCCGGACGGTTCGGCGTGACGGCCGAATATCTCGTCAACTCCGACGTCATGCAGATCAAGGTGGCGCAAGGCGCCAAGCCCGGCGAGGGCGGCCAGTTGCCCGGCCACAAGGTCGACGCCACCATCGCCAAGGTCCGGCACTCGACGCCCGGCGTCGGCCTGATCTCGCCGCCGCCGCATCACGACATCTATTCGATCGAGGATCTGGCGCAGCTGATCTACGATCTGAAGAACGTCAACCCGGCGGCCGACATTTCGGTCAAGCTGGTGTCGGAGGTCGGGGTCGGCACGGTCGCGGCGGGCGTCGCCAAGGCGCGCGCCGACCACATCACCATCTCGGGTTACGATGGCGGCACGGGTGCCTCGCCGCTGACATCGCTCAAGCATGCCGGCAGCCCGTGGGAGATGGGCCTTGCCGAGACGCACCAGACGCTGGTGCTCAACGGTCTCAGGTCGCGCGTGGCGCTGCAGGTCGATGGCGGATTGCGCACAGGCCGCGACGTCATCATCGGCGCGCTGCTCGGCGCCGACGAGTTCGGCTTCTCGACCGCGCCGCTGATCGCGGCCGGCTGCATCATGATGCGCAAATGCCATCTCAACACCTGCCCGGTCGGCGTGGCGACGCAGGATCCGGTGCTGCGCAAGCGCTTCAAGGGCACGCCCGAGCACGTCATCAACTTCTTCTTCTATGTCGCTGAAGAGGTGCGCGGACTGCTTGCCGAAATGGGCTTCACCCATATCGACCAGATCATCGGCGACGCCGATCTCCTGGAAAAGCGCGACGTGATCCAGCATTGGAAGGCGCGCGGGCTCGACTTCTCGAGGATGTTCTACAAGCCCGATGCGCCACATGAGGCGGTGCACTGGACCGAGCGGCAGAAGCACCCGATCGACGACGTGCTCGACCGCAAGCTGATCGAGCTGGCCAAGCCGGCACTGGAGGCCAAGCAGCCGGTCAAGATCGAGGTCGACATCCGCAATGTCGATCGTTCGGCGGGCGCCATGCTGTCGGGCGAGGTGGCCAAGCGCTTCAGGCACAAGGGCCTGCGCGAGGATACGATCCAGGTGAAGCTGACCGGCACCGCCGGCCAGTCCTTCGGCGCCTTCCTGGCGCGCGGCATCTCCTTCGAGCTGGTCGGCGCCGGCAACGACTATGTCGGCAAGGGCCTGTCGGGCGGCCGCATCGTCATCCGGCCGCCGGATGAAGCCAAGATCGTCGCGGCCGAGTCCATCATCGTCGGCAACACGGTGCTCTATGGCGCTACCGAAGGCGAGGCCTATTTCGCCGGTGTCGCCGGCGAGCGCTTCGCGGTGCGCAACTCGGGCGTCGTCACCGTCGTCGAGGGCGTCGGCGACCATGGCTGCGAATACATGACCGGCGGCATCGTCGTCGTCATCGGCAAGACCGGCCGCAACTTCGCCGCCGGCATGTCGGGCGGCGTTGCCTATGTGCTGGACGAGGCGGGCGATTTCGCCGAGCGCTGCAACATGGCCATGGTCGAGCTGGAGCCGGTGCCGGAAGAAGACGACCTGATGGAAAAGCTGCTGCATCATGGCGGCGACCTCGACCACAAGGGCCGCGTCGACGTCTCGGGTGACATGACCAGCCATGACGAGGAGCGGCTCTATCAGCTGATCTCGAACCACGTGCACTATACGGGTTCGGTGCGCGGCCGCGAGATCCTCGACAATTGGGCGGCGTTCCGGCCGAAATTCCGCAAGATCATGCCGGTCGAATACCGCCGCGCGCTGATCGAGATGGAACGCATGCGCATGAGCGTGGCGGCCGAATAGATCTTCGCAAAGGCCGGGAAGCCCAGGCTTCCCGGCTCCATGTCACTGATAATTTGACCTCTCGCGGAAGGTTGCCACGGCTGCCTGAAGAGGTTAACGGGTGCGGCGAAAACCGCACCATCTGGACAGCAGGAACTGGACTATGGGCAAGGTAACAGGCTTTCTCGAGATCGACCGGCAGGTGCACAAGTATCAGCCGGCCTCCGACCGCATCCGGCATTTCCGCGAGTTTACGCTGCCGATGTCGGACAAGGAGGTCGAGAAACAGGCCGCGCGCTGCATGGACTGCGGCATCCCGTTCTGTCACGGGCCGACCGGCTGCCCGATCCACAACCAGATCCCGGACTGGAACGACCTCGTCTATAACAGGGACTGGGACAATGCGATCCGCAACCTGCATTCGACCAACAATTTCCCCGAATTCACCGGCCGCATCTGCCCCGCGCCTTGCGAGGAAGCCTGCACGCTGAACCTCGAGGACATTCCGGTGGCCATCAAGACGGTCGAGCAGGCGATCGCCGACAAGGCCTACGAGACCGGCCATATCAGGCCCTATCCGCCGGAGAGGAAGACGGGCAAGCGCGTCGCCGTCATCGGCTCCGGCCCGGCCGGCATGGCCGCCGCCCAGCAGCTCGGCCGCGCCGGCCATGATGTCCATGTCTACGAACGCGAAAGCCGGCCAGGCGGGCTGATGCGCTATGGCATTCCCGACTTCAAGATCGAGAAGCACTATATCGATCGCCGCATCGAGCAGATGCAGGGCGAAGGCGTGACCTTCCATTGCGGCGTCAATGTCGGCATCGACAAGCCCGTGGCCGAACTGCTCGCCGAGCATGACGCGGTGCTCTATTGCGGCGGATCCGAGACCCCGCGTGCGGCCAACATCCCCGGTGACGATCTCGGCGGCGTCTATGACGCGATGCCTTACCTGGTGCAGCAGAACCGGCGTGTCGGCGGCGAGCCGATCCAGTCGGTGGCGTGGCCGTCGCACCCGATCATCGCCAGCGGCCAGCATGTCGTCGTCGTCGGCGGCGGCGATACCGCTTCCGACTGCGTCGGCACCGCCTTCCGCCAAGGCGCCGTGCGCGTCACGCAGCTCGACATCCGTCCGCAGCCGCCGGAGAAGGAAGACAAGCTCGCCGTCTGGCCCTACTGGGCGACCAAGATGCGCACCTCCTCCTCGCAGGCCGAGGGCGCCGAGCGCGAATTCCAGGTGGCGACACTCGAATTCATCGGCGAGGAAGGCCAGCTGACCGGTGTCAAATGCTGCGAGGTCGACGACAAGCGCCGACCGATCGTCGGCACCAAGTTCGTCATCCGCGCCGATCTCGCCTTCATCGCCATCGGCTTTGCCGGGCCGGCCATGGCCGGCGTGGTGTCTGAACTGGAAGGTGAGATGAAGATCGTCACCGACAGCCGGCGCTCCCGCAATGTCGAGGCCAATGACCGCGACTACCGGACCAGCGTCGACAGGCTCTATGCCGCGGGTGACGTGCGTCGGGGCCAGTCGCTGGTGGTCTGGGCGATCCGCGAGGGTCGGCAGGCGGCGCGTTCGATCGACGAGGCATTGATGGGTTCGAGCGTCCTGCCCCGCTGAGCCCGTTTGGAAACTCTACTGCTGCGGCCATAAGGCGTTTTCTGCGCTTCCGGTGCTCCCGTACCCAAAAAGTACGCTCGCTCCGGTTCTTGAAAACGCCATCCTATGGCTCGCAGCAGCGAGTTCCGAAAACCGGTTTCGGCCCTCCGCGCTGCTAAGGAGTGATGGCCGTCGTCGTGCCAGCCGCGGCGGCCGCGGCTGCCGGATTTGTCTTCGGCGGCCAGGCGAAATCGTCGGCGCGGCCGGGCGAAGCCACCGGCGCCTTGCCCTCGACCACCAGTTTTTCGCCGGGCAGGCCCGGGTTGGCCTTCGCGGGCGGTCCGGCGCCGAGCAGTTCCGTGCCGCCGTCGAGCGCCGGATCGCTGAGCAGCATCGGCGCGGTGCGGTCAATGACGATGGGAGCGGCGGCCGGCGCCGGCGCCTCGACCGGCGCGCCGGCAGGAGCAGCGGTCGGGGCGACGCTTCCCGGCGCGGCCAGGCCCAGGACCTTCATCAACGGCTTTTCGGTATAGAAGGCGAGCTTGCGCTTGCCGGCCTTCGACATGTTGATGCCGTCATCGGAGCGCAGCCGCACGGGCTGGCCGTTGATGTCGGGGCCACTGGTGACGAAGGCGCCGTTCTCGTCGACGAATCCATCCCAGATATCGACGAATTCGCCGCCATGGCTTTCGGCCGCCTGACGGTAGATGTCGTTGAAGGCGAGCATGTCGGATGTCATCTTCGAAACCCTGAACGCCGGCATGCCGACCCACAGGAAAGGCACCTTGGCCGTGGCGATGGCCTTGCCGAACGCTTCGGTGCGACGTTCGTATTCCTTGGTCCAGCTCTCGGAACGGGGCTGCTCGCGCACATCCCCCACCTTCATCGGCTGGCGGTCGTTGGAACCGAGCATCACGACCACGGCGGCGGGCTTTTCGGTCTCTATCAATGATTTGATCTGTTCTGGCCAATTGTAGAAATCATCGCGCACGAAGCCCGACGAGCCATTGGAGCGAACGACGATCCTGACGCCGGTATTCTCGGCAAAGGCGGTGTCTAGACCTTCGGCGAGCCCGGCCGCCATGAAATCGCCGACCACCAGGACGACCCGGGCGTCCGGCGCCTTCTCGGCGATCGGGATTTCCGGTTCCGCGGGCGGACGCGGCGCGCGCGGCTTTTTTGCCTTGGGCCTGGGCCTTGGTTTCTGGATGTCCAGCGGCGGCTCGATCCGCTCGCTGCGGCGCGGGAACAGAAGGTCACGCAATGACCAGCCGCGGCTTTGCTGCTCCTGCGCCATGGCGGGCGCATGGAAGGCGCCTGCCATGGCGACGGCGAGCACGGCGACGGCCAGGAACAGCACCAGCATGCGGGGAACGAACGTCCCGATGCGCGCAGCCCAAGCCAATCGCTCCTCCTCAGTTCATGACAGGCCCTATTTTTGCCTGAGCCATTTTAGCACTTCCATGCTCGGATAGCCGTCCTGGGTCAAGCCGACCTTTGCCTGATAGGCCATGATGGCCGACTTCGACCCGTCGCCGATCTTGCCGTCGAATTTGCCATCATAAAGGCCGTGCTGGGAAAGCCGCTTCTGCAATTCCTGCCTTTCCTCGAACGTCAGCTTGGTGAAAGGCCGTTTCCAGTCCTGTACGAGGCCGGTGGAACCGGCGATCTCGTCGGCAAGAAGGCCAACGGCAAGCGCGTATTTGTCGGCATTGTTGTAGGCCTTGATGACCGAGAAATTCCTGATCATCAGGAAAGCGGGGCCGCCGCGGCCATCCGGTACTTTCAACGTCGCCTTGTCGCTGAGGTTCCTGAACGGCTTGCCGCTCGCCCTGACCACGCCGAGCGCCTGCCATTGCGCCAGCGTCCTGGAGCCTGCTGGCAGCTTGCCGGCCGGCAAGGCCACCTCGTAGCCCCAGGTCTTGCCGGCCTGCCAGCCATTCTTCTTGAGCAGATTGGCTGATGTCGCCAGCGCATCGGGAATGGAATTCCAGATGTCGCGCTTGCCGTTGCCGTCCATGTCCACGGCATAGTGCTGGTAGCTGGTCGGGATGAACTGGGTCTGGCCCATGGCGCCCGCCCAGGAACCCGTGAGGTGGCTCTCGTCGATGTCGCCGGTCTGGAGGATCTTCAGTGCGGCGACCAGTTGCGTGCGGGCATATTTCGACCGCTTCTGATCGCCATAGGCCAGGGTCGCCAGCGAGCGGACGACATTGCGCATGATGTCGTCGCGCTTGAGGATCTCGCCATAGTTGGATTCCATCGACCAGATGGCCAGCAGGACGTTGCGGTCAACGCCGAACCTCGCCTCGATCCTGTCCAGCCACGGCTTCCATTTCCTGGCCATCTGCTGGCCGACCGCGACCGACTGGTCGTGGACGCGGTTGTCGAAATAATCCCAGGCGGGCGCGGTGAATTCCGGCTGGGTTCGGGCTTTTTCCAGCACCACCGGATCGGGTTCGTCGATGCCCCTGAAGGCGCGGTCATAGACGGCGCCGGAAACGCCCCCCTGCACCGCGGTGGCGCGGAAGCCGGCGACCCATTGCCGGAAGCCGGCATCGGCGAAGGCCGGCCCGGCAGGCATCAGCATGGCGAGCGAGAGGCTGGCGGCCGTCATGACGCTGGTGAAACGCTTTGCGGCATTGCGAACGGACATCTTTTCCTCCTTCTCCGTCTTGGGAAAGACCATTCATCGCCGAACCAGGTTAGGAATTGGTTTACCATAGGCCGCCCCTGGAACGAAAAGGCGCCTCGATGCTTCTACCGGTGCAAGTTTCCCTTCATCCGCCCGATAATCCTCAATTCCGGCGTGAAAATGTCGCGGGGCGGGATTGCGGAGCCGGCCTGCAAACGGATAATTGAAGGCATGAAGAGAGTTCGCAAGGCAGTTTTCCCGGTCGCAGGTCTCGGCACGCGGTTTCTCCCGGCCACCAAGGCCGTCCCCAAGGAAATGCTTACCGTCGTCGACCGGCCCGTCATCCAATACGTGGTGGACGAGGCGCGCGAGGCAGGCATCGAGCATTTCATCTTCGTCACCGGGCGCAACAAGGCGGTCATCGAGGATCATTTCGATATCCAGTTCGAGCTCTATGACACGCTCGCCCAGCGTGGCAAGGACGACCAGCTCGCCAGGTTGCAGCGGCTGCAGCCCGGGCCGGGACAGACCAGCTTCACTCGCCAGCAGGTGCCGCTCGGACTTGGCCATGCCGTCTGGTGCGCGCGCGAACTGGTCGGCGACGAGCCGTTCGCGCTGTTGTTGCCCGACATGATCATGCAGTCGGAAAAGAGCTGCATGAGGGACATGGTCGACCTCTATGCCGAGACCGGCAACAACATCATCGCGGTTCAGGAATGCGATCCCGCCGAGACCCATAAATACGGCATCGTCGGCCGGGGCGAAGCCACCCATCATGGCTTCCGCATCACCGAGATGGTGGAAAAGCCGAAGACCGGCACCGCGCCCTCCAATCTCTACATCAATGGCCGCTACATATTGCAGCCCGAGATATTCAAAATCCTCGAAGGCCAGGAGAAGGGCGCCGGAAACGAGATCCAGCTCACGGACGCAATGCTGAAGCTGGAGAAGCAGCAGCCCTTCTACGGCTACCACTTTCAGGGCCGCACCTTCGATTGCGGATCGCCGGAAGGGTTCGTCGAGGCCAATGTGGCCTTCGCGCTCTGGCGCAACGACATGAACCAGAGCATGGCCGGCGTCATCCGCAGGCTTCTCGACGAGATGGCGCCTTCGGAGCACGTTGTGGCGGCGCTTTAAGGGAGGCGCTGTCTGGCCGATGTCTCGGATGCGGCACGCAGCTTAGCGGCCCGCGCTTACCGCTGCACCTTCAAGCCGAGATAGATGCTGTTGGCGGTGTAGTCGCGGCCAGGCAGGTTGCTGGTGAGCTTCTCGGTCCTGGCGCGGGTGGTGAGGCCGGCATAGCGGTTCAGCCACCATGTCAGCCCGGCTTCGGCGCTCAGCACCCTGTCATGGCCGTCTATGCCGATATAATCGCGCCAGTCCAGGCCCAGCGCGGCATTGCCGGTCAGGTTGGCGCGGATCTGGCGTTCGGCCGTGAGGCGGCCGGAATAGAGGATGTCGCCGCTTTCACCTGCGGTGGTCGTGGGCTCGACCGTGGTCCGCCCGGTCAGGCCGATCGTGGTGCCGCGTTCGGGCGACCATTTCAGGTCGGCGTCCACGGTGGCACCCGCAATCGCCCCCAGGCGGTCGTCGTCGATCGCTTCCCGCAGCCAGCCGGCCGAGAACTCGCCGGCGAGCTTCTCGCCCATGTCGAGCTCGAGGCCGGCGCGGGCACCAAGCCGCGTTGATGAACGCTCGAAACCTTCATTGTCGAAGCGTTGATCATAGGCCCTGCGCCCGAGCTCGATTTCGGTGAAAGGCGTAAGGGCAGGGGAGATTTCGTAGCCGGTGCGCAAGGTCGCCGTATAAAGCGTGGAGTTACGATCCTTCTGCGACAGCGAGGTGTCGTCAGAAAGCTTGGCGTCGCCATAGAAGTCGTGCGAGACCGCCCCGGTCAAAGTGTATTGCGCCTTGCCGACGTCCTTTTCGATGCCGAGGCTGCCGTCGATGGTCTGGCGCAGCGGTTGCTTGCTGACGCCTGCAATGGCGTCGGGCGACGAGGCCGATTCCGGCACGGCCTCGTAACCGAGCTTGGCGACGGCGCGCTGCTCGTTGTCGAGGTCGACATTGAGCTGGCCTTCGATGCGGCCTTGCTCATTGTGAACCGGGTAGCCCGAGACGGTTTCGCGGAAGAGGCCATAACCGTCAATGGTCGCGGAGTTCTCGCGCCAGTCGGAGGCGGCGGAAAAGCGCAGTGCCGTCTCGGACAGCAGCGCCGCTTTGCCGGCACTGCTGGAATCGCCGTTCGAGGTGGCGGTCAGGCCCTGCTCCAGCGTCGGCCTTATGACGAAGGAGCCCCATTTGATGCCTGGAGCGGCGAACGGATCGTCCTCGATTTTCTTCTTCTGCCCTTCGATGGAAGCGGTGCGTTCGGCGCCCGGATCGAGCTGCTGCCGGTCGACGCTGTCGATGGTGACGGCGCGGCGGTTGGCAGTCTCCTGGTCGGTGTCAGTATCGGTGCCAGTGGCGTCGGCATCGTCGGCCGTGCTGGCGGTGGTGGCCGCGTCGGTCGTCGCGGTGGTGTTCTTTTTCTTTGTCTTCGCCTTGTCGGCGGCCTTGTCCGCATTAGCCTGCCCGGTGGCCGATGGCCGGCGTGGCTTGGGCGGAGGCGGATTGTCGGCGGTCGCGTCGTCACCGGCCGCCGGCGGGTCGAAGATGCTGCCAGCGGGCGAGGCGGCACCGCTATCGTCAGGAGCAGCGCCGGCGCTGGCGGGCAGATAGGTGCGCGACGGCGTGTCGTCCTGACCGGCGGCATTCGCTGGCTGCTGTTGACCCTGACCGGCTATGGCGGCCAGTCTCGCCTTGCGCTGCTGGTCGGACAGGATCGCCGATTCCGAGACCTCGCCGCGCAGCTCCGTTTCCTGGGCGAAGGACAGCGTCGGTCGCGGCAGGCCGAAGATGCTGGTCGCCAGCAGCAAGGCGCAGGCAGCCTTGCTCTTTCGCCTTCTCGTCTTTTCTGACTGGGCCCCGGACATCGCCACCACTGCTTGCGCGGCGCGAGCGCGCCATACTTACCGAACCGTAAATGGGGATGGTTAACGGAGGGTTGAGGCGGGGGGCGATTGCTTTTCCAAGCGCTCATTGTTCCAGGCCTCGACATTTGTGACCTTGCGCTTCGTTCATTCGAACCGCTCTCCTAGACGGTCGGGGGAGGCATTTCCGTTGGACAGGCGCGGCACAAAGCGCTAATCGCATCGGCCATGGATGCGAGATCCCTCGACAAGAAGCCGTTGGACAGACAGGCCTCTATCGCTTCGGCACTAAGAACGGTGGCGACCGAACAGGCGGGAGTGGCGGCGCTGGCCGAGGCGCTCGAAAATGGGCTGGCGAAGCCCTTTGCCGAAGCGGTCGACATGATCTCGAGGATCGAAGGCCGGGTCATCGTCACCGGCGTCGGTAAAAGCGGCCATATCGGTTCGAAGATCGCCGCGACCCTGGCCTCGACCGGAACGCCGGCTTTTTTCGTCCACCCCGCTGAAGCCAACCACGGCGATCTCGGCATGATCGCCAGGGACGATGCCATCATCGCCATGTCATGGTCGGGCGAAAGCAAGGAGATGATGGGCATCGTCGCCTATTCCAGGCGCTTCTCCATCCCGCTCATTGCAATCACGTCCGGTGAGACATCGGCGCTGGCGCGCGCCGCTGACGTCGTGCTTTTGCTGCCGCGTGCGCCGGAAGCCTGCCCGCATGGCCTGGCGCCGACGACATCGGCACTGCTGCAACTTGTGATGGGCGACGCGCTGGCGATCGCCCTGCTCGAGGCGCGGGGTTTCACGCCCGATCATTTCCGCACCTTCCATCCCGGCGGCCAGCTCGGCGCCAACCTGATGCAGATCCGCGAGATCATGCATGTCGGCGAGAGGTTGCCGCTGGTCGTTTCGGGCACCGGCATGCAGGACGCGATCCTGGAGTTGTCGCGCAAGGGCTTCGGCTGCGTGGCGGTCACCGCCGCCGACGGCGCGCTGATCGGCATCGTCACCGATGGCGACATCAGGCGTCACATAGGCAGCAACCTGACGGCGATGACGGTCGATGAGGTGATGACGAGATCCCCCAAGACCGCCGCGCCGGACACGCTGGTGGCGACCGCGCTGCAGACGATCAACAATTCAGCCATCACCAGCCTGATGGTGGTGGAGGGCAACAAGCCTGTCGGGCTCGTCCACCTGCACGATCTCTTGCGCATCGGCGCCGCGTAGGGCAGTTCACCGTTTCACGGAAACGGCGAACTGCTCTATCTCTTTGTTTCTGCACAATTCCGGACGGAAAACCGTACACACTTTTCCTGGAATTGCGCTAGCGCGGAGCCGGTTTCACACTCGCTCGACGGTCAGTTCGAGATCGGTGTCGGCGGCTCCGGTGACGCGCACCTGGGTGCCGGCCGGCAGGTCAGGGCCAGAGACGCGCCACAGCGTGTCGCCGAGCTTGATGCGGCCGCGGCCGTCGCGGATCGGCTCGGCCAGCGTCGCCATCCTGCCGATCATCTGCGCGCCACGGCGGTTGAGCAGCGGCTGGTCGGTCGGCTCGTCGCGTCCGCCGATGAGTTTCTTGCCGACCAATGCCGAGACCAGCGACAGCGCGAGGAAGACGAGCACCTGGACCTGCCAAGTCCAGCTGGCCGCATCCCAGACCAGCAGCGATACCGCGCCGACGATCAGCGCGGCGATGCCGGTCCACAACATGAAGATGCCCGGTGCGATGATTTCCATCGCCAAAAGCACGAAGCCCAGAACCATCCAGTTCCACGGGCCGAGTTCGGAAACGATGCGGTCGATCATGGTTTTGATCCACTCACAAAGACATTAGTTGTCGCTCGGCCTGACGACCGGAGGTCGTGAGACCTGCCGTTGCGTGCCGGCCGGCCCGTCGCCCTTGAACACTTCCCTGGCGATCTCGCCGATGCCGCCCAGCGAGCCGATCAGCGACGACGCTTCGAAAGGCATCAGCACGATCTTGCTGTTGGTGGCCGAACCGATCTTGCCCAGCGCTTCGGTGTATTTCTGGGCGACGAAGTAGTTGAGCGCCTGCACATCTCCCTTCGAGATCGCTTCCGACACCACTTGCGTGGCGCGGGCTTCCGCTTCGGCGGAGCGTTCGCGTGCCTCGGCATCGCGGAAGGCGGCTTCCTTGCGGCCTTCGGCCTCGAGGATCTGCGACTGCTTGAGGCCCTCGGCGGCAAGGATCTGCGCGCGTTTGTTGCGTTCGGCCGTCATCTGCCGGCCCATCGATTCGATCAGGTTGGCGGGCGGATTGATATCCTTGATCTCGACGCGGGTGATCTTGATGCCCCAGGGATGAGCCGCTTCGTCGACCACGCGCAGCAGGCGCTCGTTGATCGCGTCGCGGTTCGACAGCAGCTCGTCGAGATCCATCGAGCCCATCACGGTGCGGATGTTGGTCATGGTCAGGTTGAGGATGGCGTTCTGCAGGCCGGAAACCTGGTAGGCCGCCTGCGCCGCGTTGAGGATCTGGAAAAAGGCGATGCCGTCGACACCGACGATGGCGTTGTCGCGGGTGATGATCTCCTGGCTCGGGACGTCGAGCACCTGCTCCATCATGTTCAACTTGGCGCCGATGCGATCGATGAACGGCACGATGAGGTTGAGGCCTGGCGACAGCGTTTTCGTGTAACGGCCAAAGCGTTCGACCGTATAATTGTAGCCTTGCGGGATTGTCTTTATGCCTTTGAACAGCACCAGCACGACAAGAGCGACCAGAACAATAATCGCGATATCGAAACCACTGAAATCCATTTGGCTCTCCCTCAAGAGGCAAGCCATGGGAGCCATTCTCCCGCAGCCGGCTTCAGCAAACACTTAAGTGTGTTTCAACAACGTTACAATCAGGTGATAAGGGATTGTTTGTGTTGCTGCTGCCGGTGGCTGAAGGCGAACAGGCTTGCGTCCGTATCTTCCGATCCGGCCATGGCGGCAGAAACGATTTCGGAAGCGATTTGCGAGAAGGCGATGCCGTTGCCGCCATAGCCCATCACGGCCTGGATGCGCGGATGCCCAGGGATGGCGCCGATATAGGGCAGGCCGGTGGTTGTGGTGCCGAAGGAGCCGGTCCAGGCGAAATCGGGCCTGGTGTCCAGATCCGGGAACAGGCGGCCGAGCTTCCTGGCCAGTCTCAGGCTCTTGCCGGCGATCAACGCGTCACGCCGTTCCTTGTCGATAAAATCCTCGTCTTCGCCGCCGCAGATCACCCTGCCGTCGGCTGTCGCCCTTGCATAAAGATAGGGGTCCGACGCTTCCCAGATGAGGGCCGCGTCCGGCCAGATCTTTCGCGGCTGCGAGCGTGTGGCGATGGCCCATGTCGAGATGACGCGGTGGGCGGCTGCCGGCACGATGTCGGTCAACTCGTAGCCGGTCGCGAGCAGGACGTGCTGCGCGGTGATTGTGGGGCCGCCCCTGGTGGCGACGACGACCTCCTTGGCGCTGTCTTCGATCGTGGTCGCCTCGACCGGGGCGTAGAGGCGCGCCTTGCGCTCCAGCGCTTTCAGCAGCAATCCGGCGGTCAGTTTGCGCGGATCGAGCGCGATGTTGCCATGGCTGAGGATGGCGCCGTCGCGCTCGATGCCGAATCGCGCAGCCAGCGGCGCAGGGGCGAGATAGGTCGCGGCGATGCCCGCCTGTCGCCGCGCCTCGGTCTCGTCACGCAACTGCGATGGGCCGAGCACGGTACCGGCCAGATAGAGGGAGGGGGCGCGGCTCAGGCGGCAGTTGATGGAGAGCTCGGCTATGCGGCCGGCAAGGTTGGAAACGGCCAGACGCGAGCGCCGCCAGGCCTGTTCCGCCGAGGCCTTGCCGATCATCCTGCCGAGTGCCGTCAGCGGCTGGTCGATCTCGAACTGCACCAGGGCGGTGGTCGCCGACGTCGACCCTCTCAGCGGGCCGCGCCGGTCGATGCAGACCACCGAATGGCCGTCCGCCGTCAGCGCTTCTGCGATCATGGCGCCGCTGATGCCCATGCCTATCACCAGCACATCGGCCTTGGCGTCACGGGTCAGAGCGCTTGTCGGGACAGCGGGTGCCCGATAGGCGGACCAGACTGGCCGGCCGCTTCTGAGGTCGAGCTTGCGGGGCATCGATGGTCTCCGGAGGGCGCGCCTCAACGCCCCGGAACGTCCATTGTTCCCGGTTTCAGATCCAGCCGGACAGTTCGCGCCGCACCATCGCCTCGATCACCGCCATGCCTTCGGGACTGTCGTTGAGGCAGGGGATGTGCGCGAATCTTCCGCCGCCGGCATGATGGAAGGTTTCCGCCGCCTCGCGGCCGATCTCGTCCAACGTTTCGATGCAGTCGACGGAAAAGCCGGGGTTGACGATGGCAATCGATTTCACGCCGTCCTTGGCCAGTTTCTCCACCGTCTTGTCGGTGTAGGGCTGCAGCCATTCCTGTGCGCCGAAACGCGACTGGAAGGTGGTGATCAGCTTCTTCTCGTCCCAGCCGAGCCTCTCGCGCAGCAGCCGTGTCGTCTCGAGGCAATGCTCGCGGTAAGGATCGCCTCTGTCGGAATAGGGTTTCGGGATGCCGTGATAGGAGGTGATGACCACCTCCGGTTCGAAATCGAGGCTGGCCAGATGCCGTTCGATCGAATGGGCGAGCGCCTCGATATAGACCGGTTCGGCATAGTAGGGCGGCACGCTGCGGACGGCAGGCGCCGCACGCATCTTCATCAGCGCCCGGAACAACTGGTCATTGGCAGTCGCCGTGGTGGTGGCCGAATATTGCGGATAGAGCGGAAAGGTCAGGATGCGGTCGCAGCCCTGCGCGACCAGGCTTTCGGCGACGCTCGCGGTCGAGGGATTGCCGTAGCGCATCGCCCAGCCGACGACCACGTCGGGCAGGTCGCGCAATGCCACGGTCAGCTTCTCGGCCTGGGCGCGGGTATAGGTGCGCAGCGGCGACTCGTTGTTCTCGCGATTCCAGATCCTGGCATAGTTGGCGCCCGACTTCTTCGGTCGCGTGGTCAGCACGAGGCCATAGAGGATCGGATACCAGATCGCCTTGTTGAGTTCGATGACGCGCGGGTCGGACAGGAATTCGCGGAGATAGCGCCACATCGGCCTGAAATCGGTGCCGTCCGGCGTGCCGAGATTGACCAGCATGACGCCGACCTTGCCCGCCTTGGCCGGCGAATGTCCGGCCGGTCTCGGTCCCACGGTCCTCGCGGGCTTGGCGTCGACAGGGATGGAAGGCGGCATTGCGGGTCTCCGAACACGGCGCGAAAGTAGCGACGCCGCGCTGCTTTTCAATGCAGCGTCTGGCCGCACCTTACCAAAAACAGGACGCCCGCCCTGTTTCGGCGGGTGTCCCTGCGCGCAAAGGCGAAGGCGGTTACCTCGGCGGTATGGTCAAGGTGGCGCCGACCGGAAGCCGGCGCGGTTCGTAGCCCTTGTTGGCTTCGGAAATGACTTTCCACCTGGTGCCGTCGCCATAGGCCTTCTTTGCCAGGTCCCAATAGGTATCGCCGGCGACGATGACATGGCTGGTTTCGGCCGGTGCGGCCTCGGCGGGCTTTGCCGGCTCAGCCGGCGCGGGGGTTGCCGGGGCAGGGGCGGCTTCGGTAGGCTTTGCCGGTTCCGCAGGTGCTGGCGTTGCCGGAGCGGCAGGCGTTGCCGGCGCAGGCGCGGCCTCGGTCGACACGGCCGGCGGCGTGTTGGCGATATCGCCGGAGTTGGCAGGCAGGTCGGGCATTGCTTCGGCTGGCTTGGCGGGCTCCGCCGCAGGCGCGGCCGCTGTCGTCGCGGCGATCTCGGTGATGCGGCCGTCGAGCTTGGGCGTG
This sequence comes from Mesorhizobium sp. B264B1B, assembly GCF_020165765.1. Classification (NCBI taxonomy): domain Bacteria; kingdom Pseudomonadati; phylum Pseudomonadota; class Alphaproteobacteria; order Hyphomicrobiales; family Phyllobacteriaceae; genus Mesorhizobium; species Mesorhizobium sp. B264B1B. The sequence continues at coordinate 19,326 of NZ_JAIUIS010000003.1, forward strand.
TAGGGCCGGTGCGCGCCGAGATAGTCGGCGACCACCTGTTCGAGGCCGGGGCCGTAATCATAGGCGTTCTTGGCCTTTTCGGCGAAAACCTTGTAGCCGTCGCCGCCCTGGCGGACATAGTTGTTGGTGGCGACCAGATAGTCCTTGTCGGGATTGAGCGGCGTCCAGGCGCCGTTCTCCATCACCTCGACAGACTTGACGCGGCCGGCATTGGCCGGGGCGGATTTGTCGAAGGCGTATTTCAGGCCGGCCACCTGCGGGAAGCGGCCGGCGCCGTCCTCGACCTGGCTGAGACCGCTTTCGAGCCCGGCAACGAGGTCCTTGCCCGAGATCTGGAAGGTCGCCAGCGTGTTCTGGAAGGGCAGCACGGTCAGCACCTCGCCCATGGTGACGGTGCCCTTGTCGATCGAGGCGCGCAGGCCGCCGCCATTGGAGATGACGATCTCGACGCCCTGTCCCTTGACGCGGTCGAGGATGGCGTCGGAGACGAGATTGCCCATCGCGCATTCGCGGGCGCGGCAGCTCTCGCGGCTGCCGTCGATGACGTCGGTCGTCTCGGCCACTTCCTTGTTCTTCAGCGCTTCGATCGGCGCGCCGAGCTCCTTGATGCGGGCGAGCACCGCGGGATCGGGCGTGATCGACTTGTCGAGGAGGATCGGGTCGCCGCTCGCCGACTTGACGACGCCATTGTCGTCGAACACGACCTTGAACTCGCCGAGATATTTCGAATAGGACGCCGCCTGCACGACCGGCACCTTGTAGCCGTCCGGATTGTCGACCATGGTCGGATAGGGGCCTGCCGCCTTCGGATCGGTGTTGGACAAAAGCGTATGGCTGTGGCCGCCGACGACCACGTCGACGCCCGGGATCTTCGCTATGACATCGCGCTCCCTGTTGTAGCCGATATGGGTCACGGCAATGATCTTGTTGACGCCCTCTCCCTTCAGCTTCTCGACCTCGGCCGTGATCGACTTGACGTCGTCCTCGATGGCGATGTTGGGGCCGGGAGTGGCGAGTTCGGGCGTATCGTTGGTGACGGCGCCGATGATGCCGATCTTCTGGCCGCCGACCTCGACGACGATGGACGGCTTGACGCGGTCACCGAGCTTGGACTGCGCGTTGGCTTTCACATTGGCGCCGAGCACGGGGAACTTGATCATGTCGAGGAACGGCGCCAATGCCGTTTCGCCGTCGTCGAATTCATGATTGCCGAGCGCCATGGCATCGAACTTCATGTCGTTGAGGAACTCGCCTTCGGCCTTGCCCTTGTAAGTCGTGTAGAACAGCGAACCCTGAAAATTGTCGCCGGCGCTGAGCAACAGCACGTTCTGGCCTTCCAGCTTCTTGCGCTCCTGCGCGATCGCCGTGACCAGCCGGCCGGCTCCGCCGACGCATTCGCCCTTTGTCTCCTCGTCCGCCGAGCAGGTGGATTCGTATTTGTTGTTGCTTTCGATGCGGCTGTGCCAATCATTGATGTGCAGGATATTCAGCGTGTAGTCGGCAAAAGATGCGCCGGCCGACAGGCCCAGCGTCGACGCGGAAAGGGCGGCAATGGCGGCAAGCTTTTTCATCTTCGTCTCCCGGATAGGCTGATCAGAGCCGTTTAGCGCTCTTGCTTGACCGGTCTCTAACAGCCGGCTTTTTCAGCCATGTTCCCATCGCGTTCCGGAGCATGCAAGGGGAAATCGGGGCAAAATCCCGTTGATCCCTGCTGGGCACAAAAAAGGACGGCGGCCATTGGCCGCCGTCCTTTGCAGGTCTGAATGCCTGGTGGTTCAGGCGCGCCGGGTCAGCACGAAATTCTGGCCGGAGCCGCTGGTGCAGTTGAGCTGGCTGGTGGACACCAGCAGGCAATTGAAGCTCACCGGCGTCTGCCGGATCAGCGAGGTACCGTGGATCTCGACCGAAGTGGCGCCGGTCATCGTATAGGTGCCGTCGGACAGCTTCTGGCCGGTATCGGTCGCTACCGTGGTGAAGGTTCCGCCGGCAAAGGTCGAAAGACCGGTGCCCTTGGCGTCGATCCAGGAGCCTTCGACGCCCTTCGGCGCGGCCCCTATCGACGGCTCGTCGGGACCGCTGGTTGCACAAGCGGCCAGCCCCACCATCGTGGCCGCCGCAACACTCATCGAAAGAATCTTGCGCGCAATGGTCATGTAAAAATCCTCTCCTCGCCCGTCGGCCCGAAATCGGAAAACGACTTTCGGAAAGCACGGTGCATGCATCCAAGTTTCAAGAGCGCAGTTCATGCGTCCAGATGGACGCGGCTTGCTCCCGTCCGCATCCTTCAATCGCCCGATTTCCGGGCGATTGCAAGGCAGTGAGGCATGCTTGGCGCGACGCTATCGCACCAGGATGTTGCGGAATTGCCACGGGTCGTTCCGGTCGAGGTCCTCCGGAAACAGGCCGGGCCGATTATCGAGCGGCGTCCAGTCGGTATAATAGCCCTTCACCGGTCCGAGATATTGCGACTGCACGTCCAGACAGCGCTTGTAGTTCATCTCGTCGGCCTCGACGATGCCGGCTTCGGGGTTCTCCAGCGCCCAGACCATGCCGGCCAGAACCGCCGAGGTGACCTGCATGCCGGTGGCGTTCTGGTAAGGCGCCAGCTTGCGCGCTTCGGCGAGCGACAGTTGCGAGCCGTACCAGTAGGCGTTCTTGTCATGGCCGTAGAGCAGCACGCCGAGCTCGTCTACGCCGTCGACCAGTTCGTTTTCGTCCAGCACATGGTGTACCGGTTGCGCCTTGCCGGCAGCGCCGAACATTTCATGCAGCGACAGCACCGCGTCGTTGCAGGGATGATAGGCGTAGTGGCAGGTCGGGCGGTACTGAACCTTGCCCTTTTTGGACCGCACGGTGAAGAAGTCGGCGATCGAGATCGCCTCGTTGTGGGTCACCAGGAAGCCGTATTGGGCACCTGGCGTCGGGCACCACGAGCGCACGCGCGTGTTGGCGCCGGGCTGCTCCAGATAGATTGCGGCCTTGGAACCATGTTTGTGTTTCTTGCCGTTCTTGGGCATCCATTTCTCATGCGTGCCCCAGCCGAGTTCGGCGGGCTGCAGGCCCTCGGAGATGAAGCCCTCGACCGACCAGGTGTTCCAGAACACGTCCATCGGCTTCGGCTTCTTGGTGCGCTGGGTGTCGCGCTCGGCGATGTGGATGCCTTTGACGCCCGCCTTCCTCATGAGCTTCGCCCAGCCCTCGCGGTCTTCCTGCGCGGGTTCCGAAAACTCGAGGCCGAGATCGGTGGCCAGGTTGACCAATGCCTGCTTGACGAACCAGGAGACCATGCCCGGATTGGCGCCGCAGGTGGAGACCGCCGTCGCGCCGCCGGGCTTGTCGTGCTTTTCCTTGAGCAGCGACTCGCGCAACGCATAGTTGGTGCGGCTGGCATTGTCGGCCTCGGCATCGAAGTAGAAACCGAGCCATGGCTCGACGACCGTGTCGATGTAGAGCACGCCGAGCTTGCGGCAGAGCCGCATCAGATCCACCGAGCCGGTGTCGACCGACAGGTTGACGCAAAAACCCTGGCCGCCGCCATTGGTCAGAAGCGGGGTCAGGAGCTTCTTGTAGTTCTTCTCGGTCACCGCATCCTGCATGAAGGTGATGCCGCGCTCGTCGAGCAGCGCGCGGTCGGTGCCGCGCGGGTCGATAACCGTCATGCGCGATTTGTCGAACTTGAAATGGCGCTCGATCAGCGGCAGCGTGCCCCGTCCGATCGAGCCGAAGCCGATCATCACCACAGGGCCGGTGATCTCACCGTAAACGGGCCAGTTTTCATTCGCCATTTTATCGAGCACTCCTTCAGACAGGTGCAAAACCCGGGCATTCTCGCCCAACGGGCATGCGCTACATCACAGATCATTGTCATAAACCAGTGAAAAGCGCCAACCGCCGGTCAGGCGGCGTTCGCCATTTGGTTAAGGACGCCGACCAGCCGGTCGCGGTCTGATGTCAAGCCCTTGTAATCGAGCTGGGCGATGTCGAGCGCTTCGAGCTGGGCAGCGAAAGCCGGAGCCAGCGTCGCCCGGTCGGGGTGATGCGCCAACGCCGCCAGCGGGTCGAGATGAATGCGGATGGTGAACAGGATGTCGCCCGAGACGGGCAGTTTTCGAAGCGTCTGCCGCTCGACGCGGATGAAGGCGTGGGCATTGGCGTCGCCATCGGCAAATCGCGACGGGCGGCTGGCGGCGCGCTCGATTCGCTCGACATTGGACAGCGGGTGGTAGAGCGCATCGCCCGATTGAATCGACCAGTTGTAGCGCTCCACGGCCTGGCCCTGGAGGCCGTCGAACATGCGGTTGATCAGCTCGGCCGGCCGCGTGCCAGGGCCAAAACCCGGCACAGGCGCATGGATCTGCTGCAACGGCTTGCCGAATTTTTCGAGCAGCGACCAGGACGAGGGAAAGCAGAGCGAGCCGGCGGCGAGCCGCCAGCCGTCTTCGCCGCGGCGCATCAGGATCAGGTCTTCCTGGACGAGCAGCGAGGCCGCGACAAGCGGCGCCTTGGCGAAGTCGCCCTCGGGATTGCCGGCGGCGCCGATCACCTCGACCCCGCCACTGGCACGCCGATGGGTCTCGGGAAATGCCCGCGGCAAGTGCGCTTCGAGCAGGTCGAGCACTTCGCGCTGAGCATCGCGCGTGCCGTCTTCCTCGACGAACACGGTGCCGGGCATTTCGGCATAGAGCCGCTGCTTCTCGGCGAGGAACGGCAGGAGATGTTCGTCGACTTCGATCCAGTCGGCCAGGGCAAGCGGCTTCAGCCCGATGGTGAACAGCTTGGACGAGCCATCATAGGGCGTGTGGGTGGGCAGCGATGTCATGCTTCAGATCAGTTTTGCCGGGATCAAGCCGCGCAGTGAATTGCCGACATAGAGCGCCCTGGCGGATTTCAAGTCGTCAAAGCTGTAGATCGCCTCGCGGGCGCGGCCTTCATCCAGAAGCGCGCCGCGCAATATGCCAGGCAGCAGCCCGCAATCGAGGCGGGGCGTCAAAAGCATGCCGTCGCCGAAATCGGCGAAGACATTGGTGATGGTGCCTTCGCACATCTCGCCACGCTCGTTGGCCAACAGCACTTCGTCGGCCTGGGTGATGAGGTATTCGGCACGGGCATGCGCGTAGACCTGCCGGCGGCTGGTCTTGTGGCGCAGCAGCATGTCGTTCGAATCGAGCCTCGTGCGCGCCAGCCGCAGCGTCCAAACCTTATCGGCGGCGAGCGGCTCATAGGGCTGGACCGAGGCGGCCGCGTCGCCACTGCGCGCCAAAGCCAGGCGCGTGCGCAAGGCGTTGCGCGCGCCATCGACAGCCTTGCCCAACACGTCACCGATACGTTGCGGGTCGCAGGCAAAACCGAGTTCGGCCGCCGAACCATAGAGGCGCGCCAGATGCCGCTCCAAGCGCAGGAAGCCCGTGGCCGGCTCCCAGCGCATGGTCTCGATCAATTCGAAACCGGCGGCGTTCCCGTCGCGAAGCGGGCTTTCAAGAGACACTCCTGATACTCCTCCTGCGCGGTTGAATCGAAGACGATGCCGCCGCCGACATTGTAGACGGCCTCGCCGCCGGGAAAGAGCGAGATGGTGCGGATCGCCACGGAAAAGCGCATCGTGCCGCCTGGTGCGATCCAGCCGATGGCGCCGCAATAGACATCACGGGGCGTGCCTTCAAGGTCATGCAGGATCTCCATGGCGCGGATTTTCGGCGCGCCGGTGATGGAGCCGCAGGGAAACAGCGCGGCAAAGATCTGGCGGATCGTGAGGCCCGGCAGCAGCTTCGCCCTGACGTCGCTCACCATCTGGTGGACGGTCGGATAGGTTTCGATGCGGAACAGCTCGGGCACTTCCAGCGTGCCGACCTCGCTGATCAGCGAGATGTCGTTGCGAAGCAGGTCGACGATCATCCGGTTCTCGGCCTGGTTCTTCTCGTCATTGCGCAGGAAGGTTTTCTGGCGCTCGTCGTCGGCTTCCGTCGCACCACGCGGCGCCGTGCCCTTCATCGGATGGGTCTCGACCATGCCCTGGGCGTCGATCTCGAAGAACAGTTCGGGTGAGCGCGACAGCACGACCGGATCGCCAAGCGAAACCAGGGCACCATATTTCACCGGCTGGCGTTCGGTCAGCGCGTCGAAGGCGGCGAGCGGATCGCCCGACCATTGCGCATGCACCGGGAAGGTCAGGTTGCCCTGGTAGCAGTCGCCTTGCCTGATGTGCCGGTGCAGCCGCGAGAACCGCTTCTCGTAATCCTCGAACGACCATGTCGCCCTTGCATCGAAGATCGGGCCGTTGGTCGCCGCCGCCTTACGGGGCGGCACCGGCTCTTGCACCGGCGCGTCAAAGACGCCCAGGCAGACCAGCGGGGCGCGGCGCCCGGCCGGCAGCAACGGAACCAGCTTCGGCTCCAGCAGGTAGCCCGCCTCGTACGAGAAGTAGCCGGCAAGCCACTTGCCGGCATCATGCGCGGCCTGGGCCGCCTGCAGCGCGGCCGAGAAATCCCGGGCCTCGTGCGCCGTGATGATGTCGTCCGGTCGGTCGAAAACGAGCTGGCGCGCGCTTTCGTCATTGCGGAAAATTGCGGCGGGCAGGGGCATGGAACTCGGGCGTGGATCGATGAAGCCAATGATGGCTCTATATGGGGGGGCAGCCGCGCGCAATCGAGGGAGCGGCACCTTGCCACTTAAACCCGACCTGTCGCCCGATCCGTGGGCAGACCTTGCGGCCAAAAGCAAACCGGCGGCGCTTCGTTCGCGCCGCCGGCCGCAATCGTCGGATCTGCCCTGTCGCTCAGGTGTTGCTGGCGGTTCCAGCCGACGGAAACTGCCTGGCGAATTCCGCCTCGTTGCCGGCGGCGAGCAGCTTGGCCTGCTCGATCCAGCGCTCGCGCGCGATACGGCCGTCGAAATTCATGACGTCCTCGATCCGCTTGATATCAGCGGCTGTCCAGGCGGCGATCTGGGCAAAGCTGGTGACGCCTTGTGCCCTGAGCAGTTTCTCGTTGACCGGGCCGATACCGATCAGCCGGCGCAGATTGTCGGGTTTGCCGGAAGCCGCCTTGGCCGGCGCGGCCTTCGCCGGTGCCGCCTTCCTGGGCGCCACGCTGGCCTTGGGTGCCGCCTTGGCGGCAGCGGCCTTCGGCGCGCCAGTCTTCGCGGCGCTGGAAGCGGCCTTGGCCGCAGCCGGCTTCCTGGGCGCCGGCTTGGCCGCCGGAGCGGATTTGGCAGGGGTGGGCGTCGACATCAAGGCGGCCGGCGCCGGCGCCGCCGCCTTTGCCGGGCCGGAGCCGGTCGAGGCCTCGCGCAGCTGGCGCTCGAGATCGGCGCGGGTGCGCCCGCAGGCATCCAACTCGCCGGTCAGGCGATCGCTGTCGGCCCGCAGCCGGTCGCGCTCGCTGCGTGTGCGGTCGAGGTCGCCGCGCAAGCTGTCGAGCTCACCGCGCAGGCGTCCCCAGATGAACCAGCCAACCAGCACACCCACAAGGAACGCCAGGAGCATGTAGAAAAAAGTGCCCATTGTCTCTCTCTCCAGTCAGATCCGTCTGCCGCGGCATTGGACTTAATGACCTTCGGCGAAGGACTACTCGATGATGGTTCGGCCGCCTGCGGAACAGCCGGCCTCAGTCGAGCCGTCGGCGTCGGCTTTGCAAGCCATGGCCAATGGCCGTCGTCGCGTGCACCGGAACGCCGCGATCGGCTGAGACTTCCCCGCCCGACCCGCATGCTCCGGCTGAGCTTGGCGGGGAGGCTATCATAGAGCTTACGGAAAGCTATGGGAAAACTACGAAAGAGAGTTATTCAAGAACAGATATTTAGACCAAGAATAGTGTGGGCCCAATATGCATTCCGGCTAAACTGTTCTGAGCAGGTGGGGACGACGTACAGAAGACGCCTCAGTTGTCGAGCGCTTCCAGCTCGTCGATCAAGCCGCTGATCACGCCAAGCCCGATCTGCCAGAAGGCGGGATCGGTGGCATCGAGGCCGAAAGGCGCCAGAAGCTGCGAATGATGCTTGGTGCCGCCGGCGCGCAGCATCTCGAAATATTTGTCCTGGAAGCCGCGCTCGGCGTTCTGGTAGACCGCGTAGAGCGAGTTCACCAGACAGTCGCCGAACGCATAGGCGTAGACGTAGAAGGGCGAATGGATGAAGTGCGGGATGTAGGTCCAGAAGACTTCGTAGCCGTCGCGCAACTTTATCGCCGGGCCCAGACTTTCCGCCTGCACCTCCAGCCAGAATTGGCCGAGCCTGTCGGATGTCAGTTCGCCGTTGCGGCGCTCCGCATGCACCTTGCGCTCGAATTCGTAGAAGGCGATCTGGCGCACGACCGTGTTGATCATGTCCTCGACCTTCTGGGCGAGCATGGCCTTGCGCTCGCGCCTGTCGGTGGTCTGCTCGAGCAACGAGCGGAAGGTCAGCATCTCGCCGAAAACGGACGCCGTCTCGGCCAGCGTTAGCGGCGTCGAGGCCATCAGCGCGCCCTGGCCGCCGGCCAGCACCTGATGCACGCCATGGCCAAGCTCATGCGCCAGCGTCATCACATCGCGCGGCTTGCCCATGTAGTTGAGCAGTACGTAGGGGTGCGCCGAAGGCACGGTCGGATGGGCGAAGGCGCCGGGGGATTTGCCTGGGCGCACCGGCGCGTCGATCCAGTTGCGGTCGAAGAAAGTCCGCGCGATCTCGGCCATCTCGGGCGAGAAGCGCTGATAGGCGGACAGCACCGTGTTCCTGGCCTCGTCCCAGCCAATCACCGCCTGCGGCGTCTCCGGCAACGGCGCGTTGCGGTCCCAGTGGTTCATCACCTCCATGCCCAGCCAGCGCGCCTTCATCCGGTAATAGCGGTGTGACAGGCGCGGATAGGCCTCGCGCACCGCCGAAGCCAGCGCATCGACCACACCGCGCTCGACGCGGTTGGCGAGATGGCGTGAATCGGCGATGTCCTCGAAACCGCGCCAGCGGTCCGAGATTTCCTTGTCCTTGGCCAGCGTGTTGGTGACCAGCGTGAAGGTGCGCAAATTCCTCCGGAAGGTCTGGGCGAGCGCCTCGGAGGCGCGGCGTCGCACCTCGCCGTCGGCATCCTGCAATCGGTTCAGGGCCGGTTCCAGCGTCAGCTCCTCGCCGTCGACGTCGAAGCGCAGGTCCGTCATAGTCTCGTCGAACAGCCGGTTCCAGGCGCCGCGCCCGGTGATCGACTTCTCGTGGAACAGCTGCTCGACGCGATCCTCGAGCTGATAGGGCTTGTCCAGGCGCAGATCGAGCACCCAGGGCCGGTAATGACCGAAGGCGGGGTCGGCGGCGAGCGCGCCCTCGATGGCCGCGTCGTCGATCAGGTTCAGTTCGAGCGCGAAGAACAGAAGATGCGCGCTGGCGTCGGTCATCTTCTCCTGGATGTCGCCATAGAGCTTGGCGCGCTGCGGATCGGCGGTGTTGCCGGCGTAGATGAGGCCGGCATAGGAGACGATGCGGCCGATCAGCTCTTCCAGAGCCTCATAGGCGACAAGCGCCTCGCCCAGCCTGCCTGCGCTGCCGCGCTCGGCCTCGGCGGACAGCGTGCCCTTCCAGCGGCTCTCGAAGGCGACCGCATCGGCGGCGGCTTTCGCGATGTCGCGCTTCAGCTCCGGCGCCTCCATGCCCGCATAGAGGTCGGCAAGATTCCATTCCGGCAGATCGCCAAGCTCGGCGGCGCCCTGACCGGAAGCTGGCGCCGCAAGCCGCCGATCAAACATCACGCGCATCGACAATACCTTCTTTGAATCGAGTGGCCGGGCCCAGGGCCAGAATCAGGAGAACGGAGAAGCCGGTCAAATCCTAAGGAATTCGTTCACCGGGTTTTTTGAAACCTTATTTAGAACCCTGTGCCAAGATGGTCCATGGGGATATCAGGCGGGCGGCTCAAGACAGTCATGACAGGTTCCATACTCATAGTCGATGACGATCCCGTGCAGCGCCGGCTGCTCGAGGCGGCGGTGACGCGGTTCGGCCACACCGCAATCGTCGTCGACGGGGGCGCCGCCGGCCTCGACGCCCTCGACGGACCCGGCGCCCGCGACGTGTCGGTGGTCATCCTCGATCTGGTCATGCCTGATCTCGATGGCATCGGCGTGCTCAAGGCGATGCGCGAGCGCGGCATCACCATCCCGGTCATCGTGCAGACCGCCCAGGGCGGCATCGAGACCGTGGTTTCCGCGATGCGCCACGGCGCCTTCGACTTCGTCGTCAAGCCGGCCTCTCCCGACAGGCTGCAGGCCTCGATCGCCAACGCGCTCAAGGTTGAGGCTGTCGAAGGCGAGGTCAAGCGCACGTCGCGCCGGCGCGGCGGGCTGCTGACCTTCAGGGACATGATCACGCACAGTCCCGCCATGGACAAGGTGATCCGCCTCGGCCAGAAAGCGGCGGCATCCAACATCCCGATCCTGATCGAGGGCGAATCCGGCGTCGGCAAGGAACTGGTGGCGCGCGCCATACAAGGCAGCGGCGACCGCCGCTCGAAACCGTTCGTCACCGTCAATTGCGGCGCCATTCCCGACAATCTGGTCGAATCGATCCTGTTCGGCCATGAGAAGGGCTCGTTCACCGGAGCCACGGAGAAGCACACCGGCAAATTCGTCGAAGCGCATTCGGGCACGCTGTTTCTGGACGAGATCGGCGACCTGCCGCTCGACGTGCAGGTCAAGCTGCTGCGCGCCGTCCAGGATGGCGAGGTCGATCCGGTCGGCGGCCGCGCCACGGTCCGGGTCGACATCAGGCTGATTTCGGCGACGCACCGCAATCTCCTGCAGCAGGTCAAGGACGGCAAGTTCCGCGAGGACCTGTTCTACCGGCTCAACGTCTATCCGATCTATGTGCCGCCCTTGCGCGACCGCCGCGACGACATTCCCGATCTGGTCGCACATTTCATGGAGAAGGTGGCTCCGGCAGACCCGCGCCATCGCCTGCGGGGCATTTCGGCGGCGGCGCTCGCCGTGCTCCAGGCCTATGACTGGCCCGGCAACATCCGGCAGCTGGAAAATGCCGTCTTCCGCGCCTCGGTGCTGTGCGAAGGCGATGTGCTCGGCGTCGAGGATTTCCCGCAAATCCGCGCCCAGGTGGAGGGCACGGTCCGTCTCGATGTGGACATCGCGCCGACCGGCCCGGCTTTGGCCGTAGAACCGCGCGATGAGCCGGCGCTGGCCGGCGAGGGCGTTTCGGCTGCCGAACCCGAATCGCCGACGCGGCTTCAGCCACGCTTCGGCACGCTGCGCGCGCTCGACGAGCGCGGCAATGTGCGCGCGCTGGCGGATGTCGAACTGGAGATGATCAAGCTCGCCATCGATCACTACAACGGCCAGATGAGCGAAGTCGCCCGCCGCCTCGGCATCGGCCGCTCGACGCTTTACCGCAAGCTCAAGGAATACGGCATCGATCCGGAAACCGGCAGGCTCGACCGGCTCGCTTCCTGAGGGCGCTATCGCGCACAGCCGCCCGATGTCCGGCCTGAGAGCGGTCGGCCCGAGTGCGGTCACGCAAGGCCGGGACCAGCTTGCGCTGCCATCATGTCGCCGGTGCATTGACTGGACCGGAGTGTGGCGCGCCGATGGCGACGTCCCCGACGGTCCCGTTCACGCATTAAGGCTAACGGTAACAGATCGTGTTTCGGCCAAACGAGGAATCATGATCTAAACCAGCGGTTTACCAAGAAACCTTGTGGACAATTTTTGGCGGGATATCGCCACGGTCTTACCGCATTTCGGCTTCAATAAGCGATGATTAACCATTAGGATCGATATTCGGATGTGACAACGACACGTCCGTTTGGGCAAATCCGGGGACAAACGGCAGCCTGCAAGGCCTTTTGATTTGAACAGAATCGAACGACACACAAACGGGCGGCACTATCATTTGAGCGTCTGGCCGAAGTGGCTGGCGGCCATGATTGTCGCATTTGGTTTTCTTGCCGCTGCCGCAACCGGCGCCAGGGCCGAAGTGCGTTCGTTGAAGCTCTACCACCTCCACACGCACGAGAAGGCGGAGATCGTCTACAAGCGCAACGGCCGTTACGATCAGGCCGGGCTGAGGAAGATCAACATCATCCTGCGCGACTGGCGCCGCAACGAGCCGACCAAGATGGACCCGCGCCTGCTGGACCTGGTCTGGGAAGCCTATCGGGAAAGCGGCGCCACCGACTATATCCAGGTGGTTTGCGGCTATCGCTCGCCGTCGACGAACTCGATGCTGCGCAGTCGCAGCAAGGGTGTCGCCGAGAAGAGCCAGCACATGCTCGGCAAGGCGATGGACTTCTACATTCCGGGCGTGCCGCTGAAGAAGCTGCGCAATATCGGGCTCAAGATGCAGGGCGGCGGCGTCGGCTACTATCCGAGATCCGGTTCGCCGTTCGTCCACATGGATGTCGGCAATGTGCGCCATTGGCCCGGCATCAGCCGACAGGAACTGGTGAGCCTGTTCCCGAACGGCAAGACGCTGCACGTGCCGAGCGACGGCCGGCCGCTGCCTGGCTTTGAGCAGGCGCTTGCCTCATACAAGGCACGCAAGGGCTCCGGCGGCGCCGCCATCGAGCTGGCCAGCGCCGGCGGTGGTTCCAAAAGGTCCGGCGGACTCCTGGCTGCCTTCTTCGGCGGCGGCGACGACGAGGCCGACGACAGCGCCGATGTCGCATCGGCAGAGCCGGCGCCGAAGCCGAGAAGCGTGAAGCCGGTACCGGCGAGCACCGCCAAGAGCGGCACCCTGCCGGGGATCGCGATCGTGGCGCCCGAGAACGCCAAGCGCGCCGAGATCCCGCAGGTCGCCGAGGAGCAGGCCCCGGAGCCGGAAAAGGATACGCCCGAGACCATCATCGCGGCGTTGCCGGCACGCAGCATCCCGCTGCCCGATTTCGCGCCGCGGCCGAAAGTCGATGTCGGCGCGCAGCCGCCTGAAAATGTTCCCTTCGGCATGGCGGATGCGACGGCCAGCACCGAACAGACCGTGGCAACCGTGCAGACGCCGGCGAATATGCCTTTCGGCAAGGCTGATCCCTCGGCGGTCGCCGCCGATGCAGCGCAGGTTGCCGCCAACAACATACCTTTGCCGACATGGCGCCCCGAACACACGTTGCCGGCGGTGCTGGCGCCTGCGCCCAGCAAGGATGTGCTGATGGCGCTGGCCGAGACGGCCGAGCGTGGCAAGACCGCGACCGATGCCTTCTCGGTGCTGCCGAGCGCGCGGCCGGATATGACCAATATCGATGCGGCCAAGCCCGATGCGGTCAAGCCCGATGCGGTCAAGGCCGTGCTCGACGAGGCCGAGGCGCTTCCCGTGCAGGCTGACTATTATCGGGTTGCGTCGTTGTCCGAGCCTCGTTCGGCTTTCAACGACCCGTCCGGCGTCGATGCCGCATCGCCGCGCGAGGCCGTCGTCGCCCGCGCTGCCGGTTCCGATCCGGTCGCCGCGATCGGCGCCGGCGTGAAGACGACCCGCAAGGAGGCCAGAGCCACCGCCCGCGACCTGAAACCCGGTCCCAAGGCCATCGTAGTCGCCGCCGCGCCGCAGGCCGCCCGCTGGGCGCTGACCAGCGGCGAGAATGTCGCGACGGTTTCGAGCGCCACGACGGCGCCGGGCTACGCCTACAATGTGGTCCACACGCCGCCGAGCGAGGTCTACACGGCCGGCTTCCAGCAGGGGGATCAGATGGCGGATGCCAACCGTTTCACCGGCAATGCCGTAAAATTCCTGTCCGTCGCGCGCTTCCAGACGAAGTAGCGTGAAGACCGGGCATCCGAAAGCCCCGCCGGGCAACCGGCGCGGCTTTCGTTGTCAGCCGGCTGTGTGCGGCAACAATGGCATGCATGAAGCCGGCCCCGGCCCCGCGGGATCACGGGTGCCTGAACTTCTCGTGAAAAGGTAAAAGCCGCCTATTTCCCGGCTAGAATGGCTGCGTTCCAACCCGGGGATATTCATGAAGAAGATTCTATTGGCATCCGTCCTGGCGCTGGTGGCGGCATCGGCGGCTATTGGGCCCTCGCAAGCCGAAACCGTGATCATCAAAAATGGCAAGCATCACTGCCGGACCAAGATGGTCACGCATTGGAAGCATCACCACAAGGCGGTCGAGAAGGTCAGGGTCTGCAACTGACCGCCAAGACACCACTGACTATCATGGCACCAGATTAGCCCGATCGGCGCAAGCCGGCCGGGCTTTTTCGTGCCGCCCGGGATGGTTCAGTCGATGTCCAGCGCGGCCGCTTCGCCCCGCGCCAGAAGCCGCGCGGCATCGCGTGCAGGCGGCAACCCGAACTGACGCGCATACTCCCGGCTGAACTGCGAAGCGCTTTCATAGCCCACGGTAAAGGCAACCCGCGCGGCGTTTCCCGGCTGGGCCAGCAGCAGGTGGCGGGCCTCCAGCAGGCGGACCTGCTTCTGGTACTGGATCGGGCTCATCGCCGTCGCCGCCTTGAAGTGGCGATGAAACGCAGCGCTGCTCATATTGGCGAGCTCGGCCAACCGCCGCACCTCGATAGGCTCGTCATAGTGAGCCCGGATCCAGGCGGTCGCCCGGCGGATCTGTGACAAGCGGCTGTCGGCGCCGGCGAGCTGGCGCAACTTCGCGCCTTGCGGGCCTTGCAACAGGCGAAACAATATCTCGCGCTCGAGCAGGGGAGCGAGCACGGGAATCTCGGCGGGCCTGTCGAGCAGCCGCAGCATCCGGCGCCACGCGTCGAGCAGGTCGTCATTGGCCAGGCAGGTCATGAAATCGTCGCCACCGACGGCCGGCTCGTGCTCGATGAGCAGGGCTGCGATCGCCTTGACATCGAGGGCGAAGCCGATGGCCACATAGGGATGCGCGGTGCTCGCCTCGATCAGCTGGCTGGTGGCGGGTGTCTCGACTGCGTAGACGAAATAGCTGCCGGCTTGATAACGAAGCGTACGCTCGCCGATCAGCACCGATTTCGTGCCTTGCAGCACGAACAGCGCCGTCGGCTGACAAAGCTCGGGCATAGGCGGCGTCGGGACCTCGCTGCGGCCGATCGTAACGCGAGGGATCGCCGTCCTTGTCCGCCGTCCATGCGCATGGCGGGCGGCGATGGCGATCAATTCCAGCAGCGCCTCTCTCATCGTTCCAGCATTGCCGATCCGCGTGGGCCGCGCAACCAGGTGAGAGGATCGGGCAAGAGCAAGAGAGTTTTCGGCGCGCGAGGCGGGCGGCAATCCGCCATCTCTAAGGCGCGTCGCGTTTGGCGGCGTGTTTTGGGCCTTTGTTTTATGCATGTCGTTTTCCCGGACCGGGCCACTTCCAGGCGACAGGCATCAGGCCTCCACAAAGGAGATTTGGATATGACGACATCGAAGCGCGCACTGGTGACCGGCGCCAACAAGGGCATCGGCCTGGAGACCGCACGGCGCCTGGCGGCGACAGGATTCAAGGTCTGGCTCGGCGCCCGCGCCGCCGAACGCGGCGCCGCGGCGGCGCAGGCGCTGCGCAACGAAGGGCTCGACGTCGAGTGGCTCGAACTCGACGTCGTCGATGACGAAAGCGCGGCGGTCGCCGCCAGGACCGTCGCGGCGCGGGTAGCCAGCCTCGACGTGCTGGTCAACAATGCCGGCATTGCTCCTGGATATGTCGACGCGCTCGGCCCCGACGAGCGCTATGAGCTGCCGCCGAGCCGGGAGAATATCGCCGACATCAAGGCCACCTATGATGTCAACGTCTTCGGCCCGATCCGGGTCACCCAGGCATTCCTGCCGCTCTTGCTGGCATCGCCCGCCGGCCGCATCGTCATGGTGAGCAGCTATATCGGCTCGATCGCACGCGCGCAGGACGCAACAGGCGAAAACCAGTCGCCCAACATCATGGGCTATGGCAGCTCCAAGACGGCGCTCAACGCGATTACGGTGGCGTTCGCCAGGGAGCTCGCGCCGCGCGGCATCAAGGTGAATGCCGCTGCTCCCGGCTACACCGCGACCGATCTCAACGGGCACAGGGGCGGTCGCACGGTGCAGCAGGCAGCCGAGATCATCGTGCGCCTGGCGACGCTCGATGCCGATGGTCCGACTGCCGGCTATTTCGACGAGAACGGCCCGCTGCGCTGGTGAACGCGAAAGCGCTTATCCGGCGAGCTTGCTCGCGGCGCGTGCGAGAGCTTCGATCTCGTCCCACCTGCCGGCCTTGACCATGTCGTCGGGGGCAACCCAGGAGCCGCCGACGCAGATGACATTGGGCAGGCTGAGATAGTCGGCCGCGTTCTTGCCGGTGATGCCGCCGGTCGGGCAGAATTTCACGTCGGCGAGCGGCGAGGCGAATGCCTTCAGCGAGGCGATGCCGCCGGACTGCTCGGCCGGGAAGAACTTCAGGAAGCGCAGCCCGGCTTCGCGCGCGGCCATAATCTCGCCGGGCGTGATGGCGCCGGGCAGCAGCGGAACCTCGCTGTCGGCGGCGCCTGCCAGAAGCTCGCGGGTTATGCCCGGGCTGACGATGAATTGCGAGCCGGCGGCGGCCGCCTCATCGAACTGGCGCGCATCCAGAATGGTGCCGGCACCAACGATGGCTTCCTCGACCTCGCCGGCCACGCGGCGGATCGCTTCCAGCGCATCCGCGGTCCTGAGCGTGATCTCGATCGCCGGCAGGCCGCCGCGCGCCAGGGCGCGGGCCAACGGCACCGCATTGGCAACATCAGTGATCTTCAGCACCGGGATGACCGGCTGACCGTTGAGCAACGACAGGAGTTTTTCGGTCTTGCTGGGCATCTTCTTCTCCATATCGTTGTCAATTCAACCGATTAGCAGACGGATATTTTCCTGTCCACGCAACCGGGCGTGTCGTGATGTCACGCACGCCGGGTAGCTTACGGGCTCTTCCGGAACAGGGCCTGACAGGCCGTCAAACCCGTTTCACCTTGAAACGGCTTTTACGAGCGTCTAGTTGCTCTGGCAATGACACCGTCCGCGCCATCCCAGCCTGTCCGCGTCGCCGCGCTCTACAAATTTGCCCGGCTCGACGCCTTCCAGGCGCTGCGAGCGCCACTGGCTGCCTTCTGCTGTGGGCGCGGCATCCGGGGTACGCTGCTTCTGGCGCATGAAGGCATCAACGGCACGGTCGCCGGTAGCGATGCGGCGATTGCCGAACTGATCGACCATCTCGAAGCCATCGACGGGCTGTCCGGCCTCGAGGTGAAATACAGCAGCGCCGCGCAAACGCCCTTCCACCGCATGAAGGTGCGGCTGAAGCGCGAGATCGTCACCATGGGTGTCGAAGACATCGACCCGGCGAAGAGTGCCGGCACCTATGTCGCGCCGGCCGACTGGAACGCGCTGATTTCCCAACCCGACACGATCGTCATCGACACGCGCAACGCCTACGAAGTGTCGATCGGCACCTTCAAGGGCGCCATCGATCCGGCGACCGCGAGCTTTCGCGAATTCCCGGCCTGGGTGGAAGAGCACCGCGCGGAACTGGAAGGCCGCAAGGTCGCCATGTTCTGCACTGGCGGCATACGCTGCGAGAAGGCGACGGCCTATGTCAGGTCGCTTGGTCTCGAGGAGGTGTTCCATCTCAAGGGCGGCATCCTGAAATACCTCGAAGAGGTGCCGGCCGAAGACAGCCTGTGGCAAGGCGAATGCTTCGTCTTCGACGAACGGGTTTCGGTGTCGCACGGCCTCGCCGAGGGCGACGCCGAGCTGTGCCGCGCCTGCCGGCATCCACTGACCTTGGACGAGCTGACATCGCCGAAATTTGCCGCCGGCGTCTCCTGCCCGCATTGTTTCGACGCTCGGTCGGACGACGACCGCCAGCGCTATGCCGAGCGCCAGCGGCAGGTCGAGCTGGCGCAGGCGCGGGGCAGGGGACCGCATATCGGGTCCTGATCAAGGCGCCTGGGCCGGGGCAAAGCGGCCGCCCGTCATTGCAATGCCAGGTTTCGGGACCTACGTCTTCGGCGTTCGAAACCTGCCCGTTCGGCCGGGCAATCCTGGAGGCATTGATGTTCGATCCCAAGAAGCTTCTCGACGATCTGCTCGGCTCGCAAATTCCCGGCACCGGCGGCACGGTCCGCGACAAGGCCGGACAGGCGGTGCAGATGGCCAAGGACAATCCTCTTGCGGCGGGCGCGCTGGCCGCGGTGCTGCTTGGAACCGGCGCCGGGCGCCAGGTCACCGGTGCCGCCGTCAAGCTCGGCGGGTTGGCAGCGATCGGTGGCCTCGCCTACAAGGCCTACCAGAACTACAAGGCCGGCAATGCACCCGAGCAGGCGCCGGCGGCCGGCGAACCGGAATTGCTGCCGCCGCCGAAGGACACTGCGTTCCACCCGTCGCAAGCGCCGCAGGGCGAGGACGAATTCACGCTGACCCTGGTGCGGGCGATGATCTCGGCGGCCAAGGCCGACGGCCATGTCGACGATGAGGAGCGCAAGAAGATCGCCGGCAAGCTGAGCCTCGCGGGGATCGGTTCCGATGCGGAAAAATTCCTGATGGCGGAGCTGGAGAACCCGCTCGACCTCGACACGCTGGTGGCCGGCGCCAAGACCGACGCGCAGAAGCTTGAGCTCTACACCGCGTCGCGCCTTACAATCGATCCCGACACACGCGCCGAGCGCGGCTATCTCGATCTGCTCGCGGGCCGGCTCGGCCTGCCGGATGCGCTGATCGACCATGTCGAGGCAACGGTTTCGGCGGTCAAAGTGCCGGCTGCCAAGGCCGGGACCTCACCCAATCCACGCTGGTAGGCCAAAACGGAACAGGCGGGCCTTCGTGGCGTTAACCTCTCGTTAACCCAGGAAGCGCATGATTCTAGACAGTCGGATCGGCTTTCCTCCTCCCAAGTCCGGTCCAGATCAGGGCGGTCGCCAATGACCGCCCTTTTTGTCGGCCCTCCGTGCTTCTCCCAAAAACGAATTGCGCTTTTCGGTACCCGGCCAGGCTCCGAACCCTTGATAGGAATTTTTTCCTTGACGGGGTGACGGCAACTATGGTAGATATTTGGTTATGGTGCTGAGTTGCGCCAGGGACTCGCCGCAGGCGGGTTTTCCGTTCAAGGCTCCCTCGACAGCGCGCGGTCGAAGGCCGGACGAAACCTGTCAGCTTGGATTCGTTGCCCTGGACACCAGCGTCCCGCTTGCCATCGCCGCCGTCATTTGCGATGCCTTTTGCCCCTGGACCACCTGAAAATCAGTCGAGCCAAATGCGGCGCAGCCGGAGGATATCTGCCATGACCGAAAAAACCGCCATCGTCACCGGCGCCGGCACGGGCATCGGCAAGAGCGTCGCCAGCGCGCTGCTCAAAGCCGGCTGGAACACCGTGTTCTGCGGACGCCGGAAGGCGCTGCTGGACGAGGCGATCGCCGCGGCCGAGCAGACGGATGCCAAGGCACTGGCTGTCGCCTGCGACATCAGCAAGCCCGGCGAGGTCGATGATTTGTTCGAGACGGTGGCGGAGGCGTTCGGCCGCGTCGACCTGCTCTTCAACAATGCCGGCATGGGCTACAAGTCGGCGCCGATCGACGAGATCCCGGTCGAGGTGTGGAACGATATTGTGGGCGTAAACCTCACCGGTTCGTTCCTGTGCGCCCGCGCGGCCTTCCGCGCCATGCGCAAGCAGAAACCGATGGGCGGCCGCATCATCAACAACGGCTCCATCTCGGCCTACGCGCCGCGCCCGGGATCGGTGCCCTATACCGCGACCAAGCATGCCATCACTGGGCTGACCAAGACGCTGGCGCTCGACGGCCGCCCCTACGACATTGCCTGCGGCCAGATCGACATCGGCAATGCGCTGACCGACATGGCGCAACCGATGACGGTCGGCGTGCCACAGGCCAACGGCTCCATTGCCGCCGAAGCGGTGATGGACGTCCAGCACGTGGCCGACGCCGTCGTCCACATGGCCAGCCTGCCGCTCGAGGCCAATGTGCTGTTCATGACCGTGATGGCGACCAAGATGCCGTTCGTGGGCAGAGGCTGACGAAGCCTTTATTTTTGCGCAATTCCCAAGGGAAAGCGCTACGCGCTTTTCCCGGGAAAACCTCTACGCACTTTTTCTGGAGTTGCCTTAGGCCCCCGCCAGCGCCACGCCCGGCAGATAGAGCGCGATCGGGCGGATCTCGTAGACGGCGGTCGGGTTGACGCGGCGCAGATCGCGCGCGATGGCGATCGCGTCATCGCGCTTGGCGCAATCGACGACATAGAGGCCGAGAAGCTGTTCCTTGGTCTCGGCGAAGGGGCCGTCGATGACGATCCCGTCGCCGGGTCCGCGCAAGGTGCAGGCCGACTGGGTCGCTCCAAGCCGCGCCGAGGGGCCGAGGCTGCCGTTCGCATAGAGCCCGTCGTGGATCTTGAGCAGGTCGGTCATCAGTGCCGCATCTTCCTGCGGCGTCAGTGCCTTGATCGCGTCTTCCACGTGATAGGCAAGAATTGCATAAAACATCGAGGCACCCCATTTCGATCCTGATCCAACGATCGTAGCGGCTCCCCGCACGCAGGCACAGTCTTTGGCCTTGCGCCTCCCGACGCATCATGACATTGCCATGCCGCCAGCGGCAATCGATGCGGACTCGCGGCGAACGCCGGAGGCCTCACTTGGCCAGGAACGCTCCGATCCTGTCCAGCGCGCGCAAAATGTTCTCCTCGGAATTGGCGTAGGAGAGCCTGACATAGCCCTCGCCGAGAATGCCGAAATCGGGGCCGCCGATCAGTGCCACGCCGGCGTCGTCGAGCAGGGCGGAGGCCAGTTGCTTCGCCTTCCAGCCGGTCTTCGACACGTTGGGGAAGGCATAGAAGGCGCCCTTGGGCGTGATGCAGGATATGTTTGGCAGGGCGTTCAGTCCCTCGACCACGATCTTCCTGCGGCGATCGAAGGCGCGCATCATCTTTTCGACGTCGTCCTGCGGGCCGTCTATGGCGGCGATGCCGGCGAATTGGCTGGGCGCGTTAACGCAGGACCAGCAATTGACCGCCAGCTTGCGCACCTTGTCGTAGAGATGGGCGCCCTTGTCGCCGTTCGGCCAGATCGACCAGCCCATGCGCCAGCCGGTCATCGCCCAGGTCTTCGACCAGCCGTTGAGCACGATCAGCCGGTCGCGGATTTCGGGAAACTCGAGCAGCGAGCAGTGTTTTTCGCCATCATAGGTCATCACGTCATAGATTTCGTCGGAGAGGATGGCCACTTGCGGATGTGCCTCCAGTCCCTTGACCAGCTTCTCGATCTCGGCCCGCGGCGTGACGCCGCCGGTCGGGTTGGCCGGCGAATTGAGGATCAGGAGCCGCGTCTTCGAGGTGATCAGCGCCAGCGTCTCATCGGCCGAGAAGGCAAAGCCGTTCTCCTCGCGCATCGGCACGGGGATGGGTGCCGCACCGGTGAACTCGATCATCGAGCGGTAGATGGGAAAACCGGGATCGGGATAGAGGATCTCGGCGCCGGGCTCGCCGAACATCAGGATGGCGGCGAACATGGTCGGCTTGCCGCCGGGCAGGATCATCACCGCCTCGGGCGATACCTCGACCCCGGTCGTGGTCAGCGTGCGGCGCACCACCGCCTCGCGCGTCGCCAACAGGCCGTTCGCCGGCGTGTAGCCGTGGTGGCCGTCGCGCAGCGCCTTGATCGCCGCCTCGACAATGTGCTGCGGCGTCTTGAAGTCGGGCTGGCCGATGCCGAGATTGACGATGTCGCGGCCTTGTTGGGCGAGTGCCGTGGCCCTCGCGAGCACGGCGAAGGCGTTTTCCTCGCCGAGACGATCGAAGGCCGAAATCGTGTGGAGCATTTTTCCCGTCCGTGTGGTTCTTGCTATGCGGTTGCGTTTTTGTGAGCTTCGGCCCGCAAAAGTCAAACGGATTGGAGCTTTCGGTGTCGGAAAATCTCAAGGACTGGCAACCGCGTCCGCGCCCGGAGCGCAAGGTGCTGGAGGGCCGCTATGTCAGGCTTGAGCCGCTGAGCGCCGCGAAGCATGGCGATGGCCTCTATGAAGCGTCTTCCGTGGCCGACGTCGATGGCCGCTTCGCCTGGCTGCCCGACTATCCGCCGGAAACCCGCGCCGCCTTCCAGCCTTGGCTGGACAAGGTGGAGGCGAGCGAGGATCCGCTGTTCTTCGCCGTCATCGACAAACCGAGCGGCAAGGTCGCCGGGCGCCAGACGTTGATGCGCATCGATCCGGCCTATGGCGTCATCGAGATCGGCAACATCTATTGGGGGCCGCTCATCGCGCGCAAGCCGGCGGCGACGGAAGCGCAGTTCCTGTTCATGAAATACATTTTCGACGAGCTCGGCTATCGCCGCTACGAATGGAAATGCAACAACCGCAACGAGCCGTCGAAGCGCGCCGCGGAACGGTTCGGCTTCAAGTTCGAGGGCGTTTTCCGCCAGCACCTGATCGTCAAGGGTGAAAACCGCGACACCGCATGGTATTCGATCATCGACAAGGAATGGCCGGCCTTGCGCAAAGCCTACGAGGCGTGGCTCGATCCGGCCAATTTCGACGGTGCCGGCCAGCAGAAACGACGGCTCGAGGATTTTCGCGCGGAATTCGGCGCTTGAGCTGAATCCGGGCATGGGAGTTTGCCATTGGCGCACAGTCACGACGACAGCCGGCACGACGACAGCCGGCACGACCACAGCGGGCACGGCCACAGCGGGCATAGTCATGGCTCGACCGACAAGAAGCGCGTTTTGATCGCGGCCTGCCTGACGGCAGGCTTCATGGTGGCCGAGGCGCTTGGCGGCCTCTTCACCGGCTCTCTGGCGCTGCTGGCCGATGCCGGCCACATGCTTGCCGACGCCATTGCGCTCGGCCTGGCCTGGTATGCGTTTCATCTTGCGGACCGGCCGGCGACCGTCCGCCTGACCTATGGCTTCGGCCGGGTCAAGACGCTGGTGGCCTACACCAACGGCATCGCCATCTTCGTCATCGCGCTGTGGATCGTCTACGAGGCGTGGGAGCGCCTGCAGACGCCGGCGCCGGTGCTGGGCGGGCCGATGCTGGTGGTGGCGATCCTCGGCCTGCTGGTCAACATCGGCTCCTTCCTGGTGCTGCATGGCGGCGACCGTGAGAGCCTCAACATGCGCGGCGCCATCCTGCATGTGCTCGGCGACCTGCTCGGCTCGGCCGCGGCAATCGTGGCGGCGATCGTCATTCTGGCCACCGGCTGGACCCCGATCGATCCGATCCTGTCGGTGCTGGTCTCGCTGCTGATCCTGTCCACGGCATGGTCGCTGATGCGCGCGGCCGCCCACGTCCTGCTCGAAGGGGTGCCGCCGAGCCTCGACCGGGACCTGATCGCCAGCGACATCGCGACGACGGTCCAGGGGGTGCGCGAGGTGCACCACATGCATATCTGGTCGATCGACGGCACCAGCAGCATGGCGACGCTGCATGCATGCCTCAACGAGGGCGTGGACGCGCACAAGGCGGTCAGCGCGATCAAGAAGCGGCTTGCGTCGGAGCATGGCATCAGCCATGCCACGGTGGAACCTGAATTCGGCCAGTGCGCCGACGACGGCGACGAGCACGACCATGGTCATGACCATGATCACCACCAGGGGCATGACGCGGCTTTGCATCATGGCCATCATCACTGACGCAGGGAATCCAAGCGCCTTGAATCCGAGCTCGACGACCCCTGGCCACGCAGGGACAGCATAATGGATCGCGATAGCAAGAACGCCGCCATCGCCGCGCTGTCGATCATGCTGCTGTTCGGCATTGCCGTTTATTTCCTGCCAAACATCATGCTGGCCCTCGGCGATCTGTCGACCGTGCTGGCCGGCATCTTCGGCACCGCGTTCGTGCTGGCGTTTTTCTTGGTGTTCTGGCTGCGCGCGCGCAGCCAACGCAAAAATCAGGGCAAATAAGGGAAGTTCGACATGCGCATTCTGATCACGGGCGCCGCCGGCATGGTCGGCCGCAAGCTCATTGCACGGCTGGCGAAGGACGGCAGGCTGCGCGGCCAGAAGATCACCGCGCTCGACCTGCACGACATCGTACCGCCACAGGCGCCGGCCATCGATGGCGTCAGCATCCACAGCCATACCGGCGATCTCGCCGAGGCGGGCGCCGCCGAGAGGCTGGTCGCGTCGCGGCCCGACGTCGTGTTCCATCTCGCCGGCATCGTGTCGGGCGAGGCGGAAGCCAATTTCGATCTCGGCTACCGCGTCAATCTCGACGGCACGCGCGCCTTGTTCGATGCCATCCGCCTGGCGGGGTTTGCGCCGCGCGTCGTGTTCACCTCGTCGATCGCGGTGTTCGGCGCGCCGTTCCCGGACGTCATTCCCGATGAATTCCACACGACGCCGCTGACCTCCTACGGCACGCAGAAGCAGATGAGCGAGGCGCTGCTGGCCGACTATTCCAGGCGCGGCTTCTTCGACGGCATCGGCATCCGGCTGCCGACCATCTGCGTGCGGCCGGGCAAGCCGAACAAGGCGGCCTCCGGCTTCTTCTCCGGCATCATCCGCGAGCCGCTGAACGGTCAGGAGGCGATCCTGCCGGTGCCGCGCACCGTCGTCCATACCCACGCCAGCCCGCGATCGGCGGTGAATTTCCTGATCCATGCGGCCGGGATCGACGGCGCCGCCGTCGGGCCGCGCCGCAACCTGACGATGCCAGGCGTCGCCGTCACCGTCGGCGAGCAGATCGAGGCGCTGGAACGCATCGCCGGGCCGAAGGCGGTGAGCCTGATCCGCGAGGAGCCGGACGAGACGATCTGGGCGATCGTCAAGGGCTGGCCGACGCGGTTCGAGGCGCGGCGGTCAAGGGAACTCGGCTTCAGTGCCGAGAAGAGCTTTGACGAGATTATCCGCGCTCATATCGAGGATGAACTCGGCGGCAAGGTGTATTGATATTCAGGTGATGCCGGCCTGCGAACGGCTGATACCTGCGCTTCCGGTGCTCACGTACTTTAAGTACGCTCCGCTCCGGTTCTCGATATCAACCGTTCTCGGCACGGCCTGACCTGAATCTCAACACACCTTGGGGCGCTACTTCCGGGTCAAACGCCACCCGTCAGGCTCGCCGACAGCAGCAGCAGTCCGAACAGGAACACGAAGGCGGCGCCGCCGATCTCGACGATCGAATGGATGCGGTTGCCCATGCGGCCGTCGCCGGCGAAATACACCGCCCAGTTCTTTGCGGTCACCGCGATCGTGGCCAGCGCCGAGACGGTTATGGCGGTGCCGATCGACATCGCCAGCACCGACAGCAGGCCGCCGAGCCACAGGCCATTGAGCAGGGCGAAGCTGAGCACGATCAGCGCGCCGGAGCAGGGGCGGATACCGACCGCGGCCACCGCCGTCCAGGCGGTGCGCCAGTCGAAGCGGTCGCCGGACAGCAGCGCCGGATCTGGCGCATGCGAGTGGCCGCAGGTCTCGCAGACCTCGCCCGCCGCGTGCGCGTGATCGTGCGCGCCATGATCGTGGTGATGGTCATGCGCGCCGTGGTCATGGTGATCGTGCGAATGGTCATCCCCATGGTCGTGATGTTCATGCCCATGCAGCGCGTTCGCCGAATGGCTGTGAGCGGCATGCGAATGGCCCGTGTGACCTGTATGACCGGCATGCGAATGGCCCGCATGGGAATGCCCCGCGTGAGCCGCCGACAGGCTGTAGGCGGGACCTCTGCCGAACAGGCGCAGGACGGAGGGGCCGAGCTTGCGCCACAGCAGCCAGGCGCCGAACAGGGTGACGAAGACGAAGCTCATGATCTCCATGAACCAGGCCGCGTCGGTCATCGAGACGGCGGTGCCGCGCAGGACGAAATAGGCGACTGCCATGACCGCGACCGCGGTCAGGCCCTGCAGCAGGGCCGAGACGAACGACAACAGGATGCCACGCCGCAGCGCCACTTCGTTGGCGACCATGTAGGACGAGATCACCGCCTTGCCGTGGCCGGGGCCGGCGGCGTGGAAAATGCCGTAGGCGAAGGACAGGCCGATGAGCACCCAGAGCTTGCTGTTGTCCTGGCGCATCGCCTTCATCGCCGTGGCGAGCGCGCGATAGAATTCCTGCTGCCGCAGATTGATCCACATCAGGATGTGGGCGAACGGGCCGGTGGTCGGCGCCATGCCATCGTTGACGCCGATGCCGAGCGAGCTCTGGGCATGAGCCGAGCCGGCGAAATGCACCATCGCGAAGCTGATGGCCAACAGGCCGAATGCCAAACGCAGGGATGGTCTCATCACCGGGTTCATCCTTCTGGCTGACAGGTCAGTTCGAGCTTGGTGGCAAAGATCTTGCTCATGTCGGTGCCTGTCGGGTCGTTGAAGAAGGCGTCCGTCAGGGTCTTCTGGTTTTCCTTGATGGCCTCATCCGGGTCGGGGCGGACCACCTTGTCGGTGCAGTTCGGGGGCAGGCCCTCGACCGTGATGTTGGCGTCCTCGGTGAAATCGATCGCCGTGTAGAAGGTCGGATCGTAGACGCCGATATCGATCTTGCCGGCGAGCTTGATCGGCGCCTTCGGTTCGGACTCGAACAGGATGATCAGCTGGTCGTTGTCGAAATTGGCCATCAGATGCGGCGGCGGCGTCATCGGCACGTCCTTGCCGTCCTGGGTGACGAGCTGGAAGTAGTTGAAGTCGGCCAGCGAGGCGTGGACCGTGTCGGCGACCTCCTTCAACTCCTTGTCGTCAAGCTTCAGGTCGGAATTCTTGTCGAACTCCATCATGACAGTACTGGAAAACAGATCGTCGAAGCGCCAGAGATGGCGCAGCGCTTTCACGCTTTGGTGATCCGGGGAGAGGATCACGTCGAGGCGGGCCTCGGCGAAAACGTGCGGATGCACCTCTGCCGGTCCAACGGCGGCCAATGTCGCCGCCAGGGCCGAAGCCAGCATGATTGCGTGCCGTCTCAGATGCATTCGCGGTCGCGATTCCCTTGGCTTCGGAGAGAAGTCGACAGTTACCAGAAAGGGGGCGAAAATGGGACCGCGCCGCAATTGAAGGCGGTCATGCGGTTTCGCGCGTCCTGAACCACTGGACCAGGAAATCGACGAAGACACGCACCTTGGCGGGCAAATAGCGCCGGTGCGGATAGACGGCGAAAATGCCGGCGCCCGACAGGGTGCGGTCATCCAGCACCGTCACCAGCCGGCCGCTCGCAATATCCGGCGCGGCGATGAAATCCGGCAGGATGGCAAATCCCAACCCCGACAGGGCAGCAGCCCGCGCCGCCATCGGGCTGTTGACTTCGATCGGGCCGGAGACCGAGACGCTCACCGTATCCTCGCCGTCTCCCTTGAATTGCCAGTTGTTCAAGCCGCGGCCATTGGTGTCGACGATGCAGGGCATGCGGCCGAGATCCTGCGCCCGTACCGGCATGCCATGTTTTGCGATGAGTTCGGGAGATGCGCACAGCCGCGTCGAGAACGGCGCCAGACGCCTGGCGATCAGCGACGAGTTCTCCAGGCGCGAGATGCGCACCGCGAGATCGAAGCCTTCCTCGACGAGGTCGACAAAGCGGTCGTCCAGCTGGATGTCGAGCACGATGTCGGGATATTGCTTGGCGAAGTCGATCAGCGACTGGCCGATCGGCGCGTCGGCGAAGGTGCGCGGCGCAGACAGCTTGATCCTGCCGCGCACATCGCCGGAGGATTCGCGCACGGCGTCGGCAAGACTGTCGACCTCGCGCACGATCTCGGAGGCGCGGCGATAATAGGTGTGGCCGGCCTCGGTCATCGAGAACTGGCGGGTGGTGCGGTTGAGCAGCAGCGCGCCGAGCTCGTCCTCCAGCTCGCGCACATATTTCGACAGCAGCGCCTTGGAGCGGCCGATCTTGCGCGCCGCCGCCGAAAAGCCCTCGGCCTCGACCACGTCGATGAAGGCGCGCATACGAGTCAGTGTGTCCATGAATCAGGCCTTTCGTGCGGCATCGAGATTTCGGCCGAGCCGTATCAGGGCAATGTCGCCGCCGGAAGGGCCAGCGACAGGCCCGACCACCGATAGCTTGCGAGGGTGCCGAAGGGCGTCGAGAGGGGCGTGCGTGCCTGTCATCGTTCGATATCCGGATACGGTGAAACCAACATTGTTCGATGCCGGAATTTTTACAACCTGCGATACGATTTTTATTGATTGTGAATCTCTCTGCCCCTATATCGCGCTTGCCCAAAGTCGCACGTGCCTGTGGGTGTCCGCCGACCCTCTGAATGGTGAGGGAAATCGGTAAGGTAACTGGAGCCAACCCCTCCAGTCGGTTTAGCGGCCAACCGCCAGACCGAGGACACCTTGAAGCAACGACGGTGCGGGCCTTTCTGGTTCTCTGCCGGTTGTCCAAAGACCGGGGTTACTGAAGAGGCACACCATCATTGCCGGCAGTGCGGAACGGGGTTCTCCCAGTCCAAGCCAAGGCAGACAAAGCGAACCGAAGCCGGGCAAGGCCAAGGTTCATCGCCGCGAGACGGCGTTTCATGGTTCCGGGGTCTCCACCGGCTGGTTCCATGGAATTCCGTCCCGCCTTTGTCCACCGCGTGTTCGCGAGGCCGACAGCCCGCGTCCGCACCCTTGTGCGCGCCGAAAGGCGTGATGGAGAAACCCGATGGCCACGCAGCGCATCCTCGACTTCCTCGCCACCCGACGTCCGACCGGTCCTTGCCTCGTCGTCGACCTCGATGTCGTGCGCGACAATTTCCGCGCCTTCGAGAAGGCGCTGCCCGATTCCAGGATCTACTATGCGGTGAAAGCAAACCCGGCGCCGGAAATCCTGCGCCTCCTTGCTGCGATGGGCTCGTCCTTCGACACCGCTTCCGTTGCCGAAGTCGAGATGGCGATGGACGCCGGTGCGCCGGCGGACCGCATCTCCTTCGGCAACACAATCAAGAAGGAGCGCGACATCGCGCGCGCCTACCAGCTCGGTATCAAGCTGTTCGCCGTCGATTGCGTCGAGGAGGTCGAGAAGATCGCCCGCGCCGCTCCAGGCGCCCGCGTGTTCTGCCGCGTGCTGACCGATGGCGAGGGCGCCGAATGGCCGCTGTCGCGCAAGTTCGGCTGCGTGCCTGCGATGGCCGTCGACGTGCTGCGCCATGCCAAGGCGCTCGGGCTCGACGCCTATGGCGTGTCGTTCCATGTCGGCTCGCAGCAGACCGACCTGACGGCCTGGGATCGCGCGCTGGCCGACGCCAAGACCGTGTTTTCGACGCTCGCCGAGGAAGGCATCGTCTTGAAGATGGTCAATATGGGCGGCGGCTTCCCGACGCGCTACCTGCGCGACGTGCCGGCGGCCCAGGCTTACGGCCAGGCCATCTTCTCGGCGCTGCGCAAGCATTTCGGCAACGCCATTCCCGAGACCATCATCGAGCCGGGCCGCGGCATGGTCGGCAATGCCGGCGTCATCAAGTCGGAAGTCGTGCTGATCTCGAAGAAGGCGGACAACGACAATGTGCGCTGGGTGTTCCTCGATATCGGCAAATTCGGCGGCCTGGCCGAGACGATGGACGAGGCGATCCGCTATCCCCTAGTGACCGCGCATGACGGCTCAGAAACCGCGCCTTGCGTGCTCGCCGGCCCGACCTGCGATTCGGCCGACGTGATGTATGAGAAGACGCCCTATCCGCTGCCTCTGTCGCTGACCATCGGCGACGAGGTGCTGATCGAAGGCACCGGGGCCTACACGACCACCTATTCGGCGGTCGCCTTCAACGGTTTCGAGCCTCTCCGATCCTACGTGATCTGACGGTCGAAAGAACCGTCGGATCATCCCAGGTGGGCGTTTGTCGCCCATCCGGGCTCGCCTGTGGAACAGTCTCCGCTCGTGAAGGGATCGCGGAAATGGACATTGCAAATTTCGTTGTCGAAGGCGCTGCGCGCGACATCTCCCCCTTTGAGGGGGAGATGGTCACGAAGTGGCCGGAGGGGTTTGTCTCAGCCGCCTCGACGTCTCTTGGACCGCATGGGGCTAGCGCTTCACGCGCGGCGAACCCCTCTGTCGCCTTCGGCGACATCTCCCCCTCGAGGGGGGAGAGTGCCCGTGCTTTCGCCATCGTTGCCGAAACGCCTGATGACATCGCGGCGCGCGAGGCGTTGCTCGATGCCGCCATGGGGCCGAAGCGCAAGACGAAGTCGTCGGAGAAGCTGCGGCGGGGCCGGCGGCCCTCGGAAGGCCTGGCTTTCGTCGCGCGCGACGCATCGGGCGCCGTGATGGGCACGGTGCGGCTCTGGGACGTCACGCTGGGCGAGGGCGGTCCGGCAACACTGTTGCTTGGGCCCCTGGCGGTCGCTCCTTCGCTCAAGAGTGCCGGCATCGGCTCGGCGCTGATGCGCCATGCGGTCGCCGAAGCCGCGCGTCTCGGCCACGCGGCGATCCTGCTGGTCGGCGACGCGCCCTATTACGGCCGCTTCGGCTTCTCAGCCGCAAAGACCGGTTCGCTGGCCATGCCGGGCCCGTATGAGCGGCATCGGCTGCTCGCGGTGGAACTGGTGGAGGGCGCGCTCGACGGCGTCCATGGCACGCTGAAGGCCGCGGGGCGCAAGCTGAAGGCGCCGACGCTGGCGGCCTGAGGCGCTGAGCCCCAAACGAACGAAAAACGCCGCCCGAAACGGCGGCGTTTTCGTCCCGAGAACAGTCTCGGCGGTCTTCTGTCTCAGCCGATCAACTGGCTGAGCGCCATGGCGACAGACATGTCGCCTTCGACCTTTATCTTGCCGGTCATGAACGCCATGGTCGGGTTGAGATCGCCCGATATCAGCGAGTCCAGATCGTCGAGCGAGAGCTTGATGGTACAGTCGGCGGGGCCGTCGGCGGTCGAGACATCGGCGCCGTCGATGACGATGACGCCATCGCTGCCGGTGTCGAATTTCACGGAACGATCGAACCCGCTGCTGGCCACGCGCGACCTGATCTTGTCGGCAATCTCCTGAACGCTCACGCTGTTCTCCTGTCTGGTTGCATCCTGTTCGGTTGCATCTGCTTATCTGGTTGCATCTGTCGCGCCACGACACATCGATCCGCCCGAGGGCCATGCATCTTCGCGGCCACGGTCGCTGCCGCATATAGCTTTGGATTGACGTTTACGTCAACGCGAATTGCAGGGCCTGGTTCCTATCGCCGCACCGGGCGAGGACCGGATCACCGTGCCTGGCCAGTGGCATGCCCGGGGGCTCAATGCGACTTGAAGGCCTTGGTCATCTCGGACGCAGTGGCGCCGGCTTCCTGCCGGCGGCGCAACCAGTTGTCGCGTATCTCATCCTTGCTCAGGAAATTGACCTGATCGACCAGAACCTCATGCACCAGTGTGGCGCCGACGCGTGTGTTGACGGTATCGCGGATCGCGGCGCGGAAGGCGTCGAGGTCGATCGTCTCCTTCTTGGTGAAGTCGATCTGCGGATTGGAATACAGGTAGGAATAGACCTGGTCGGTGATCAGTGCCTCGGCCGGGATCGACAGTTTCTTGATCTGCTCGGGTTCGACCGTGTAGACCAACTTGGTCAGGAAATAACCGTCGATCCTGGCGTTGCGGATCAGCGGCACCGAGATGACCTCGGTCTTGACGTAGTCCAGCCCGCCCAGCATCGGCTTCGGCTTTTCGCCGACGCCGCGTTCGCCGGCGGCCTGGAACGAATAGAACACCGCGCCGAGGGTGGCGACGCAGATCCAGACCGCGATGGCGATGACCTTGACCATTCAGGCACCCGAGCCGGCGACCACCGCGCGCTAACCGCGCGCCCGGCCGAACTCGCCGGCGGAATAAGTGCCGTCGGTTTCGGCGCGCTGGATGGCGGTGCGCAACAGGCCAGCGACCTCGTTGACGGCGCTCAGATGCGCCAGGATCGCTGCCTCGTTCTTCGCAAGCTTTTGGCGAAGCCGGACAAGGCCTTCGCGGTGCTGTTCGAGGAACTCGGCTTCGCTGCCGCCGCGCATGGCACGGGTCAGTTCATAGAGATAGCGGCTCTTGCGCGCGTTCGATGCCTTGAGGTCGTAGCCGGTGTCGCTGCGCAGCCCGGCCGTTTCTTGCTCGACGACTTCCTCGATGCGGCCGATGATGGCGGCAAGGTTTCCGGGCCGCGCGAGTGCGACCGGGGCTTCCGATGTGGCCGTGCGCGCCGGCAGGTTGGCGGTGAATTCCGAAAAGTCGGCCATGGCGTTTCCCAGTCTAGATCTTGATGTCTGTCTTTGTGGTCGTTTCATCGCCGGTCATGGACCTGGCGGCCTTGCGCTGCAGCTCCTGGACGAGCGAGGTGGACAGACGGCTCTGCCGGTCGATCTCGGTCTTTTCAGGCCCGCCGGAGACCGGGCCGATCGGCACCTTGCGCTTGCCTTCGAGATAATGGTCGGCGAGCAGCGACTTGGCGATGCCGATGCCACCACGCTCGGCCATGACGTCGGCGACGCGCTCGGCGAGCTGCGATTTCCACATGTCGCCGGCCAGGCCCTTGCCGTACACGCCCTCGGTGTCCTTGGGCATCATGTTCTGGATGAAGGTCTGGAGCACCATGGCTTCGAATTTCTTGAACTTCTTGGATGGATCGGCCGCCAGGGCCTGGTCGGCGGTGGCGCGCGAGAGCATCGTCCCGGCCGAAGCGGCCTCGACCGAAAAGCTGCCGGCAACGCCGCCCGCATGCCTGGTCAGTGCGGCGCGCGCGGCCGCGAGATCCGCCGGCTCGGCTGCTCGGACAACATCCATCACGATGTCGCTGGGTGGAGAGATCGCCAAGAAAGTCCGCCTTTTATCGGTTTTCCTTGGCCAGACCATGCCTCAACAAGCTTGTGGCAGGCTTGCGGGGGGAGGGAGCAAGGTCAGGGTTCTCTGCATCCAAGCCGCGTAGCCAGATTTCAACAACGCATGTCGCGTAAAAAGTGGCTTCCGGTTTTGCGAGAACGACCTGCAGACGGCGTCTCGCCCGAATCCGTTCGAACGCGAGGGGCTTCAGGACGGAGGAAGACCGGCCCTCGACAGCATTTCAAGGAACCGGGAATGGTGATGATCCTTCACATAGCGCGGCACAAAGCCAGGGCAGACATTGCTCAGATTGAGATGTGGAAGTTGTGACAGGCAATGATGGATGGCCCGCGACGCTTCATCGCGATTGCCGGTTGCGGCCGCGGCTGCGGCCCAATAAAGCGCGCCACGAACGAAGCCCGGCTTTGTCCTGACCACCTTGCGCGCGACCTCGAGCGCCCGCTGATCGTCTCCGCCGGCAAACAGCGCCATAACGAGCCCGTGGTGACGCCAGTAGTCGATGACGTCATGGGTTCCCAGCCGGATCGCCTCGTTCGCCTCGCGCACGGCTTCGCTGACCTGCCCGCGCAGCGCGAAGAGCATCGCAATATCGCCGTGGCCGCTCGGATAATTTGGGTTGAGGCTGATCGCGTGCCGGCATTCGACGATCGCCTCGTCGATACGACCGCAACTTTCGAGAGCAAATGACAAGATGCACCGGGCAATTTCATCGTCCGGCACCGCCCGCACCGCGGCCTCGGCAAGCGCCAGCGTATACTCGATATTGCCCTGCTCGCGGGGCAGCGCGCCAAACGCGATGCCCATGGAAATCATGATCGAGAGCGTCCGCTTCGCACGGGCGTTGTCGGGCCCTGTCGAGAGCGCCTTCGTCGCAAGTTCCATCCCGACCAGCAGCGAGTCCTGGGTCATCTCAAAATATTTCATGAGCGCCTCGTTCACCAACCTGCGCACTTCAGGGGGACCAGGCGGACTCTTGTCGCGGACCTTCCAGTTGGTCAGTTGAAGTTCGAGGATCACCGCCAGAACGACGGACTGGGCGATCCTGTCCTGGAATTCGAGCGCATTCTCGGACTGGCCGTCGAACTTCTGGGCCCAGACATGATGACCGCCGACGGCATCGACAAGCTGGATGTTCACCCTCAGCCCATTGCCGGATCTCTGGATGCTGCCGCTGAGCACATATTGTGCGCGCAGCGCTCCCGGCGCTTTACCTTCCTGGCGCGGGCCGATCTTATCTGTCGGGGGAACCGCGGAGAGCACGACATAGTCGGCCACCTCGGAAAGGGCTGTCGTGATGTCCTGGACCAGTCCCTTGGAGAAAAAATTGTCGCCTTGTTTTCCGGTCAGATTGGTGAAGTCGGCAACGCCGATGGAGGGGTGTCCGAGACGATGGCTGGCCGCAACACCACTTGCCGACGGTGCGTGTGACGCCGTGTCGGAAGTGAGCAGCAGGGACTGCCATAGTGCCCGCGTCTCAGGGCCGGCTTCGACGCCGAACTCCTTCTTCAGCATGCTTCTGCAAGCCTCGTATGTCCTGAGCGCCTTGTCGCGTTGACCACAAGCAAGGAGCAATTCCATCTTGAGCCGATAGGATTCTTCCCGCGCCGGATCCATAGCCAGGACGCGATCGGCCAGGACGAGGCCCGCTTCAGCGTCGACGAGGCGAGCCAGTTTCTCGAACGATTCAAGCGCACGACCGAGCAACCTGTCGCGTTCCGACGCGACCCAGTCGTCGAAGCCATTGCTTCCCACATGGAGACCGTCGAGGAACGGGCCGGTGTAGTTCGCCAGAGCCTTTTCGAGTTCCTGCGCGGAGCGGGCCGATAAACCCGTCTCGAACTCCTCCACATCGACCCGGAACGCCTCTGGCCTGAGGTGGATCAACTCTCCGGTGGAATGGATAAGATCGACACCCGAGAGATCGCGGCGCAGGACGCTGAGCGCTTGGCGAAGACTGTTGCGCGAATGTTCGCCATCGCTGTCGCCCCATAGCAGATCAGCCAGTCTCTCCCGCGTCGCTGCCATGCCCGGACATCGGGCCAGATAAGCAACGATTGCCGGGCCGCGTTTCCCGACCAGTCGAAGCGGGCCAGTTGTTTCAATACGGAAGCCGCCGAAGAGTGAGATTCTATTTGCAGCGCCGCCGTCGTCACTTTGCATCTGCTGCCTCAGCCTGACGAAATTCTAACGCAAATCTAACGTTCCGCAATCGTCCGTCACCGCGCTTCAAGCGCTCCCGTGACGGCAGGTCATTTAGACTTCGCTAAATTAGGCGGCCAAGTCAACGCAATGCTTGGTTCAAGGGGGGCGCGTGTCCAGAACAAGAGCCAATTTGCTGCTGCTCCTTGCAGCCGCATTGTGGGGCTTCGGCAACGTCTCGCAAAAGACGGTGCTGGTCCATCTCGACGCCATGAGCGCGGTAAGTCTGCGTTGCCTGATCGGCGGGCTGCTGGTGCTGCCCTTTGTCTTGACCGAAAGGCGAGTGGCGATCGGGGCGGGCTATTTTCCGAGCCTGGCCAGGGTGGGCGCGCTGTTCGCCATCTCCATCACGCTTCAGCAGCTTTGCTATGTCGGAGCCTCGGTCACCAATGCAAGCTTTCTGGTGAGCACGGCAACCGTAATGACACCTCTGGCCGCCTGGTTGCTCGTCGGCGAGCGTCCGACAGCTGGCCTCACGATCGCTGCCGGGCTGACCCTGGTCGGAGCCCTGCTTTTGTCGGATGGGATCGGCGGCCTCGGCAGCGGCGATCTCACCGCCATCCTGTCGGCTGCCTGCTATGCGCTCTGGGCGGTCGAGCTCGGCCGGCACATGCAGGCCCATGCGCGGCCGTTCACCGCCGCCGCGGCACAATTCCTCGGCGCCGCAGTCTTCGCCCTGCCGCTCGGGGCAATGCAAGGCAACCTGTCGCTGGCCGCCGCATTCGCAGCCGGCCCGGAATTGGCGATACTCGGCGTCTTCTCCACCGCGATAGCCTTCGGCATACAGACGGCTGCCCTCCGCTTCACGCCGGCCAGCCACGCCGCCGTGATCGTCAGTGCCGAAAGCGTCTTCGGGGCGCTGGGCGCGACGATCTTTCTGGGCGAGCGGAGTTCGTGGCCGGGCGCCTTGGGAGCAGCGATCATTCTCGGTGCGATCCTTTCCGTGGCACGATCGAACCGAGCGCCGCAGGCACGTGCGTCCTTGCGGACCGCTTCGAACCAACGCTTCGACATTGCCCCTGCCTTTGCAACAGCGCCGGCAAGCGGGGCAGGCGAACGCCGCGTCAACAGTTCAGGTCCGGTGGAGGAATGCGATGACCACTGCCGCTGATGCGAACGTCGCCGTATCGAGCGCGGCCGGACAGGCCGCGGGTGCGCTGCGATGAACGCGTGGACAGTCCTTCTTCCGCTCGCACATTTGAGATCGGCCCTTGGTGCCCGCATGAAGGGACCCGGCGGCTATTACAACAGTGGCAACGCGCTTGGCCTCATCGTAGGTCTTGCAACCCAAATTGCGGCCGCGCCAGTCGGCCAGCATGAGGAAAGCGCTGTCATCGCGGCGGTGATGGACTATTTCGCGGGCAGCCATGGCACTGTTGCGCTCACCTTGGCTACCCTCGTCTTTTTCTGCGGCGGCGAAGCCTACCACCGGGCTTGGGCAAAGCCGGATGTTCCCGATCCCACCCTCAATCGTCTGGGCGACTTCCTCTCGGGATTAGGCGCAATCGGGCTCGGCATCGCGCTCTTGCTGCTCGGCGACCCGCTGCTTGCGGCGACGTCCGGCCTGCTGCATGCGCTCGGCAAGTTCGGCAGCACCTTTCACAGGCCGGGCAGGCCGGTTCCGGTGTGGCCGACCGCCTGGCCCGATCCGTTCCGCAGTGCGGTGCTCGCCAGCAGGTTGCCGGCAGTGGTGGCGACAACCGTCGCCCTCGGCCAGGCTTTGCCGGTAGTCTGGTCGGGCGAGTCCTTCGCGGCACTCATCATGCCGCTGACGTTACTCGGCTGTTATCTTTTGTGGACCAAGGCCGATCTGCTGCTGTTCGGCGTTGGGTCCAAGGTCCCTCGTCAAATTTCCACATGTTGAAAATGGGCGGCTTTGACAACGATCGGTTGTCGAGATGGAGAATGGCATGTTTATAGATATGTATCAGGACGCCGGTCCCTCTTCTGGAGCGGTCTCCTTTCGCGGGCGGGTGCAGCCGATAGGCGGGGCCAATCTTTTTTCGCCGAAAAAGCCATCGGGAAGGGGGCTGGCAAAGCGAGCCAATTCACTCCTGAGACTGGCGGGGATACTTGCAGCTTCTGCGTTCTGGAATCTCCCGGCGCATGCAGCGAATGTCGACGTTGCCATCGTGTTCGCGGTCGACTTCTCGTCATCGATTGATCCAAAGGTCGCCGATCTGCAACGCGAGGGACATGCCGCGGCACTCACTTCGCCCGAGATCATCGCCGCCATCGGCCGGAATTACGTCGGCTGCATCGGCGTGGCCTACTTTGAATGGTCGAGCCCCGGACACGCACGCACCATACTGCCGTGGACAAGCATCTGCGGACTGGAAGATGCAAGAGCGGCGGCGGCGGAGATCAGCAGGAAAGGGGATACCGGCGTCATCCGTCGAGGGCGATCCGGAACATCGGTTTCCTCGGCTATCGACATTGGCAGTCTTCTGTTGGACCAGTTTCCTGGAAATGCCGCCAAGAAGGTCATCGATATCTCCTCCAATGGTGAGAACAACGACGGACTTCCTGTTCAGCCGAGCAGGCTGAACGCCATTGCCAAGGGATATACGATCAACGCGATCGCCATTCCCACCGAAGACGACGATCCCGGCAATCCGCTGGCATCTTATTTTGCCAAATCGGTCATTGGCGGTTCCCAGGCCTTCGTCATGACGCCAAAAGGGCCAAACGACTACAGCACGGCGCTTCGCCGCAAGCTGGTCACGGAAGTAAGCATGAACAACGAAGGGAAATTCCCGCAACCGGCAGGCGGGCGCTCTTCTCAACCGTAATTCCGGACAGTGGCGCATTGCTGCACGTCCGCGTGAGGGCCGAGAGCAGACGGCGGCTCCTGGCATCGATCCACGGCCCCTCGTCGATCTTGATCTCGGCCCGGTCGATCGGGGCACCCCAGGGCGGCTCCGACGATCCGACAATCGCTGCCGATATGAGGCACCCGAGCCGGCGCCGATTTGAGGCTGGCTCAGCCGCGGCGACCCTCATGCCACCGCGGCGGTGGGACGCGGCTCATCCGATCGAGCGGAGCACACCACCGTCGACGCGCAGCGCGGCGCCGGTGGTCGCCGAGGCCTGCTCGGAGCAGGTGTAGACGACCATGTTCGCGACTTCCTCGGTTGTCGCGAACCGGTTGATGAGCGTGGTCGGACGCAGCGATTTCAGGAAATTATGCTCGGCGTCCGTTTGCGTGATGCCCTGCTCTTTCGCGGTGGCCTTCATCCAGCCGCCGAGAATCTCGGAGTCGGTCGGCCCCGGCAGGACAGCGTTGACCGTGACGCCGGTGCCACCGACAAGTTCGGCCAGCCCGCGCGACACGGCCAGCAACGCGGTCTTGGTCATGCCGTAGTCGATCATCTCCTTGGGGATGGCGAGCGCGGACTCGCTGCTGATGAAGACGACCCGTCCCCACCCGCGCTCGACCATACCCGGCATATAGTGGCGCGCGGCGCGCACGCCGCTCATCACGTTGAGCTGGAAGAGGTCGAGCCATGCGGCGTCGTCCTGCTCGAAGAAGCCGTTGGGACGCGCAGTGCCAACATTGTTGACGAGGATGTCGGCATTCGGCGCCTGCGCCGCGAGCGCCGCCGAGCCCTCGGCTGTCGCGAGATCGGCGGCAATGCCGGTGAGGTCGGCGTCAGGCAGCAGCGCGCGCAGTTCCCGGAGCGTCGCGGCGACCCGCTCTTCCGTACGTCCATTGACGACGACGGCGGAGCCTGCGCGCGCGAGCCCTTCGGCGATCGCGCGGCCGATGCCGGCGGTCGATCCGGTGACGATGGCCTTGCGGCCCTTGAGTTCGATGTTCATGCCCTTGATCTCCGATTATAGGTGGCCGGACGACCGGACGGATGGCCCGGAGGTCAGCTGATGCCGCTCAGCTAGATAAGCCGCGCGAGCGCACGCAGGCGTTCCGATGCTAGTGCCGAAGGATGCCGAGCCCGGTGCTTGCCTAGCGGCCGAACATACGGGCCAATGCCTGGCCAACAGCCCCAAATCTCATGGTGGAATAGCTCATCGCGCTTCTCCTTCGGGCGGACGCATCGCCGCTGCCCCACGCCAAGAGGTAGGCATGCCCAGGCGCGCCATGCAGTCGGAAGACACGCACTACGGTGGTGCGAAATCGCACCGGAGGCTTCACGTGACGACGCGAACTTCTCCATGATCGACTGGGACGGTATCCGTTACTTCTTCGCAGTCGCGCGCGACGGTTCGGTCCGAGCGGCGAGCAATGGATCAGGCGCCGCTGCCCGCATCATTCAGATGGCGACTGTCTCGCGAACCTGATCGGCCGCCGCATCCAGAAAAGCCTGCGCGAGGTCCGGGTCGTTGACCACCCGCGAGAGCATGACCGCGCCGACCATTGTCGAGAGAACGGCCATTGCCTTGTTGCCGCCCTTTTCGCCGTCGTCCTCGCCAACCCAACTGCCGAGCATCTCGAGATACTCCCTGATGCCGGCCTCGAATGAGGCCTTTACCTCGGCGCCTTGCCTGGCCGCATCCGAGCCGAGCGCGACGACCGGGCAGCCGTCCATCTTTTCCGCGCGATGATCCATACTGAGGTAGAATGAGATCACCCCGTCGAGCGGTTTCCCAGGGTTTGCCGCTGTCGCGGCCGACCACTTGTCGGTGGCGCTTTCCATCGCGCGCCTGGATGCCTGCGCCGCCAGGTCGTCCTTTGACTCGAACTGCTTGTAAAAGGCGCCCTGGGTCAGCCCGGCGCCCTTCATCAGATCCTTGAGGCCAATGCCGTCAAAGCCTCGCTCCCGAAAAAGGCGGCTTGCCACATTGATCACGGTTTCGCGGTTTTCCGCGGCCTGAGTGCGACTTACGCGCATCGCCATCTCCTTTTTAGATTGCA
The DNA here is from genome assembly GCF_020165765.1 of Mesorhizobium sp. B264B1B. Lineage (NCBI taxonomy): Bacteria > Pseudomonadati > Pseudomonadota > Alphaproteobacteria > Hyphomicrobiales > Phyllobacteriaceae > Mesorhizobium > Mesorhizobium sp. B264B1B. The sequence continues at coordinate 58,989 of NZ_JAIUIS010000003.1, forward strand.
TTCGTAATCTATACATTATATAGAGGTCGAACGCAATCCAAAAAAGGAGATATGAGATGATCCGCAAAACCCTGAGTGCGTCCGTTCTGGCCGCGATGTTTCTTGCGAAACCGGCTTTTGCCGAGGAAGCGACCATCGGACGCCCGATCGAAGCTGCCAGCCTGCACGAGGGACAGCTCGACATGGTGGTCTACTACGTCCCGGTCAACGGCGACCTGCTGGAGGTCACCGCCACCTTCGCGCCGAAGATCGGAGGTGATCCGCTGCGCTTCGTCATGGGCCTTGCTGACGGCGACTCCGTGGCCTTTTCCATGCCGGGCCATCAGGATTCGCTTTATGCGTTCTCAAGGTCGGGCGAGGAGGTCACGATCTCGACCGAGACCGACACATACCTGCGAGCCGACGCGACAATGCGCTGACGCGCAGACCCTGCATGGTGTCGGCTGCGTCCGAACAGCTTGCCTTCGATCGCGCTACCGAATGAGTTGGAGGAGAGTGATATGCTATATAGTTATTTTGTCGAGAAATCGATCCGAAAGAGCTTCGATGACGTCAACAATCATCGCTGGGATGCGGCGGTGAAAGCACTCGCGCCGCATGTCCATCATCGGGTTGGCGGCGCCCACGCGCTTGGTGGAGAGCGCCACGACAAGGAAGCCCTGCGCCGCTGGTTTGAACGCCTCGGCCGTGTTCTGCCCACCCTCCGTCTCACGGTCAATCACATCTGGGTGGAGGGCTGGCCATGGCATACCACTGTGTTTGCCCAGTGGGATGGCACCGCGACCCTGCTCAACGGCGACACGTCGTACATCAACCGAGGTCTCCACGTGTTTACCCTGCGGTGGGGCAGGGTCCATGCGCTGGAGGAATTTTACGATTCACAGGCAGCGGCTCGCGGTCTTGCCCTCCAAGCGGCAGCGGGCCTCGAAGAAGCTGCCGCCGAACAGATAACAAGCTAGCTGAAACGTCGCCTTTTTACGATCCTCCGCAATGCGGAGGCTCGGCACATTCTTCGACAGGCTGTACGGGCGGCTTCTGGGTAGACGCGAAATTGCATCCATAGCCCGTACGAGGCGCAAAGCGGTCAGTCAGGATTCCGCTGCGAAGGCTTGCTTTGCGTCCAGACCTCCTCCTCTACTCCTGTCCCCGCTTCTGCGCGATCAGATCGAGGCGTTCGCGGTCGGAGCGTTCGCGTTCGTCGCGGTTGCGCACGTCCTTGTAGGCGCGCTCGACCATGTTGGTGCGCGCGGTTGCCGACGCGACGAGGCCGGCCTCCTTCCTGGCGCTTTCGAGGTTCGCCTCCTGGCGCACGACGGCCTGGGCGATGCGGCGGTGGTAGAGATCGGGGAAAAGGCCGGAGAGGGAATTGTCCTTGTCGAAATGCTCGACCAGTTCCTTGGCCTCGGCTTCGGCGGCATTTGCGGCGGCGAGGAGGGTGGCGTGGCGCGTCTCGTGCAGCGCCTTCAACTGTTCCTGAACCTTGACCAGCTTCTTCAGGCGGTCCTTGCGCGTGCTCATGTCACCTCGCCAGCGTCAGGTCGACAAAGCCGTCGACGAACAGCGACAGCATGGAGCCGACGGCGAAATAGAAGATGAGCATGCCGCCGGCGATGACGAAGGGCTGAGAGATGAAATAGATCGGGATCTGCGGCGTCAGCTTGTTGACGAAGCCGATCGTCAGGTTGACGAGAATGGCATAGGCGACGAAAGGGCTGCCGAGGCGGATGACCAGGAAGAAGGTGTCCGACACCGTGTCGGCGACATCGACCAGTGCCGCCTGCGGGTTGAAGAAGACGTTGACCGGCGCGACCGTATAGGACGTCACCAGCGCGCGTATGATCTCATGGTCGAAGTCGAAGACGAACAGCAGCAGCAGTGCCGAGAACGAGATCATGGCGGCGAGCGCCGCCTGCGGTTCGGGCTCCTCGATCGCTGGCCCGCCCGAGCCGCCATAGCCGATCAGCATGGCGATGGCCGACCCCATGAAGCGCAGGGCTTCCATGTAGAGCCTGGTCATGGCGCCGATCAGGCCGCCGACCAGGAGTTCGGAAACGATCATCGGCACCAGGATCTGCGGACGCGGATCGACGAAGGGAAAGATCTTGTCCCACAGGAAGGCGAGCAGGCCGCCGGTGGCGGCGACCGCAACGAACAGCCTGACCTGCACCGGGATGCGGGCGCTGGACAGGCCGGGCATCAGCATGAAGCAGGCGCCGATGCGGCAGAAGGCGAGGAACGCCGCGATGACGACCGCTTGCGAGAGAACGCTCACGATATGGTCCCGAGCACCCTGATCTCGACGCCCTTGGCGATTTCGACATGCGAGAGCACCGGCAGCGTGGTGAACAGCCGCTCGATGATCATGCGCACATAGGGGCGCGCGTCGGGCGCGGTGACGAGGACGAAACGCTCGCCGGCTTCGAGGAATTTCTTGATCGCCTTGGTGGCGTCCTGGCCGAATTCCTCGAGCTGGCGCGGATCGATGTCGAACTCGCGCACCTCGCCCTTGGCGTCGCGCTTGAGGCTCTGGTGGAAGGCGAGGTCCCAGCGGTTGCCGAGACGCAACACCTTGAGCACGCCGCCCTCCGAAAGATCGCCGCAGATCTGCTGCGCCATGCGGATGCGGACATGCTCGACGATCTGCTCGGTGCGGCGCACATGCGGCGCGATCTCGGCGATGGCCTCGATGATCAGGTGCAGGTTGCGGATCGAGACACGCTCGGCCAGCAGCAGCTTCAGCACTGCCTGCAGGCCGGGATAGGAGATGTGCGTGGTGCAGATCTCGTCGGCGAGCTTGCGGTATTCCTGATCCTGGCGCTCGAGCAGCGCCTTCATGTCCTTGTAGGACAGAAGCTGCGGCAGGTTGTTGCGGATGACCTCGGAGAGATGGGTGAGCAGCACCGACATGTTGTCGGCAAAGGTGTAGTTCTCGCGCTTCAGATCCTCGGCGAATGTTTCCATGACGGAATAGGCACGCATGCCGAAGGCCGGTTCGCGGATCTCCTCGCCCGGAATTTCGGGAACGTCGCGGTTGCCGAGCAGCACCATGATCTCCCCGACGCGCATCGAATATTCGGCGACCACCGTTCCGTGCACCTTGATCTGATAGCTTTTCGGCGGGATGGCGAAATCGTCGGCGACGCGCACTTCGGGCACGACGAAGCCATATTGCTGGGCGAACTTCTTGCGCATCTTGGCCATGCGGAAGACCAGCTCCTGATGCGAGACCAGCAGCCGGGTCGAAAGCTGCTTGCCGATCAGAAGCTCGATCTCGGCGGTGGCGAGCGAGGCCTTGACCGAGTTCTTCTCTTCCTCGGCCTTGGTCGCCTTCTCCTGGTTCTTCAGCGCCTCGGCCTCGGCCATGGCCCGGTTGTGGCGCATCGGAATGACATAGCCGAGGCCGGCCATGCCGCCGGCGAGCGCGAAGAAGGGGAAGAAGGGCAGGCCTGGCATCAGCCCGAGCAGCACCAGCAGCGCCGCCGCCACATAGAGCGCGCGCGGATGCGCGCCGAGCTGCCCGAACACGGCCTGGTTCGTCGAACCGCGCGTACCGCCCTTGGAAACCAGCAGGCCGGCGGCGAGCGAGACGATGAGCGCCGGGATCTGGGTGACCAGACCGTCGCCGACCGACAGCTTGATGAACACGTCGGCGGCCTCGCCCATGCCCATGCCGTGCCTGATATAGCCGATGGCGATGCCGCCGACGATGTTGATGGCGGTGATGATGAGGCCGGCGATGGCGTCGCCGCGGACGAATTTCGAGGCGCCGTCCATCGAGCCGAAGAAGGAGGATTCCTCTTCCAGCTCGCGGCGGCGCAACTGCGCTGTCTTGTCGTCGATCATGCCGGCGGAGAGGTCGGCGTCGATCGACATCTGCTTGCCGGGGATGGCATCGAGGGTGAAACGGGCGCCGACCTCGGCGATACGGGTGGCGCCCTTGGTGATGACGATGAAGTTCACCACGATCAGGATCATGAAGACGATCAGGCCGATGACGAAATCGCTGGCCATGACCAGTTTGGAGAAGCCGGCGATGACGTAGCCGGCTGCATGCGTGCCTTCATTGCCGTGCGACAGGATCATGCGCGTGGTGGCGATGTTAAGCGATAGCCGCAGCATGGTAGCGATGAGCAGTACGGTCGGAAACGAGGAGAAGTCGAGCGGCCGCTGGATCCACAGTGCCACCATCAGGATCAGCACCGAAAGGGCGATCGAGAAGGCAAGGCCGACGTCGATGAGAAAGGCCGGGATCGGCAGGAACAGCACGGCCAGGATGATGACGATGCCCAGCGCGAAGAAGACGTCGCGACCGTTCTTGGCCACGGCGCCGGGCTGGATGCTTTCGCTTATCGCCATTCTAGTCCTCGAAAACCGTGGGCTGCCGAGCATGCGACAGCCCGGCGAGGGTAGCTGGCCAAGCTTGCGCGAGGGTGGGAGAGTGGCCTGCCCAACCATCGAAAGGAAATCTCATGCTGCTGGTCATCGGCACGGTTCGTCTGCCACCCGACAAGCTCGAACAGGCAAGGCCAGCGATGGAACGCATGGTTGTCGCCAGCCGTGCCGAGCCCGGTTGCCTCGCATACTCCTATGCGCAGGATGTCCTCGATGCCGGGTTGATCCGGGTCACGGAAGTCTGGAGTGACAGGGCGGCGCTCGACGCACATTTCGCCGCGCCACACCTTGTGGACTGGCGCGCAAGCTGGCCGGCGCTCGGCATCGGCGAGCGCAATCTCGTGCTCTACGAGGCCGGCGACCCGAAGCCGACCTGACCATCGGCGGCCGGACGGGCTCCCTCCCAAAGGGCGCGCGGGCGCCGTCATTGTGGTTGCCATGCGGTGCCGCTCGGCGTATCAGCACGGCAGTGTTTTCAATGCCTTGCTGATGTCGGCGAGCCGCTCCGGTGCTTACCAAAAACCAATCGCCCAGGAATCAACCGCAAGTCTACGCTCGCCGGCTGCGCGCGGTGCTCATCAATTCGATCCCGCTGCTCGAAGCGCGAGGCATAGCGGTTGTCGTCCTTGCCGGCATCGTCGGCGTGATGGCGGGCATACTGGTCACCGCGATGAGCCAGATCGTGCAGGACCTGCACGGGCTGTTGTTCGGCGTGCAGGCCGGCGGCCGGCTTTCGGGCATGTTCTCCCTCGCCCACCCCATGCAGGCCCTGATCCCGGCGATCGGCGGCATCCTGCTCGGGCTGACGGTGATCTGGCTGAGAAAGCGGAGATTCCGCACGCCTGTCGACCCGATCGAGGCCAACGCGCTCTATGGCGGTCGCATGTCGCTGACCGATACGTTCATCATCGCCGGCCAGACCATGCTCTCCAGCGGTTTCGGCGCCTCCGTCGGGCTGGAGGCCGGCTACACGCAGGTCGGTTCCGGCCTGGCTTCGCGGCTGGCGCGGCTGTTCAAGCTGCGCCGCAACGATGTCCGCATCCTGGTCGGCTGCGGCGCCGCCGGCGCCATCGCGGCGGCTTTCGACGCGCCGCTGACCGGCGCTTTCTATGGTTTCGAACTGGTCATCGGCATCTATTCGGTCGCCAATGTGGTGCCTGTCATGACCGCGGCGATCTCCGCCTCGCTCACCGCCGAGATGTTCGGCGGCGTGCCGTTCCCGCTGGAGCTTGCGGGCCTGCCGGCACTCACGGCCAGCCAGTACGTGCCCTTCCTGCTGCTTGGGCTGCTTGGCGGGGCCGCCTCGATCGCCATCATGCATCTGGTGACGCTGGTCGAACGCGCCTTTGCCAAGCTGTCGGTCGATGCCTCGCTGCGTCCCGTCATCGGCGGCGTCATCGTCGGCCTGCTCGGGCTGGTCACGCCGCAGGTGCTGTCGAGCGGCCACGGCGCGCTGCATCGCGAATTCGCCATGAACTATGGGCTGAGCGTGGTGGCCAGCGTCTTCGTGCTGAAGCTGGCGGCTTCCGCGATCTCGCTGGGTTCGGGGTTTCGCGGCGGACTGTTCTTCGCTTCGCTGTTTCTTGGCGCCCTGCTCGGCAAGGCATTCGCCGATGTGATGGCTTTCATCTCACCGTCGACCGGCATCGATTCCGCCGTCGCTGCCGTCGTCGGCATGACATCGCTGGCAGTCGGCGTCGTCGGCGGGCCGCTGACGATGACGTTCCTGGCGCTGGAATCGACCCGCGACCTGACGCTAACCGGCGTCGTCCTGGCGGCCTCGATCATGGCGGCGATCCTGGTGCGCGAGACCTTCGGCTACTCCTTCTCGACGTGGCGCTTTCATCTGCGCGGCGAGACGATCCGCAGTGCCCATGACGTCGGCTGGATGCGCAGCCTGACCGTCGGCTCGATGATGCGCAAGGACATCAAGACCATCAATGCCGACACGACGCTTGCGGCCTTCCGCAAGCAGGTGCCGCTGGGTTCGGCCCAGCGCGTCATTGCCGTCGACGCCGGCGATCAGTATGTCGGCGTGCTGATCGTTGCCGAACTGCATAGCGACCTGTCCGACGGCGAGACGGCGGTGCGCGATCTGGCGCAATACAAGGATGCCGTCCTGGTGCCGAGCATGAACGTGCAGTCGGCCGCCGAGACCTTCCAGCGGGCCGGCGCCGAGGAGCTGGCCGTGGTCGAGGATTTCACCGACCACATCGTGCTCGGACTGCTGACCGAGGGTCATCTGATGCGGCGCTATGCCGAGGAGCTGGAAAAAGCGCGCCGGGACCTGTCGGGCGAAGGGTAGGTCGGGCGAAGGTAGGCTGCCGAGCCGGCCCGGCTGAGCTCGTGCAAGGCGAAGCTGCCGTGGCCAAGCTTGTTCTCCGCCCTACTTCAGCAAATCATGGCCGACCGCGCACCATATCCGCCGCTCAACACGTTAAAGCTGGTTTCGAAGGACATCTGGATCGTGGATGGCCCGGTCATCCGCTTCGGCATGCCTTGGCCGAAAATGCGGTTTCCGACGCGGATGACCGTCATCCGCGTCAACGACGGCGATTTGTTCGTCCATTCACCCACCTTGCTGACAGAGAGCCTCGAGGCCGAGATCGCTGGATTGGGCAAGGTCCGCTACATCATCGGGCCGAACCGGATCCACTATTGGTGGATTCCGATGTGGCGCAGGGCCTTTGCGGATGCGGGTATCTGGCTGGCACCGGGCATTCGCGAGCAGGCGGGCGACAGGATCGATTTCGAGGCGAACGAGCTTGGTGCCGAGAGGGGCTACCCGTGGGACGATGACCTCAAGTCGCTGCCGGTGGAAGGCAGCTTCATGACAGAGATGGTGTTCTTCCATTCCGTCAGCCGAACATTGATCCTGACAGACCTGATCGAGAACTTCGAACCGCGGAAGCTTGGCTGGCCGTGGCGCTGGCTTGCCAGGGCGGCTGGTGTCGTTGATCCGGATGGCAAGACGCCGCGCGATTTGCGATTGACCTTCCCCAGGGGGCAACTCAAGGCGGCAGTCGAAAAGATGCTAGAATGGAATCCGGAACGCGTGATCATGGCGCACGGCCGTTGGTACGAACGCGATGGCGTCGCCGAACTGAAGCGCGCGTTCCGCTGGCTGGGTCCGCTCTAACGCTTTGTGTTGATGCAAGCCCGGACGAAAACGTCTTCGCGCTATCCTGCACTCCTAATGCTCGATCGGGCCCTTTGCCATGACCAGCGCCGTGCCCGCGGTTGTCGGGCGCTCGATCACGCGGCGCACCCGCGGCGGCTCGTCGCCGCTGTGCAGCGCCCGCAGGCGCTCGCCGACCATGGCGTCGGCTTGGGTGATGCGGCCGTTGTGCCTGACATATTCGAGCCAGGTCGGCGTGTGGTAGTGCTCGATCCAGATCGCCGGATTTTCGAGATCGCGCGCCAGCGTCCAGTTGCGGGCACCGTCGCGGCGGCGGATGCGGCCGCGCTCGGCCATGGTGGCCAGGAACTCCGGCACGTCCTCGTCGCGGATGATGTATTCGATCATGATGGCGATGGGGCCGCTGCGTGGCTTCAGGTCGAGCGCGAGATGCGGCTCCTTGAAGCGGTTGAGCGGATCGAGGTTCAGCACCTGCTGCTGCGGCAGCGGCAGCACGAGGCCGATGGCGCCGCCAGCCAGCATGGCGATGGCCGCCGCGATCAGCGCTGTCCCGGCGCCATGCGCGTCGGCGACGATGCCCCAGATCCAGCTGCCGAGCGCGATGCCGCCGAAGGTCGCGGTCTGATAGACCGACAGCACCCGGCCGACGACCCAGCGCGGCGTCGCCATCTGCACGGTGACGTTGAAATGCGAAAGCGCGATCACCCAGCACGCGCCGCCGACCAGCAGGCCGAGCGATGTCTGCCAGGCGTTGTGGCTGACGGCGGCATTGAAGGCGCAGACGGCGAAGCCGGCGAAGGCCGAGCGCACCATGGTCTCGCTGGACAAAAGCTGGCGCAGCCGCACGCTGATCAGCGCGCCGCCGACCGCGCCGATGCCGAAGGCGCCCAGCATGATGCCATAGGTCAAGGCATCGCCCTTGACGACGTCGCGCGCCACCAGCGGCAGGAGCGCCAGCACCGCGCCGGCGCTGAAGCCGAAGGCGGAGCCCCTGACCAGCACCTTGCCGATGTTGGGCGACATGGCGACATAGCGCAGGCCTGCGCCCATGGCCGCGCCAAGCGATTCGCGCGGCAGCGTCGATGGCTGAACCTGCGGCTTCCAGCGCGCCAGCACGACGATGAGACCGATATAGCTCACCGCGTTGGCCGCGAAGGCGGCCGCCGCCCCGGCTGCGGCGACGATGATGCCGCCGATCGCCGGACCGACGCTGCGGGTCAGGTTGAAGCCCATCGAGTTCAACGCGACGGCGGCCGGCACCTTGTTGCGGGGCACGATGTCGCCGACGGAGGCTTGCCAGGACGGGCTGTTCAGGGCCGTGCCGCTGTCGATCAGGAAGGTGAAGGCAAGCAGCGTCCACGGCGTCATCAAGCCGGAATAGGTGAACAGGGTCAGAAGCACCGAGACGACCAGCATGAAGGTCTGGGCGACCAGCATAACCTTGCGCCGGTCGAAGCTGTCGGCGATGGCGCCGGCGACGAGCGCGAACAGCATGATCGGCAAGGTGGTCGAGGCCTGCACCAGCGCGACCTGATAGGGCGAGGTGGCGATCGTGGTCATCATCCAGGCGGCGCCGACGCCCTGGATGAGGCCGCCGAAATTCGACACGAGGCTGGCCGACCACACGGCGCGGAAGATGCCGTGCCGGAACGGCGCCAGCGCCGAAACGCTCTCGCTCTCCGGCTTTTCGTCAATCATAGGAAAGGCCCTGTCATGGCTTGCCGATCGTTGCGGTGATCCGTTTCCGCGGATGGTTTGCCGAAACTATGGCATCGTGCCGCAAAGAGCGAACGTCCTGAAAAAAAGATCATGGTCCAACAAGAGGATAGAGGAGGACCACGCAGCCGTGCGGCGTTGCTTCGACGCCGCGCCGCGGATGCAGCCCTATGCCGTACACGGTCCGCATCGGCGACAGCAGGCTGCTGCCGGTAAGTCGTCGGGACAGAACGGGCCGGCTCGCCGCAAGCAGCTAGAACCCGTTTTCAATGCGCTCGAAGACGACGTTGGTGAAGGCCGATATCTGGCTGCCGATGAAGGGACCGGTCAGCGCCGCCACGAGCATGATGGCGACGATCTTCGGCACGAAGGTCAAGGTGATCTCCTGGACCTGCGTCAGGGCCTGGATCAAGGCGATGCCGATACCCACCGCCATGGCGACCAGCACCACCGGGGCGGATGCGGTCAGCACCGTCCACACCGCGTACTGGACGATGTCGAGTGCGTCGGCCTCGTTCATGGGGTCGGCCCGCCGGAGCCGTCAGCTTGCCGCCTTGACCGAGACGCCGGGGCCGACCGCGATCTCGGTGCCGTTGCCCAGCACGGCGATGAGGCCGCTGCTGGCAAGGCGCACGGACGCGACGGTGCCCGTCGTCTTGCCGTCGGCGGACGTTATCGAGCGCCCGATCAGCGCATCGGCCTGCGACAGCGCCGAGGACTGCATGATCTGGTCCAGCTTGGTATTGGTCTGCACAGACTGCTCGACCTGCGAGAAGGTGGCGAGCTGGGCGACGTACTGTGTCGAATCCATCGGCTTGGTCGGATCCTGGTTCTTCATCTCGGCGATCAGAAGCTTCAGGAAGGACTGGTAGTCGACAGCGGTCTTGGAGGTCTGCTGGCTGGCCTGATTGGTGCCAACCGGTATCGTCGTCGTCATGTCCACGGTCATCAGCGTGCTCCCACAGCCAGCGGACGCGAGGCGCCCGGAACGTCGTCATTGCCGCCCAGCGCGCGGCGTTCGAGCGGATAGAGCGACCGGATCGCCTTTAGCGCCTCGTAGATGTGGTCCTCGCCGACCATGCGGTCGATCTGTTTCAGCGCACTGCCGATCTCGGCGTCCTCGAAACTTGCAAGCAGCAGCGGTAGGGAGCGGCGGAACATTTCGCGCGCCTCGCCGGCGCCGGCCGGGTTCATGAGCATCACCTGGAGGATGAAATACAGCTGCTTGAGCGGCGTCGAGGCGTCATCGGCCTGGATCACATGGCTTTCGAGCAGGAACTGCACGTCGTTCATCAATTCGACGGTGACCTTGCGGTCGACGCGGATGACCGCACCGTTGATGTAGATCTTCTCGTTCGGCTTCAGCGATATCTTCAGCGTGTTGGTCATTGAATGCCGTCGCGGATGATCTGGGATACCTCGATCAGTCCCTCGAAATTCTGGGTGCGGCCCTGGCGGATGTCTTCCGCCTCGCGCAGCAGCCAAAGGCCGATCGAAATCAGGTTGGCGCGCAGTTCCTTGGGAAGCGCGTTGTCGTTGGAGCCGAGATCCTCGACAAAGGCGGTCCAGACGCGGTTGGTGAAATGCAGCGCCTCCACTGCCTCCATCGAAGCGGGGCCAAGGGCGGCGGCCGCCGCCAGCATGTCGATCGAGCGGGTCAGCAGCTCCCGTTCACGGTCCTTCGCATCGGCGACAGAGGTGCTCTGGATGTCGGCGTAGGAGAATTGGTACATCGTTGGCTCTACCGTTCCGGTTCAGAGTTGTCAGGTCAGGTAATTCAACAGGCTGAGCTGCTGGAGCCGCGCCGTCAATGCGAAGGAGGTCTCGATGTGCTGCGTCAGGTCGGCGACGCGGGTCGCGGCTTCGGCCGGGTCGACCGCTTCGAGATCGAGGATGTGGCGCTCGAACAGGTCGACCTGCGTCTTCATGCGGTCGACGGCGTCGGACACGCGCTTCTGGACGATACCGGTTTCGGACTGAACCTGGCCGATGCCGCTGAGCGCTTCGCCAACCAGCGACTGCGAGCGGCCGACGATGGTGTCCTTCGCCGCCTGGCTGATGTTGGTCGACATCAGGCTGGAGACCATGGCCGCCGCCATGGCGAGCTTCTTGATGCCGTCGCTGTTGGCGCTGGTCGAGGTCGCGGTGGTTTCGTTGAGCGCGATGCGGCTGACGATCTGCTGGTCGGTGGCGTTCGACCAGTTGGCCTGCCAGCCCGAACCGAAGAACTGCGGCTCGACGTCGTTGGTGATGAAATCGTCCATCTGGGCCGCGGTGATGTTTGCCGCGGCGGGGTCATCCGGCGTGAAACCGAAATTGGCGACGAAGGAGGCGTCGAAGGCAGCCTTGGCGGGTGATCCGGCCGCTGTGAAATCGTTGATCGGCTTGACGTCGGTGTTGGTGCCGGCAAACAGATACTCGCCGTTGACGCTGGTGTTGAGGATCGAGGCGAGCTGCTGGACGGCCGTCTTGCCGGCCGACTGGGTGAGGTTGGCGGAAGAATCGCCCGACGTTGAGGTGGTCAGGCTCGACAGCAAGGTCTGCGCGACGCTGGAGAGCTGGCCGAGCGAGGTCTGCGTCGAGGAGAGCCGGGCGGCCACCAGGCCGTTGGAATCGATAATGACATTGAGCCGGTCGAGATCGCGCGAGAAGGTTACGGACTGGGCGGTGCGTCCGCCCAGTGCCAGGCCGACATCGGCGACCCTGCCGGTGGAGGACTCCTTCGTGGCTTTGACGAGCTCGGCCTGCATGCGCATCTGCTGATAGCGCATGGCGTTCGAGAGAGCGGCCGAAGAGACTGAGGTCATGGATTATCCCACCGCGCTGAGCAGAGCCGCCAACATGTCGTCGACGGTTTTCATCATTCGGGCCGATGCCTGATAGGTATGTTCGAGATCGAGAAGCAGTGACATTTCCTGGTCGACATTGACGCCGGTCGCGTTGGACAGCGCCTCGGCGCTGCGCGACGCCAGGGCTTGCTTGGCGTCGGCTGCGGTCGAAGCCTGCTGGCGCACGCCCTGGAGCCAACCGATCGAATTGGCGGCATAGTCGGCAACGCTCGACGTCGCCGAAATCCCGGCGGCGGGGTCGAATGTCATCGGCTGATCGAGCCGGTCGCCATAGGCGACCAGAAGGCTGGAATAAGAGGCGCCGCCAGTGTTGACGACATAGGCCGCGCCGTTGGCGCCGCCGTCGCGCAGCAGTGCCGGATTGCCGCCGACACTTGGATCCATGGCGGCATTGACGCTGATCGTGCCGGCAAGGCCATTGACCAGCGTGCCAGCGGCCGGCACCGCCGGCGCGCCCGACCAGGTGAACAGCCCGGCGGCGTTGGGCATTGACGGCGCGGTCTCGGCGAAGGCCGTGATCAGGCCGCGCGCGGTCTCGTCGAGCTGGCTCTGCATGGTCGAGGCGACGCCATCGCGCAATTGCAGCAAACCGGCAAGCTTGCCGCTAGCGCTGGTGTTGCCGCCGGTTCCCGCCGAGATCGGCACATTATCGATGTAGAGGGCATTGCCGACGGTACCGGCGCTGTAGCCGGAGGATGGGGCGAAGCTGACCGTTCGCGGGATGGTTTCGAACAGCGTCGTGCCGTCACCCGTGGTGATGACCATGTCATTGTCGCCGCGCGTGAAGGTGGAGACCGGAACATAGTCCGAGATCTTCTTCAAAAGCGCGTCGCGCTGGTCCAGCGCATCGGACACGTCGGTGCCGGAGCGCGTGCCTGATATGACAGCCTGGTTGGCATCCTGGAACTGGCTGAGCAGCGAGTTAAGATCGTCTACCGCGGTGGCGATCTGGCCGTCGGTCTGGGTGCGAAAGTCCTGAATGGCCCTGGAGCCTTCGTTCAGGGAACGCACGACCTGCTTGGCTGCGTCGATGACGCTGGAGCCGAGATTCTGGTTCGAGGGCGAGGTGGCATAGAGCTGCAGCGCCTGCTGCAAATTGCCGATCGCGGTCGAGGGAGAGGACGCATTGTCAACGCCATTGACCGAAACATCCAGCTGATCCAGGCCGCTATAGAGCGCGTTTTGGCCGCTGTACGCCGACAGGGCGCTGAGATTCTGGCGGAAGAGCAGGTCGTTGGCTACGCGCTGGATATCAACCGAGCGCGCGCCCGGCGCCGTGCTGGTGACGACGGCGATGCGGCGCGTATAGTCCGGATTGGAAGCGTCGGCGACGTTGCGCGAGACAACGCTGGTCTGCCGAGCGGTGTTCATAAGCGCCGATTGGGCGATGCTCAATGCGGTGGAAAGCGACATGCGGGTCTTTCACGGGCGTTGCCCGGTTTTATCTCTTCAGGTTGACAAGGACGTCCATCAGGTCGGAACCGGTCTGGAAGACTTTCGAATTGGCGGTGTAGCTGCGTTGCGCCGCGATCATGTTGGTCAGTTCCTCGGCGATATCGACGTTCGAATTCTCGAGCGCGCCGGAGATGATGGAGCCGAGCTTGCCTTCATTGGCAAAGCCGACGCGGACCGCGCCGGATTCGGTGCCCTGCGAGTACACATTGCCGGGCAGCGCGGTGAGCTGGTCGGGACTCTGCACATCGGCCAGCGGGATCTTGTAGAGCGGCTTGGTGGAGCCGTCCTTGTACTGGGCGTAGATGGTGCCGTCCTTGCTGATCTGCACCTTGTCGATGGTGCTCGGCGCGTTGCCGTTGACCTGAGCGTCCGAAACCGTGAAGCCGGTGCCGAGCTGAGTCAATGCCGACAGATCCAACGAAAAGGCGCTGCCGTTGGGCACGGTGAGCGAGACGCTGTCGACGGCGCCGGTGAGCTTGCCCGTGGTCGTGTCGAAGGTCAGGTTGGCCGAGCCCAGCGCGCCGCCGGCGTAGGGGAATGACGTTCCGGCGGTCGCCTTCGACTGGTCGAAGACCGACACCTGCCAGGTGCCGGCGCCGGTGTTGGTGAAATAGACGTCGAGCAGCTTCTTGTTGCCGAGATTGTCATAGGCGACCATCGAGGATTTCGAGGTGTACTGCGCGCCTGCGGCGTTGGTGGTGGGCAGGTTGCCTGCCGCGACCGGCGTCGCGCCTGCGGGCAAGTTGCCGCTGTAGAGACCCTCGGTGCTCGGGGTCGCGGTCATTCCCTGGTCGGAGATGACGACCGGGACCAATCCTTCAAAACCGTTCACCGTCGCCGCCGGCACGCCATTTTCGTAGCTGTAGGCCATCAGCTGGAAGCCGGCCGAGTTGACGAGCCTGCCCTGTCCATCGGGAACGAAGGCGCCGGCGCGGGTCAGGAAAGGCGTACCGCTCGGGTCCTGGACGACAAAGAAGCCGTCGCCGCTGACGGCAAGATCGGAGACAGAGGTGGTGTATTGGAGCACGCCGGGATCGCTGACCGCCTGCCGGATCGTGGTGGTGATGCCGCCGGAATTATAGGCGCCGCCCGTCGAGGGCATGACCAGCGTTGAAAATTCGGCGGAGGACCGCTTGTAGCCGGTGGTATCGGAATTGGCGATGTTGTCGGCTGTCGTCGACAGACGGTTGGCCTGCGCGTTCATGCCGGAAACGCCGGTCCGCATCATCCCGTAGAGGCTCATCGAAATGTCTCCGCAATGTCCATGCCATTGGCAGCGAGGCTACGCGTCCTGTCTTGCGCGAGGCTGGCGCGGCGGTGCATCAGAACACCAGCCGGTAACCGAGGAAGCGCTTGGAATCGATCGGATCGGTGCCCAGCTTCTCGCGCAGCTTCTTGCGCAGCTTGCTGATGTGGCTTTCCACCACGTTCTCCTCGACCTCTTCGTCGAAGATGCCGTAGATGGCGTTGAATACTTGGGTCTTGGTGACGCGGCGGCCGCGATTGCTTGCCAGATATTCGAGAATGCGGCGCTCACGGCGCGGCAAGGGAAGCGGCTGGCCATTGATTTCGGGGTCGCGGCCATCCATGAAGATGCGCATGGCGCCGATCTCGGTAAAGGCGGCATCCTCGTTGGCGCGGCGGCGGATGGCTGTTATGCGAGCCAGGATCTCGCGGATATGGACCGGCTTGCGGATGACGTCATCGACACCGCTCTCGAACAGCCGCAACGTGTTCTCCAGCGAATGCTGCTCGCTGAGAGCAATCACCGGGGCTCCGGTGCGGTCGCGGATCTGGCGCGGAGAGATCGCGCCTTCGCGGCAGTCGCCGATGAGGAAGGCCCGGACCGAGCGCAGATCGGCATCGGCCGCCGAGTTCACCCACTCGCCGAATTCGCCGGAAGCGAAGCCCGCGCAGGCGATGCCCTCGCGGTCAAAAAGTGAATTGTATCCGTCTGTCACGAGCTCTCGCTCGTCAACGATAACGATCATCGGCCCCGCCTCCGAATCAGCTCATCTGCCCCGTGAGGGAAAGCCGTATCCGCTGGCAGGAATCCTGAACAACCGTCATTTCTTGTAACTAGTTTCTTGGGAGTCTGGAATCGCATCGGTTGCATTAGCATGGGGTGAGATATGCTTGGTGCTCCAAGTCCCGGCCAAGTCGAAGCGCAACGCCGAGACTTTGCGACTGATTGCATGAGATGCAACAATACACTCATGGGTTGCAGAACGTGCGGGCGTTGCCGGTCCATTTGCCGAAGCCGGTGGCCACCATGTTTGATATCACGCGGCAGACATAGACCTTCTGCGCCGGGTCGTTGTCGGGCCCCGCGTGATAGCGGGCGACGGCCATCGACCAGGTCACGTGACGGGCATGAAGGCTGGCCAGGAAACGCGCTGCATAGTCGACGTTCTGACGCGGATCTAGCATGTCCTCGACGCTGCGGAAATGCGCGCCGTGGTAGTGGTGATTGATTTGCATGCAGCCGAGATCGATCAGCGTCTTGCCCTCGCGTCGGGCATTGGCGAAGGTGGCAAGAGCTTCGGCGCGGCTTGTCGGGAAGACTGCTTTTCCTTCTATATTCAATGCGTTGGGCTGCAAGCTTCCCTTCTTGCCGGTCTCGGTCAAGCCGACGGCATAGAGGATGCCGGCCGGCACGCCATAGTGGTCGGCGGCGCGCAGGATCTCCGGTTCGCAAGCATTGGCGGCGGCAGCGGCGGCGCTCGCAAGACTAGATAAAGATATCGCCGCCAGCGCGCTCGCGAGAAGGCGAAGCGGGGCGGCCGTGTGCTTGCGCGTCATCATTGTGTCTTCCGGCGGATTGCTGGCCCGGTTGCTGGCCGCCGGCGCCGCTGTTGCCGCCGCCGGAATTCCCGGGTTGAAAGGACGACTGGTCGCGGCCCGCCGCCGTCTGCAAGGATGCGGTCGCATCAGTGCGGGTCGTTGCGGGGACCGCTACCGAAGGTTGTAGTATCGTGACCTTGTCAACCTCGAAGCCGAGTCCGCGCAGGGACTTGACGATGGCATCGCTATCAGAGGACAGCCGGTGGTAGGCGTCATGTGTTTGAGGCTTCAACTCAATCGAAAGTTGTTCTCCGGAGAGGCGAAGATTGGCGGTGACCATGCCAAGCTCGGCCGGATGAAGTTCGATCTTCAACACATGTGTCGCGGCGGCAACAGGGCCTGTCAGTTGCGCGGTTGCGGAGTGTGTCGAAAGCGTCGTTTTCGGGCCGCCATCGGCTGTTATGGCGCCGATCACGTTGAGGGCGGCCTGGCTCACCGGCGCCTGCGGCGGGGCAGGGAAGCTGCGCTCGGAAACCACGTCGATGCGTCCTGCCGCCGAAGGTTGTTTTCCGGGCTCGGACCGCAACGAGGACTGAACATCGGCGATGGACCTCAGCTGCGGTGCCGCGTGCTTCGGATCCACGCCCGGCACTTCGGCCGGCGCCGTCTGGGGCAGCGGCCCGGCCGCGATCGTATTATCGCGTTTTGGTGTGCCGGCGGCGTCGTTGACGGTCTGGCCATCGAGCTTGGTCAGCGCCCCATCGACGAGCGATGTCCGCTCGGGCTTCGACATCGGTTCGAGGTCATCATGCCCGGCGGCGGATTTCGGCCGGTAGGCCTTCGGCAGGAACTGCCCGTCGAGCGCCGGTTCCTGTCCGGTTTCGCTCGTATCGGCCGGTCTGGCCGATGTCGAGAAATGGCGCAGGTCATGGAACGCGATCAGCAACGGCAGATGGTCCTCGAGCGGCGTCGTACCTGTCTCGGCCGCTGCGCCATCGGCGTCCTTGTCCGTCTCGGCGGTCTTGTCGTCCCTGGCTGCTTTCGCGGCCAGCATTCCGCTGGATGGGATCCTTGCCTTGCCAGCCGGCAGTGGCTCGTCCTTCTGCCCGGCAGGACCGGCGGCAAGCCTGCTCCAGCGCTCATCGCGCGATTCGGCCCCGGCTGCCGGATGCTTGTCCGGGTGGGCCGGGCCGGCCTTGTCGTCCAGCATCTTGCCGAAACCCGTGTCGTCATTCTTTCCGGTCGCCGCCGGCTGTTCCGCCGTCGTGCGCGCGGTGGTGATTCCCGGCAGCGCCGGACCGAGGCTGGGGGTCATTTCGGAGCGGCTCCAAGCATCTGGTCGATCAGGTCGAGCTGTCGACGGGTTTTGACCATCGCGGCATCGGTCGGGTCTGACGTGTCGGTGCTGGCCGCGGCCGCCGGCGCCGATGCCGGCAGGACAGTTGCCGCATCGCCCGGAGCCGGCGGGTTCGGCGCAGCTGCCACTGTGTCGCCGGATGGCGCGACGGCCGGCTGTTCGGAGACAGCACCCTCGACGGGCGGCAATCCGGCGGCGTCGGTGGACTGCGCGGCGGCAGGCTCGGGCTCGTGCGATGGTATGACCTCTGCAGGTGCCGGGCTGGCGGTCGGAAGGGAAGCGGGCGGCGCCACCACTTCGCCGGCGATGGCCTCGGCGGCGTCGAGCAGCGCGCGGTCGCCGTCCGACAGCCGGCTGCGGTCGATCTTGCCCAGCTTGGCGCGCACGTCCTCGATGGTACCCGATGTCACGGTGGACAGGCTTGAGTAGAGCAGGGCGCGCGGATCGCCCTGATTGGTGTTGCCGTCGCGGCCTTGCTCGGCCCGCGCCGAGGCGAAGGCGGACAGTTCGTTCAGGCCGTCGATCGCGGCGCGGCGGGCGATGCGCAGATAAATGACCTTCTCGCGCTCGGGATCCATCATTGAGGTGATATCGGCCAATTTGTCCTGGCTGATCGACATGTGCAGCTCAATCACGCCCGAGACGAAGGAGTCGGCGAACTGGCTGGCATAGGGCGAATAGAGATAGCGCTCGACATATTGTGTGGAGGCAAGCGCAAAGCGCGCCGCGTCGCGCTGCGCGACCGCAATGCCGACCGAGCGGCGCAATGCCGCCTCCTCGACCAGTGTCCCGGGGCCGAGCAATTTCGCCTCGTCGAGCAGCACCAGCGCCGCGGCCGGCTGGTCGCTGGCGAGCAGCGAACCCTTGACCAGG
The DNA here is from genome assembly GCF_020165765.1 of Mesorhizobium sp. B264B1B. Classification (NCBI taxonomy): domain Bacteria; kingdom Pseudomonadati; phylum Pseudomonadota; class Alphaproteobacteria; order Hyphomicrobiales; family Phyllobacteriaceae; genus Mesorhizobium; species Mesorhizobium sp. B264B1B. Next base: position 77,554 of record NZ_JAIUIS010000003.1, read on the forward strand.
GCAAGGAAGGCGGCGAGGTCGCTGGGCTCCGCCATCGGATCGACCGGCTTCAAGGCTTCGATGGCCTCGCCGGGGCGGCCGTTCAGGTAATCGATGACGCCCCTGGCAAGGGCTAGGTCCCGCGCATCGGCGGTGGCGCGCGACACGGCCGCCTCGACGGTCACCGGGTTGCCGCCGCTCATGCCGTAGACCAGCAGCGCGCGAAAATTCTTCGGATCCCTGAAATCGTCCTTGTCCGCCTCGCGCAAGCGCGTATCGATCATCTCCAGCAGCTTGGACTGCATCGGCAGCGCGGCGTGGTCGCCGACGGCGATACGGTCCTGAATAAGCTGCAGCGAGCGCACCAGCTGATAGGGTTGCAACGAATCCTGCGCGAGGGCGGCCGTAGGCTGGCCGGCCAACAGCAAAAGGCCCATCAAGCGGCTGGTGAAGACCGCCCGCCTCATCCGCCGGTCGCCATCAGTATCTCGATGCGGCGGTTCACCGCCGACAGCGGATCGGCGGGGTCCTTCGGCTGGCGGTCGGCGAAGCCGGCGACTTCGGTGATGCGGCGCTCGTCGACGCCGCCGCGCACCAGCATGTAGTACGCCGAATGCGCGCGCGCCGTCGACAGCCGCCAATTGTCGTAGCCGGCGCTGCGGAACGGCCGCGCGTCGGTGTGGCCGTTGATGCTGATCGTGCCCTTCTGGCTGTTGACGATGTGGCCGATCTTTTCCATCGCGAGCACCAGCTCACGGCGCGGCATCGCGGAGCCGACCTCGAACATGCCGAAGTCAAGCTGGTCGGTGATCGAGATGAGGACGCCCTTGTCGGTGGCTTCGACCGAGACGCCGTCGTGCAACTTGTCGCCAGGTTTGAAGGCCTCGGCCAGCTGCTGCCTGACATCGGCCGCAGCCTTAAGCGCGGCCGCGCCCGGCTTCTTTTCGCCGGCATCGGGCTTGGCCGCCTCCTGGGCGGCGGCAACCCTGGCGTCCGCGGGCCCGGCGGCGCCGGCTTTCGCATCACCCGCCTCGGCGATTGCCGTTGTGGCCTTGCCGTCCTTTGCCAGAGGTTCAAGCGGCGCCGCGATGACCGGCGGCGCAGGCGGCACGGCCTTGACCTTGGCGACCTGCGCCTCGGCGGCCTTGTCGCCGGGCTTCACCGGATCACCTTCGATCCTGGCGCGCTGCGCGCTGGCCTCGGCGCCCGGCGAGGCCACCTGCTGAGACCAGAAATCAGGCTCGAACGGATCGCGATAGGAGGCGCCGCCGGAAGCGCCCGTTGCCGGGCCGGCACTCTGCGCGCCGCCATCGCCCTTCTGGCTGACGTTCTGCATGATGCCGGTGTTGGTGGCGATTTCCGAAAGCACCGCGTAGGGATCGGCGAACAGGTGTTCGTCGGACTGCTCGGACTGCTGCGGCTCCTGCTTTTCCTTTTTGGGATCGGATGAACCCGCGCCGCCGGCTCCATCCTGTCCGGCCTTGGTGGCCGCCTCTTCCGGATTGTCGGCGGTCAGCCCGATGGCGCGCGGACCGTCGCCGAGATCCTCCAGGCCCTTGCGGCTCGACGTGCGGTCGACCAGCTTGACCGGATTGAAATAGCTGGCGACCGCCGCCTTGGTCTGTTCGTTGGCGGCGTTGATCAGCCACATGACCAGGAAGAAGCACATCATGGCCGTCATGAAGTCGGCGAAGGCGATCTTCCAGACGCCACCGTGATGGCCCTCCTCGTGGTCGTCATGGCCACGACGCACGATGATGATCTCGTGCCTGGCCTGATCGGCATCGGCGACGCTCATGCCAACACCTGGGAGAGCGTTGCCGACCATTCGGCCATGCGCGTCTCGAACACCGCTTCGTCGATGGAGACCGTGAGATCGAAGCCGGGAGCTTCGATGAAGTCGAGATTGGCGGCGCGCGCTCCGAGCGATGCCTTCAGCGCTTCGAAAAGGGAAAGCGGGCCGCGAACGACTATGCGCACCGCTTCGCCATCGCCGACCGCTTCGCGGACCGCACCGGCAAGCGCTTCAAGCGAGCGCTTTTGCAGGTCGTCACTGACGATGCCGCCGATGATGCGGGCGACCGTGGCGGCGACGAGGTCCGTCACGCGCGCCTCCATGGCATCAATGCGCAGCGAGACCGCCTCGCCGACATCGCCGCCGAAGCTCTCGAGAAAGGCCTTCGCTTCCTCGGCATTCGCCCGGCGTTCAGCGTCCATCGCTGCTTCGTGGGCAGCCGCAAGCCGCTCGCCAAGCGCTGCCTCCGCCTGGGCGACCGCTTCGGCGATCAGCGTGCCGATATCGGCTTGAGGCACGGCTGCTTCCGGCTCGTGCTCGGCGGCGGCCCTCGGCTGGCTGACACGTTGCGGGCGCGGGCCGAAATCCGGCAGGAGATCGAAAAGGGCTAGGGAAGGCATGGACTACACCGCGACTTCCTGGGCCGCCCATTTGCGCAGGATCTGCGCTGTGCGCTCCTCGTTGAGGTCGACCATGCGGGCAAGCCGCTCCTGCGGCGCGGGCCTGATCTTCTGGCGCAGGTCGTCGAGCGGCGTGGAGCCGGCCCGCACGCCCGGCAAGGCGCCGACGGCCGAGCCGGCTTCGGCGGAAGCCGTGCCCTCTGGCGTCGGCAGCGAGCGCTGGACCTCGTCGAAATTGGGACCGGCTATGGACGGCGTCGCCTTTGCTGTCAGGGCCGCCGCCATCGGGCGCAGGCCGAAGAAGGCCACCAGGAACACCACGACGATGAAGGCGCCGGCATTGATCAGCGTGCCGGCGTGCTGGCCGACGGAATCGAGCATTCCGGCCTGCGGGATCGCCTCGCCGTCGAGCCCGTCGATGAACTCGACCGCCGAGACGTCGATGACATCGCCGCGCTTGTCGTCGAAGCCGGTGGCAGAGGTCACCATCTTCTGGATGTCGGCGACGCGCTTGGCGATCTGTTCGGGCGTGGCGTCCTTGCCCAGGATCGCCTTCAGCCGATCCTGGTTGACGACCACGGCGATAGACATCTTGGTGACGCTGTAGCCGTTGGAGACGGTGGCGATCTTCTTGGAGTTGATCTCGTAGTTGGTGATCTCTTCCCTGCGGTCGTTCTGCGAGGAGGATTGCGGACCCTCGGTGGCGGTCGTCTGCGTCTCGGGCAGGTTCTGCTCGACGCTGGCCGGGGTGGAGGCCTGCTTCTGGTTGTTGTTCTCGTTGGCGCGCACCGACTGCACCGAACGCTCGACGCGCGACTCCGGATCGAAGATCGTCTCCTCCGTCTGGCGGGTATCGGTGTTGACGTCGGCCTTGACGCTGGCGCGGAAATTGTCCGGGCCGAGATACGGGGTGAGGGCGCGCCGGATGTTGTCGCCGATCTGCGCCTCGACGGTTTGTTCGACGCCAAGCGTGCGGGCGGCACTTGTGTTGGAGGGATCATCTCCCGCCGCCAGCAGATTGCCGTTGGAATCGAGCACCGTCACCTTGTCGGCCGACAGGCCGGGAACGGCGGCGGCGACGAGATGGCGGATCGACATGGCGCTTTTCTCGGCGTCGATGCCGGCGTAGCGGATGACGACCGACGCGGAGGGCTGCTGCTCGTCGCGGCGGAAATTGGCACGCTCGGACATAACGATATGGACGCGCGCAGCCTTGACGCCCGCGATCGACTGGATGGTGCGCGATATTTCGCCCTCCAGCGCGCGCACACGCGTGATCTGCTGCATGAAGGAGGTCAGGCCGAGCGAGCCGACATTGTCGAACAGTTCATAGCCGGCATTGGCGCTGGTCGGCAGGCCCTTTTCGGCAAGCAGCATGCGGGCCTGCGCGGTGGTGCCGGCCGGGACCAGGACCGAGGTTCCGTCGGAGCCGACGTCGAAGCCGATGCCGGCCTCGCCCAGCACGAGGCCGATCTGGTTCACGTCGGCGCGGTCGAGCCCGACATAGAGCGTGTCGTAGGCCGGACGGTTGAGATAGACGGAAGCGACACCGATGACGCTCATCACCAATGCGGCGATGCCCGCCAGCATGGCCAGGCGCTTCACGCCAAACCCGCGGAGATTCGCGATGATGCTCTGGATCTGTTCCGGCACGGTCGACTACTCCCAGCATGACTGTCCGCTGGAACACTAGCCCTCGAAGCTTGTGCGAAAATGAAATCGGGCCGCGCTCGGCGCGCGGCCCGTCAACCTTGAGGTGAAGACGTCGAGTGGGCGGTTAGCTCTTGAACAGCGACAGGATCGACTGCGAGGAACTGTTGGCGATCGACAGCGACTGGATGCCGAGCTGCTGCTGCACCTGGAGCGCCTGAAGGCGGGTCGATTCCTTGTTCATGTCGGCGTCGACGAGCTGGCCGACACCGCGGTCGATGGAGTCCATCAGGCTCTGCGTGAAGGTCTTCTGCAGGTCGATGCTGCTCTTGGCCGAACCGAGGATGGTGGCGGAATCGGTCAGCTGGCTCATGACGTTGTCGATCTTGGTGATCATCTGGGTGATGATGTCGTCGGTCACGCCCGCCGCAGTGATGTCGAGATTGTAGGCGGAAATATTGTCGACCTTGGCAACCGCCCCCGCCGCGGTCTGGCCGGCGGTGTTGGCTGCGATATCCGTTGATCCACCCGCGATCGATGCCGCATAGGCGGTGTCATACAGGGTCTGCGCGGCCGCGGTCGAATAGACCGATGTCTTGCGGTCGAGAATGCCCTGGTTCTTGACCTCGCCGGCGAGACCGGAATCGAAAAGCTTGGTGCTCTCGACATCGATGTCAATCGTCCCGAGTTGGACGGCGCCGGACGAGGTGCGGTTGAACGAGGACACGATCTTGGAGTCGGGCTGGACGCCGTCATTGGCGGCCGACACCTGCTTGGAGATCACCGACAGGAAATTCGAACCGGAGAAGGTGGCGGCGTCGGCAAAGGATTTCATCTGCGCCTGAAGCGCCGTGATTTCGGTCTGCGTCTTTGCCTTGGCGGCATCCGTCTGGCCGACGGTCGAAAGCAGCTTGGTTTTGATCTTGCCGATCGTGTCCAGCACATTGTTCATGCCGGTATAGGCGGTGTCGACCTTCGAGGCGCCGAGGCCGAGCGCATCCTGCACGGTCGAGAGCGCCTGGTTGTCGGAGCGCATGGTGGTGGCGATCGACCAGTAGGCGGCGTTGTCGGAGGCTTCGGAGACGCGATAGCCCGTCGAGACGCGGGCCTGTGTCTGCTCGAGCGACTTGTTGGTGGCGTTGAGGCTTTGAAGTGCAGTCAACGCCGCAGCGTTCGTCATGATGCTCGCCAAGAAACTCGCTCCTTCTCTAAGCCGGCATGCCCACAGGCCTGGTCGGCCTGCCCATCGGCTGCGATCGTGCCGGTCGGGCCGATTCGACAACCTGTCGTAAGCTATTGGTTAACCATAGCTAGCGCGATATGGTTAACGCCCTGTTAAAAGTCAGCTTTCGACAGTTAAGGAACGAGGATTGCGCGGGGCTGGAGCAAACGCAATCGGGCCGCGCTTTTGGCGCGGCCCGATATCTTGGTGCTGTTCGTGGATGGTGAAGGCGATCAGCCGCGGAAGAGCGACAGGATCGACTGCGACGAACCGTTGGCGATCGACAGCGCCTGGATGCCGAGCTGCTGCTGAACCTGCAGGGCCTGGAGGCGGGTCGATTCCTTGTTCATGTCGGCATCGACGAGCTGGCCAACGCCGCGGTCGATGGAGTCCATCAGGCTCTGCGTGAACGTCTTCTGCAGGTCGATGCTGCTCTTGGCGGCGCCGAGCGTGGTGGCGGCGTTCGTCATGTCCTTGAGCGCGGCGTCGACGACGTTCATCATCCCCGAGATCTGGTCGTCGCTGAAGCCCTTGCCCGTTGCGGAGTCGAAGATCTTCAGGCTGGCGACCGAATAGGTGTCGCCGGCCGCAACGGTAGCACCAGCAGCCGGAGTAGCCGCCGTGGCGGTGACGCTGCCGTCGGTGCCCAGACGCGCGGCGTCGAGGATGCCCTTCGCGGTGCCGGCCGTGGTACCCGCCTCGTACAGCTTGGTGCTTTCCACGTTGACGTCGATCGTCGAGATCGATACCGCGCCGGAAGCGTCACGGTTGAAGGCCGAAACGATCTTGATGTCCGCCACGGACGTGCCCGTGCCGCTGTCCACGGACAGCATGTTGGTGCCGGAGAAGCTGGCGCCATCGGCATAGGCCTTCAGCTGCTTCTGAAGGGCGGCGATTTCGGTCTGGGTCTTTTCCTTGTCGGCATCCGTCTGGCCGTAAGAGGCGGTCAGCTTGGTCTTGATCTGGTTGATGGTGTCGATCGCGCTGTTCATGCCGGTGTAAGCGGTATCGACCTTCGAGGCGCCGAGGCCGAGCGCGTCCGAAACGGTCGACATCTGCTGGTTGTCGGAACGCATCGTGGTGGCGATCGACCAGTAAGCGGCGTTGTCCGAAGCCTGGGAAACGCGATAGCCCGTCGAGATGCGGGCCTGGGTGGTTTCGAGGTTCTTGTTGGTGGCGTTCAAGCTCTGCAGCGCGGTCAGCGCCGAGGCATTGGTCATGATACTGGCCATGTCTACTCGTACCTTACTTTTTACAGGTGTTTTTTGACATACCGGATTGGCCGGTATGACGGAGCGGCATCATGCCAATGATCTGTCTGAGACCCGATCACCCGCCATCTGCGGGGAATATGGCGGCAAGTCCCTACCAAAGGACTAAACCGGACGGTTAATCGAAAAATATTGTCGAAAAAAACGGGAGGGCGCGGTTCGGCGCCGGGCGCGATCAGTTGAAGGAGCGCACCAGGCTGCCGACAAGCAGGTTCCAGCCGTCGATCAGCACGAAGAACAGGATCTTGAACGGCAGCGACACCACCGTCGGCGGCAGCATCATCATGCCCATCGCCATTGTGATGGTGGCGACGATCAGGTCGATGACCAGGAACGGCAGCACGATCAGGAAGCCGATCTCGAAGCCGCGCCGGATCTCGGAGATCATGAAGGCGGGCACCAGGATGCGCAGGTCGACGGTTTCCTTCGCAACGGTCTGGCCGCGTTCGCGCGCGAGGTCGGCGAACAGGTCGAAGTCCTTGTCGCGCACATTGTGCAGCATGAAGGTGCGGAAGGGATCGGAAATCTTCTCGAAGGCCTCGGTTTGGCTGATCTGGTTGTCCATCAGCGGCTTGACGCCGGTATTCCAGGCCTGGTCGAAGGTTGGCGCCATGACATAGAAGGTCATGAACAGCGACAGCGAAATGAGGATAAGGTTCGCCGGCGTCGACTGCAGGCCGATGCCGGCGCGCAGGATCGAGAAGGCGATGACGAAACGGGTGAAGCTCGTCACCATGATCAGCAGGCCCGGCGCCACCGACAGCACGGTGAGCAGGCCGAACATCTGGATGATGTAGCCGACGGTGGTGCCGTCGGCCTTGCCGATGCCGCCGAGGTCCAGTTGCTGGGCCGTCGCGATCGATGTGGCGGCGCCGAGCAGCGCCGCGGCAAGAAGAAATTTCTTCATTCGAGCAGCAACGTCCTGATGAGTACCTGCTTGGCATGCCCCTGGCTGCGGATCGAGGCGCGCTCCTCGATATCGGCCTTCAGGTGCTGATAGCCGCTGGCGCCTTCTATCTGGTGCATCTTCAGGGTGCGCACGAAGGCCAGAAGATCCTGATGGATCTCATCCGACATTGCCGGCGGCTGCGGCGCGTCGTAGACCACCGACACTTCCATCCTGATCCAGGTCTCGGCGGGCGAGGCGATGTTGGTGGTGATCGGCGCCAGCGCGACGAGTGACGGTCCCGTGCCGGGCTCTTGCGCGTCGGCGGGCTTGGGCACCTTGCCCTCGTTTTCCGGCGCGACGGGTACCGATGCCGGTGCCCCCACACCCTTGAGATAGCCGCCGGACAGCCAGCCCATGCCGATGGCGGCAGCCGTCACCAGGAGCAGCATGGCGCCCTGGACGGCAAGGGAAGGACCCTTGCGAGACGGAACCTGTTCGACGCTGGCCACGCTGCTGCGGTCTCCAATGCCCTAGAACGGAAGAACCTGGTCGAGGATCTGCTGGCCGTAGGCCGGCTGCTGGACCTCGCTGACGCGGCCGCGGCCGCCATAGGAGATGCGCGCCTCGGCGATGCGTTCGTAGGAGATGGTGTTCTCCGCGCCGATATCCGACGGGCGCACCATGCCTGCGATGGTAAGCACCCTGAGCTCATAATTGACACGCACTTCCTGCGAGCCCCTGATCATCAAATTGCCATTGGGCAGGACTTCGGTGACGACGGCAGCGACGTTGAGCTCCAGGTTCTCCGAGCGCTTGATCTCGCCGTCCGCATTGGTTTCGGTGCTGGAGCTCAGGCCGGCGTCGCCCTTGCCGCTCGTGCTCTTGTCTTCCCATCCGAGCGTGACGTCGTAACCCAGCTTGCGCGAGGCGGTGCGGCTCCTGTCGTTCTGGTTCTTGAAGTTGGCCTTGTCGTTGAGCTTGATCCTGACGGTGAGAATGTCGCCTTCGCGCAACGCCCTGGGGTCGGTGAACAGCCGGCTCTGGCGATCGTCCCACAGCGAGAATTTCTTGACCGGCGCGGCAGGCGGCTCAGGATAGCTGTAGGGCGAAGCTCCTTCACTGCCGATGCCGGAACCGACCGGCGACAGTGAAGGCTCCCTGCCGATCTCCTTGAGATTGGTGCCGCAGCCGGACAAAGCTGCGACCGCGCACAGGATGAGCGTTCTGCGGATCATGACGGATCTACCCTTCGGGCTGCGCTGGCCATGATGCCGGTGAGCGTCGCCGCCGCCTTCTGGTCCATTTCGTTGAGGATGACGCCGGCCTTGCGCGAATCCAGCTTCATCAGGATGGCCGCGGCGAGATCGGCATTGACGATGGCCAGGCGCTCGGCCGCCGCGTCGGGCTTCATGCCGGCATAGATCTTGACGACGCTGTCCTCGGCCCGGGCTAGGAACACCTCGCGCCGCTTCAGCCAGGTCTCGTATTCGGCCCGCTTTTCGTCCAGTGCCTTCATGCGTTGGTCGATGCCGGCCTGGAGCTGTTTCAACTCCTCCGCCTGCAACACGTAGCGGCGGTCGCGGGCGGCGTCGGCTATGTTGGAGCAGAAGCGCTCGATCTCGCTTTGGTCGGGAGCCTTCTCCCGGGCCAACAGCTGCGGCGCGGGTGCGGGCGGCGCCCCCGGCAGGACCTGGCGGACGGCTTCCTCGGCATGCACGCCGCTGGAAAAGGCCGCCAGAGCGCAGGCCGCGAACAGGATCGCGGCGGGGCGGCATCCTTGATGGAATGAGGGGAAGAAGATCATCGGCATCGCCTATTGGAGAACCAGATCGGCTTGCAGGGCGCCGGCCGACTTGATGCCTTGCAGGATGGCAATGATGCCGTCGGGCTTCACGCCGAGGCGGTTGAGGCCGGAAACAAGGGTTTGCAGGTCCGGGCCGTCGAGCACGGCGACGCGCGCGTCGGGCCGGCTGGCGTCGATGGCGGTGAACGGCTCGACGGCGGTTTCGCCCTTGGAGAATGGTTCGGGCTGCACGACGCGCGGCGCTTCGGTGATGCGCACCGTCAGCGTGCCGTGGCTGATGGCCACGCGCGAGATCTTGACGTCGTTGCCGATGACGATGGTACCCGTGCGTTCGTCGATGACCACGCGCGCCGGCGTGTCGGATTCGACCACGAGGTTTTCGATCTCGGCGTAGAAGCGGGCCGCCGAGACGCTTTTCGGCCGCCTGATCTGCACGGTGCGGGAATCGCGCTCGGCCGCCACGCGCATGCCGAAGCGCTGGCTGGTGTAGTCGTTGATCGCGTCGGCGATGCGGATGGCGGTCGAGAAATCGGGATTGCGCAGTTGCAGCGTCAGTGTCGACTGATCGTCGAACTCGGCCTTCACCGCGCGCTCGACGATGGCGCCGTTTGGCACGCGGCCGGCTGTCGGCACGCCTTGCGTCAGCTGCTCGGCCTGACCCTGAGCGGTGAAGCCCGAAACGATGACCGCGCCCTGGCCGACAGCATAGATCTCACCGTCCGCCGCCTTCAGCGGCGTCATGATCAGCGTGCCGCCTGCGAGCGAGGTGGCGTCGCCCATCGAGGAGACATCGATGTCGATGCGCGCGCCCGACTGCACGTAGGGCGGCATGTTGGCGGTGACGATGACGGCGGCGACGTTCTTGGCGCGCGCTCTGCCGCCTTCGGTGGCGATGCCGAGATTCTCCAGCATGGCGCGGATCGACTGTTCGGTGAACGGCGAGTTGCGCAAGCTGTCGCCCGATCCGGCGAGGCCGATGACCAGGCCGTAGCCGACGAGCTGGTTGTCGCGCGAACTCTGCAGCTGCGCGATGTCCTTGATGCGCGAGGCGACCTGGCCCGGCGGCAGCGAGCTTGGCCCGGGCGAGACGCGGAACATGCGCGTGGTGGTGGCCGGATCATATTCAGGATCGTCATAGACGCCGCCATTCCTGGCGGCGAGTTCGCGCTTGGCCTTGGGCGTGAGGCCGTCGGCCAAGGCAGGCTGCAGGCCGAGCGCGGCCGCAAGCAGAAGAGCAAGCGGACGCATCATGAAGCGCTGACCTGGATGGTTCCGTCAGCCATCACCGTGCCGGAGAGAATTTTCCCGCTGTCGCTGTTGCGAACCTTGATGAGATCGCCGGCCGAGCCTGGCTGCAAGGTCACGGCGGTGGCCGATATCGTCAATCCGCCGGCGATGAAGAAGACCTGCACGGCTGCGCCCTGCTCGACCAGCCAGGCGTCGCGAATGGCGGCGGCGGGGATGTAGCGGCCGGGCAGCAGCGTGCGCTTGGCGATCTTGCCCTGGAGTTCCTCGGCAAGGGTGGCCACCGCGTCGGGCTTGTGCTTGCCGGGGATGAGGGTCACCTGCTTGAGGGCCGCGAGCTCGATGGTCTCGCCGGGATAAATGACCCGGTTTGGGATCAGCACGACCTCGCCGGCAGGCTGGCTGCTGGCGATCTGCGTTGCCGACCGGTTGGCCGCGTCCTGCGCGAAAGCCGGCATGCCGCCGGTCACCAGCGCAAGGACGAGCGCGGTGCGGCGGAACGCGGAGCAGGAGACCGGACCGGCCATTGTCGTTACCTGATGTTCTTGGAGACGACCGAGGCCATGTCGTCGGCGGCCTGGATGACCTTGGAATTCATCTCATAAGCGCGCTGCGCCGAGATCAGTTCGGTAATTTCCTTGACCGGGTCGACGTTGGAGGCCTCGAGATAGCCTTGCTGGATGGTGGCGAAGCCGGGATCACCGGGCACGCCGGCATTGGCCGGGCCGGAGGCGGTCGTTTCCTGGAACAGATTGTCGCCGAGCGGCGCCAGTCCCGCTTCGTTGGCGAAGTTGACGATCTGGAGCTGGCCGAGATTCTGCAGGTCGGTCTGGCCATCGATGCGGGCGAAGACCTGGCCCGTCTTGTTGACGATGACCTCGACGGCGTCGACCGGGACGTTGATCGCTGGAATGACGCTGGCGCCGTCCACCGTCACCAGCTGGCCTGTGGCGTTGGTGTTGAAGGCGCCGGCGCGGGTGTAGAGCGTGCCGCCGTCGGCGCCTTCGATCTGGAACCAGCCCCTGCCGGTGAGCGCCATGTCGAAACTGTTGCCGGTGCTGGTCAGTTCGCCCTGGGTGTGGACGTTGCGCACGGCGGTGGTCTTGACGCCGAGGCCGATCGAGACGCCTTCCGGCACCAGCGAAGCGTTGGAGCGGTTGGGCACGCCTTGCGTGCGGTCGACCTGGTAGAGCAGGTCGGAGAATTCGGCCCGCGCCCGCTTGTAGCCGGTGGTGTTGATGTTGGCGATATTGTTGGCGATGACTTCCAGATTGGTCTGCTGGGCGTTCATGCCGGTGGCGGCGATGGCGAGTGCTTTCATGGCCGAACTCCTCAGATGCCCATGCGGCTGACTTCGAGATAGGCCGAAACGACCTTGTCGCGGATGGCGACGGCGGTCTGCAGCGCCTGCTGGGCGCTCATCACGGCATCGACGACCTGACGGGTGTCGGCGTCGCCCTTGAGCGCCTGGACCGAGACCTGCTCGGCGTTCTGCAGCGTGTTGACGGTCTTTGTGGCCGCCTGGCTCAGCGCCTCGGCGAAGGAGGTGCCGAGGTTGCCTGCGCTCGCGGGCGCAACGCCGCCCTGAAGCAGCTCAGTCGCCGTGTCGCCAAGTCCAGGCTTCAAGTTGAGCGCGCCGATGCCGTTCACGATCATTGGTTCCTCATCAGGTCGATGGTCATTGAAATGAGATCGCGCGCCTGCTTCACGACTTGCAGGTTAGCCTCGTAGGAGCGGTTGGCCTCGGTCATGTCAGCCATTTCGATCAGCACGTTGACGTTGGGCATCTTGACGTAGCCCTTGTCGTCGGCGGCCTCGTTGCCGGGTTGGAATTCCACGGGAAAATCGCTGGGATCGCGGTCGATCGAGTTCACTTCGACCGTTGAGCTGCCAGTGGTCCGGTCGAGCTCCGAGACGAAGCTGATGGTCTTGCGGCGATAGGGGTCGGAGCCGGGGGTGGTGCCGGTCGACTGGGCATTGGCGAGGTTTTCGGAAACCACGCGCAGCCGCTCCGACTGGGCGCCGAGGCCGGAGGCTGCTACTTTGAGGGCTGCTGTGAGCGCGTCCATGGTCAGCTCTTCACCGCCATCATCATCATCGAATGGAATGCCTTGACGATTGCCGTGTTGAGCTCGAAGGAGCGGCGCACCTCACCGGCCTTGAGAAGCTGGTCCTCGAGCACGACGGTGTTTTTGGACGGCATGACGACGCCGTCGTCTTCCTGTGGCTTGATCGCGAAACCGGCATTGGTCGCGGCGCTGCCGAGATGTCCGGCCTGTGTCGTCTGCAACGACACCGCCGCGCGGTCGAGCACCTTTTCGAACGGCTCGACATCGTTTGCCGTATAGCCCGGCGTGTTGGCGTTGGCGATGTTGCCGGCGACCGCCGACTGACGCACGGCCAGCCATTGCGCCTGCTTGGCGGCGAGATCGAAAAGAGAAACGGGCTCCATGGGAATCTCCGGGCGTGTGCCCAAAGACTAGGCCGCCAGTCTTGCGCGGACCTTGCGGGCGGACGCAACCGGCAAGCGCGGCGAACTTATCTGGAAAGCTCGATCACCTGGTTGGCGCTGGTGACCATCACCCATTTGCCGTTGCGTTGCTCGATCGACGACACCTTGTTGGAATCCGGCAGTATCGAGCCGCGCTGGACCATCCACAGCCCGGTGTCGTCCTCGATCATGGCGCGGCCATTGGCGACGTGGACCATGCGGAATTTGGTGACGTCGGCCGGAAAGGGCTGGTCATCTGGTGCCGGGGCGGCGCTGGGATCGTCCTGCACGGTTCCGGTGGCAAGCAGGTCGATATTGGCATTCGGAACGTCCTTGGCCGTCAGCGGCGCGCTGCGCTCGGCAACCACGCCGCCGCCCTCGCGTCCAGAATTGGTGCCGGTGCCGCCGAACTTGATTGCCTGGACGCCGAACTGTTCCTGATTGAAGAAGATATACCAGGGGAACAGCGCGCAGATCAGGCCGAGCGTGATGCCGAGCGCGGCGATGACGAAATCGCTGCGCCGGCCGGCCTTCTTGCCCAGCCTGGGAAACGCGGTCTTGGGCGGCTGCGGCCATTGCGGGGCGGCGAAGAGCCCGTCGATGGCCGAGTTGCGGCTGGCTTCGATCTCTTCTTCGGCTTTCGCCTCGGCGATCATTTCGCGCAGGATACGCTCGGTATGCTGGAGCTCAGTCCCCTTGTTCGGCATTCTGCTTTCCCTTGAGATGGCGGGCGAGATCGGAGAACGGATCAGCGGACGGGCGGTCCTTCGGCGATTGCATCAGCGCCTCGTAGATCAGGGGTACCTGGCGCACCGCCATATCGAGTTCCACGTCGGCGCCGCCCTGGTAGGCGCCGAGCAGGCGGATGTCGCGCGTGTCCTCGAAGCGGGAGATCATCGACTTCAGCCGCGTCACCAGCGCGCGCTGCTCGACGCTCCAGGCCTTGCCGGCCAGGCGTGATATGGACGACAGCGGATTGACCGGCGGATAGCGGCCCTGTTCGGCGATCGCGCGGTCGAGCACGACATGGCCGTCAAGGATGCCGCGCACGGAATCGGCCACCGGATCGTTGTGGTCGTCGCCGTCGACCAGCACGGAAATGATCGCGGTGATCGATCCTTTCCCTTCCACTCCCGGCCCGGCGCGTTCGAGCAGCTTCGGCAGCTCGGTGAAAACCGAAGCCGGATAGCCGCGCGCGACCGGCGGCTCACCCGTTCCCGTCGCCACTTCGCGCAGGGCGTGGGCAAAGCGGGTGATCGAATCCAGCACCAGAAGCACGCGGTGGCCCTGGTCGCGAAAATGTTCGGCGACACGCATCGCGGTGTCCGGCGCCCGCCGGCGCATCATGGCGCTTTCGTCGCTGGTGGCGACGACGGCTACGGTCTTGGCCATGCTGTCGCCGATCGTGTCCTCGAGGAATTCGCGGACCTCGCGGCCGCGTTCGCCGATCAGCGCCACGACCACGGTGTCGAAGACGTCTGCGCCGGCGAGCATGGCCAGCAGCGTCGACTTGCCGACACCGGAACCGGCAAAGACGCCCATGCGCTGGCCGAAACAGAGCGGCGTGAAAATGTCGATGATCTTGACCCCGGTCATGAAGGCGGTGCCGACGCGCTGGCGCGCCATGGCGCCGGGCGTGGCGGCCCCGGACATGCCGTCGCCCCTGATCAATGGCGGGCCACCGTCGATCGCCCGGGTGAGCGCGTCGATCGTGCGGCCGCGCCACGAGGCATGCGGCGCCACGGCGAGCGGACCGCGACGGAAAACGGCGTCGCCTATGCCGGCATCGGCACTGCGTTCGAAGGGGGCCACGACAATCTCGTCGCGGCTGATCTTGACGATCTCGCCGCGGCGCGTGCCGGCATGGCCGCGCTGTTCGACAAGATCGCCCAGCCTGGCGAAATCCGAAAGGCCGCGCACCTTGTAATGCGTCGATGTGACTTCGGTGACGAGGCCGCCGCGTTTGAGCAGTCCCTCGGCATCGCTGAAGCGCCGCCATATCCGCTCCAGCGCGGCAAGCCGGTCTTCCGGCGTTGGCTGGGGCAGTCTTTCGGGTGCGCGCAGGGTAGGCTGGTCGAGCGACATGCTACTTCGAGCCGAGCGTCTTGATCGCCTCGTCGGTGGAGGAATCAGTCTGCCGCATCAGGGCGGCGGTGTTCTCGAAAGCGCGCTGGACCATGATCAGCCGCGTCATCTCCAGCACTGGATTGACGTTGGATTCCTCGACGAAGCCCTGGGCGACGCCGATATCGGCGCGATCGGTCACCGGCTCGGGCGTGCGCGCCGGCACGATGCCGGAATTGCCGTAGCGCACGAAATTCTCACCCGGATCGAAATTGTACAGGCCGATGGAGCCTACCAGCTGATCGTTCTGGCGCAACGATCCGTCGGCTCCGGCCTTGGGCGGGCCGTTGCGGGGGTCGAGCTGGATCGGTGCGCCGCCGGCGTCGAGCACGGGATGGCCCTCGACCGACATCAGCTCGCCATTCTCGTTCATCGAGAAGCGGCCATCGCGGGTCATGACGGTGCCGACCGGCGTCTCGATGGCGAACCAGGCGTCGCCCTGTATGGCGAAATCGAACGGATTGCCGGTCTCGGTCAGGGAGCCATGGGCGCCGGAAAGGTAGGTCTTGCCCGAGGAGGCGAAGGACACGGATTTCGGCCCGGTGCCGGACACCACGTCCTCGAACTTCACGCCGGTGGCGCGAAAGCCGACGGTCGAGGCGTTGGCGACATTGTCGGCGATCGTGTCGAGCCGACGCTCGAGCGCGATCTGCGAGGAAAGGGCGACGTAGAGACTGTCCCGCATGGTCAGAACTTCAACTTCTGCATGGCCATCATCAGGTCGGTGGAGATCCCCGCCGTGACCGGCTTGGCGAAGAGCACGCTGATCGACGACACGGCTGACGAGGTCGGGTGGTTGATCTCGTACATGGAGGTGAAGCGGGTCAGGAACTTGCCGAGCTTTTCGGGGTCGGAGAAATCGGAAATGTCGAGCTTCTGCTCGAACAGCTGCGCCTGCTTGTCGACATCGGCGGTGGCGAAGGAATCGGGCAAGCCGAGCACTGTGCGCACCACACTGGCAAGAGCGGTGTCGGCGAGCACATTATACCAGCTGGTGATATCAGGCGCCTTGCGCTGGAAATAGAGCGCCAGCCGTACGCCCTCGTTGGTTTGGCCGGCATCCTCCTCCAACGTCTGGCGCATGTATTTGTCGACGGTCGGCTGCTGTGCTGGATTGGTCGTGGTGGCCGCTTCGGCGTATTGTTCGAAGTTGAAGGCAGAGGCGAGCCCGGCATAGGCTTTGTTGGTTATCTTGTTGGCGACGCTGTCGGGGTCGCGGACGCCACCGGCCAGGACGCTGCGGATCAGGTCCTTGCTCTCTGTCGCCGGATCGAGCGCGTAGGCCGAGAGGGCATAATTGTACAAGCGGCTGTTGGCCATCAGATCGTCGATGGATTTCACGTTCGTGATGTTCGCCAGGTAATATGCGGTCTCCGACTTGATGTAGTCCGCATTCGGCTTGATCAGGCCAAGCGCCGACTCTGTCGTGTAGATTTTCGGTGTATCTTTCAGCACTGCGTCGCGCGTGGTCGTCTGATCGCCATATTGGGCAAAATCGAAGGCCGTGACGAAGTTGGCGTATCGTTTATCGGTCAGCTTGTTTGCAGGGCTGTTGGAATCGCTCACGCCGCCCTCGAGCATGGCGCGGATCTGCCGCGGGGTTTCGGTTGACGCATCCAGTCCATAGGACGCCATGGCGAATGTAAGCAGGCGCTTGTCCGCCATGAGGTCGTCAATCGACCTCACCTTGGAAATGTTTGCCGCGTAGTAGTCGGCCTCGCCCTTGACGTACTGCGCGCTCGGCTTGATCAACGTCAGCCCGGCTCCGGCCATGTAGCCCTTAGGCACCGCCTGCTGGACGTTGTCGCGCGTGGTCGTCTGATCGCCATACTGGGCGAAGTCGAACGCCGAGACGAAGTTGGCGTAACTCTTGTCGGTCAGCTTGTTGGCGGGACTGTTGGTATCGCTGACGCCACCTTCGAGCATCGCCCTGACCGTTGCGGCCGGTTCGGTTTTGGCGTCGAGCCCGAATGCGGCCATCGCGTATGTCAGCAGGCGGCTGTCGCCCATCAGGTCGTCGATCGACTTAACCTTGGAGATGTTGGTGACATAATAGGCGGTTTCGCTCTGATAGTAAGAGAAGCCCGCCTGCGAGGCGCCGATCTGGACTTGCAGCGCATAGTTGCCGGTCACCAGCTGCTGCGCCTTGTTGTAAACGGTGGTATTGGCGCCGTTGGCTGCGAAGTTGAAGGCGCTGACAAATTCGGCGTAGCGCTTGTCGGTCAGCTTGTTGGCGAAACTGTCGGGGTCGGAAACGCCTTCCTTGAGCGCCTTGACCATGAACGCCTTGGCGTAAGCCATGTCCTCCAGGCCGTAGGCCTTCATGGCATATTTGAACAAACGGTCATTGTTGACGAAATCGTCGATCGATTTCACCTTGGTGATGTTGTCCAGATAATATTTGGTGTCGCGATCGACCGTCGGCTGCTTTTCGATGCGGTCGATCGACTTGTCGATGTCCCTGGTGATCAACTGGTAGCTGGTATAGGTACTGAGCAAGGACGCGCCTCCGGCCGAAGCTATGCCCAGCACAATAGACTCACTTCCTTGCGCGAAACTGAATCGCGCCGATCGGCTCGATGCCGCTCCGATTCAAGCCTCACACAAGGCACGGGGACTATCCCTTGCACCTGACTTGAAATGCGGAAGGACCTCTCGTGGGCATTCTGATTGGACTGGTGGTGACGCTCGGCTGCGTCCTTGGCGGCTTCATGGCCATGGGCGGGCATCTGCATGTGCTGATGCAGCCCTGGGAAGCGGTGGTCATCTGCGGCGCCGCACTCGGCACCTTCCTCGTCGCCAATCCGATGAAAACGGTCAAGGACACCGGCAGGGGCATCCTCGAAGCCTTCAAGCAGGCCGTGCCGAAGGAGCAGGATTATCTGGAAACGCTCGGCGTGCTGCACAGCCTGATGCGTGAACTGCGTTCGAAGTCGCGCAGCGAGGTCGAGGCGCATATCGACAATCCCGAGGAATCGGCGATCTTCCAGGCATTCCCCACCGTGCTGAAGAACCACGACCTGACGCATTTCATCTGCGACTATTGCCGGATCATCATCATCGGCAACGCCCGTTCGCACGAGATCGAGGCGCTGATGGATGAGGAAATCCAGACCATCAAGTCCGACAAGATGAAAGCCTACCACGCGCTGGTGGCGGTCGGCGACGGCCTGCCGGCGCTCGGGATCGTCGCCGCCGTGCTCGGCGTGGTCAAGGCGATGGGCGCGCTCGACCAGTCGCCGGAAATCCTTGGCGGCCTGATCGGCGCCGCCCTCGTCGGTACCTTCCTCGGCATCTTCCTGTCTTACGCGGTGGTCGGGCCCGTCGCCACCAAGATCAAGACGGTGCGCGAGAAGAAGAACCGGCTCTACATCATCGTCAAGCAGACGTTGCTCGCCTACATGAACGGCGCCCTGCCGCAGGTGGCGATCGAGTTCGGCCGCAAGACCATATCGTCCTATGAACGGCCGACCATCGACGCCGTCGAGCAGAGCACGATGAACACCGGCTCCGCCGAGAAAAGGGCCGCCTGAGCGATGCGCGACAGATCGGTGCCGACATTGTCATGACCAGTCCCGGCAGTCCCTCACAAGCGCGCTCCCTGATCATCGAGCGCCTGGTCGGCGACAGCGGCGAGGCCGCCCAGGTCATCGGCGCCGGCCGGGGCATGGCAGAGCGCGCTGCGCCGCTGCTGCAGAAGAGCCTGACCAGTGAGCTTGGAGTTCCGGTCACCGTCGATCTCAGGGGGGTCGAGGTCAGCCGCGTCGCGGAGGCCCGCTCCCGTGCCGGCGATACGTTTGCCATGACCATCGTTGCGTCAGCCACGTCCTCCGATGCCATGACCCTGGTGATCGATGCGCCGGCGATCGCGGTCACGCTTTGCACGCTGTTCGGCGGCGACCCGGAGATGCCGGCATCGCCGATAGAGCGTGATCTGTCGCAGATCGAGGTCGATGTTTCGACCATGATGTTCCAGCAGGTCGCGCAGGCACTGAACGGATCGGGACGACGGTCGCTCGACCTGCGCCTGCCAGTGCCGCGGGCGATGTCGGGCACCGAAGCCAAACGACACGTGTTGCGCGATGGCGCTGCAATCCGCATCGTCTTTGGCATCTCGACGCCGGCCGACAGCGGCACCGTCACGGTTACGATGCCGCAGCGTGTCGTGCTGGCCAGCCGGGACAGCGCTGCCGCCGGCGGCGAGAACGATCAGGGCGCCAGCTGGCGCGCGCGCTTTTCGGAAGAAGTGATGCGCTCCACGGTGGCGCTCGAGGCGACCATGCCGCTGGCCCGACTGACGCTCGGCGATCTTGCCGATTTCGAAATTGGCCAGATCATCGAATTCGAGGAAACGGCGCAATCGCAAGCGCGTCTCGGCGCGCGCGGCAAGACGCTGTTCGTATGCGAGTTCGGCAAGCTGGGACAGAATTACACCGTCCGGATCAAGCATCCCTATGATGCCGGACAGGATTTTATCGACGGGCTCATGCCGGCTGGTGCCGGGCACGCCTGAGCTTTTGGAGACGATGCATGGCCAAGACCAAGGCAGAAGCCGAAATCGACCAGCCGGACGAGCAGCTCGACCGCGCCATCGAGGAATTGCGCGGGGTTCTGCATGAAGAGGAACAGCGCCCCGATATTGCGTTCAAGGCCGCGTCCGCTGCCAATTCGAGCGTCATCATGAACATCCCAGTCGACGTCCAGATCATCCTCGGCAGCACCGAGATGCCGGTGTCCGACCTGATGGCGCTGCAGAAGGGCTCCACGGTGGCGCTCAACCGCCGCATCGGCGAACCGGTCGACGTGGTGGTCAACGGCCGCAGAATAGCGCGCGGCGAGATCACCGTGCTCGAAAGCGACCCGTCGCGCTTCGGCATCAGGCTGACCGAAATCATCGCCGGCACGAAGGGCGCGTGAAGATGCGTCGCGGGTCTTGCCGGCGGCAGCGGGAGCGAAAGGCATGACGACGTCCCTTTCCCTGACGCGTCCGCAGAAGGCGGCCGCCATACTGGTGGCGATGGGCAAGCCGTCGGCCAGCCGCCTCTTGAAATTCTTCAAGCAGGAGGAATTGAAGGCGCTCATCGAGGGCGCCCGGCTGCTCAGGACCATTCCGCAAGGCGATCTCGAGCGCATCGTCGCCGAGTTCGAGGCGGAGTTCACCGAAGGGGCGGGACTGCTCGATTCCGCCGACAGGATGGACACCATCCTCAATGAATCGCTGTCACCCGAAGAGATGAGCGCGATCATGGGTGACAAGAAATTCGAGGTTGCGCCGGAAGGTCCGCCGCCGATCTGGCCCGAGCTCGAGAAGCTCGAGCCGGTGCGGCTTGGTACTTTCCTGGCCGGTGAACATCCGCAGACTGCGGCCATGGTGCTGTCGAAGCTGGCGCCGCAGGCGGCGGCGAGCGTGCTGTTGACGTTGAGCAAGCCGACGCGCGGCGAGATCATCAAGCGCATGGTGACGATGGCCAATGTTCCCGACGCCGCCAGCAGGATCGTCGAAAACCGGCTGCGCACCAGCGTGCTGGCGGAAACCGCGACCAAGGATACATCGGCCGGACAGGCGCGCGTCGCCAGCGTTCTCAACGAATTGGACAAGCCGCTGCTCGAGGAGGTCATGCAGGACCTGGAGGCCGCCGGCACGCCCGATCTCGACGGCGTCCGGGCTCGGCTGTTCTCCTTCGACGATTTGCCGCTGCTTACCCAGAAAGCGCGCGTGCTTCTATTCGACGGGCTGTCGACCGAACTGGTCACGCTGGCGCTGCGCGGCACTTCGGCGATCCTTGCCGAAGCGGCGCTGTCGGCGATCGGCGCACGCTCGCGGCGCATGATCGAAGCCGAACTCGGACAAGGATCCGAAGGGGTTCCCCTCGCCGACATCATGGCGGCGCGCAAGACGATCGTGACGACGACAATCCGGCTGGCGCGCGAAGGCGCGTTCGAGCTTCCCGCGACCCAGAACGCCGCCGCCTAAGGCCGGATCATGGCAGAGGCGGTCGACAAGGATTCCAAAACCGAAGAAGCGACGGAAAAGAAGATCCGCGACACCATCGAACAGGGCAAGCTGCCCCATTCGAGGGAGACCGCGCTGCTGGCCTCCTTCGTCGCCATACTGGTGTTCACCGTCTTCTACGCCAAGGATGTCATTGTCGATCTCGGCATGTTCCTGTCGATGTTCCTGGAGAAGCCGGAAGCCTGGCCGATGGACACCGAGACCGACGTCATCGCGCTCTACAAGATCGTCATGCTGGAGGTGGGCCGTGCCATCCTCAGCCTGCTGGTGCTCCTGACCATCGCCGGCGTCGGTGCCTCGGTGTTCCAGAACATGCCGCAATTCGTCGGCGACCGCATCAGGCCGCAGCTGTCGCGCATCTCGATCGTCAAGGGCTGGAACAGGCTGTTCGGGGTGCAGGGCTGGGTCGAGTTCCTGAAGGCGCTCGGCAAGGTGGGCTTCGCCATCGTCGTGCTCGCCTTCACGCTGTCCGAGGATCACCGCAAGCTGCTCGCCGGCATGATCACCAATCCCGTCGCCTTCGGCCTCGTCATCCGCGGCATCGCGGTCGACATACTGGTGGCGATCGTCTTCGTCATGGGCCTGATCGCGGCGATCGACATCGTCTGGTCGCGCTTCCACTGGAAGCAGGACCTGCGCATGAGCAAGCAGGAGGTCAAGGACGAGTTCAAGCAGTCCGAGGGTGACCCGATCGTTAAGTCGCGGCTGCGCTCGCTGGCGCGCGACCGCGCTCGCAAGCGGATGATGACGGCGGTGCCGCGCGCGACGTTGATCATCGCCAACCCGACGCACTTCTCGATCGCGCTTAAATATGTGCGCGACGAGGATTCGGCACCGCTGGTGCTGGCCAAGGGGCAGGATCTGGTGGCGCTCAAGATCCGCGAAATCGCGCGCGAGCACAACATCCCGATCTTCGAGGACGTGGCGCTCGCCCGCTCCATGTACAAGCAAGTTTCGGTCGATAGTGTGATCCCGTCGCAATTCTACCAGGCCGTCGCCGAACTGGTGCGGATCGTCTACTCGAAAAAGGCTGAGCGCAGACAGATTTCATGAACCGCCAACCGCACGCCAACTCCCGCGAGATCATCGTCGCCAGCGCCATCGAGCAAGTCGTGGCGGAGCTCAGGCTGATCGATGTCGCCGATTATATCGCCTTCATCCGGCTGGAGCATTTCGCCTGCCTGTCGGACCTGGTCGATTCCGCGGCGGAACTGTTCTTCAAGCCGGGCACGCTGAGGCTCGGCCATGGCGGCGAGGCGCATGTCGACTGGAGCGGCAGCCCGCGCATCGTGCTCGATCTCGAGCTTCGGCCGCCCGGCGTCGCCGTCTATTTCCAGCTGACGCTGAGCGAAAAAGGCGCCTCGGTCGCGGTCAACTACGTGTCGTTCGAAAAGCCCGGCGAGGACCCCGAGCACAACACCGCCCTGCTCGAGGCGGTGGTCGAACAGGCGCGTATCCGCAAGGTCGAGCCGCTGGCGTTCTAACTATTCGATCAGGCCGAGCCGCAGCGCCTTGGCGACCGCTTGGTTGCGGTTGACGGCGTTGAGCTTCTGGGTCGACTGGGTGAGATACTGGTTGGCAGTATGCACCGACAGTTTCAGCAGCCGCGCTATCTCCTCGCTGGTATTGCCGTTGGCGGTCAGCTTCAGGCATTCGAGCTCGCGTTTGGAGATCGCGCGCGTCTTGCCGACATCGCCCGGCCGCATGCGGGCGACAGCGGCGAACAGCGAAAAGCAACGGGCGTGGATTTCATAGAGCGCGTCCTGCGGCAGGGCGATCTCCGAGCCGAGGAAGACGACGAGGCCGCACTGGCCGCGATCGGCGTGGACGGGAAAGGCGATGCCGCTGCTGCCGGGCGCCAGCGGCGCCATCTGCTCGGTCCAAGCAAGGCCGCCGAACATCTCGCTCATGGCCGCCACACCGTCATCCGTCCACCAGCGCGGTTCGGTCGAGATCCTGCTATGGCGCACGATCTCCTCGCCATTGGCGCCCGAGATGAACTTGGTCGCCACCGATATGCCGGGATAGTCGGAATCGAAGCACGGCACCAGCCGCGCCCGCTCGAGCGACGGGCTGACGAAGAACAGGCCGAAGGCCGAGGCATTGATGTCGACGGCGATCCAACGGCAGCGCCGCACAGCATCGGGAATGGTCACGGCGTGATGCGTTTCGGAGCCGAGCGAGAAGGCACCGAACGGATTGCGCTGGTCGTTGAAAAGGGCCTCGGCGGCCTGCTTGACGTCGGCCTGTTTCAAATGATGCCGCTCCTGATCGCCGTGGCGATGGCCATCGCGCGGTTGCTGGCCGCGAATTTCTGGATGGCGTGGGTGATGTAGCTGTTGACGGTGTTGGAGGACACGCCAAGGATGACGGCAACCTCGTCCGTGGTCTTGCCTTCCGAGACCCAGAACAGGCATTCGCGCTCGCGGTCCGACAGCGGATCCTGCATGGCGGCGGCGGCGATCAGTTGCGGAATATGCGAGAGCGCGTAGCAGCACTTCAGCTGCGCCTTCATCAGCGCTGGCTGGTCGATCCGGCCGGCGGCTGCCGCCGAGAACAGCGCGAACAGGCGTTGGCGGCCGACATTCAGCCTGAGCGAATAGATCTCGGCGTGGCCGAGCACGTCGAGCAGACGTGCCTCTTCGCCGGAGACCAGCCCCTCGGCCTGTGGTGCCTGCGCCGACACCAGCGGCCTTGGACGCATGCCCGGCGCAACGGTGAGCGCGCCCTGGGCAAGGCCAGCGATCAGCCGCTTGCCGATCAGTTCGATGGCGTCGAAAATCCAATTGGACGAGACGATGCGCGCGTCGTTGCGGTCCTGATCGTGGACGATGGCGACCAGCATATAGCTGTCGGCACCGATCTCGGCGGTCAACTCCATGAAAAAGCTGGTGAGATCGCCGCGCGACGTCAGGCGCGAGCCCAATGTGTCGGATTGAAGAAGCGCGGCGGGACTGCTCATTGCTGTTTTTGGCCGGAATCGATGCTGATGTCCGGATGCTGGAGAGCCAGCCGCCGAACCTGAAAACGCGTTACATTTACGAGACACACACAAGCGCGGGGTCGCGCCCGATCAGACGGAATCCATTCAGGGAACGCGAAGCCGTCCGCGTCTGGCGCCAGAAAATTCCGGCACTTGAGACTTTGGGTGGTCGCCGCGCCCCCCGAGGACCGGCTGATTCGGGTCTAATCTACCCGTAGATGAATCTGACATCAAACGCGATTTGACAAAATCGAATCGAGTGGACTCAAGCTGCGACTCAGGCGCCGATTTTCGCGCGTTTCGGTGCGTGAAAATGTTCGAGCCGTGCAAGCCAGTCTTCTCGGCCGGGGCTGTTTCAGTCGCGCCCACCAAGGGGCTAGAGGATGTCAAAGAGCGGCTGACGCCGCCCTTTTTCGTGGTTTCCCTGAGAGCTGCCGCGCTTCGGGCAGCCGGTGTCCCCGGCCCTCGAAGCCGGTCAGCACGCCGACGGCATTGATGCCGATTTCCTCGACGGCGTAGCCGCCTTCCATGACGAACAGCGTCGGCAGGCCGAGCCTGGCGATGCGGCGGCCGATCATGGGATAGTCCGACGACTTCAGCTTGAACTGGCTGATAGGATCCTTCTCGAACGTGTCGACGCCGAGCGAGACGATGACGACGTCTGGAGCGTAGGCGGCGAGCCTGGCGCAGGCGTCTTCCAGCGAGGCGCTCCAGGCGTCCCAGCCGGTGCCGAACGGCATGGGATAGTTGATGTTGAAACCTTCGCCCGCGCCGGCGCCACGCTCGTCGGCATGGCCGAGGAAGAACGGATATTCGACCATCGGGTCGCCGTGCAAATTGAGGACCTGCACGTCGGCGCGGTCGTAGAAGATCTCCTGTGTGCCGTTGCCGTGATGATAGTCGACATCGAGGATCGAGATGCGGCTGGCCCCCTGGTCGCGGAACCACTGCGCGGCAACGGCCGCGTTGTTGATGTAGCAATAGCCGCCCATGAAGCCGGCTCCGGCATGGTGGCCGGGCGGACGGCAGAGCGCGAAGGCGGAGGCTTCGCCGGCCTTGACCAGGCCCGCGGCGGTCAGCGCGACGTCGTAGGAGGACTTGATCGCATCCCATGTTCCTTCGACGAAGGTGGCGCCGCCGTCGAAGGAATAATAGCCGAGCAGGGCGTCGACGCGCTTGGGCGGCACGTCGCCGCGTAGGCCGCGTGTCGGCCAGGTGAAGGGCATGGCTGTGCCTGTGTGGCCCTCGGCGATCCATTGCGGCCAGACCGTCGGCAGGAAATCGACGTAGTCGGCCCTGTGGATGCGCTTGGCGGCGGCAAGATCATGCTCGGCCGGCGCGATGATCGGCCCGAGTTTCTCGCTGTCGACCCGCGCCTTGATGAACTCGGCGCGCGAGGGTTTTTCGAAACCCGGCACGATCGCCGATGTGACCAGTTCCATCTGGCCGGCGTGGCCGGCGTGAAGCGGCGAATAGACAGTCTTCATAAAATTCCTCTCGAAATGCGAAATCAGTCAAGGTTGAGGTAGGGGGTCACCAGAGCGAGCCACATGGTTTCGACATCGTTCTCGATGAGGTCGTATGTCCGGCGATCCCTTTTCAGGCCGACAAGACGGCAGGCGTGTCCGACCTCCATCATCAGCACGCCGAGCCGGTTGGCGACCTTGTCTTCGAGAGCCGGGTTCACGTGCCGCAGCCACGCCGCATAGAGGGCGATGATCTGGTCGTCATACTCGTTCTGGATCGGTCTCAGGTCGGCGTTGCCTGAAATCGCCTCGATCACCGGCATCAGGCTGGCATTGTCGAGATAAAGCCTGGAGGTATCGGTGAAGAGCCTGCGCACCTCCCGCCGAAACTCCTCGCGGTTGGTGGGCGGATCGACCCTGATGCGCCTCGCGATCACTTCGGGAAAGGATGACAGCCAGCGCCGGGCGAGGTCCAGGAGAATGGCTTCCTTGTTGGGAAAGTATTGGTAGACCGAACCGACCGACAGGCCCGCGCGCTGCGCTATGGCGAGCGTCGTCGGCGTCCTTGTCCCTTGCTCGCGGGTCAGGATCAGCGCCGCGTCGAGAATCCGGTCCACCACCTTGCTCGACCGTTGTTGCCGCGGCTGCTTGCGCGGTTCGAGCGCTATCCTGGTTTTGCGATCGAGATTGCGCTTCACGGCTTGATGTCCTCGTTCCCCGCCCGGTCCCAACATCGGGGCGGGGTTATCCACAATACATTGCAAATTCCGCATGTTGACAAACGCGAATGATTAGTCGCATTCTTTTATCCACGCTGCCTTGGGGATAACAAGGGGAATTTCGAAGACAGCGCGCCGGCATCATCTTTTCCCATCGCCCCTCCCGCGGAGCGGCAGCTCGTGGGCAGTGGTTGTCGGTCTCAGTCAAAAGCGCGGAGTCGCGATGTCTGTCATGGGTGCGGGTCACAAGGCGGATCTGATCGTCATCAATGGTCGTGTGTTGACCATGGACGATGACAATCCGACCGCCGAAGCCGTTGCCGTCAAGGATGGCGCCATCGTCGCTCTCGGCAGCCAAGCCTCCATCGAAGAGTTCAAGGGCCCGGCCACCAGGGTCATCGACGCCAGGGGCGGTTCGGTGATCCCGGGTTTCATCGAAGCCCACATGCATCTGTTTTCAGGCGCGGCCGAGCTTGCGCATCTGCAGCTGTCGGGCGTCCACGGTTTCGAGGCGCTGCAAAAGGCGATCCGCGACTACGCGTCGACGCACCCCGATGCCAAGATGCTGGTCGGACAGGGCGTCGACTACACCGTGCTCGATGACGAGCGAGTGACGCGCCATCATCTCGATGCGATCCTGCCGGACCGGCCCTTCGTCATGGCCGCGCCCGATCACCATACGATGTGGGCCAACAGCAGGGCGCTGGACATGGCCGGCATCCTGAATGGGCGCGCGCTTGGCCCCGGCAATGAGATCGTCATGGGCGACGACGGCCTGGCCAATGGCGAACTGCGCGAGGGCGAGGCTTTCGGCCCGGTGCTCGATCTTGCCGGCGAGGGCCGGGTGCGGCTCGGGCTGGCGACGGGCGGCGAGCCAGACCCGATGCCATCGGCGGAAGAACGCGCCGCCGACCGCGACATCATGCGGCGCGGGCTCGCCTGGTGCGCGCGCCACGGCATCACCTCGATCCAGAACATGGACGGCAATCTCTACCAGCTCGAATTGCTGGCCGAGATCGAGGCCGAGGAGGGTCTGTCCTGCCGGGTGCAGATACCCTTCCACTACAAGAATTTCATGACGCTCGACATGCTCGACAAGGCCTCGGCGATGGCCGAGCGCTACAATGGCGAGTGGCTGTCGTCAGGCATGGTCAAGGTGTTCTACGACGGCGTGCTCGATTCCTGGACGGCCGTCATGATCGAGCCCTATGCCGACCGTCCCGACTGGGTGGGCGAACCCCTGTTCACGCCCCAGCAATTCATCGATCTCGCCGTCGCCGTCGACAGGCGCGGCCTGCAGATCGCCGTGCATTCGATCGGCGACGGCGCCGTGCGCGCCGTGCTCGACGGCTACGAGGCGGCGCAAAAGGCCAATGGCAAGCGCGACAGCCGGCATCGTGTCGAACATATAGAGGTTATCGCCGCATCTGATGTGCCGCGTTTCGCGGAACTCGGCGTCATCGCCTCGATGCAGCCGCCGCATCCGCCCGGCGCCATGGATTTTCCGCTGGAGCCGACTGTGTCGCGCATCGGACCGGCGCGCTGGCCGCTGAGCTATGCCTGGCGCACCCTGAAGAATGCCGGCGCGCATGTCGTGTTCGCGTCGGACTGGCCGGTGTCGCCGATCGATCCGATCCTGGGCATCCAGGCGGCAGTGATGCGCAAACCATGGGCATCAACCGATCCGGACCAGAGCTTCTCGCTGCGTGAATCGCTTGCCGCCTACACGGTCGAGGGCGCCTATGCCGAATTCGCCGAGCACCGCAAGGGCACGCTGAAGCCGGGCTATATGGCCGATCTGGTGGTTTTGTCGGCCGACATCGAAAAGACTATGCCGGCCGACCTGCACAAGGTGCGCCCGGTAACAACGATCTGCGGCGGCAAAGTCACCTACCAGGCCTGACATGGCATGCGGCTTGCCTGCTGAAATGGCGGACTGAAATGACCGACTGAACTGTGATTCAATGCCGGACTTGCCAACCCATCGGCCGTGTGGTCACATCCAACAGGGGAAAAGCTCCGCCAGCAAGAGCGGGGTCAACAGTGAGGCGTAATCGTGCCGGACAAACCGGATCGGAATGCGATTGAAGTAGTAAACGTCAGCAAAATTTTCGGATCGGGTGAGGGGCAGGTCGCTGCCCTCGACAAAGTCTCGGTATCCATCCGCGAAAACGAATTCTTCACACTGCTGGGACCATCCGGCTGCGGCAAGACCACCTTGCTGCGGCTGATCGCCGGCTTCGACTTTCCAACCGCCGGCGAAATCCTGCTTTACGGCCAGGACATCGCGCCATTGCCGCCCTTCAAGCGGCCGGTCAACACCGTCTTCCAGTCCTATGCGCTGTTCCCGCACATGACGGTGGCAGACAATATCGGCTTCGGCCTGGAGATGCTGGGCAAGCCCAAGGCGCAGATCAAGGCGCGCGTTGCCGAGATGCTGAAGCTGGTCAAGATGGAGGCGCTGGCGGGCCGGCGCACCGGCCAGATTTCCGGCGGCCAGCAGCAGCGCGTGGCGCTGGCCCGGGCGCTCGCGCCGCAACCGAAGGTGCTGCTGCTCGACGAACCGCTCTCCGCCCTCGACTACAAGCTGCGCAAGGAGATGCAAATCGAGTTGAAGCGGCTGCAGCACGAGACCGGCATAACCTTCATCTTCGTCACCCATGACCAGGAAGAAGCGCTGACGATGTCGGACCGCATCGCGGTGATGTCGTCGGGCAAGATCCTGCAAGTCGGCTCGCCGTGGGATATCTACGACAAGCCTGCCGAACGCTTCGTCGCCGACTTCATCGGCGAGACCAATTTTCTCACCGCGGCCATATCAGGCACCGGCAACGGCAAGGCGCGCGCGACGCTCAAATCCGGCACCACCATCGAGGCGACCGTCGCCGAAGGTTTCCAGCCGAAGGACAACGCCACCGTGGTGGTGAGGCCGGAGCATGCCAAGCTGACCAAGAGTAAGGGCGACCTGTCGGGCACGGTCGACAACATCGTCTATTTCGGCACCGACACGCATATCCATGTCCAGCTCGACAGCGGCGAAGCCTTCACCGTGCGCCAGCAGAACACGCGCAGCGCCGGCTGCGGTTTCGAGCGCGGCGACAAGGTCGGCATCCTGATCGGCAACGACGCCGCGCAAGTGCTGAGGGACTGATGGCCACCGCCGAAGAAGTCGCCAAGGCAGCGGAGCGGCGCGACGTCCGCGCCCGCTGGTTGCTGTCAGCGCCGGCGCTGCTGGTCATTCTGCTCGCCGCGACCGGCCCGTTGCTGATCGTGCTCGTCTATTCGTTCCTGACGCCCGGCGCCTATGGCGACGTGAAGTGGCAATTTTCGCCGGAAGCCTGGGTGTCGGTGTTCATGGAACGCGACATTTTCGACGACACGCTGTCGCTGGCGGCCGCCCACGTCACCATCTTCCTGCGCTCGATCAAGCTCGCGGTGGTGACGACGCTGGCGACTTTGGCGCTCGGCTTCCCGACCGCCTATTTCATGGCGACGCGCAGTGAAAAGACCAGAGATCTCTGGCTGTTCCTGATCACCATCCCGTTCTGGACTAACCTTCTGATCCGCACTTTCGCTGTTCTGCAGATCATCCGCAACGAAGGCATCGTCAATACCATCCTTCTGAAGCTCGGCATCGTCTCGGCGCCGGTGCAGATCCTCTACACCGACACGGCGATCCTGATCGGCATGGCCTATGTCTACCTGCCGCTGATGGTGCTGCCGATCTATGCCAGCATGGAAAAACTCGATTTCCGGCTGGTCGAGGCCGGCTACGATCTCTACGCGACACGCTTCAAGGTGCTGCGCAAGATCATTTTCCCGCTGGTCAAACCCGGGGTCATCGCCGGCTCCATCCTGGTCTTCATTCCGGCCCTTGGCGCCTATGTGACGCCGAGCGTGCTTGGCGGCGGCAAGAACATGATGCTGTCCAACCTGATCGAATTGCAGTTCGGACAGGGCCGCAACTGGCCGCTTGGCTCGGCGCTGTCGATCACGGTCATGATCATCGTCATGGTGGCGCTGCTGGCCTATGTGCGCAACGCCGGCAAGTCGGGGGTGCGTCATGGCTAGCAACTTCTCCATCAAGCACCAGCCTGGCTTCACCGCGATCGCGGCAACCTGTTTCGTCGTGCTCTATTTGCCGATCATCGTGCTGGTCATCTACGCCTTCAACGCGGCGAGCTCGACCTCGGAATGGGGCGGGTTTTCGCTCAAATGGTTCCAGTCGGCCTGGCAGAACACGCAGGTCATCGATGCGACGATGCGTTCCTTCCAGATCGGCGCCATAGCGGCGGCCCTTGCCACCATCTTCGCCACAATGGCCGCGCTCGCCACCACGCGCACACCGCCCTATCCCGGGCTGACCTTCAAATACGCGGCCATCAACCAGCCGCTGATGGTGCCCGAAATCGTCACCGGCGTGGCGCTGCTGATCTTCTTCTCGCGCATCAAGATCTTCACCGGCTATTCCGGCCTTGGCTACCTGATCGCCGCGCATACGGCGTTCTGCATCCCGTTTGCCTACCTGCCGATCCGGGCGCGGCTGGAGAATATGGACCTGACGCTGGAACGCGCCGCTGCCGACCTCTATGCGACGCCGTGGAAGACCTTCCGCCGCATTACGCTGCCGCTTTTGTGGCCCGGCATCCTCGCCGGCCTGATGCTGGCTTTCGTCATCTCGCTCGATGACGTCGTCATCACCGAATTCGTCAAGTCGGGCGGCCAGGACACGCTGCCCACCTACATGCTCGGCCAGATCCGCCGCGGCATCACACCCGAGATCAACGCGATATCGACCGCCTTCCTGCTGCTTTCGGTCGCGATCGTCACGTTGTTTTTCTTTGTCAGCAGGAAACGAGACTGAAACCGATAATGGGAGTTAAAACGATGAACTGGAAGACAACAGCGGCCGCCATGGGGTTGGCGTTGCTCGCTTCGACGGGCCTTGCCCGCGCCGACGGCGTGCTCAACATCTACAATTGGGGCAATTACACCAGCCCCGACGTGATCAAGAAGTTCGAAGCCAAATACAACGTCAAGGTGACCATCACCGACTACGATTCCAACGATACCGCGCTTGCCAAGGTGCGCCAGGGCGGCACCGGTTTCGACATTGCCGTGCCTTCGCAGACCTATGTACCGATCTGGATCAAGGAAGGCCTCGTTCAGGAAACCGATCCGGGCAAGATGGAGAACTTCAAAAACGTGGCGCCGGAATGGGCCAATCCTGAGTTCGATCCGGGCCGCAAATACACGGTTCCGTGGGCCTGGGGCACGATCGGCGTCGTCGTCAATACCGACGCCTACAAGGGCCCGGCCAACACGTGGGGCATCATCTTCAACACGCCCGACGAGTTGAAGGGTAAGGTCAACGTCGTACCGGAGATGGGCGACGTGATGTTCGCCGCGATCAAGTATGTCGGCGGCCAGCAATGCACCAACGACAAGACGGTGCTGAAGAAAGTACGTGACCTGCTGGTGGCGGCCAAGCCGAACTGGATCGCCATGGAATACAACACCATTGAGAAGATGGGCGCCGGCGACTTCAAGGCAACCAGCGACTGGAATGGCTCGGCTTTGCGTCAGCGCCTCGCCAACCCGGCCATCCACTTCAACTACCCGAAGGAAGGCTATGGCCTGTGGAGCGACAACGTCGTCGTCCTGAAAGAGGCCAAGAATGTCGAGAACGCCAAGCTGTTCCAGAACTTCATCATGGATCCGGAAAACGCGGCCGGCCTCTCGGCCTTCCATCGTTACGCCAATGCCATCGCCGGTTCGGACAAATACATGCCGGCCGACATGAAGGACGCGCCGGAAGTCGTCATTCCGGCCGACGCCAAGCCGCTTGGCGAACTGCAGCAGATGTGCGCGCCAGAGACGCAGGAACTCTACACCAAGATCTGGACCGAACTGCAGAAGTAATCGCCGCATGACGGACCCGGCGGCACATGCCGCGGGGTCTTTTCCGTTTCCGGGAATGGCTTTCATGGACTCCTATCGCAACAGCGATCCGCGGCCGCCGATCATGCAGGGCTCGCCGCCCGCCATGGTGCCACCAAGGCTCGACTGGGACAGGCCGCCCTGGAACCGCTGGGCTTTCCAGCACATCAGGGAAATTCTGCCGACCGTCGAAGTCTGGCGCGGCAACGGCCACCGTCACCGCCTCGAACGCGCCGAGGTCGATCTCGACGGGCTGCCGGTCGAGGACAGCACGGGACGGAAGACGACGCTCGCGGGCCTGCTGGACGAGACCTATACGGATGGCTTCCTGGTGCTCAAGGACGGCAAGATAGCCTATGAGCGCTACTTCAACGGCATGGACGAGCGCACGCTGCATCTGTCGCAGTCGATGGCCAAGTCGGTCACCGGCTCGGTGTTCGGCATACTGGCCGGGCGCGGGCTGGTCGATCCGGCGAGGCCGGTGACGGACTACCTGCCGGAATTGAAGGCAACCGGGTGGGCCGGCGCCAACGTCCAGCACGTGCTCGACATGACGACGGGCGTGTGTTTCTCGGAGGAATATAACGACCGTTATTCCGACATAGGCCAGGTCGATGTCGCCACCGGCTGGAAGCCGGTGCCGCCGGGCAGCGATCCGGACTTTCGCTGGCCCGCGCACATGTTCGAGCTGATCCTGGGCTTGAAGGACATTGTCCGGCCACATGGGGCGGCATTCGAGTA
This sequence comes from Mesorhizobium sp. B264B1B, assembly GCF_020165765.1. Lineage (NCBI taxonomy): Bacteria > Pseudomonadati > Pseudomonadota > Alphaproteobacteria > Hyphomicrobiales > Phyllobacteriaceae > Mesorhizobium > Mesorhizobium sp. B264B1B. The sequence continues at coordinate 110,506 of NZ_JAIUIS010000003.1, forward strand.
CCGCTCGGTCGAAACCGATGTGCTCGCGTTCATCCTGGAGCGGGTGACCGGCAAGCGGCTGGCGCAACTGGTCTCGGAAGAACTCTGGCAAAAGCTCGGCGCCGATGAAAGCGCCTGCTTCACCGTCGACAGCGCCGGCTACGCGCTGGCCGATGGCGGCTTCAACGCGACGCTGCGCGATTATGCCCGCTTCGGCCAGCTGATCCTCGATAATGGCGGCGGCATCGTGCCGGCCGACTGGATCGAGGCGACGCGCAGCGGCAGCCACGGACCGGGCTTCAGTCCAAGCCTGCCAGAGGGCAGCTACCGCAACCAGTTCTGGATCGAGAATCCCCATTCGCGGGCGCTGATGTGCCGGGGCGTGTTCGGGCAGATGATCCACATCGACTGGAATACGCGGATGGTCGTGGTGAAGCTTTCGACCTGGCCGGATTTCAGCAATGTCGCCTATTCCATGGCGACGCTGAAGGCCGTGCATGCCATCGCCGCCGCGCTGAGCTGAACCCCCACAAGACACGACCTGGAAGGAAATGCCATGACCGGCAAGACCGCGTTCGAGACCCGTTACGGCTTCCGCCGCAACCAGGTGCTGCTCGCCAACTGGCGGGAAAATCCGTTCAACCGATGGTCATTCCAGAACGTCGGCGAGCTGGTGCCGAGCGCGCGTGTCGCCGCCCTGCCGGTCAACGAGGCGCCGGCCGAGGATTTCGGCGGATTGCTCGACGAAAAGATCGCGGTGGCGAGCACGCCGGAAACCGTCGCGGCTTTTCTCAGCCGCTCGCACACGGATGCGCTGACCGTCATGAGAGGCGGCAGGATCGTCGGCGACTGGTTTGCGCCGCATATGGATTTCGGCGCCCGCCACATCATCTTTTCGATCAGCAAGTCGGTGACCGCGATCATGGCCGGCATATTGGAAGGCGAGGGCGTGTTCGATCCGGAAGCGCCGGTGACGGCCTACATGCCGGAAGCCGGCGGTTCGGCCTATGGCGAGGCTACCGTGCGGCATGTGCTCGATATGAGTGTCAGCCTCGATTTCGAAGAAGCCTATCTCGATCCCGAAAGCGCCTTTGCCCGCTACCGGCGCGCCACCTTGTGGAACCCCGGCGGCGGCACGGAAAGCCTGCGTGAATTCCTCCTGACGCTGCAGCGTCTCGCCGAGCCGCATGGCCAGACCTTCCGCTACCGGTCGCCCAATTCCGACCTGCTTGGCCTGCTGCTCGAACGGGCGTCCGGCCAGCGCTTCGCCGACCTGATGTGCGAGAAACTGTGGCTGCCGCTGGGCGCCGCCAGCGAAGCTTCGGTGGCGGTCGACATGGAGGGCACGGCGCGCACTGCCGGCGGCATCTCGGTGACGCCGCGCGATCTGGCGCGCGTCGGCGAGATGATGCGGCAAGGAGGCACTGCGAATGGCCGCCGCATCGTGCCCGAGGCCTGGGTGCGCGACACCACGGTAACCGGCGGCAGTTCTGAAGCCTGGCAGCGTGGCGCCATGCTGCCGCTGTTTCCCAAGGGCCGCTACCGCAACAAATGGTACCAGACAGGACATGAGAACGGGGCCTATTGCGGCATCGGGATCCATGGCCAGTGGCTCTATGTCGACCCCCGGACGGAAGTGGTGATCGCCAAGATGTCGTCGCAGCCCGAGCCGGTCGACGATCCGCTCGATCTCGAGATCGTCGCATTCTTCGAAGCGCTGAGCCGGATGGTCTGAGCGGCCGCAACATTAGGGCGCGCTTTCCTGTGGACCTCTGTCGCCGGCGAAACCGCGAAGGTTGGCGGGCAGGATATCTGCGCCTATGGTCGCCGCTCTTTTCGAGAAGAGCAGGAACGGCATGGCATCCGACATCAAGCGCATCGCAGCCATTATCGCGACCGAGATTACAGCGCGGCCCGAACAGGCTGCCGCTGCCATCGGGCTGCTCGACGAAGGCGCGACCGTGCCGTTCGTGGCGCGCTACCGCAAAGAGGTGACGGGCGGGCTCGACGACACGCAACTGCGCCTGCTGTCGGAGCGTCTTGCCTATCTGCGCGAGCTCGACGCGCGGCGTGACACCATCCTTGGCTCGATCCGGGAGCAGGGCAAGCTGACCGACGAGCTTGAAACCAAGCTCGCCGCCGCCGTCACCAAGGCCGAGCTGGAGGACATCTACCTGCCCTACAAGCCCAAGCGCCGCACCAGGGCGGAGATCGCCCGGGAGCGTGGGCTGGGACCCCTGGCGGAAGCCATCCTGGCCGACCGTTCGCTGGTGCCGGCGGAACTCGCACTGGCCTATCTGACCGAGGACGTGGCCGACGCCAAGGCGGCACTTGAGGGCGCGCGCGACATAGTGTCGGAGCAGTTCGCCGAGAATGCAGACTTGGTCGGCAAGCTGCGAAGCTACATGAAGGAACGCGCCTTCATGCGCGCCAGGGTGGTCGACGGCAAGCAGGAGGCGGGTGCGAAATTCTCCGATTATTTCGACCATGTCGAGCGCTGGGCCACCGTGCCGAGTCACCGCGCGCTGGCGATGCTGCGCGGCCGCAACGAGGAGGTGCTGTCGCTCGACATCGAGGTCGATGCCGACGACTCTTCACCGGTGAAGCCGGTAGAGCGGATGATCGCCAATGCCTACGCCATCGGCGGCAGCCTGCCGGGCGATCGCTGGCTGATGGAGGTCGCAGGCTGGACCTGGCGCATAAAACTATCCCTGCACCTGACGCTCGATCTGATGCGCGACCTGCGCGAACGGGCCGAGGAAGAGGCGATCCACGTCTTCGCCCGCAATTTGAAGGATCTGCTGCTCGCCGCCCCCGCCGGATCGCGGCCGACGATGGGGCTCGACCCTGGCATCCGCACCGGCGTCAAGGTCGCGGTGGTCGACGGCACCGGCAAGCTGGTGGCGACGACAACGGTCTATCCGTTCCCGCCCAGGAACGATGTGCGTGGCACGCAGGCGGAGCTCGCCAAGCTCGTTCGCCTGCACAAGGTCGAGCTGATCTCGATCGGCAATGGCACCGGCAGCCGCGAAACCGAGAAGCTGGTGTCCGACATGCCTTCCGACGGCGGGCCGAAGCCGCTCAAGGTGATCGTCAGCGAGGCCGGCGCTTCGGTCTATTCGGCTTCGGCGACGGCGGCGGCGGAATTCCCCGGTCTCGACGTATCATTGCGCGGTGCGGTGTCGATCGCGCGCCGCTTGCAGGATCCGCTGGCCGAACTGGTCAAGATCGAGCCGAAATCGATCGGCGTCGGCCAGTATCAGCACGATGTCGACCAGTACCGGCTTGGCCGCTCGCTGGAGGCGGTGGTCGAGGACGCCGTCAACGCGGTTGGCGTCGATCTCAACACGGCTTCGGCGCCGCTTGTGGCGCGGGTTTCAGGGCTCGGGGCGTCGCTCGCAGACGCCATCGTTGCGCATCGCGATGCCACCGGCCCTTTCGCCAGCCGCAAGGATTTGCTCAAGGTCTCCCGCCTCGGGCCGCGTGCGTTCGAGCAATGCGCCGGCTTCCTGCGCATCCCGAACGGCTCCGAGCCGCTCGACGCCTCGGCCGTGCATCCGGAAGCCTACGGCGTGGCCAAAAAGATCGTCGCCGCCTGCGGGCGCGATGTGCGTTCGCTGATGGGCGACAGTGCGGCGCTGAAGGCGCTCGATCCGCGCGTTTTCGTGGACGAGCGGTTCGGCCTGCCGACAGTGCGCGACATTTTGGCCGAACTGGAAAAGCCCGGCCGCGATCCGCGCCCCGGCTTCAAGACGGCAACCTTCGCCGATGGCATCGACGACATCAAGGATCTGAAGCCCGGCATGCTGCTGGAAGGCACCGTCACCAATGTCGCCGCCTTCGGCGCCTTCGTCGACATCGGCGTCCACCAGGACGGGCTGGTGCACGTTTCGCAACTGGCCGACCGTTTCATCAAGGACGCGCATGAGGTGGTCAAGGCCGGCGACGTGGTCAAGGTGCGGGTCGTCGACGTCGACATCAAGCGCAAGCGAATCGCGCTTTCCATGCGCAGGGATGGTGGCGAGGGCAGCGCATCGCGCGGCCCGCGCGACAATGGCGGCGGCAGGCCGGCGCCACGCTCGCCCGCGCCGCAGCGCCAGCCGGAGCGACCGGCGCAGCAAGGTGCGTTCGGCGCGGCGTTGGCGGATGCGTTGAAGCGGAAGTAGCTACCACGCCAGAACAGCCGGGTCCTTTTCAACCTGGCTCGTCAGCCAATCTCGAAAACTCGCGACCGGCGGATGGCCGCGCTTGTCGTGCGGGACGACTAGATAATAGGCGCTGCGGCTGTGCATAGGCTGGCCGGGCGCGGGCACCAGCTGGCCGCGCTGCAACTCGCCTGAGATGAGGATTTGCGGCAGCAGAGCCACGCCCAGACCCGCCATGCAGGCCTGGGCGGCGGTGCCGAACTGTTCGAACTGCATACCCGGTCCGGTCGGCGCGCTCAGGCCCTGATGCTCAAACCATTCTGTCCAGGCGCCAGGCCGCGTCGCCATGTGCAGCAGCGGCAGACGGCCGATGTCGGCCGGCGTGGCGATGGAGCGCTCGGCGAGAAATTCGGGCGACACCACCGGGGCCACCACCTCCCGCACCAGCAGCGTCGAGTCTGCCTCGGGCCAGTCCGGCAGGCCATAATGGATGGCGGCGTCCAGCCGCTCTCTGGCGAAGTCGAAGCGGCCGACGCGGGTGACGAAGTTGATGGTGATGTCGGGATTGTTGTCGACGAAGTCTGGGATCATCGGCATCAGCCAGCGCGTGCCGAAGGTCGGCAGGATTGCGAGGTTCAGGATGCCGCTATGCCGATTACTCATCAATCCAAGCGCTGCGTCGCGCAATTGGCCAAGTGCCGAACGGACCACTTCGGCGTAGGTTTCGCCCGCCGCCGACAGCCGGACATTGCGGCTGTCGCGCTCGAACAGCCGGCGGCCAAACTGGTCCTCGATCAGCCTGATCTGCCGACTGACGGCGCCCTGGGTTAAATCCAGCTCCTGGGCTGCAGCGGTGAAACTGCCAAGCCGGGCCACCGCTTCGAAGGCGGCAAGCGCGTTGATGTTAGGCAAAAGACGACGTTGGACGCTCATGATCTATTCCTAACGCTCATTGATCGGTGAAGCAATTTCGTTTGATTTTTTCAGGCCGTGGGCCGATAAGCCGGGCTTCACCCGTTTTTAAGGATCGAGACGCCATGGCCGCCGACAAGAATGCATTCGTCTGGGAAGACCCGTTCCTGATCGAGGACCAGCTTTCGGAAGACGAGCGCATGGTGCGGGACGGGGCGGCGGCCTTCGCCGCCGACAAGCTCGCGCCGCGCATCGAGGAGGCCTATCTCAACGAAACCTTCGACACGGCGATTTTTCGCGAGATGGGCGAGGCCGGCCTGCTCGGCATCAACATTCCGGAAGAATTCGGCGGCCTCGGCGCCAACTATGTCACCTACGGCCTGGTCGCCCGCGAAGTGGAGCGCGTCGATTCCGGCTATCGTTCGATGATGTCGGTGCAGTCGTCGCTGGTGATGTATCCCATTTATGCCTATGGCTCGGACGAACAGCGCAGGAAGTATCTACCCGAGCTCGCCAGCGGCGAGTGGATAGGCTGTTTCGGCCTGACCGAACCGGATGCCGGCTCCGACCCCGGCGGCATGAAGACGCGCGCCGAGAAGACCGCCAATGGTTACAAGCTTACCGGCTCCAAGATGTGGATCTCCAATGCGCCCGTCGCCGACGTGTTCGTCGTCTGGGCGAAGCTGAAGGGCGAGAACGGCAAGGATGAGATCCGTGGCTTCGTCCTGGAAAAGGGCATGAAGGGGCTTTCGGCGCCGAAGATCGGCGGCAAGCTGTCGCTGCGGGCGTCGATCACCGGCGAGGTGGTTATGGAAGGCGTCGAGGTCGGCGAGGATGCTCTGCTGCCCAACGTGTCGGGGCTGAAGGGGCCGTTCGGCTGCCTCAACCGGGCTCGCTACGGCATTTCCTGGGGCTCGATGGGCTCGGCCGAAGATTGCTGGCATCGCGCGCGCCAGTATGGCCTCGACCGCAAGCAGTTCGGCAAGCCGCTGGCCAGCACGCAGCTCTACCAGAAGAAGCTCGCCGACATGCAGACCGAGATCGCGCTCGGGCTGCAGGCCTCGTTGCGCGTCGGGCGGCTGCTCGACGAAGGCAAGATGGCGCCGGAGATGATCTCGATCGTCAAGCGCAACAATTGCGGCAAGGCGCTCGACATCGCCCGCCAGGCGCGCGACATGCATGGCGGCAACGGCATCCAGATCGGCTATCACGTGATGCGCCATGCGCAGAATCTGGAGACGGTCAACACCTATGAGGGCACGCATGACGTGCACGCGCTGATCCTGGGACGGGCGCAGACGGGGATCCAAGCGTTTTTCTGAGGTTCGGTAGCCGTTTAAGTTAGGTGCAGCGCAACATCCGCTTGGAGAATGACGGCCAGATGTGTCAGGGTTCGGCCAGCTAAACGCCGATCTTCCGGGGCTCCATGGCAATTCTGGCCGCCGTCTATCACCTGACCCATTACAAATACGACCGGCCGGTGGTTCTTGGTCCCCAGGTGATCAGGCTCCAGCCGGCGCCACATTCGCGCACCAAAGTGCTCAGCCATTCGTTGAAGGTCGAGCCGGCGAACCACTTCGTCAATCTCCAGCAGGACCCCTACGGCAATTTCCTCGCCCGTTTCGTCTTTCCCGACCCGGTGAGCGAACTCAAGATCGAGGTCGACCTCGTCGCCGACATGACGGTCTACAACCCGTTCGATTTCTTCGTGGAGGAGACGGCGGAAAATTTCCCGTTCGAGTATCCGGAAGAGACACGCAACGACCTCGCCATCTATCGCACGCCGGAACCGGCAGGCCCGCTGCTGTCGGCGTTCCTGAAAACCATCGATACCAGCCCGAAAAACACGGTCAATTTTCTCGTCGACCTCAATGCCCGGCTGCAGCGCGAAATCGCCTATATCGTGCGCATGGAGACCGGCGTGTTCTCGCCGGAGGAAACGCTGGCGGCCGCCAAAGGGTCGTGCCGCGATTCGAGCTGGCTGCTGGTGCAGATCCTGCGCAATCTAGGCATCGCCGCGCGCTTTGTCTCGGGCTATCTGATCCAGCTCAAGCCCGACCTCGTCGCGCTCGATGGGCCGGCCGGTACATCCGTGGATTTCACTGACCTGCACGCCTGGTGCGAGGTCTATCTTCCCGGCGCTGGCTGGATCGGTTTCGACCCGACTTCGGGTCTGCTTACCGGCGAGAGCCATGTACCGCTTGCCGCCACCCCGCATTTTCGCAATGCAGCGCCCATTTCCGGCATGGCGAGCTTTGCCAATGTCGAGTTCGGCTTCGACATGCGGGTCGACCGCATCGCGGAGCATCCGCGCATCACCAAGCCGTTCTCGGATGAAAGCTGGCATGCGCTTGATGCGCTCGGCAACAAGGTCGATGCGGCGCTGGCGGACGGGGATGTACGGCTGACCATGGGCGGCGAGCCGACCTTCGTGTCGATCGACGATTTCGAGTCCGCCGAGTGGAACACCGCCGCCGTCGGCCCGACAAAACGCGAAAAGGCCGATGCGCTGATCCGGAGGCTGCGCGAGCGCTTCGCGCCTGGCGGCTTCCTCCATTATGGCCAAGGCAAATGGTACCCCGGCGAAAGCTTACCGCGCTGGACCTTTTCGCTCTACTGGCGCACCGACGGCCAGCCGGTGTGGAGCGACCCGTCGCTGATCGCGCGGGAGAAAAGCGAAGCCGATATCGGTCCGAAGCAGGCCGAGAGCCTGCTGACCGCGATCGCCGGCGAGCTCGGCATCGAAACGTCCATGGTCAGCGAAGCCTATGAGGATCCGGCCGAGTGGCTGCTCAAGGAAGGCAAGCTGCCGGAGAATGTCGATCCGTCCAATTCGAAGCTGGAGGATCCCGAAGAGCGCAGCCGCATGGCGACGGTGTTCGAACGCGGGCTGACCAAGCCGTCGGGCTATGTGCTGCCGGTGCAGCGCTGGAACAGCCAGGCGTCGGGCCAGCGCTGGCGCTCGGAAAAATGGACGACGCGGCGCGGGCGGCTGTTCCTGGTGCCGGGCGATTCACCGGTCGGCTACCGCCTGCCGCTCGGCACGCTGCCTCACGTGCCGCCGGAGCAGTTTCCCTATATCGTTCCGGTCGATCCTTCGCAGCCGCGCGGTGCGCTGCCCGTGCGGGAGGCGATCTTGCCCATGGCGGCTCCGGCCGAACCTCAGGGCGCCGATGAAATGGCACGCCGCCAGCAGGCGGCATCGTTCACGGCCGCGACCGCCCAGCAGGACCGGGTCGAGCAGGAGATCACCGAGATCGGCGGCGCGGTGCGTACCGCGCTTTCGGTCGAGCCGCGCGAGGGACGGCTCTGCGTGTTCATGCCGCCGGTCGAGGCGCTGGAGGATTATCTTGAGTTGGTGGCGGCAGCCGAGAACGCGGCCAAGGCGATCAGGTTGCCAGTGCATATCGAGGGCTACGGCCCGCCGCATGATCCGCGCCTCAACGTCATCCGCGTCGCGCCGGACCCTGGCGTCATCGAGGTCAACATCCACCCGGCTGCCAACTGGCAGGACTGCGTGGCGACGACCACGGCGATCTACGAGGAGGCGCGGCAAACGCGGCTTGGCGCGGATAAATTCATGATCGACGGCCGCCACACCGGCACCGGCGGCGGCAACCATGTTGTGGTCGGCGGCGCGACGCCCAATGACAGCCCGTTTCTGCGCCGCCCCGATCTTTTGAAGAGCCTGGTGCTGCAATGGCAGCGGCATCCCTCGCTGTCTTATCTCTTCTCCGGCCTGTTCATCGGCCCGACCAGCCAGGCGCCGCGCTTCGACGAGGCGCGCCACGATTCGCTCTACGAGCTTGAAATCGCCATGGCGCAGGTGCCGCGTCCGGACCAGGGCAACGTGCCTTTGCCATGGCTGGTCGACCGGCTGTTCCGCAACCTTTTGACCGACGTCACCGGGAATACGCATCGCTCGGAAATCTGCATCGACAAGCTGTTTTCGCCTGATGGACCGACCGGACGGCTGGGCCTGGTGGAATTCCGCGGCTTCGAGATGCCGCCCAATGCGCGCATGAGCCTGGCGCAGCAACTGCTGATCAGGGCGATCATCGCCCGTGCCTGGAAGAACCCGCTCGACGGCCGTTTCGTGCGCTGGGGCACGTCGCTGCACGACCGCTTCATGCTGCCGCATCATGTCTGGGCGGATTTTCTCGACGTTCTCGACGACCTCAAGCTCAACGGTTTCACGTTCCGCCCCGAATGGTTCGACGCGCAGCTCGAGTTCCGCTTTCCCTTCTGCGGCGAGGTCCAATATGCGGGCGTCAAGCTTGAACTGCGGCAGGCCTTGGAGCCGTGGCATGTCATGGGCGAGCAGGGGGCCATCGGCGGCACCGTGCGCTTCGTTGATTCCTCGGTCGAAAGGTTGCAGGTCAAGACCGAAGGGCTCAATCCGGAGCGCCATGCCGTCGTCTGCAACGGCCGCATCGTGCCGATGAAGGTTACCGACAACAGGGAAGTCGCGGTGGCGGGCGTGCGCTTCAAGGCGTGGCAGCCCGCTTCGGGCCTGCATCCGGCACTGCCGGTCAATACGCCGCTGGTGTTCGATATCTACGACCGTTGGTCGGGTCGGGCGGTTGGCGGCTGCGTCTATCATGTCGCGCATCCGGGCGGGCGCAGCTACGACACTTTTCCGGTCAACGGCAACGAGGCGGAAGCGCGCCGGCTCGCCCGCTTCGAAGCGCGCGGCCACACGCCGTCGGCCTATGTGTTGCGCGAGGAACAACCCACGGAAGATTTCCCCATGACGCTTGACCTTCGGCGTCCACCAAGACTCTGATCTGACATGGCAAAGGGGAATCACAAGCGGGTACGCGGCAAGGCGCAGATCCATCGCCTGCTGGAGCACTACCAGCCGATCGACGGCGTCGTCGACGAGATGGTCGACGCTTCGGGCAATCCCCGTCCGGCCTGGAAGCGTTTCATCGAGGCGCTCGACGATCTCGGCGCCGAAGAACTCGCCCAGCGTTTTGCCCGTGCCGACCAGTATCTGCGCGACGCCGGCGTCTACTATCGCGTCTACGACAAGGCCGGCGCCAACGAGCGCGAATGGCCGCTGGCGCATGTTCCGGTGCTCATCGAGGATGCCGAGTGGGCAGCGATCAGCGCCGGCCTGGTGCAGCGCGCCGAGCTGTTCGAGGAGATCATCGCCGATATATACGGGCCGAACCGGCTGGTCGAGAAGGGCATCCTGCCGGCCGGACTGATCGCGGCAAGCGCCGAATATTTGCGGCCCGTGGCCGGAACCAGGCCGGCAGAGGGGCATTTCCTTCACTTCTGCGCTTTCGAACTTGGCCGCGGGCCGGACGGCCGCTGGTGGGTGTTGGGCGATCGCACTCAGGCACCATCCGGCGCCGGCTTCGCGCTGGAGAACCGCGTCGCCACGACGCGCGCGCTGTCCGATATCTATGGCGAGATGCATGTGCATCGCCTCGCCGGTTTCTTCCGGCGTTTCCGCGACGCGCTGATCGGTATGGCCAGGGAAGCCGACGGCCGCGTCGCCATATTGACGCCTGGACCGCTCAACGAAACCTATTACGAACACGCCTATATCGCCCGCTATCTCGGCATCATGCTGCTCGAAGGCGAGGACCTGACCGTTTCCGGGGGCCGGCTGATGGTGCGCACCGTTTCCGGGCTGATGCCGATCAGCGTGCTGTGGCGGCGGCTGGACGCGGCGTTCGCCGATCCGTTGGAACTGCGCTCGGAGTCGCAGATCGGCACGCCGGGACTGGTCGAGGCGATCCGGCAAGGCAGCGTCTCGACCGTCAATGCGCTCGGCTCGGGCCTGATGGAAACGCGCGCGCTGCTTGCCTTCCTGCCCAAGATCGCGCGTGAATTGCGGGGCGAGGAACTCAAGCTGCCCACCGTCGCGACATGGTGGTGCGGTCAGGCATCCGACCGAGCGCATGTGCTCGCCAATATCGACCGCATGGTGATCGGGCCGGCGCTGTCGACGAGGCTGGCCTTCGAGGACGACGACCAGACTAGGCTTGGCTCCGCGCTGTCGGCCGGGGAGCGGGCGGACCTGGTGGCGCGTATCGAACGCGACGGCGACGCTTTCATCGGCCAGGAAGCGGTGACGCTTTCGACGACGCCCGTCTATGTCGGCGGATGGCTGGAGCCGCGGCCGGCGAGCCTGCGTGTCTACCTGGCGCGCACGCCCGAGGGCTGGACGGTGATGCCGGGCGGGTTCGCCCGCGTCGGCCTGTCGCTCGATCCGACGGCAATCGCCATGCAGCGCGGCGGCCAGGCGGCCGACGTATGGGTGGTCAGCGATCGGCCGGTGGAGCGCGAGACGCTGCTGCCGCAAGAGGGTGACAGCTTCAGCCGCACCAGGCCGGGCAGCCTGCCCAGCCGCGCAGCGGAAAACCTGACCTGGCTCGGCCGCTACATCGAACGCTCCGAGGACACGGTGCGCATCCTGCGCGCCTATCATGTGCGGCTCGCCGAAACCTCCGATCCGGATATGCCGCTGCTGGCCGACATCAGGGATCATCTCGAACCGTTCGGCATCGATGTCGAAACGGCGATCCCATCGGGGCTGATCGGCACGCTGGACAGCGCGGTCTACAGCGCCGGCCAGATCCGCGACCGTTTCTCGCCGGACGGCTGGCTGGCGCTCAAGGACCTGTCGAAGACCATCCATCAGTTCGCGACGACGGTGGCGCCGGGGGATGACGCGACGCGGGCGATGACCGTCATCCTGCGCAAGCTCGCCGGTTTTTCCGGCCTGCTGCACGAGAACATGTACCGCTTCGCGGGCTGGCGGTTCCTGGAGATCGGCCGGCGGCTGGAACGCGGCATACAGATCGCCAGCACGCTCGCCCGGCTGACCAGCGACAAGGCCCCGGACGGCGCGCTCGACATGATGCTGGAGATCGGCGACAGCGTCATGACGCACCGGCGGCAGTACCCTGTGCAAGCCGGCCGCCGCACGGTGATCGACCTTCTGGCGCTCGATCCGCTCAATCCGCGTTCCATCCTGTTCCAGCTCGAACGGCTGAAAGCCGAGATCGGGCTGCTGCCGGCGATCGGCGGCGAGGGGCACATGTCGCCTGCGGCCAAGGAGATCCTGCAGCTCAACACAGCCATCGCCATCAAGGAGCCAGCGGACATGAGTGTGAAGGCGCTGAACGATCTCGCCGGCGAGATAGGCGGGCTCTACAGCAGCCTCGCCAAGGCCTATTTCGGGTAAGGCGGCGCTCCGGCATGCTCTACGACATCAGGCTTCACCTTCACTACGATTACGCCGCCGTCGCCGGCGGCGGCCGGCACCAGGTGCGCGTACTGCCGCCGACCATCGAGGGCGTGCAGCGCGTCGTCGCTGCGTCGCTATCCTTCGCGCCGGCGCCCAACGAACGCTCGGATTTTTCCGATTTCTTCGGCAACAACGTCACCTCGATCGCCTTCCGCGACGCGCATGACGCACTCGACATCAGGATGAGCGCGCGCGTGGCGGTGTCGCGGCCCGAGCCCGGGCTCGACGTGTCGCCCGACCTTAGCCGGCTGCGTCAGGAGCTCGCCGCCGTGCGCTCGCTGGCGCCGGATACCCCCCACCATTTCCTGGCCGCCAGCGGTCACGCCGGCATCGATGCGGCGATTACCGCCTATGCGCGCGACAGCGTCGGCGGCTCCGCCGCCGGTACGGCGATGAACCTCTGCAATCGCATCCACCGCGATTTCACCTATGACAACGAGGCAACCACCGTCCGCACCAGGGCAGGCGATGCCTTCCGGCTGAAGCGCGGCGTGTGCCAGGATTTCTCGCATATCATGATCGCCGGCCTGCGCGGGCTCGGCATACCGGCCGGCTATGTCAGCGGCTTCCTGCGCACCATTCCGCCCAAGGGCAAGCCCAGGCTGGAGGGCGCCGACGCCATGCATGCATGGGTCAAGGTGTGGTGCGGGCGCGATGCCGGCTGGCAGGAGTTCGACCCGACCAACGGCATGCGGGCCTCCAACGATCACATCACCGTCGGCTATGGCCGTGACTATTCGGATGTCGCGCCGATCGTCGGCGTTCTCAAGACCACCGGCGGACAGGTCGGAGAGCAAGCCGTCGACGTTATTCCGGTGGTGCTGGAGAAGACCTGACGTCAGGCCTGCTTGCGCAAAGCGCCTTGCAGGGTTCCGCCCCGGCGTGGCTGGCCGCCGACTTTTCGGACAGGAATGGAACCAGTGCTCGGCCCAGAGGCTTATCTACGGTGTTTCCGTGGGGCCAGCATGCTGCAGAAATCCGGATTGACTATCGACGGCGACGCCGCACCAAAGAACGGTGCTCAAATCTCTGCCGAGCACGCCGCACTGATTTATGTCAGCGATACCGAACCCGGTATCCGCCGGCTGAAATCGGGCAAGGGATTTTCCTACAGGGGACCTGATGGCGGGCCGGTCTCGGATGCCACCCGAGCGCGCATCGAGGCGATCGTGATCCCGCCGGCCTGGACGGATGTTTGGATCTCGCCCGAGGCGGACGGACATATCCAGGCGACCGGCAGGGACCAGCGGGGGCGCAAGCAATATCGCTACCATCCGCATTGGGCCGAGGAGCGCGACAGCGCCAAATATTCGAGCCTTGTCGCCTTCGCCGAAAGCCTGCCGGAGCTTCGGCACAGGATCGACAGCGACCTGCGCCGCCACGGCCTGCCGCTCGAACGCGTCGTCGCCGCGATCGTCTGGCTGCTCGACAACACCATGATCCGCGTCGGCAACGCCGCTTACGCTCGCGACAACAAGAGCTTCGGCCTGACGACATTGCGCGACCGCCATGTCGACATCAAGGGATCGAGCCTGCGGTTCGCCTTCAAGGGCAAATCGGGCAAGGAATGGAAATTGAAGCTGGTCGATCGCCGCATCGCGCGAATCGTGCGGGGCGCGCAGGATCTGCCGGGCCAAAAGCTGTTCCAGTATCTCGACGAGGACGGCAACAGACACCCGGTGCGGTCCGAGGACGTCAACCGCTACATCCGCGAGGCCATCGGCGATGCATTCAGCTCGAAACATTTCCGTACATGGGGCGGCACCATCCACGCCGCGTCGCTATTTGCGCAAACGGTGCTGCCCGACAGCCAGGCACAGCAGAAACGGGCGATGAACAGCGTCATCGACAGGGTCGCCGAGCGGCTGGGCAACACGCGCGCCGTCTGCCGCCAATGCTATATCCATCCGCAAGTCTTCGAAGCATGGCTGCAGGGACGGCTGCTTGCCGAAATGGCGGAAGCCAATAAGCGCAAACGATCGATAGACGGTCTCGATGACGAGGAAGCGCTCGTGCTGCGATGGCTGAAGACGCACGAAAGCGGACCCGCGGCAACCAGCGGCCGCTGAATCCGCGGCGCCTCGATTTTTTTATCGACGCCGTGTCGGGATCGGTCCTAGTGTTTCGTCCTTTGACACAGAAGAGGACAAACCATGCTCTACGCGATCTTGTGCTATGCTTCCGAAGACGTCGTCTGCTCCTGGAGCAAGGAACAGGACGACAAGGTCATGGCCAACATTCTCGATGTCCAGCAGAAATACGCGGACGCCGGCCGGCTTGGCCCGGTGGCGCGGCTTTTGCCGACGACGGCGGCGACGACGCTGAGGAAGGTCAAGGGCGAATCGATCGTCATCGACGGGCCGTTCGCCGAGACCAAGGAACAGTTCCTCGGCTTCTACACGCTCGAATGCGCCGATCTCGACGAGGCGGTGGAGTTCGCGCGCGAACTTTCCGAGGTCAATCCGAGCGGCGGCTCCTACGAAATCCGGCCGGTATCCATCTTCAATCCCACTAGGGCCGCCGTATGACCGAACTTGCCTGGATCAGCTCAGCGATCAGCGCCGCCCGCCCGCAGGCGATGGGTGCGCTGCTGCGCTATTTCCGCGACCTCGATACGGCGGAGGAAGCTTTCCAGGACGCTTGCCTCAGGGCGCTGAAGAACTGGCCGCAGAACGGTCCGCCGCGCGATCCGGCGGCCTGGCTGATCTTCGTCGGACGCAACAGCGGCATCGACGCGGTGCGCAAGCGCGCCAAGCAGGCGCCGATGCCGGAAGAGGACCAGATATCTGATCTCGAGGACGCAGAGAGCGACATCGCCGAGCGGCTCGATGGCGCGCACTACCGCGACGACATATTGCGGCTGCTATTCATCTGCTGCCATCCCGACCTGCCGGCAACGCAGCAGATCGCGGTGGCGCTGCGCATCGTCTCCGGCCTTACGGTCAAGCAGATCGCGCGCGCCTTCCTGGTCGGCGAAAGCGCCATGGAGCAGCGCATCACCCGCGCCAAGGCACGTATCGCCGACGCAGGCGTGCCGTTCGAGACGCCGGGCGCGGTGGAGCGCTCGGAGCGGCTCGCCGCGGTCGCGGCCATGGTCTACCTGATCTTCAACGAGGGCTATTCGACCAACAGCGGCGAGGCGCCGGCCCGCGCGCCGCTGTGCGAAGAGGCGATCCGGCTGGCCCGGCTGCTGCTCAGGCTGTTCCAGACCGAGCCGGAGATCATGGGGCTGACGGCGCTGCTGCTGCTCCAGCATGCGCGCGCACCGGCTCGTTTCGATGCGGACGGCGAGATCGTGCTGCTCGAGGATCAGGACCGCAGCCTGTGGAGCCGCAAGATGATCGACGAGGGGCTGGCGCTGGTCGACAAGGCACTGCGCCACCGCAAGCCCGGCCCTTACCAGGTGCAGGCGGCGATTGCCGCGCTGCATGCGCGGGCCGCGAAGGCCGAGGACACGGACTGGGTGGAGATCGACCTGCTCTACGGCCTGCTCGAACAGATGCAGCCGTCGCCCGTCGTCACCCTCAACCGTGCGGTCGCGGCCTCCAAGGTGCGTGGCCCGGAGGCCGCGCTCGCCATGATCGAGCCGCTGGAGCAGAGGCTTTCCGGCTATTTTCATTTCTTCGGCCTCAAGGGCGGGCTTTTGATGCAGCTCGACCGGGGCGAGGAGGCGCGGGTGGCCTTCGACCGCGCCATCGCGCTTGCCAACACGGCGGCGGAAGCGGCCCATATACGCATGCATATCGACCGGCTGATGAAGGACAGCGCAGCGCGCACCGCAAGCTGACGCTGGTTCAATGGTCTGGCCCGGGCTTGGACCATGCCGGGGTGGCGATTTTTTCCTGAAACCGCTATTGGCACGCCAAGACAGCGCCACCCTGCGCCTCATCGCATAGGGAACGCACGGCGCAATGCTTTGACCACGCCACATGAATGGCGGGATCTGAAAGGGACAGACATGACGATAGCGAAGGAAACCGCCGAGCTGCTGGCGAAACTGGGTGTTGCCAAGGAGGCGCTTGTCGGCGGCGACCTGATCGTGCGCAGCCCGGTGACGGGCGAGCAGATCGCGGCATTGAGCACGATCTCACAGGCCGATGCGGCCAGGACCATCGATGCCGCGCACAAGGCGTTCCAGGCCTGGCGGCTGGTACCGGGCCCGAAGCGCGGCGAGCTGGTGCGGCTGCTCGGCGAAGAATTGCGCGCGCACAAGGCCGAACTTGGCCGGCTGGTGTCGATCGAGGTCGGCAAGATCCCCTCGGAAGGGCTCGGCGAAGTGCAGGAGATGATCGACATCTGCGACTTCGCCGTCGGTCTTTCCAGGCAATTGTACGGGCTGACCATCGCCACCGAGCGTCCGGGACATCGCATGATGGAAACCTGGCATCCGCTCGGCGTGGTCGGCGTCATCTCCGCCTTCAACTTCCCGGTCGCGGTGTGGTCGTGGAATGCGGCGCTGGCGCTGGTCTGCGGCGACGCGGTGGTATGGAAGCCTTCCGAAAAAACGCCGCTGACGGCGCTTGCCTGCGAGGCGATCTTCAAGCGCGCCGTCAAGCGCTTCGGCACTGATGCGCCGGAAGGGCTAGCGTCGGTGCTGATCGGCGACCGCGCCGTCGGTGAGATCCTGGTCGATCATCCCAAGGTGCCGCTGGTCTCCGCCACCGGCTCGACCCGCATGGGCCGCGACGTCGGCCCGCGCCTGGCCAAGCGTTTTGCACGCGCGGTGCTGGAGCTCGGCGGCAACAATGCCGGCATCGTCTGCCCGACCGCCGATCTCGACATGGCGTTGCGCGCGATTGCCTTTGGCGCGATGGGCACGGCGGGCCAGCGCTGCACGACGCTGAGGCGCCTGTTCGTGCATGACAGCGTCTACGACGCCTTGGTACCGCGGCTGAAGAAGGCCTATCAGAGCGTCTCTGTCGGCAATCCGCTGGAGACGTCGGCGCTCGTTGGGCCGCTGATCGACAAGGCAGCCTACGAAGCCATGCAGAAGGCGCTGCAGGAAGCGTCCGCCCACGGCGGCAAGGTGACCGGCGGCACGCGGGTCGAGAATGGCCATCCGGACGCCTATTACGTGCATCCGGCGCTAGTCGAAATGCCCAGCCAAGTCTCGCCGGTGACCGAAGAGACGTTCGCGCCGATCCTCTATGTGATGAAGTATTCCGATTTCGACGCCGTGCTTGACGAGCACAATGCGGTGGGAGCGGGGCTGTCGTCGTCGATCTTCACCCGCGACCTGCAGGAGTCCGAGCGCTTTCTCGGCGTCGACGGCTCGGACTGCGGCATCGCCAATGTCAATATCGGCACGTCGGGCGCCGAGATCGGCGGCGCCTTCGGTGGTGAAAAGGAAACCGGCGGCGGCCGCGAGAGCGGCTCCGATGCGTGGAAAGCCTATATGCGCCGCGCCACCAACACGGTGAACTATTCCAAGGCGCTGCCGCTCGCCCAGGGTGTCTCCTTCGACATCGAGTGACATTGCGGGTTCCGGCTCGGGTGACCTTGCGCACCCGGGCCGTTCTGCGGCCTGAGGTTCACTGCTGAGGGCAGTTATGCTGTCATTCTTCGTATGGTGCTGACGTCCCGCCGCCGAGGCGGCTTTTTTGTTTCGAGGATACGCAGCGGCACGGACCGCCTTCATAGCCTGGGCAGCGGCGAGTCTCTCAGTGGTCGGTGGAAAAGCATGCTGCGAAGGCGGCATCCACGATGGCCAGCTTGGCGGCCTGGACGCTCATGTATTCCTGAAAGAAGCGGTGCGAGACCCACATCACGGAATTGCCGCGCTGGCCCAGCCAGCCGATGCTGCCGAGCGCCTCGGCATCGCGTAGTTTTCGGGCGAGGTGGGTGCGCGACAGTTTGAGCCAACTGGCGAATTCCGCCACCGAGACCACGCTGGTCGGAATCCGATCTAGGCCGGCATGGTCGGGGTCGATGCCGGACATGAGCCGGTCCATGACGATGCCGCCATTGTTGAGCCAGATGAACAGGGAAAAGGTCTGGTTGGGTTCGCGCACCGGTTTGGACGAAAGCAGGCCGTCGGCCACGAGGGGCTGCAGGGCGGCGAGCATATCGGGCCGCTCCAGGTATTTCGCCAGCCGGTCCGCGCCGTCGAGTCGGTCAAGGGTGCTTAGATGTGCGTGCACCCATCCGGTGAATGTCCGCACCGTGTCCGCTGTCGGCTGCAACGGGTGGGTGCGCCCGTCTCCGCCCGCGACGTATTCGGCGATGCGGTAATTCAGCATCTCCTTGATGAAAGCGTCGGCGGTGTTGCGGCTGGCGACCTTGTGCTGATGCACGAACTCGATGAAGCGCGACACCGTCAACGCGGTGCGACGGTCGCCCGGGTCGCGCCTGAAATGCATGGCAAGGCCGACATGGCCCATCAGCCAGCGCTGCTGCGTGGCGAATATGGAAGCAAGCCGCGGGCTGGCTTCGTAGATGTGGATCAGCGCCAACGACTGCTCCTGGACGTGGCGGTGCAGATCCGGATGAGCGGCTATGTCCTCGATGTCCAGCATCCGCCTCCTTCTGGTTGGCCAAGCTTACTGCGCTCCAAGAGCGGGTCGCGTCGAAGCGGATTCATGCGACGCACTTTTGGCTTTTTTCGTGCATGTCGTCCTCCCAAAACCGAGGTTACTTTTGGGCGACATGCATTAAGACATTTTCAGCCTTGCGCTTTTGTGTCCAGATGAGACAGCTCGGACTAAAGTCCAGTTCTGTAGCCAATGATGGCGGC
Organism: Mesorhizobium sp. B264B1B; assembly: GCF_020165765.1. Taxonomy (NCBI): domain Bacteria; kingdom Pseudomonadati; phylum Pseudomonadota; class Alphaproteobacteria; order Hyphomicrobiales; family Phyllobacteriaceae; genus Mesorhizobium; species Mesorhizobium sp. B264B1B. The sequence continues at coordinate 129,542 of NZ_JAIUIS010000003.1, forward strand.
GAGACGTCGGCGGCAACCCACACGGCGGCAAGTACGGCGCGCTTAGCGATCTGGACAACCGCAGCTACGCCCCGGGTGTCGTCCTGCCGCCCGGCCATGATGGGCTGACGCGGGGTCCGCCGGCGCATACGCATCGGGAGGCCGCCGATGGCGGGTTCTGCCGCCTACTCGGCCGCCTGAACGCGATGTGCCTGGATGATGGCGCGGATCTCAGAGCGGCAGGAGCCGCAATTGGTGCCTGCCTTCAGCGCGGCGCCGATGGCTTCCACGTTCGTGCAGCCGGAAGCCACCGCCGCCGTGATCTGCTTGATCCCGACGTTGAAACAGGAGCAGACGGTCGCGCCGGCATCGGGCCGTTCGGCGCCGGCGCGGCCGGCGACGATGCGGAAGCGCTCGCGTTGGCTGGCATGGGCCTCTTCGAGCTGCTGCGTTGCCCATCCGCGCGACACGGCGACCGGGCCGGGAGCGACGAACAGGGCGCCCGCGAGCTGTACGCCATCGAAGGCGGCGATGCGATGCTGGCCGGCATCGCGGTCGTGATAGGCGAGTATTTCGGCATCGGTCGAGGCGCCGAACAGGGATTGGGCAAAAGTCGTCCAGTCGATTTTGTCGTCTGCAAAGGCGAGCTCGACCCGCCAGCCATCCCTGCAGCGGGCCACGGCCCAATAGTCGCCGGCGATCGCTTCGGGCCTTTGTCGGGTCACGGCGAAGCCGAACGCCATCGCGGCGAATTTCTCGATGTGCACCGCGACGTGCTTCAGTGCCGGCTGGCCGGAAACTGGGTCGGTGAGTGGCGCGGTGAGCGTGTCGAGCCGGCCCTTGGCGGTGAACTGGTCCGTCCAGTGCATCGGCGCGAAGATGCTGCCCCGGCGCTGGCGGGACGTGATCAGCGCGCGCACGAGCACGGCGCCGCGCGGGCTGGAAACGCGCGCGATGTCGGCGTCGCCGATGCCGTATCGCGCGGCGTCGTCGGGATGAATCTCGACGAAGGGTTCGGCGATGTGCTGCGACAGACGCGGGCTTTTGCCGGTGCGTGTCATGGTGTGCCAATGGTCGCGGACACGGCCGGTGTTGAGGATGAGGGGGAATTTCTCGTCCGTGCGGGTTTCCGTGACAGGGCGGACGGCGATGAAGCGCGCCTTGCGGTCGGGCGTGTAGAAATTGCCGTCGGCGAAGAAGCGGGTGTTCGGTGGCCCTGCTTTATCGTTCTCCGGTTGGGGCTCAGCTTGAACGTTCCCCTCCGAGAGATGTCGAGCCCAGGCGCCCCCCTCTGTCCTGCCGGACATCTCCCCCTCTAGGGGGGAGATCGGCAGTTTTGTCGACGGCGCTCGTCCTGCGGTATCGGCGATTGGCGAAGGCCGTCGTGGCATCCAATCTCCCCCCTTGAGGGGGAGATGGCCGGCAGGCCAGAGGGGGGCGCCTGGGCTCGGCGCCGGCCATTGGAATGGCGCAAGCGCGTCGTATTCCTCCCCATCGAGGCCGGCATAAACCCCAATGTCGAAATCGCGCCCACCGTCGTTTTCAAATCCCGACAGCGCGGCATGCTCGCCAAAAACCTCCGCCGGGGACGCATGCGCGAACGCTTCGCCAAAACCCATCCGCCGCGCCACTTCCGTAATGATCCACCAATCCGGCCGGGCCTCGCCAGGTGCCGCCACGAACGGGCGCTGGCGCGAGATGCGGCGCTCGGAATTGGTAACGGTGCCGTCCTTCTCGCCCCAGGCGGTGGCCGGCAGCCGGACATGGGCATGGCGCACCGTGTCTGTGTCGGCCTGCACGTCCGACACCACCACAAACGGGCAGGCCTTGATCGCTGCTTCGACGGCGTCGGCATCGGGCATCGAATCGACAGGATTGGTGGCGAGGATCCACAGCGCCTTGATCCGCCCGTCGGCGACCGCCCGGAACATGTCGACCACTTTCAGGCCGGGCTTTTGCACGATGTCAGGTGCATTCCAGAAGCGCTTCACGCGTTCTCGATGCCCGGGATTTTCAATCTCCATGTGGGCGGCCAGCATGTTGGCCATGCCGCCGACCTCGCGTCCGCCCATGGCGTTGGGCTGGCCGGTGACCGAGAACGGCCCGGCGCCGGGCCTGCCGATGCGACCGGTGGCGAGGTGGCAATTGATGATGGCGTTGACCTTGTCGGTGCCGGACGACGACTGGTTCACGCCCTGGCTGTAGACCGTGACAGTCTTGCCGGTCGCGGCGAACAGGCCGTAGAAGCGGGCGAGCTCGTCCTCGCTCAGGCCCGTGGCGGCAGCGATGCCGGCAAGGTCGAGTGCCGAGGCGGCGAAAAGGGCTTGTCCGAAGCCGGTCGTGTGCGCGGTGATGTAGGCGCGGTCGAGCGCATTGTGCTGGCCGAGCCAAGCGAGCAGGCCGGTGAACAGGGCGACGTCGCCATCGGGCGCGATCGCCAGGTGCATGTCGGCGATATCGGATGTCATGGTGCGGCGCGGGTCCACCAGCACGATTTTCATCTCCGAGCGCTTCTCACGCGCGGCAGCTATGCGCTGGTAGAGCACGGGATGGCACCAGGCGAGATTCGAGCCGACCAGCACGATGAGATCGGCAAGCTCCAGATCCTCGTAGGTTCCGGGCACCGTGTCGGAGCCGAAGGCGCGGCGATGGCCGGCGACCGAGGAGGCCATGCAGAGGCGCGAATTGGTGTCGATATTGGCCGAGCCGATGAACCCCTTCATCAATTTGTTGGCGAGATAATAGTCCTCGGTCAGCAACTGGCCGGAGACATATAAGGCGACCGCATTCGGCCCATGTTCGGCAATGGTTTGCGAGAAGGTCGACGCGACAAGATCGAGTGCCTCGTCCCAGGAGGCGCGGCGGCCGTGGATCTCAGGATGGAGCAGCCTGCCGTCAAGACCTATGGTCTCGGCAAGAGCAGAGCCCTTGGAGCAGAGCCGGCCGAAATTCGCGGGATGATCGGGGTCGCCGCGGACCGACACCTGCCCGTCCGCGGCGACCTTCGCCAGCACGCCGCAGCCCACCCCGCAATAGGGGCAAGTGGTCCTCACCTCGCGTGCTTCGCCAATCTGCATGGGTCAGGCCGCGCGGCTGGCCAGCGCTTCGAGCGCGATGAACAGACGCTCGCCCTCGATCTTCACCGGAATGGTGCGCACCGCGCCCTCGTCGGCGCCGAGCGCCTTGCCGGTCTCCAGCGAGATGACCCAATTGTGCAGGGGGCAGGTGACCGCCGCGCCATGGACGATGCCCTGGCTCAGCGGGCCGCCCTTGTGCGGGCAATGGTCGTCGATGGCGAAGACCTGGTCCTCGGCGGTGCGGAAGATGGCGATCTTGCCTTGCGGCGTGGCAACGCAACGCGCGCCCCGGCGGGGGATGTCGGACAGGGTGCCGATCGGTGTCCAGGTCATTGGGTCGCCTTTACTTGATACGAATGCGCCCAGGCGCCCCCCTCTGTCCTGCCGGACATCTCCCCCTCGAGGGGGGAGATCGGCAGTTTTGCTGATGGCGTCCGTTCTGCGAAGTTGGCGATTGGCAAAGGCCGTTGTGGCATCCAATCTCCCCCCTTGAGGGGGAGATGGCCGGCGGGACAGAGGGTGGCTCGCGCGAACATCTCCATCACTCCGCCGCCTCCGCGAACCCGACCGAGGCCATCGGCCGGAACTCGTGCTTGTCCTTGCCTGACACGCGTTCCGACCACGGATCGACCTGGGCGAATTTCTGGGAAAAGACGAAGCGGTCGTAGAAGGCCTTGCGCTTGTCGCCATCGTCCATGATCTGGCGCTTGATCTCGGCGATGCCGACGCGCTTGGCCCATTTGTAGATGCGTTCGAGATAGCGGGCCTGCTCGCGGTACATCTGCGTCAGCGCCACGATATGCTCCAGCGCTTCGTCCTCGGTCTTGACCAGGCCAAGCACTTCGGTGCCCTTGATGTCGAGGCCTGCCGCACCCGCGAAGTGGATCTCGTAGCCACTGTCGACGCAGATGACGCCGACGTCTTTGCAGGTCGCCTCGGCGCAGTTCCTCGGACAACCCGAAACCGCCATCTTGACCTTGGCCGGCGTCCACGAGCCCCACATGAATTTCTCGATGCGGATGCCGAGACCGGTGGAATCCTGCGTGCCGAAGCGGCACCAGTCGGAACCGACGCAGGTCTTCACCGTGCGCAGACCCTTGGCATAGGCGTGGCCGGAGACGAAGCCGGCCTGGCCGAGGTCGGCCCACACCGCTGGCAGGTCTTCCTTGCGGATGCCCAGCATGTCGATGCGCTGGCCGCCGGTGACCTTGACCATCGGGATATCGAACTTATCGACGACATCGGCGATGGCGCGCAGTTCGGCGGCATTGGTGACGCCGCCCCACATGCGCGGCACCACCGAATAGGTGCCGTCCTTCTGGATGTTGGCGTGGACGCGCTCGTTGATGAAGCGTGACTGGTAGTCGTCCGCGTATTCGTCCGGCCGGTCGCAGACGAGATAATAGTTGAGTGCCGGCCGGCATTTGGCGCAGCCGCAGGAGGTTTTCCATTCCAGTTCCTGCATGATCGCGGGAATGGTCTTCAGCGCCTTGGCCTTGATCAGCCGGCGCACCTCGTCATGGCCGAGCGTCGTGCAGGAGCACATGGGCTGTACGGCGGCCGGGTTGTACTTGTCGCCGATGGTCAGCACCATCAGTTTTTCGACCAGCCCGGTGCAGGAGCCGCAGGAGGCCGACGCCTTGGTGTGCGCGCGCACGTCGTCGAGCGAAGTCAGCCCCTTGGCCGCGATCGCGCCCGTGATCTTGCCCTTGCAGACGCCGTTGCAGCCGCAGATTTCCGCATCATCCGGCAAGGCTGCAACGGCCGCCATAGGGTCCAGTGGGGCACCCCCCTGGTAGGACTGGCCGAAGATCAACGTATCGCGCATTTGCGATATGTCTGTTTGCTTCTTCTTGAGGTCGTTGAACCAGGCGCCGTCCGCGGTCTCGCCGTAGAGCACGGTGCCGATGATGCGGTCGTCCTTGAGCACGAGGCGCTTGTAGACGCCGGCCGCCGCGTCGCGCAGCACGATCTCCTGGCGGTCCTCGCCCTCTGCGAAGTCGCCGAGCGAGAACAGGTCGATGCCGGTGACCTTGAGCTTGGTCGGCGTGTCCATGTGGACAAAACCGGCCGCCTCGTCGCCGGCGAGCTGGCGGGCGGCGACGCGGGCCATCTCGTATAGGGGGGCGACCAGCCCATAGATCTGGCCGTTGACCTCGGCGCATTCGCCGAGCGCGTAGATGTCCGGGTCGTTGCTGCGCATGCCGGCATCGACGACGATGCCTCTGTTGACGGCGATGCCCGCCTCCTTCGCCAGCGCTGCGTTCGGCCGGATACCGACGGCCATCACCACCAGCGTCGCGGGGATGACGGTGCCGTCGACGAGTTCGACCTGCTCGACCTTGCCGTTGCCCGTGATCGCGTTTGTATTGGCCTTGGTGACAACCTTGATCCCGCGCTGCTCGACGGCGCGCTGTAACAGATAGCCTGCCGCCGGATCGAGCTGGCGCTCCATCAGTGTCGGCATGACATGCAGCACGGTGACGTCCATGCCTTGCGCGTTGAGGCCCGCTGCTGCTTCCAGTCCGAGCAGTCCGCCGCCGATGACCACAGCCTTGGCGCGCGACTGGGCCGCGAGCATCATCGCCTGGACGTCGTCGAGGTCGCGATAGGTGAGAACGCCGGGCAGGTTGTGGCCGGGCACCGGGATGATGAACGGCACCGAGCCGGTGGCGATGACAAGCTTATCGTAGGGTTCGGTGACGCCGTGGTCCGACGTGACGGTCTTCGCTGCGCGGTCGATGGCGACGATCTTGTGGCCCTTGTAGAGGGTGATGTTATTGGCGATGTACCAGCCGTCGCCATGGATGATGATTTCTTCGTAGGCCTTCTCGCCCGAGAGGACCGGCGACAGCATGATGCGGTCGTAATTGACGCGCGGTTCGGCGTTGAAGATGGTGACGCTGTAGCGGTCCGGCGCCTGTTCCAGCAGGTGCTCCAGCATGCGCCCGGGGGCCATGCCGTTGCCGATGATGACGAGTTTTTGGGTCATGTTCCTAATCCGCTCCGGTGTCACTCTGCAGCATAGGAAAGGGTCGACGCCTTGGTTGATGCGGCCCGCCCCATCCGCCTGACGCTGACATGCATCCAGGCAAAGCAGGCGACGACGAGGACGAAGAGCAGCATGAAGCAACTCGACCAGACGCCGGTGAGATCGTTCAGCGCGCCAAAGGCGATCGGCAGGATGAAGCCGCCAAGGCCGCCGATCATGCCCACGACGCCGCCAACGGCCCCGACGCTCTGCGGATAGTAAGCCGGGATATGTTTGTAGACGGCGGCCTTGCCGAGGCTCATGAAGAAGCCGAGCACGCAGGCGACGGCGATGAAGGCGAGCGGGCCGATCTCGAAATGGAAGGCGATCGGCCCGCTGATGCCGCGCACCACATAGTCTGCCGAGGGGAGAGACAGCACCAAGGTCGCGACGGCACAAACGGAGAAGGTCCAGTAGAGTACGGTACGAGCGCCGACGCGGTCGGAAAGCACTCCGCCATAGGCGCGGAAGATGCTCGCGGGAATCGAATAAGCCGCGCCGATCATGCCGGCGGTCGCCAGCCCGAAGCCGTAAACGCCGATCAGGTAGCGCGGCAGCCACAGCGACAGCGCCACGAACGAAGGAGAAGAAGTAATAGAAGGCGAAGCGCCAGACCTGCGGGTTCTTCAGCGGCGCGAATTCCTGCCAGAAGCTCCTCGCAGGCGTGGTCTTGCCGGCGCGGCGCTCGCGAATCACGGGATCGTCGCCGGTCGTGAACCAGAAGATGGCGGCCATGATGACGAGTGCTGCCGCCCAGATCAGCGCGACCGATTGCCAGCCCCAGGCGAGAAGCACGAAAGGCGCCAGGAATTTGGTGACAGCGGCGCCGACATTGCCGACACCGAAGATGCCGAGCGCCGTGCCCTGCCTGCCCGCCGGGAAGAAGCGCGAGACATAGGCGACGCCAACGGCGAAGGAGCCGCCGGCAAGCCCGACGCCGAGTGCAGCGATCAGCATCTGTCCGTAAGTGTGCGCAAAAGCGAGCAGGAAGGTCGCTACCGCCGCAGCGAGCATGGTGGCGGTGTAAACCAGCCGTCCGCCATAGCGGTCGGTCCAGACGCCGAGCACCATGCGCACGAGGGAGCCGGTTAGGATCGGCGTGCCGACGAGCAGGCCGAACTCCGTCTCGTTCAGCCCAAGTTCCTGCTTTATGCGCACGCCGATGATGGAAAAGATCGTCCACACCGCAAAGCAGACTGTGAACGCGATGGTGGACATCACGAGCGCCTGCCGGGGGGCATTGTCCTGGCTGGTCGCGGCTGGGAGGATTGCGGTCATGTCAGGCTCCGGTTTGCGATGGAGAAGCACCGCGCGTGTTTTCTTGATCGATGGTCAGCGGCGCGGCATCAGCGCGGCGAGCTTGGCGCGTTCACTTGGGCACCTTTGCCCTCGGCCACGGCGCCAACCGGGAACAGCATCTTCGCTGCGACGAACAGCGCCGCCGCCAGCGCGCTGCTGGCGACAAAATCGCGGCGCGTGAAATCCTTGAGGGTTGTTCCAGTTCCGATCCGTTTCGTCATCGTCGTCTCCGGTTGGGCGCTGCCTGGGACCAGCACCGTCGATTGCGTGTTCGGCCAAACAAAAAAGCCGCCGGCCAGGTCTTCGCGTCCGGGAATCCGGATCGCGTCTTGACCTGAGCGGCAGCTTTGCCTGTGGGCGCCCGCCATTGGACGCCTGTTCCGTGACCCACTAAGGGTCCGGTTATTTCAATGCAGGAACCGTGCCAGTCTCGCCTTAGAAAGGAATTTCGAATGAATTCAGCTGAATAGCCGATTCACGGGCAGATCCGGCCACCAGGTGACAAGGCCAAACATTGGTCAGCTATGCGATCAGTCCGCATAAATTTTGTGCAATGCACAAGAATGGCGCGGAAATGATCACCCTTGCCGCTGCGCCCCGATATAAGCGTCGATCTGGTCCGGATCGAAGATGCGGCCGTCGAAGAAACCGTCGGGGCCGAGCACCAGGCTTGCCCCGGCCGAGCCGACGGGCGTTGCGATCTTCAACGCCCCCTCGACCTTGGCATTGGCGCCCGGCAGCGCTACGCCGAGTGGCTTCAGCGCCGCCCGATAGAGGTCGGGCCGGTAGCAGTCGCGGGCGACGGCGAGGTTTTCAGGCGTGTGCGCGATATCGCCCCAGCGCACCATCTGGGTGTAGAACCACAGCGCATGGCTCTTCCAGGGAAAGTTCGCCGCCTTGTCGAACGGAACGAAGAAGTCCTCGACGTTCCGCTCGGCGCCGCTGCCGAGGCGGAGATGTCCGGTCAGGACCGGCATCTGGATTTCGGCGGACTGGCCAAGGAGGCCGGGCTGCGCCATCAGCGCCGCCAGTTCGCCTCGATTGGCCGGGTCCTGGCACCAGCGGGCGGAGTGGTGCAGTGCCCTGAGCAGCGCCGCCAGCGCCTCCGGCTGCGCTTCGGCCCAGGCCTTGCGCGCACCGATCACCTTTTCGGGACTGTTGCGCCACAAAAGCGCCTTGACGGTGACGATGTGGCCGGTGCCGGCCGCGACGGACGCACTGTTCCAGGGTTCGCCGACGCAATAGCCGTCGATGCGGCCGGCGGCCAGCGCGTCGGCCATGAAGGGCGGCGGCACGATGACGATCTCGATCTCACCGTCGGGGTCGATGCCGCAGGCGGCGAGCCAATAGCGCAGTTCGTAATTGTGCCCGGAATGCGGATGCACGACGGCGAAGCGTAGCGGGTCGCGGCCGGCCGCCGCGCGTTTGCGGATAAACGCGCCGAGCGCCGCGCCGGCGCGGGCCGGATCGAGATCCGATACGGCGCCGTGCGCCGCCATGCCTTCCCAGACGGCGTTGGAGATGGTGACGCAATTGCCGCCGAGGCCGAGCGAAAAGGGCACGATCGTCTCGGATGCCAGCGGCGTGAGCCCGAGGTTGCAGGCGAGCGGCATCGGCCCAAGCATGTGGGCAAGGTCGAAATGGCCAATGGCGATGCGGTCGCGGATGTTGGCCCAGGAGGTTTCGCGGTGGAGGACGAGATCGACGCCTTCGCGCGCGGCAAAGCCCATTTCGCCGGCCGCGACCAGCACGGCGCTGTCGAACAGGGGCATGAAGCCGGCGGTGATCTGATGCGCAGCTGTCATGCTCATTCATCCTCCAGCGGCCCGAGCAGCCCGGCTGTCGTCACCAGGCTATGGGCGATGTCGCTGATCTTGCGGTTCTGGTTCATCGCCGTCTTGCGCAGCAGCGTGTAGGCCGCGTCTTCGCTCAGACCCCGCGATTTCATCAATATTCCCTTGGCGCGGTCGATGACCTTGCGGTTCTCGAGTTCGCTGCGCGCTTCCTCCAGTTCGCGTGCCATGCGAGAAAAGGCGTTGAAGCGGCTGACGGCCATGTCGAGGATCGGCTTCACGCGTTCCTGCCTGAGGCCATCGACGACATAGGCGGACACGCCGGCATCGACCGCGGCCTCGATAGAGGCCTGGTCGGAACGGTCGACGAACATGGCGATCGGGCGCTTCACCGCGCGCGATAGCTGGAACATGTTCTCCAGCATGTCGCGGTTGGGATTTTCGAGGTCGATGACAATCACGTCGGGTTCGATCTCGGCGATGCGGCGCGCAATGCCCGCCACGTCATGGACGACGGTCACCCGCTGATGGCCGGCCTCGCGCAGTCCCGCCTCGATGATCGAGGCGCGGATACGGTTTTCGTCGATCACCAGGACGGCTAGGGAGGATAGGACCATGCCCCGCATTGTGGGCAAGGTCGCGGAATTGTGCAATGCGGCATAGCCAGTGCAGCAGAAGGGGCGTGGCCGCAGCTTACCGCATTGCAATCAGGCCACGCAGATGCACTTCAGCGATCCTCGGGTCAGGTGCAGACACGAACCTCTTCGATCACCCTGTGATGGTGGCGCCAGTGTTTCACCAACTCGATGTGGCAGCGGTGGTGACGATGGTAGCGGCGGTATTCGCGGTCGCTGTAACGAACATCGCTGTCCTCGTCGTCGTTATAGCGATTGTCGATATAACGCTGGCGATCGTGATGGCGGCGCACGACGACCTCGCCATTGTCATAGTCGTCGTCGGGCGAATACTGGGGCTCGTCGCCGGACTGGATGGTGACGCTCGCGGCCTGCGTCGGCGCAATGACGGAAGCCGAAGCGGCCAACGCCATCATCGAGGCCAGGAAAAAGCTTCTCATGTCTCGTCCTCCTGTTGTCCAAGCCATATCAACTCGCAAAAGGAGCCGCCGTTCCGATACCGCCCTACACGCTTTCCAACGCGGTCGACATCAAGGCGTTATCGGCGCGTGGCTACAGGCGGACAAAGGCGGTCAGCGGCAGATGGTCGGAGGCGACCCGCGACAGCGGCGTGTCATGCGCTTCGACGGCCGCGATCATTCCGTGCCGGTTGGCCACGATGCGGTCGAGCGCCAGCAGGGGCAGGTTCGAGGGGAAGGTGGGAACAGCCGGAGGCAACGGTCCAAACGTCAGATGCAGCGTGTTCAGCGCGGAGCGGTTTCCGAGGCGCCATTCGTTGAGGTCGCCGAGCAGCAGCGTCGGCTTCTCGTCGGGGCTGTTCATGATATCCAGTACGACCTGTGCCTGCTGCGACCGCGAACGGCGCAGCAGGCCCAAATGCGCCGCGATGACGCGCAGGGACTGGCTTCCGTCGAGGTCGATTTCTGCCACCAGAGCGCCACGCGGTTCCAGCCCGGGAAGCCTGATCTGATGCACGTCGCGCACGACGCCCTTTTTGAAAAGCAAGACGTTGCCGTGCCAGCCATGGCCCTTGCCGGTTGCCGAAATCGGCACCGGCACCAGGCCGGTTTCCAGTTCGAGCCGGGACAGGTCGAGAAGTCCGGTCCGGTCGCCGAAACGATTGTCCGCTTCCTGCAGGGCGATGACATCCGGGTCGATCTCGCGGATGACGCGACTGGTGCGCTCGGGATCGAACTTGCGGTCGACGCCGATGCATTTGTGGACATTGTAGGAGGCGACCAGCGTTCCGGTGGCGTCCGCCTTGTTGGTCGACGTGGCATTGGCCTTCCGCATCCGTTTGTCGCGAATGGACAAAAGCATGCTTGCCGGCAGGCTGCGCCCGTTCACCCGCATCGTTTGCCCGCCATTCCTGCTGCTTGCACCATGCACCTCAAAAAATAGAACCTTTCGGCATCTGTTCCATCATCGATTTCAAGCTATCTGGCAAACACGTCCTTTTGTTAAAGATAGGGCGAGCCCAGCCACAGGATGCGATCGAACAGACGGATGACGAATGGCCGCGCCCGCAATGCTTCCAGCGTGACAGGGACGGCCGTCTCGATCGCCGCCGCGATCCGCTTTTCGACCTCGCTGGCGAAGCCGGCGTCGAGTACCTCCAGGTCGATCTCGAAATTGAGCCGTAGCGACCTGGCGTCAAGGTTGGAAGACCCGATATAGGCCCATGCGCCATCGATCGAAAGCAGCTTCGAATGGTCGAAAGGTCCTTCCGTGCGCCAGACGCGGCAATAGTGCTTCAGAACCTGGTCGAATTGCGCCGTCATCGCACGGTCGACAAGGAAAAGATTGTTCACCGCCGGCACCACGATATCGATTTCGACACCGCGTCTTGCCGCGGTCGTCAGGGCGCTGATCAGTTCGCGGTCCGGCAGGAAATAGGGCGACATGAGGCGGATCGATTTGCGCGCGACGGAGAAGGCGCCGATCAGCAGCTTGTGATTGGTCTCGACGCTGGCGTCCGGGCCGGACGCGACCGCCCGCACCAGCATGGGCGTGGCGGGCGCCGGCGACAGCGGGGCAATTCGCCAGGCATCGCCCTTCAGCGCCTCGTTGCTGGCGAAACGCCAATCTTCGGCGGCAACCGAAAAGAGGTCGGCTACCACTGGACCGGTCACGCGAAAATGCGTGTCCCTGGAACTGTTGGAGCCGGCAAACTCGGCGGAAAAGCCCTTGCGAATGTTCATGCCGCCGGTAAAGGCAACCGTGCCGTCGACCACCAGGATCTTCCGGTGGGTCCTCAGATTGGCATAGGGCAGGTGCAGGCCCATGACGATGTTGCCGTTGAAGAGCCCGGCGGTGATGTCGGCGCCGCGCAGGTGGCCCAATATGCTGGGCACGGAATAGCGGGCGCCTACGGCGTCGATCAACACGCGCACGCTGACGCCGCGCCGGACGGCCCGGGCAAGGGATTCCACGAAGAGCAGGCCGACGGGGTCATTGTCGAAAATATAGGTTTCGAGCAGGACGCTGCGTTCGGCGCCGTCGATGGCCGCGCACATCGCGGTATAGGCTTCGTCGCCTGTTTCCAGGACCGTGATGGCGTTTCCCGGATGAAGCGCGCGCCGCGCGACCCTGTCGCCCAGCGTCCTGAGGCCGATGAAGCGCGGCCCGTATCGTTCGATGATCAGGGCCTCCTCGGCGGCAATGTCGCGGTCGTGCCTGGCGGACGCCAGATCGCCGGCAAGCGAGCGCTGTGCGCTGATCGAGGCGCGACGGATGCGGTTGATGCCGGCCACGGCATAGATCAGCACCCCCAGGATCGGCGACAGCACCATCACGCCGACCCAGCCGGTGGCGGCCCGGACGTCCTCCTTGGTCATGACGGCATGGGCAATGCCAACGCTCGCGATCACCACCGAGATGGTCGCCAGGATTTGAGGCCAGTGAGTCGCCAGGCTCTGCAGCATGGCTGGAACTATCCAGCGAGCGGATACAGAAGGCAATGCGGCCGGTCATTCGCCGCGTTCCCATGCTTCCGCGGGTTATCGCGTCCGCACGCCGGCTACGCGCTGGCGGCCATTCATGATCGCGTCAGACCGCGCGCCCTTCGCCGTCGAAGAAATGCAGGTGCGCGGGGGCTGCGTTCAGGCCGATCTCGGCGCCAATCTCGGGCGCCGTCCCCTGATTGTGGATGACAAGGCATGTCTGGCCCGCGTTCAATTCCACGTGGATGAGCGTGACGGCGCCAGTGTATTCGGCAAGCTTTACCTTGCCGCGCAGCGTGGCGGACGAAGGCTGGGCCAGCGACAGGTGCTCGGGCCGAACGCCGACCGAGACGGCCGCCGCGGGCACGGTCACCCCGTGGGTGATTGGCCGTCCATCGGCGAGCGGCAGGATGTTCATCTTCGGGCTGCCGATGAACTGGGCGACGAAAATGGTTCGGGGGCTGTCGTAGAGCTCGCGCGGTGAGCCGACCTGTTCGATCTTTCCGTCGCGCAAAACCACGATCTTGTCGGCAAGCGTCATGGCCTCGATCTGATCGTGGGTCACGTAGATCATCGTCGTCGACAGGCGCTGGTGGAGCGCGGCGATCTCGGAGCGCATGTGCACACGCAGTTCGGCGTCGAGGTTCGAAAGCGGTTCGTCGAAAAGGAAGACGTCGGGATTGGCGACGATGGCGCGGCCGATGGCCACGCGCTGGCGCTGCCCGCCCGACAGCTGACGCGGGAAACGGTCGAGCAACGGCTCGAGCTTCAGCGTCGCGGCGGCCTCCGAGACGCGCCGGGCGCGCTCGCCGGCCGGCACTTTGCGGACCTTGAGGCCGAAGCCCATATTGTCGCGGACGGTCAGGTGAGGGTAGAGCGCGTAGGACTGGAACACCATGGCCACGCCGCGCCTGGCCGCCGGAACCTCATTGACCAGACGGCCGCCAATGTGGAGTTCGCCCTCGCTGAGATGCTCGAGGCCGGAGATCAGCCGCAACAGCGTCGACTTCCCGCATCCCGACGGGCCGACGAAGACCACGAACTCGCCATCCTCGATCTCGAGATCGACGCCACGGATGACCTCGACCGTTCCGAACCGCTTGCGGATGTCCTTGAGCAGAAGCTTTGTCATGACTCCCCTTATCCCTTGACGCCGGAGAGGGCGAAGCTCTCGATGATCTGGCGCTGGGCGATCAGATAGATGATGAGGATGGGAACCACGGCCAGGCTCGTCGCCGCCAATTGCAGGTTCCACAAGGGCAGGCCGTAACTGTCGTTGAAGTTGGACAGCGCCAGCGGCAGCGTGAATTTTTCAAGCGAACTGAGGAAGATCAGCGGTTCGAGGAACAGGTTCCACGAATGCAGGAAGGTGATGATCGCAACCGCCGCAAGCGCCGGCCGCGCCATGGGCAGGGCGATCTTCAACCAGACGCCGAAGCGCGAGAGGCCGTCCATCTTGCCGGCCTCTTCGAGTTCCCTGGGTAGCGCCAGGAAGAACTGACGCATCAGGAAGGTCGCCACGACGCCCTGCGGGCCGAAGACCGGCAGAAGGATGAGCGGCCAGTGCGTGTCGATCAGGCCCATGGCGCGGATCAGGAAGAAATTAGGGATGATGGTGACCTCTTCCGGCACCATCAGTGCCATCATCAGGAACAGCATCAACAGCCCGGCGCCGGCAAAGCGGATGCGCGCCAGCGCGTAGCCCGCGAGCGAGGCGATGAACAAGGTCAGCACCGTCACCGTCGCGGCGATGTAGAGCGAGTTGAAATACTGCCGCGCGAAGGGCTGATAGGTGAACACTTCCGCGAAGTTCTCGAAGCGCCAGACGCGGGGAATCAAGGTCGGCGCGCCGAAGATTTCGGTGGTGCTCTTGAAGCCGCCGGAAATCATCCACAGGAACGGGAACACGAAGGGCACGGCCAAAAGCAGCAGCGCCATGGTCCAGCAGATGCGATAGAGAATCTCGGTCCGGCGCTGGGTCACTCCATCTCCTTCCGCCGCAACATCACCTGCACGAGGGTGAGCGCCATCACGATGACGAACATGATCAGGGCCAGCGCGGCCGCGTAGCCGACGTTGAAGAATTTGAAGCCTTGCTGATAGATGTAGAAGGCCAGCACCAGGGTGCCGTTTTCCGGGCCGCCGCCGGTCATCTGGTAGATGTGGTCGAACACCTTGAACGAGCCGATCGTCGTCAGAACCATGATGACCAGCGTCGTCGGCGCGAGCAGCGGCCAGGTGATCATGCGAAAGACCTGCCAGCGCGAGGCGCCTTCCAGCGCCGCTGCCTCCTCGTAGTCGCGCGGTATCGATTGGAGCGCGGCGATGTAGAGGATCATGTTGAGGCCGACCATCTTGATGACTCGGGTGACGATGACGGCCGCCATCGCCCAGTTGGGCTCGCGCAACCAATTCGGGCCATCGATGCCGATCCAGGCGAGCATCTGGTTCACGGCGCCGCCTTCGCCCTGCAGCATGAATTTCCAGACGATGGCCCAGGCGATTGCCGATGTGACCACCGGCGCGAAGAAGACCGTGCGAAAGAAGACGACACCGAAGAACGGCCGCGAAAGCGCCAGCGCGAGGGAGAGCGCCAGCGCCATGTTCAGGGGAACGAGCCCCAGCGCGAAGATCACGGAATTGCGCACGACATGCCAGAAGTCGGGGTTCTCCAGCAGCGCATTCTGGAAATTGCGAAGCCCGACGAAGGTCGCCTGCTGGCTGAGCAGGTTCCACTCGGTCGTCGAATAATAGAAGATGGCGACCAGCGGCCCAAGGAAGAAGACCAGGAAGCCGATCAAGGTCGGGCTGACGAACAGCCATGCCTCGAGCATCTCCCTGGCCTTCAAGCTCAGCCACGGCGCGCTGGCAGGGCGCGCCGCATTGTCCCGGGATGCCATGCCGGCCATGAACCGAAATCCTGTCAGAGCAATGGCTGAATGGCGGCGCAGACGCCCTTCAGCGCCTCTTCGACATTGGCGTCGGCCCGCCACAGCGCGTCGACGCGCGGCGCCATCGCGGCGAATATCTGCGGCACATGCTCATGCGAAGGGTGAACGCGGCCGTTGACGATCGCTGCGGCGACGCTTTTCATCTGCTCGGGCGGGATCAGCTTGTTGGAGTTGACGAAGGCGTCGCTCTCCAGGACGCTCTTGCGGGCCGGCGGAAAGAACTGGGCCATGACAGCCACATTGTCCTTGCTGGTCATGTCGGCCACCAGTTGCGCGGCAAGCTCCTTGTTCTTGCCGGACGCAAAGACTGTCAGCGCGGCCTGGCCGATGACCGGAGCTTCGCCGGCGGGTCCCGAAGGCAAGGGGGCGATGCCCCATTTGAAGCCTGCCTCGGGCATCTTCGAGGCTCGCGAGATCTGGTTCACGGTCATCGCCGAATTGCCGGAGAAGTAGTCGCCCTGCTCTCCCGGCGGCACGATCGACCTGTCCTTGAACACCATATCATGGAGCTGCTTGATGGCAGCCACCGCTTCAGGCTTGTCGAGGCCGCACTGGCCGTCGGCCCACAGATCGCCGCCGTAAGCGCGCACGGGCGGCAGCAAGGCGTGCGTCATACGCGATGCGTAACCTTCGCCATCCTTGAATTCGAAGCCCCATTTGCCGGGATTGGCCTCGGTGATCTTCTTGGCGACCTCCTGGAATTTCTGCATGTTCCACTCGCCCTTCGCGGCGAGCTGGTTGGGATCTTCGACACCTGCTTTGTCGAACATGTCCTTGTTGTAGTAGATCAGGAAAGGCGAGGTGGAGAAGGGCACGCCGTAGACCTTGCCGTCCTTCTGCCAGAGCGCCATGGCGGGCTGGGAGAAATCGTCGAAATTGTATCCCTCGGTCGCCTTGAGCGTCGGGCCGATGTCCATCAGCAGCCCGGCGTTCTCGAAGGCGGGTGCGGCATCCTCCATCATCCAGGCGATGTCGGGGGCGTTGCCCCCGGCGACCTGGAAAGTGAGCTTCTGCGTGTAGTCGGCGACCGGAACGGTCTCGAATTTCACCGTGACGCCCGGATGCTTGGCGATGAAGCCCTGGGCGATGCCGTTCAGCATCTTGAGGTGGGCCTCGCTGCCCGTCCACACGGTCACTCGGAGTTCCTGGGCCAGCGAGTGCGCCGACAGGGCGCACAGCGCCAAGGTCGATAGTGCAAGTTTGATTGCGGTCTTCATGGTTTCCTCCCGAAACGCCGATGGTCCAATCAACAACTGCGGGCGCGCAACGAACGGGCCGGCAGGCGGCGGCGACTTGTCATGCTGTTGTCCCCGGCAGCGCGCTGGGCGCGTCGCCGATCGTCCAGCCGCCGTCGACGGGCAGGTCAGCCCCGGTGACGTAGCGGGCGGCGTCGCTGCACAGAAAAACGAAGGCGCCGACGAGGTCGTCGGCCTGGCCGTGGCGGCCGGCGGGAATCTTCGCCGCGACCGCTTGGCGGAAGGCTGCGTCCCGGTAGCGCTCGGCGGTTGCCTCCGTCTCGATCGCGCCGGGCGATACCACATTCATGGTGACGCCATGCGGCGCAACCTCGCGTGCCATGGCGCGCACCGCCGTAAGTTGCGCCGCCTTCAGCGAAGCATAGACGATCGTTTCCGCGCGCGGACGCCTCGCCATCACGCTGCCGGTCGCGACCACGCGTCCCCATCCGCGCTTGGCCATGGCGGGAACGAGCCGCGTGGCCAGGGTAAGCAGGGCCGTGAAGTTTGCCGCCACATGGGCCTGGATATGCGCTTCGTCGATCTCGCTCCATGCACGGCGCCGCTCGATCGCGCCGTTCGAGACGAGGATGTCGATGGGCCCGGCGCCGGCGGCTTCATCGGTAAAGGCCGACATTGACTTGCTATCGGTGAAATCGGCCTCGAGAACCGCGGTGCCCGGGCCGATAGCGGCAGCCGTTTCGCGCGCGCCGGCGGCGTCACCGAAGTGATGCAGCGCGACGCTGGCGCCATGCTGCGCCAGGGCGATCGCAACCGCGCGCCCGATGCCGGAGCTGGCGCCGGTCACCAGCGCCCGCCGTCCGGCAAGGGAAAAACGGTCCTTGCTCACGGCGACGGCTCCCCGAGCTTGCCGGCCACCTCGAACGAGGCGATGTCGGCGGCGTCGAAATGCTCGTGAATGCGCCGGTCCGCGAGATCGGTGTCGCCCGCCATGATCGCGTCGTAGATCGCCTGGTGCCGTTCGACGGTGGCCCTCCAATCCGTTTCCGTGCGGTTGGAGCGCTGGGAGAACAGTTCCGAAACCTCGCGTTGGACAGACCGCATCCCTTCCATCTGAATACGGATCATGGAGTTGCCCGTGGCCGTCGCGAGGCCGAGGTGGAACAGAATGTCGGCTTGCGTGAAATCGCCAGGCCTCCCGATGCCGGCGTGCATGTCGAGCACGGCCTGGCGCATCATTTCCAGGCCGCGCGGATCGCGGCGCTCGGCGGCCAGCCTGGCTATGCCAACCTCGATGACGCGGCGCATCTCGTTGGCTTCCTGAAGCCGCGTCAGGCTCGAACGGACCGCATAGGCGTAGATGCGCTCCATCGGCTCGCCGCTGAGTGCCTTGGCGCGGGCAACTTTTCCTTGCTGCGTCGAAACGAGGCCGGCGCTGGTCAACTGGCGCAGCGCCTCGCGTGCGATGGGCTTGGAGACGCCGAATTCCCGGGCGATCTCGCCTTCCGGCGGCAGCGCTTCGCCAGGCGCGATGCGTCCGTCGAACAACGCCGCGGCGATCGCATCCGAGACGCCGTCCGCGAGGCGGGAAGGGCTCGCGAGTTTCGCGGAGAAAATCGGCTTGCGTGCTTCGTCCAGGGGCATTCGGAATCCTTTCCGAGCTCACTAGCACGGTTTTCCCAAACATAGCAACTAAGTTTTTTGGTTGCTAAGTTTACAAGTGAAAGCTATGAAGGCGGTGCGAGAGGACCAAGGGAGAAATCTGGAGCCGATGCACGTGAGCGATCCAATCGCGGCGGGGCCGCTGAAGATTGCCGAGGTGATTGCCCATCCCCTCAGCCAGACATTGCCCCGGCCCACGGTCACGTCCTGGGGCGTCTATGAAAAGGTCTCGCTGGTCCTGGTCGAAGTGCGCACGAGCGAGGGCATTGTCGGCGTAGGCGAAACCCTGGCGCGGTTCTCGCCCAAGGCTTATGTCGAGCTGATCGAAAGCTCGCTCAAGCCGCGCCTGCTCGGCCAGGACGCGCGCAACATCGGCGCCCTATGGCAGTCCATGCGCCGCGCGCTTTCGGGCAGGGCGGGCGGCGTGCTGATTGAGGCCATCGCCGGCGTGGACATCGCGCTATGGGATATATTGGGCAAGGCGACCGGACAGCCGATCGCGAAGCTTCTCGGCGGTGTCGGACGCGACCGCATCGACGTCTATGCCGCCGCGGTCAACTGGGTCGACGACGATGCCGCCGACGCTGAACTCGATCGTTATCTCGGCGAGGGCTTTACGCGCATCAAGGTTAAGATGGCGCGGCCCGTGCGCGAAGCCTGCAAACGGATCGAGCGCATCCGCAAGCGCGCCGGCGATGCGATCGGGCTCTGCGTCGATGCGAACTGGGCCTACAATCTGGACGAGGCGGTCGAGGTAGGTCGTGCGCTTTCGGCAAACGGCTATTTCTGGTTCGAGGAGCCGCTGCAACCGGAAAACGAGCAGGGCTACGAGGAACTGCGCCGGCGCTGCGACGTGCCGCTGGCCGCGGGCGAGAGCAATTTCACGTTGGACCAGGCGCAGCGCCTGATCGCCAACCGGACGCTGTCCGTGCTGCAGCCCGACGTGGCGCGCGCGGGCGGCATCTCCGAGACGCGTCGCATGGCCGACTACGCCGCGGCGCATGATGTCCGCTACGCGCCGCATATCGGCATGTCGGGCATCGTCTGCGAGACCGCAAGCGTCCATCTGTCAGCCGCGATGCCGAACTTTGGCGTCATGGAGTGCGAGTGCGACGCCAGCCCGTTCAAGGCCAGCCTGGCCGATCTCGCGCCCGGTTGCGTCAGGCAGAAGAACGGCACGCTCGACGTCCCGCAGAAACCCGGGCTCGGCATCGAGATCGACTGGGACGCCGTCAAGAAACTGAAAGCCGGATGAGGCCGAGATGAAGAACCAGGTTCCAAACCAGGGCGCTGACCTCGCCGAGGCGATGCGGCTGGCGTTGTTGCGCGCGGACCCCGCGCTCAGCCGCTTCGACCCGCTGCCGCGGATATTGTCGTTCGACGATTTCGCGCGCGGCCATTGCGGCTGGTCGCAGCTTGTCGGCAACTATGAGGACGATCTGGACACCATGCTGCCGGGCTACGCGCAGCATACCAGCGCCATGCTGTCGACGCTCGCGCACTGGGACGCCGGCTCACACGGGGGGATGGATTCATCCTATGCGTTGAAGGTTGCGACACGTCCCCTGCCGGGAGCCCGCAACGTCGCCATCAAACGCCACACATTCAGGAAGCGCGGACCGATCCGCTTCGAAATGTATTTCACCTTCAAGCCCGAAGCCAATGCGCTGAAGCTTTCCGAAACCGATGTGCGCTCCGTCGGCTTCCTGTTCGACCTGCAGGGCGGAGATCAGGATGGCAACAGCGATCGGGTCATGCCGCATCTGCGCTTTTTGAACGCGCTCGACGGCCAGCACTTGCAAAAATGGCAATACAAGCGCGAGACCGAGAAGATCATCCCGATCGGCAGCGACGACAAGACGATCAGCCACTATCACCTGTCGCCGGAGGGATGGCTCGACCTTCCCGGCGGATCGCAGCGCCTGTGCTACAACGAGATCCCCACCAAGGTGAACTGGACTTATCTGTGCTTCGATTTCGATCTGGAATCGATGACGGCGCTCGGGCTGCGCTGCAACGATCGCAGCTTCGATCTCTCGGGATTCGATTCGATCCGCATTCCGGCGATGAAGAACCTGTGGTGCATGCTCAATTTCGGCCTCTTCGCTGAAACCGACGTTGCCAAACGGGCCTTCCTCTATGTCGATTCCATCTGCATTTCCGGAGACTTCTGATGCTGCCCGAGAACATCACCGCGGTCGTCTCGCGCAACGAGCGCTGGCGCGGCG
Organism: Mesorhizobium sp. B264B1B; assembly: GCF_020165765.1. NCBI lineage: Bacteria > Pseudomonadati > Pseudomonadota > Alphaproteobacteria > Hyphomicrobiales > Phyllobacteriaceae > Mesorhizobium > Mesorhizobium sp. B264B1B. The sequence goes on from NZ_JAIUIS010000003.1 coordinate 150,335, forward strand.
AGGCCGCCAGCGAGCCTTACGAGGCAGGATGGGCGCGCGAGGCGATCTTCTTCGTGCGCGCGTTGAAGCAACCTGTCGGCCCTGCGGCAACGGCGTGGATCGAGATCTCGCCGGATGGAATGCACTGGCTGCGCGAAGGCACCGAGTTTGTCATGCCGGCCGAGCGCGACGGCATGGCAATGGCGCGGCTTAGCCATTTTGGCAACTGGCTGCGCGTCGCGGCGCGTTTCGACAGCGGCGCGGAGTGCAGCGTGCTCGTGACGCTGCACCTGAAGGCCTGAACACGCCTCGCCAAACGTTGCCGCCGGCCAACCCTTACTGTTCACGGAGACATCATGATCGACCCTTATGCGACGTTTGCCCAGGACAGTTTTGCCGGCAAGACCGTGCTGGTGACCGGTGCCGCGAGCGGCATGGGTTTCGAGACCGCCCGTGCCTTTCTTTCCAAGGGCGCCGAGGTCGTGATGTGCGACCGCGATACCGAGGGGTTGGCGAAGCGCCATGACGAATTGAGCGGAAGGGCCGGGACCCCACCGCACAAGGTGGTGGCCGACATGGGCGACCCCGACAGCATCGCGCGCATGTTCGACTATTGCGACGCCAAGCTGGCGCGGCTCGACAACGTCGTGACCTGCGCGGCGATCATCACTGCCAAGAGAATCGCGGAGCAGGATTGGGCGCACTGGCAGCGCGTCCTCGGCGTCAATCTGCTGGGCACCTTCTTCACCGTTCAGGGGGCGGTGCAGCGCATGCAAGGCAATGCCGGCGGGGGGAATATCGTGTGCGTGGCCTCCGACGCCGGTGTGCATGGCGGCGGCGGGCTCATCGCCGACACCGCCTATGCGGCGTCCAAGGCCGGCACGCTGTCGCTGGTGAAGTCGGTTGCGCGCGAATTGGCGGGAAAGAAGGTGCGCATCAACGCCCTCAATCCGGGGCCGACCGATTCGCCGATGCATTCCCATATCGACCAGGCTCTCAAGGACCGCATCGCGGCCAATTTGCCGATGCGCCGCATGGGCCGGCCCGACGACATGGCCGCCGCGATCCTATTCCTTTGCTCGGACGCCGCGAGCTTCGTCTATGGCGCGGCGCTCGACGTTGATGGCGGCTCGATGTTCCGCTGACCGGCACCGCCAAGCATGGTGACCGGCGTTAGCACCGGTCACCGCGCCCTGCCGGCGGCACGACCTACGGAATTAGGCGCTCTCCATGACTTTGCTCGGAACCTGACATACTTGAAACCGAAGGTTCGGCGAACGTTCTCCTCAGGCGGAAATGCCGCCTCTGCCCGTCTTGATCCCCGCCATCCAGGGTATGGAGGTCGAGACGTCTTCAAGGATCCTGGCCGAGCGCGCAAAGCCGGCAAAAGCATCGCGTGCCAGCGAGGCTGGGACATGGCCGTCATAGGCGCGTTGACACGCGCGCAGGGCGGTTTCGAAAATCGGGCCTCTGCGGTTCCGGGGCCAATTCTGCAGAAACTCGAATGCATCTTCGAGGCACGCTACTTCCTCGATCATGAAATCCCCGTTCTTCACCAGAACAGGCTGCTCGAACATTTTGTCATTCATGAACTTCCTCCATTGGCTGGATGCTTTTGAGGGGTTGGCCCCAACCCCTTCATTGGGGCAGTTCATCGTTTCACGAGACGCCGAACTGCTCTAACTGTTTGTTTCTACGTAATTTCCACGGAAAAAGCGGTATGCGCTTTTCCCGGGATTGCTCTAGGCTGCTTCAGGTTCCGGCAGGGAAAATGCCCCGCCACCGCCTGCCCTCGGCGGGATCGCCGCGCAGACCGGGCTCGGAGGTGGATCGTCATCATCGTCTTCACCTCGGATGCCCGCGATCCAGCGGGACCAACTCCCTCGACGGAAGCGGCCGAAAGAACGCCGCTGGGACCGAGACGCCGCCCTGTGCGGCGGATGCCCTTGCTCGCGCTCATCCAGTGCCTTCAGCGCGCGAAGGATCTCATCCACATTCATGACCGAGCCGTCATCCAGCCTGCGCAGCGACGGAGCGTCGTCAACCGCATGCGCGTCCGAGGCCCATGAGGCAAGCAAGGCACGCTTCGCCTCAAGGCTCATAGTTGAGCAGTTGAGAACGTCGCCGGGGTTTTTCGGCACCGGCGAGACGTCGATGCGGGTCGGTTTTCTTGTGCCGGCTTGAAGAAAGATATCAGCTTCGCTTCTCATCTCCGTTCTCCGCAATCTTGGCTTCCCGGCGTTGCCGGGAGGCGGACCGCAGGTTGTTGCGACATTCTATGCCGCCTTGCGCGACACATCCTGGCTTATCGACTTCGTTGTATTTTCAGGGCCGCGGACGCCAATCTCGATGCGACGCGGCTTGAGTTCTTCGGGCACCTCACGCACGAGCTCGATGGCGAGCAAACCGCAGTTCAGCGTCGCAGCCTTCACCCTTACGTGGTCGGCCAGCCTGAAGGCCTGTCTGAAATTACCTATCGCAAGGCCTTGGTGGAGAACTTGCCGCTGTTCTGGATCTGGCTTCTTGCGTCCGGTAACGCACAGTTCGGCGCCGTTCTGCACGAGTTCGAGCTCGTCCAGGTCGTAGCCTGCTACCGCCATGGTGATGCGGTAATTGTTCTCATTATTCTTTTCAATGTTGTAGGGAGGCCAGTCCGAGCGAATGCTGCTGTCGAGCATGTCGAAAAGACGGTCGAAGCCGACCGTCGTGCGGTAAAGGGGTGCAAAATCCACGCTTCTCATATCCATATCCTCCGAAAAGCAACATGGGACGCCGCGGGTGTCGCGACGCCTTTTTCATCGAGCCGAAGCCTCGACGCGAAACGATCTGGGAACGGCCAGAAATCTCTTCAAGAGGGGTCCCAAAAATTTTTTGATGCTAAGTTGCCATGCAAGAACAGTGGCTTGCGGTAGTTTTGCCGCACGACCCTTTCACTCTTGCAACAGCAGGATCTGCCCCGAAGCGGTACATGGCCCGAGACTTCCGCGATGGTCGGGGCGCCGATACCGATCCCACGGACTCGGTAGAAGTATCCCTATGCAGTGTCGCCGCGCACGTCGCCATCCGTCGCGGACGTGGGGCGAGATCGGCTGTGCCTACGCTTCCTCGGAAACTTCGTTCATCATGGACTTCAGCGGCTCCTCGCCGACATTGTCCTCGATCTGGTCGTGTCCAGGCGTGTCCGGCAGCGCCTTGCGGAAATTCCTCGCATAATCCGGCGGCATCCTGGGCGGCATCATTGGCTCATAGGCGTCCACGACGGCCTCGATGATCACCGGTCCCTGCGTGGCGAAGGCCGCCTCAAGCACGCCCTCGACCTCTTCCGGCCGCGAGACGCTGTAGCCGATGCCGCCCATGGCCTCGGCGGCCATGGCGAAATCGATGGGCTGCAGCTCGCAGCCGAATTGCGGATTGCCAAGGAACATCATCTGCTCCCAGGCGATCTGGTTCAGCATGCCGTTCTTGAGCACGAGGACCTTGAGGGGAATGCCGTGCCGTACCGCAGTCGAGAATTCGCCGAGTTGCATGGCAAGCCCACCATCCCCAACCACTGCGAAGATAGGGCGCCCCGGAAAGGCAATGCCGGCGGCAATCGCATAGGGAAGGCCGCAGGCCATAGAGGCGAGCGCTCCAGAAACCCCGAATGCCTGTCCGGCCTTCATGTCGATGTGCCTGGCAGCCATCTCGGTATTCTGTCCTGAATCGGCTGCCAGGATCGCGTTCTCAGGCATACGCCTGCCGAATGCCTTGACCACGAGTTGCGGCTTCAGCGGCACATCCGGCTTGGCTTCGGATAATGCCATTGCATCGCGCCAGCGGGTCATTTCCTGCCGCGCCTTTTCCAGGAAGGAGCGGTCGCTCTTGCGCTCGAGGCGTTCGTTGAGAAGACACAAGGTGTCGGCGGCATCGCCTACGAGCCCTGCCTCGACGGGGTAGCGCAGGCCGATCCTCTGCGCGTCACGGTCGATCTGGACGCCGCGCGCCTTGCCGGGTTCGGGATAGTATTCGATGTAGGGGAACGTCGATCCGACAATCAGCAGGGCGTCGCATTTGCTCAGCGCATCCTGCGAGGCGCGGGTGCCGAGAATGCCGATGCCGCCGGTCGTATTCGGATGGTCGTCGGGCAGCACGGCTTTGCCGAGCAGCGCCTTGGCGACGGGCGCCGCCAGCAGGTCCGACGCGCGTTCAAGTTCTTCGCGCGCGCCGAGTGCGCCGCGCCCGGCCAGGATAGCGACTTTTTTCGCTGCATTGAGAATCTCAACCGCCTGGTCGAGCTGGTCGGCAGCCGGAAGCCGGCTGCCTTCGAACCATCGATCGGGGGTGTGCGAGGGCCGGTTTCGCTTCGAGCGGTCCGCCTCGGGCAACTCGTTTTCCTGTACATCGCTGGCAATCGACAGATGGGCGACGCCGCGCCGGGCAAGGGCCGAGCGGCAGGCGAGACCGGCCAGGTTTTCCATATGGGCGGCATCGGAGACCTGTGCGTTGAAGATCGCTACGTCGTTGAAGGCGCGGGTCAGGTCGACGTCCTGCTGCGTAAAAGTCTCGATAAGGTCGTGGAACTGCATGCCGGTGATGGCAAGCACGGGAGCCTGGTCGAGCTTGGCGTCATAGAGCCCGGTAAGGAGGTGTGTGCCCCCCGGTCCCGAGGTGGCCAGGCAGACGCCCAGCCTGCCGGTCCATTTGGCATAGGCGCACGCCATGAAGGCGGCAGATTCCTCGTGCCTGACCTGGACGAACCGGATGCGGTCCTGACGGGTGCGCAACGCCTCCATGATGCCGTTTATGCCGTCGCCCGGCAGGCCGAAGACGACCTCCACTTTCCAGTTGATCAGCGTGTCGACGAGGATTTCGGCGGCATTGGGCATGGCGGATTTCCTTTATTGAGCACGCCGGCCTCTCGAACCGGGAGGAGGTTCAGTGTTTCGTATCGGGATCGGGACAGAGCTGCCGTACGTCCTCAGGCAGCGAGGCGCGGACCTTTCTGATCTGGCCGGGGTCGATATGGTGAAAGAGGACCTTGAAGACCGATTGAACCGCGGCTTTCGGGTCGACGGGACGCGTATCGTCCATGCCCTGCTCAACGGGGCCGAGAAACTCTTCCAGGGAACGGCTCTTTTGCGGCATGCGTGACGGCTCGAACTGCTCATAGTAGGTGCCGCGCACGAGCAGCGGCAACTGCGCTCCAAGATGCGAAGCCATGTCGACCGGAAGCCGGTCCCTGACGGTGCGCAAGACGACGCCGAGCAGGTGCCAAGCGAACTGGCGATCCTGTCCGTGGTCGGCCATGATCTCGTCCAGCCAGACATTGGTGGTTTGGGTGGTCTTGTCGAAAATCTCGAGTCCGGTAGCGCTCATCGCCGCCTCCTCAATCGAATCGCTCACCCGCAAAACCCGTCGGCAAAACCATCGGTGGCAGGGAAAGTTTCATGCCCGGCCGAAATTTCTTCGCTTCGGCAGTTCACGCGAGATGCTGCACCGGCTGTCGCAGTCGCTGTCCGACGATCACAACGGCCGGAGCGTCCGCAACGTGATCGAATAGCGATGCTCTTTCACCGGCGGTATGCTGTGCTCCCACTCGGTCCGCGAGGCGCCCGCCATAAGATATGCGGATCTCGGCTCGACCGTGACGGTTTCGCGGTCCCATTTCGCACCGTTCCTGCGGCGCAGGCGGAAACTGCAAGCAGCCAACAGCGACACTCCGGCGACAATGCCGAAGTGCGGCTTGTCGCTATGCCATCCGATGCCGGCGCCCGGTCGATATTCGTTGATCAGGACCTGCACGAAATCGGTGGCAGGCAGGCCGGCAAAGCCGGCTACCTTGTCCCTCAAGGGCAGCAAGAAACCTGGTATGGGCGGCGCCTCCATCACCTGGCGCCGCTCATAGTCGTAGCGCAGGCCGAAGCCTGCCACGCGTCTGTTCGCGAGATAGCCGTGGAAATCGAATGGCTGGAAGGACAGGCTCTCGAGCTCCCGCACCAGTTCAGCTTCCTGCGCCAGCGTGATCAGTTCGGGCCGGTAACGAAATCCTTCCGGCAAGCTGTCGGGCGCACCAAAGAGGTCGTCCTGGCGAGGGTCCGTGGGATTGCTGGATCCGGGCGATGGCATCGCCTTTAGATGGTGAAATCCGCGGCTGAGGCAAGATTTCCCCGGCCGGCTGCGTGGGGCGGCTCGCATTTGATGGGAACCTCGACTTCGCTGTCGGATTATTCAATGCGGGCGGCACGCATCGTATTTCAACCAGCTTTGCCAAGGAGAAACTCGTGCGGGCAATGCGTAGCCGGCCTGAACAAGGAGAGCTCGATCTCATCGACCGTTATTGGCGGGCGGCGAATTTTCTGTCGGTCGGACAGATCTATCTGATCGACAATCCGCTGCTGAAGGAGCCGTTGCGGCCGGAGCACATCAAACCTCGCCTGCTTGGCCACTGGGGGACCACGCCCGGGCTGAATTTCATCTACGTCCATCTCAATCGCATCATCAGGCAGCGTGATGCCGACGTGATCTACATTTGCGGCCCAGGCCATGGTGGACCGGGGATGGTCGCCAATACCTATCTCGAAGGGACCTACAGCGAAATCTATCCCGAGGTCAGTCGCGACGAGGATGGGTTGCGCAAGCTCTTTCGCCAATTCTCCTTTCCGGGCGGCATCCCGAGCCATGCCGCCGCGGAAACGCCGGGGTCGATCCATGAGGGCGGCGAACTCGGCTATGCGCTGGCTCACGCCTATGGCGCCGCGTTTGACAACCCGGACCTCGTCGTGGCCTGCGTGATCGGCGACGGCGAGGCGGAAACGGGCGCGCTGGCAGCCTCCTGGCATTCGAACAAATTCCTCAATCCGGTCCAGGACGGGGCTGTCCTGCCGATTCTTCATCTCAACGGCTACAAGATCGCGAACCCGACGGTGCTCGCCCGGATCGAGGCGCAAGAGTTGCGGAGCCTGCTGGCTGGATATGGCTATGAACCTTTTTTCGTCGAAGGCGACGAACCCCGGGCGATGCACCGGCTGATGGCCGAAACGCTCGATACGGTCTTCGATCGGATCGATGAAATCCAGAAGGAAGCGCGCGAGACCGGCAGAGTGGATCATCGGCCCCGCTGGCCGATGATCGTGCTGAGAAGCCCGAAGGGCTGGACCGGCCCGAAGGAGCTGGATGGCAAGAAGGTCGAGGGTTTCTGGCGCGCGCACCAGGTGCCGATCACCGACCCGCGAAACGATGCAGGCCATCTCGCAGCTCTGGAAAATTGGATGCGCGGCTACCGGCCCGAGACGCTTTTCGATGAAGCGGGCAGGTTTCGAAACGAGCTACAGGCCCTGGCACCGGATGGCGAGCGGCGCATGGGCAGCAATCCACATGCCAATGGAGGGATGCTCAAGCAGGAGTTGCGATTGCCGGATTTCCGCCACTTCGGGGTCGCGGTCCCGAAACCCGGCGGCGCAAGGGCCGAGGCGACGAAGCTCATGGGAGCGTTCATCGAGGAGGTCATACGGCTGAATGCCGATGCCCGCAATTTCAGGCTCATGGGACCGGACGAGACATCGTCCAACAGGCTGGATGCGGTCTTCGACGCGACCGAGCGCGTCTGGATGGAAAAGATCGAGCCTTATGACGAGCATCTGGCGCGCGACGGCCGCGTCATGGAGGTGCTGAGCGAACATCTTTGCCAAGGCTGGCTGGAAGGATACCTGCTGACCGGCCGGCACGGCCTCTTCTCATGCTACGAGGCGTTCATCCACATAGTCGATTCCATGTTCAACCAGCACGCCAAATGGCTGAAGGTCTCGCGTGAACTTGTCTGGCGGCGGCCGATCGCGTCGCTCAACTATCTGTTGACCTCCCATGTGTGGAGGCAGGACCACAATGGTTTCAGCCACCAGGATCCCGGCTTCGTCGATCTCGTCGCCAACAAGAAGGCGGACATCGTGCGCATCTACTTCCCGCCGGATGCCAATACGCTGCTCTGGGTCACGGATCACTGCCTGCGAACCTACAATCGGGTCAACGTGATCGTTGCCGGCAAGCAGCCGGCTTCCCAGTGGCTGCCGATGGACGACGCCATACGTCATTGCGAGGCCGGCATCGGGATCTGGGATTGGGCGGGAACCGAGCGTGGAGGGGAGGATCCCGACGTGGTGATGGCCTGCGCGGGAGACGTGCCGACGCTGGAGACGCTCGCCGCTGTCGACCTTCTTCGCCAGGCGATACCGGATCTCGCGATACGCGTCGTCAATGTAATGGACCTGATGGCGCTGCAACCCAAGGAGCAGCACCCCCACGGCCTGGCGGACGCGGAATTCGACAGGCTGTTCACGACCGGCAGACCGGTGGTCTTCGCCTACCACGGCTATCCCTATCTCATTCACCGGCTGACCTACAAACGGGCCAATCACGACAACTTCCACGTTCGCGGCTACAAAGAAGAGGGCACGACGACCACGCCCTTCGACATGGCGGTGCTCAACGAACTGGACCGTTTTCACCTAGCCATCGAGGCGATCGACCGGGTGCCGGGGCTGAGCGCCAGGGCAGCCGATGCGAGGGCCCGATTTGCCGACGGCCTGAACGAGCACACGCGCTATGTTCGCGAACATGGCGAGGACATGCCCGAGATCCGGAACTGGGCCTGGCGCGACAAAGCGGGCGCGGCGGATGGTTAAGGCTGTGCCCGCCGGGGAGTGCCGCTCGTGACCAGCGCAATACTCGCCCTCAATGCAGGCTCGTCCAGCCTGAAGTTCGGCCTGTTCGAAGCCGGATCACAGGAGGGGCCGGTGCTCACGGTGAGCGGTGCGTGCGAAGACTTGGATGACGAGCCAAGCCTCGTCGCCAAGGACGCGTCGGGCAAATCCATCTTCAAACGCGCCGTCAAGCCCGCAAGCCCGCCCGTAGAGGTTCTCCTGCGGGACTTGTTCGATGTCCTCGATCCGTATCTTGCGCAGGCTCCGCTGAGCGCGGTCGGCCATCGCATCGTCCATGGTGGCAAGCGGTTTTCGACTCCGGTCCTGCTGACCGGCGAGATCGTCGAGGCGCTCGACGCGCTGACGCCGATGGCACCGCTCCACCAGCCGGCCGGCCTGGCGCCGGTTCGTGCGATCTCCAAACTGCTGCCCGGCCTACCCCAGATCGGTTGCTTCGACACCGCCTTTCACCGCACGCTGGAGCCGCCCGTCAACCGCTATGCGCTGCCGCGCGAGTTCGAGGAAAGCGGGATCCGCCGTTACGGCTTCCACGGCCTTTCCTACGAATTCGTCGCAGGCCAGCTGCAGGCGCTTTCGCCCGGACTCCGGGGCAAGCGTTGGGTGGTCGCGCATCTCGGCAGCGGATGCAGCCTGTGCGCCATGCGCGAAGGCAGAAGTCTCGACACCACCATGGGGTTCACCGCGCTTGACGGGTTGATGATGGCCACGCGGCCGGGCGCCATCGACCCCGGCCTGCTTCTCTACCTTCAGCAGGCGCGCGGCATGTCCGTGAAAGAGTTGGAGACCTTGCTCTATCACAAGTCCGGCCTGCTCGGCGTTTCGGGAGTGTCGGCAGATGTGCGGACCTTGCTTGGCAGCAAGGATCCTCGTGCGGCGGAGGCGATCGATCTCTTCACGTTTCGGATCGCCCGCGAGATCGCGGCGATGGGAGCCACGCTCCAGGGTATCGAGGCGCTGGTGTTCACGGGAGGGATCGGAGAGCATTCCTGGCAGATCCGTGAAGCGGTTTGCGAGCGCCTGCGATGGCTGGACGTGTTGCTCGACGCGAATGCAAACCGGTCGGGAAAAGGGCGGATCACCGGCGAGGGCAGCGCGGTCGATGTTTACGCAATCGCCACTAACGAAGAATTGATCATCGCCCGCCAGGTGCTGGCGATCGTGCCGATCTGACCGCTGAACTCGGTCCGCGGCGACCCGCCGGGACCATCAGGCAGGAACCTCCGGCCTTGGGGATTGTTTATGGGTCAACCAAGAGTTGATATGGAAGGACTTCCTCATGGCAAGGGAGAATCCGGCTTCCACGGCCAGCATCGCCGGCCATCCCATCCATCCGATGCTCGTGCCCATTCCCATCGCCTGCTTCGTCGGCGCATTGCTGACGGACCTGAACTACTGGCGGACGGCGGAGATGATGTGGGCGAATTTCTCCGCCTGGCTGCTGACGGTCGGGGTGATCGTCGGCGTCCTAGCCGCCATTGCCGGCTTCACCGACTTCCTGGGCGATCGCCGGGTGCGCGCACATAAAACCGCGTGGCTGCACATGCTGGGCAATGCGGTGGCGGTCATACTGTCCTTCTTCAACATGCTCATACATACCCGTGATGCCTGGACCTCGGTGATGCCGACAGGCCTTATCCTGTCGGCGCTGGTGGTACTCATCCTGATATTCACCGGCTGGCTGGGCTGGGCCCTTGTCTACCGCCACCACGTGGGAGTGGCCGATGAAACCGTTTGATCGATCCGGCAAGCGACGCGCTTATGGTACAGGGCTTGCGTTCCTTTGCTTTGCGACGCTCGGCGCCGCGGGCTGCAGCAACGATGCCGCCGACCCAAGCACTCAGATAGGCCCCAACCCGAATTTGCCGGAGATAAAGCAATATCTGTTCCCGCCGATGCATCTTGCATCCGTGGTCGGCTGGAAGAAGGATGAAACGCCGACGGTAGCGCAGGGCCTGCAGATCCATGCGCTGGCGACCGGGCTTCAGCATCCGCGCTCGCTCTACATCCTGCCGAACGGCGATGTGCTGGTCGTCGAATCGAAGGCCCCGCCGGAACCGCCAGCCAAACGGCCGAAGGATATCGTGATGGGCCTAATCGAATCGCTTGTCACCTCGGGCGGCGATACGGGACGGAGCAACCGCATCACCTTGCTGCGTGACCGCAATGGCGACGGCGTGCCTGACGTCCGGGATGTGTTCCTCGATCACCTGAATTCGCCCTTCGGCGTCGCCCTGGTGGGAAACGACCTCTACGTTGCCAACACCGACGCGATCATGCGCTATCCCTACAGGCCAGGCGACACCAAGATCACCGCGCCGGGCGTCAGGTTAACGGAATTGCCGGGCGGTCCGATCGATCATCATTGGACCAAAAGCCTCGCCGCCAGTCCGGACGGGTCGTTGCTCTATGTCGGCGTCGGTTCGAACAGCAACATCACCGAAAACGGCATCGGCGCGGAAAAGGACCGCGCCGCAATCTGGCAGGTGGACAGGGCCACCGGACGATCGCGCATTTTTGCCAGCGGATTGCGCAATCCGAACGGCTTGAGCTTCGAGCCGCAGACGGGAGCACTCTGGACCGTCGTCAACGAGCGCGATGAACTCGGACCAAATCTAGTGCCGGACTACATGACATCGGTGAAGGACGGCGGCTTCTACGGCTGGCCGTACAGCTATTACGGCCAGCATGTCGATCCCCGGGTAATGCCGCAGCGCCCGGATCTGGTCGCCAAGGCGATCGTTCCCGATTATGCGCTGAGTTCGCATGTGGCACCGTTGGGCATGGCTTTCTACACCGGAACCAGCCTGCCGCAGATATATCGGGGCGGCGCCTTTGTCGGCGAGCACGGCAGCTGGGACCGTCCCGGGCTGAATGGCTACAAAGTCGTCTTCGTGCCGTTCAGCGGTGGCCGCCCCAGCGGCATGGCTCAAGACGTCGTCACAGGTTTCCTCAACGACCAGGAGGAGGCGCGTGGTCGGCCGGTCGGCGTTGCCATCGACAAAACCGGAGCGCTGCTGATCGCGGACGATGTCGGAAACACAGTGTGGCGCGTCACACCCTCGGGGTGATGATCGCTGCTTCAGGCATGTCGCTCTCCCGCCGGTCGGCATCAAGCTCGGTCCGCCTTCGTCCCTTTGGCAGGATGTCACGAAATATTACGTGAGGGAACGTCGGCGCCGAAATCTGCATTCTCCGGGGGAGACGACCGTCGTCTCGAAGTTGGATTGAAAGGAGAATTACCATGCCCAATCAAGGTGGTAGCCACGAGCAACATGTGAAGGCGGGCCAGCAGAGCCACAAGAACACGGAAAACAAGAACCGCCAGCAGCAACAGGCCGCAGGTAACAATGAGCGGCAACAGGGCGACGGCTCCAACATGCGGGGCGGCTCGCACGAACAACATGTAAGAGCGGGCCAACAGAGCCACAAAAACCGCTAGGCATTTTAGCCAGGCGCGCTGACGCTCGCTCCGTATCATGACATGAGAGAGGTCCATCCCGAGGAATCGGGATGGGCTTGTGTCTACCCCGGCTCAAGGTCAGTCCGCGGGAGCAGTGTAACGGCGGCCAATGGCCTCGGCGATGGCCGCGCGGCTCTCCTGCATGTCCGTGCCGGTATCCGTTTCTATGTCCGCCACCTCGTCGGCGAGGTTCTTGTCCTTGATCTTGCTGCGGAACCATTTCGAATAGTCGCCGGCGCGCAGGTGATGTTCCCAGGTGCGATCGTCGATGCCTTCTGCGATGTGAAGGAACATCATCAGGTTCTGCGCTTTCAGGTTAAGCGCTCCGTCCGGCCCCCGGAAATAGAAGCTGTTGTCGCCAAGGTCGCCCTCGGCATATTTGCGCATGTGCCGCTTGCGAACCTGGCGGGGCCGTTCGACCTTGACCGTCCTGATCGGCTCGCCCGATGATCGTTTCCAAAACAGGACTTCGTCCTTTGGCGGCGGCACGGCGCCGTCGGGGACGTCGATGCCGGTGGCGGCACAGAAGCTTGCGACGATCTTGTCGGCTTCCGGTCCAAGCGCCAGGACGGTTTCGACGCCAGCCAGGACGTCGCGCGAAACCAGATCGGGGTGCACGGTGATCAGGATGGTCGCGGGGAGGCTCTTGGGCAGCGCGAAAGACGCGCCGTCACGGGCCTGGGGCAAGAGATGATGCGCCTCATCGATGATCAGCCAATGCGGTCGGCCGGTGCGCGCGCGAATGCTGGCCATGTCCGGCAGCAGCTTGGCAAAATTGCCGGGCCGTTCGGCGGTCTTCAGCCCCAGCATGTTGACAGCGACATTGTTGGTTGGCTTGGACAGAAGATCGAAGACCTCACGCGAGATCGGCGGGGTCTTGGCGTCGCCAACCACCACCACATTCTCGAGTTCCTGATAGTCGCCTTCGGGGTCGAGAACGCAAAACTGAAAACCCTTCTCGACAAAGCGCTCGGTCAACGCGGTGGCAAGCGTGGATTTGCCGATACCGGATGTGCCGGCCAGCAGCACGCCGCCGCCATGCGGTGAAAGGTGCACCTGCGCGCCCGATATGTCGGTTCCCACTTCCACATGTTGGCGAGCCGTCTCCACGAAGCCGGCATCGCGCGATATGAGCTGTTCGATCAGTTCCACCACGCCGGCACCTCGAGGGCTGGCTGTGACGAAATCCGCCGTCTCCTTAACGGTCGGCAATGCGTTGGCTACGGCGACGCCGAAGCCGACGGCGCGCAGGAATGCATGGTCGTTCTCGGCATCGCCGACACCGACGACGTTGTGGGCGGAAAACCCCAATTCCTCGAGTGCGCAGGCAAGGCCGGTGGCCTTGTTGACCCCGCTTGGCAGCACCATCACCGCGCCCTTGTTGAAGATGATCTCGAGCTCAAGTCCAAGCTCCTTGATCTCCGACAGCACGGCGGCTTCCTGTGGTTCCCAGGTGGCCACGACGCAGCGTCCGACCGACAGGGGCGCGACCCCGCGACGCTTCAGCCGGTCGACGAATTCAGCCGGAGGCGCCGGCGCCAAAAGCCGTTCCTTCTTCGAAGCGGGCGTATAGATCAACGCGCCGTTTTCGGCGACCACCCTGTCGAAGATGTCGAGTGCCGGAAAGACCCGCTCAAGATCGGCAAGCTCGCGGCCGGTCACCATGATCAGCTTGCGGCCCGTCTGCTTCAGCCGTTCGAGCGCAGCATAGGTCGCATCGGAGACGACCCCGTCTTCGGCGAGCGTGCCGTCATAGTCTGTCGCTAGGGCAAGAACATACATCCTGGATATCGTCTGCGCTTGAAACCAGACACCCCGATCGCCCGAAGGCAGCTTCGGCTGTCCGGGCTAACGATGCCGAATGGCGATGGTTCCATGCAGGGAAACGGCCCATGCAACCATATTGAAACCCAGGACTCCGCGGGTAATTTTGCCCGTCGCGCCCGATTTCCTTCAGGCCGCAACGCGACCGTGGCGGAACCAGGCAGGGTTCCCGCTGTTAACAACGCGGGCGATCAATCGGTTGCCGATGTGTGGGAGCCATGCGTGCCATGATCAACGATCCGTTGCCGGGAACTGTTCCGGCATCCCTTCCCGCGATCGACGCAAAGGCCGCCCCGACGCTCAAGAACGCCGAGGCGGAGGTGTTCTATACCGAAGCCATTCGCGAACTCGCCGCCACCGACATTCCTTTCCTTGTCGCCGGAACCTATGCGGTAAGCGCCTACACCGGCGTCATCCGTCAGACCAAGGATCTCGATATCTTCTGCAAGGCAGGCGACTTCTCGCGCATCCTGGCCCATTTCAAGCAGCTCGGCTATGCGGTCGAAATCGAGGATGACCGGTGGCTTGGGAAGGTCTTCAAGGGCACGCATTTCTTCGACATCATATTCGCCTCGGCGAATGGAACGATGCCGGTAAGTGACCAGTGGATGGAGCATGCCCGCCAAACCGAACTGCTGGGAAGCCGGGTGAGGATCGTCGGCCCGACCGAGCTCATATGGTCCAAATGCTTCATCCAGGACCGAGGGCGTCATGACGGGGCGGACATCGCCCATACGATCCTCAAGGCGCAGGACCAGATCGACTGGCACAGGCTGCTGTCCTACCTGGAAGTCCACTGGGAAGTGCTGCTGATGCAGATTCTCAGTTTCAGATGGATCTATCCGAGCGAGCGCGACCGCATCCCCACATGGCTGCTTGACGAACTGCTCGACCGCCTTGCCAAGCAGCGCCAATTGCCTTCCCCCAGAATGAAGATCTGCCGCGGGCGCCTGCTTTCGCAGACCGATTACGAAATCGACGTCAAGGAATGGGGCTTCGCCGGCGTCGGCGGTACAGGAGAATTTCGTGATGGCTGAACGGACCGAAGACGCTCCGGCGATGGAGGGCACCGCCACGATCAAGGTGGCGGCCGTTGGCGACCTGCATGTGAAGGAGGACGCCCAGACATCGTATCGCGATCTCTTCGGCGAAATGTCGCGCGAGGCCGATATCCTCGTTCTTCCAGGCGATCTGACCAATCTGGGCAAGCCCCGCGAAGCCGAGATCCTCGCCGAAGACCTGCGCGCCTGCTCTATCCCGGTGGTCGGCGTGCTCGGCAACCATGATTATGAATCCGGTGCGGTCGAGGACGTCGCGGAAATCCTGCGTCAAGCGGGCGTCCATCTCCTCGACGGGCAGACGACCGAAATAGAGGAGGTCGGTTTTGTCGGCGTGAAAGGGTTCGTCGGGGGGTTCGGTTCACGCATGCTCGGCTCCTTCGGCGAGCCGGCCATCAAGTCGATGGTCGCCGAGAGCGTCAGCGAGGCCATGCGGCTTGAGAACGCGATGCGCCAGGTTCGCGCAAAACGCACGCTTGTCATTTTGCACTACGCTCCGATCGTCGAGACCATCGCCGGCGAACCCCTGGAGATATTTCCGTTTCTGGGCTCGTCGCGGCTGGCGGAAACGATCGACCGGTTCCAGGTCAGTGCTGTCGTGCACGGCCATGCGCATCGGGGAAGCTATGAGGGCCGCACGCCCGGCGGGGCGAGGGTCTACAACGTCGCCATGCACGTTTCCAAACCGACCGGCCGACCCTATGCCTTGCTTGAAATCTGACGGAGTCGGGGCGCCGTCCCGACGGTCAGCTTACCGCTTTGATCGATTTTGCCAGTTCTTCGAGCTTGTGCGGATCGTTGCCGTGACGGCGCACGAGCTCGCGTGCCTGATTGGACGGCAGATCGGCTGTCGCCACCAGTTGCCGGACCTGTTCACTGTCGACCGCGACTTGGGGCAAGTTGCTGCCGGAAATTCTCTCGTCACCAGCCATCGTCTTTCTCCTCGATCGATGTCGAGACAACGGATTGGAAAACCGTCCGGTTCCGAAAGACGGGGCTGAAGTCGACCGGCGGATCCGATCGGCAGCGCGCCGTCTCGATCCGTGGCGGCAAGGCCGAAGGCGACCGCGAATTGGCCATGGAACAAATGACGCCGGCCAGGAGTTGCGTCCCGAATGAAGGGAGGTGATCCCGATGCCAAACCCAGGAAAACCAGATCCCAATCGCGACGTGCCGATGCCGGCGCCGACCTGGAAGCCCGAACCGATCGAGGAGCCTGATCCGGAACAACTCCCGGACGAGGCGCCTCTGCCCAATCCCGACGAGAACGAAGAGTCGCCGATGCATGCCGGCAGCCGCGTCGTCTGAACGTGCGACGCATGAATCCCGATCCCGTGGCAATGGAACCTCTTGGGCCGGCGCCATTGTCCCTCCATCGTGTTTCCATCACAGCAACGGCAAGGGGCGCTTCAACCAAAGGAGAACATCATGAAAGTTGGCAACTGCATGACGCAAGGCGTTCAGGTCGCCAGTCCGGACCAGACCCTGCGGGAGGCCGCCGCCGCCATGGCCAGCCTCGATGCCGGCGCTCTGCCCGTAGGCGAGGACGACCGGCTGGTCGGAATGATCACTGATCGCGACATCGCCGTCCGTGGCGTCGCCCAGGGTAGGGGCCCGGATACGCGGATACGCGAAGTGATGAGCGCCGAGATCAGGTACTGTTACGACGACGAGGAGATCGAAGACGTGCTCCAGCAGATGGGGGACCTTCAGGTTAGACGGCTGCCGGTGATCAGCCGTGAAAAACGGCTGGTTGGCATCATCTCGCTTGGCGATCTCACGAAAAACGGCGAGGCAGCACGAGCCGGCGAAGCGCTGAACGGCATCTCACAGGCAGGCGGCGCGCATTCGCAGACGGCACACTGACCATCGATGACATTGCGAGAGCGCTGCCCGCGTCCCGCGGGCGGCGACGGCGGTTCAGCGATCGATCTCTCCAAAGACGATGTCGAGGGAGCCGATGATCGCCGAGACGTCGGCGATCATGTGCCCCCGGGACAGATAGTCCATCGCCTGCAGATGTGCGAAGGACGGCGCGCGAATCTTGCACCGGTAAGGAACATTGCCCCCATCCGAAACCAGATAGACGCCGAACTCGCCTTTCGGCGCCTCGACGGCGGCATAGACCTCGCCCTCGGGCACGTGATAGCCTTCCGTGTAAAGCTTGAAATGGTGAATGGTCGCTTCCATGGAGCGTTTCATCTCCGCGCGGCGTGGCGGCGTGATCTTCCGGTTGGGAATTGCGACCGGTCCTTGGCCTTGCGGCGACCGTAGCTTGTCAAGACATTGCCTCATGATCCGGACCGACTGGCGCATCTCCTCCATTCGTACGAGGTAGCGGTCATAGCAGTCGCCGTTCTTGCCGATGGGAATATCGAAATCCATCTGCGGGTAGCATTCGTAAGGCTGCGCCTTGCGCAAATCCCATGCCGCGCCCGACCCACGCACCATTACGCCCGAAAATCCCCAAGCCCAGGCATCGTCGAGACCGATGACGCCGACGTCGACATTGCGCTGCTTGAATATGCGGTTTTCGGTGAGCAGTTCTTCGAGATTGTCGCAGACCTTGAGGAACGGATCGCAGAAATCCCACATATCGTCCAACAGGTCCGGAGGAAGATCCTGATGTACGCCGCCGATCCTGAAATAGTTGGCATGCATGCGGGCGCCCGATGCCCGTTCATAAAACACCATCAGTTTCTCGCGTTCGGCGAAACCCCAGAGCGGCGGCGTGAGGGCGCCGATATCCATCGCCTGCGTGGTGACATTGAGCAGATGGGACAGCAGCCGGCCGATCTCGCAATACAGCACGCGAATGAGCTGGCCGCGCTGTGGAGCCGAGATCCCGAGCAGCTTCTCCGCCGCCAGGCAGAAGGCGTGCTCCTGATTCATCGGCGCCACATAGTCAAGCCTGTCGAAATAGGGCAGGGCCTGTAGGTAGTTCTTGTACTCGATCAACTTCTCCGTGCCTCGATGCAGCAGCCCGATATGCGGATCGACGCGTTCGACGACTTCGCCGTCGAGTTCGAGCACCAGCCGCAGGACGCCATGCGCCGCAGGGTGCTGCGGCCCGAAGTTTATCGTGAAATTGCGGACCGTCGCGTCAGCCATGACGCCCTCCTTCGACCGTTGCCGCCTGGCACCGGGAATGGGACATCCGCCGAAGCACCGGGTTCTGCCCCACGCCGTCAGGTCGTGGTCTGGATGATCAGCGTCAGCGTGCCGTCGCCGTCAATGTTGGCCGCCACCACTTCGGAGGCATCAAGTCCATTCGCGGCCAGGACCGAGGAAGCTTCCGGCGAAGCGCTGACCGAACGCTGCAGGACGTGAAGGTCTTCCTGGCTGGTCTGGGCAACCACGGTCTCGACCTTAGCCTTGAGGTCGGGTGGCAAGTCCGCCAATGCGACGATGGCTATGTTGGTGAATGTCTGTCCGGTGATGCCCTGGTCGGGGCCGGTCTGACCTGGCACGGCTTCCGGTGCCGGTGCGTCCGGGGGAAGGGGTGCGTTTTGGGACTGAGCATGGGCAGGCAAAGCCAGAGTGAGTGCCGCCAGGATGATGATTGCCTTGTTCATGATATCTTCCTTCCTTGTTCGAGGAGGGTCGATCGGGATGACGCGCGACAGGGACAGCAAGCCATCGCCTCGAACAGTGTTGCGTGTTCAAAGCGCGAAGTCCGGATTTGTTCCGGCTCCGGTCGAATCCGAGGCAGGGACGAGGACGCATCGCTGCCCTGCCTATGGTCGGGGACCTTTATCGCTGATCGCGTCAAACCGTTCGATGTCGTAGCGCGGACTGATCCGAGCCAGTATCTCGACGGAGGGTTTGGCCGCGTCGGGCTGTTTCCAGCTCAGCTCGAAGGAGAATACGAACCGGCCGCGCTCGATGTCGTGCTGCATTCCGAGAAAGCGCCAGCGATAGCCCAGCGGTTGAACCAGCGCGTCGAGGTCAGGCGGAACGCCGTTCGCCAACGAGATCGCCAGGATCGCATGATGGGTTCGTGGGATCCACAGATCGACCTGCTTCAGCACCTGAAGCGTTATCAACGTCAAAACCGTCCCCGCTGTGCCAAGTGCCAGTTGTCCGCCGCCGAAGGCGAGGCCGATTGCGGTCATGACCCACAAGGTGGCGGCCGTGGTGACACCTGTCACGAAGTCGCCGCGGCGGAGAATGGCTCCGCCGCCAATGAAGCCGACGCCCGTCAGCACGCCCAGCGGAAAACGCAGCACGTCCATCACACTGAACGAATCGGGGCCCTTGCCGCCCACCTCGAGCAGGATATTGGCCTGCATCATCGCGATCGCGGCCGCCAGGCCGACCAGGATGGTTGTTCTGAGCCCGGCGGTGTGGCCGCGGGCTTCCCTGTTCATTCCGATGATCACGCCGGCAACAAAAGCAAGAGCCAGGCGCAGGGCTAGGTCGGTCAAGGTTGGATGAAGCGGCATGGTCATAGCGGGGACGACTCACGCAACGGGCTCGTTCTCCAACACCGCGGAGCGTTCGATGGTTCCCTAGGTGGAAGGTGAAGCTTCTTGTCGGGTTCAGGCAACCCACGACGTCCCGGTGCGTTTGGCACAGAACGCACTCGGGAGATCTTTCCATGCCGCTCACCGCCTTTGCGCTCAATTGCACCTTGAAGGCCTCCGACGACGCCGAGAAATCGTCCACGGACCGCCTGCTGGCGGATCTGCTGGCGGCAATGGTGCCGCATGGGGTGCGCGGCGAGATTGTTCGCGCCCTCGACCATGACGTCAAACCCGGCGTGCTGTCGGACATGGGCGAGGGAGACGGTTGGCCGCAGCTCCGCAGGAAGATCCTCGACGCCGACATCTTCGTGCTGGGCCTGCCCATCTGGCTCGGCCAGCCGTCGAGTGTCGCCAAGCGCGTCCTGGAACGCATGGATGCGTTTCTATCGGAAACCGACAAACAAGGCCGGATGCCGGCCGCCGACAAGGTCGCGATCGTGGCGATCGTCGGCAATGAAGACGGCGCTCACGCCTGTCACGCGGCGTGCTTTCAGGCGCTAAACGACGTCGGCTTCACGATTCCTGCCAACAGCGGCGTGTATTGGGTTGGGCAGGCTATGGGCGACGTCAACTATGTCGACCTGCCCGGAACGCCGGAAGCCGTGGTCGAGATGATCGAAATGGCGGCTTCGAATGCGGCCCATCTGGCCAGCGTGCTGAAGGAAAGGCAATATCCCGGCGTCGGAAAGTGAAGAGATTTTCGTGGCGGCACGGAGTGCCCGTTGCCCTGACACCCTCGGCCACTCGATGGTTGCCGGGCGCCAGATCAGTGTAGGCGCCCCTGGGGTCACGTCTCGTCAAAAGGCCCGGCTCGCCTGGCCAGATCGCGCGATATGGCACCTTCCTCTTCGTCGTCGGGCAATGCCTCGTCGCTGTTCTGGTAGGCGTTGTCATCGTCCTCCTCCGGCAGGTCGCCTTCCTTCTCGACGTCGACGACGGCGTCGACGTTGTCGGACACCTTGTCTGGAAGAACCCTGCCGCCCTTGATTGCATCCCAGTCCGCCTGCTGGATTGCCGGGGCTTCAGTTTCGTCCCGTTGTTCGGATCGTTGCTTCTTGCGCGGTTCCATCTCATGTCTCCGATATGAACGGGTGCCTCATGTGGCCCCTTTGTCGCCAGTTGCATCTCTTTCCGCCGCCAGAACTCGGCTATCCTGATGGATCGTGGAATCGGAAAGGCTAACGGATAACCGCCGACCCGGCCCGTTGTTCCTCTCAGTGGGATCGGTTGGTGTTCCGCCTTGGGCCTGGGATGCAGCATCGCGGGGTAGCCGCCGCATTCGCGCAACCAATCCCGCATTACCTCGTTTTGCCTTTGAGACCGGCCCTTGAACTTTACCAATTGGAAATCTCAGAGACACTCAAATGAACCCTTCAGCCGAGCCCCGATCACCGTCGGGAAACAATCTCCATATTCAGCCTTTCCATGGAACGGTGACTGTCAGATTCTCCGACGCCATCATCGCCTCCACCGAACATGCGCTGCAGGTCCAGGAAACGGGGAGGGATCCTGTGTTCTACATCCCGTTCCAGGACATCTATTTCGACCTGCTCGAGAAAACCGATACCACCTCGATATCGCCAAAAGGCACTGCGAGCTATTGGCGTGTGCATGCCGTTGGCGGATCGGCGGATGATTTCATGTGGGCGTATGAAGAGCCCGCGGCGCCTGTCCGGGTGCTTGCTCGCCATGCCGCCTTCGATCCCGGCAAGGCTCGCATAGACGCCGATCCCGCTGAAGACGAGCGCCACACGCCTCACATAGTGGAATAGCAGGGCAGCGGCAGGATCTATCCAAGGGAACCGATTCCATTGGGTTGTGGTGCGATGACACCGGCCCAGGTCGCCTTCACGCTGCGCGGTCTTCGTCGAGAATGCGCAGGCCCTCTTCAAATTTCGCGAGAGGAATCCCGGCCCGGCGCGCTTGCCACAGGTTGTCGGCCAGATCGGCACGCTTGACCGCCCGCGCCAGGGGATTTGACGCAGCCCGGCGCACGAAAGCGATTTCGTTCTCGCCAGGCCTCTTCGTCAGTGCATCGACCGCGGCGACAATCGAGGGGCCAAACCCCGCCGATTTCAGCCTTGTCCTTGTCCAGCCTTCCCCTTTTTCGAGGACGTCATGCAGATAAGCCACGATCTTCTGGTCAAGGGTTTCGACCGTGTCGACCACGCGCCTGCAGTGTTCGATATAGGGTTGCCCGGTCTTGTCGGTCTGCGATCGATGCGCGTCCTCGGCAATCTTGGCCGCGCGGTAGAGCATGCTCATTGCCAGCCTCCCTTCATTCAATCTGTTCGAACCCGCATTGCCGGGGCGCCTTGTCCGGCCGCCATCGCAGCAGTTTCGTTCCATGGCGAAACCGATTGCCGGTGACATGATCGAAACGGACTTCGACCACCAACTCCGGCCGCACGGGCTCCCACTCCCCGCTGCGTTCGGTGCTCCAGCGGCTCGGCCCGCCGGGAGCCTTGCCGGTAAAGCCGGGTCCGCCTCTCAGGTTCTCGAGCTTCGCGGTAATTTCTGCCCTGTCGTCCTTGCCGATCGTCGACGTAAACCCGACATGGTCGAGTTTGCCGTGGTCGTCATAGAGACCGAGCAGCAGGGATCCGACCTGGCTGCTGCCCGTCAGGTAGCGGAACCCGCCGACGACACAGTCCGCGGTGCGCAGCCGCTTCACCTTGATCATGGTGCGCTCGCCCGGCCGATAAGGGTCCATCAGCAGTTTGGCGACAACTCCATCGGTGGAGCCGTGGCCGGCCTCGCCCAGCCAGCGCCTGGCGGTGGTCACGTCGGTGGTGCGCGGCGACAACCGCAACGAGGAAACGCCCGACCTCATGACGAAGCGCTCGATCGCGGCCCGTCGTTCCGTCAAGCTCTTGTCGAGCATGATCCCCCCGTCCGGATCGGCGAGAATATCGAACAGGACGAGACGGGCCGGGGTTTGCGCGCTCAGCATGCGAATCCTGCTTTCGGCAGGGTGAAGCCGCATCTGCAAGGCCTCGAAGGAAGGATCGCCATTCACTTCGATGACTATCTCGCCGTCAAGAACGAAAGACTGGGTATCGAGATCGCGCAACAGTGTCGTTATTTCCGGAAAATACCGGCCGAGCGGCTTGCCGGACTTGGCCCTGAGATCGACGCTTGCGGTGCCTTTGAAGGCCAGGCAGCGGAATCCGTCCCACTTCGGCTCATACTGCCAGAGACCATCGTCGCCCGGCAGTGCGTCGGCCGCCTTGGCCTCCATGGGGCGGGTATCCAAAGGCAGCGGAAAAGCAGCGGCCACGGCTTCTACCACCGCTCTTCGGCGTCGTGGTGCGGCAGGTCCACACCGCAGCATGTCCATCCGAGCCGTTGCGCGGATCCGTAATTGTAGCGTGGCTCGAGATCGGCGGGATCGTCGAAGGTTCCGACATGCAGGGCGATCTCATCCGGCGATGCATCGTAGGCCAACGCGACGGGCGATCCGCAGTCGCGGCAGAAGCTTCTTTGTGCGATGGGTGATGACCTGCGGCAGAAAGGCTTGTTGGAAAGCCATTCCAAGCTGGCTGATGGTACCCACGCCAGGACTGCGAACGCACTGCCGGTCGAGCGTCGGCACATGTCGCAGTGGCAATAGTGAGTGCGCGGCCTGGAGATGGTGCGATAGCGGACGTTGCCGCACAGGCATCCCCCGGTTCGTTCTCTCATTTCTTGCTGCGCGACCATTGGCCGATCTCTCGAACCTCGATGCTGGTCAACGTTCCACCGATGATGTGGTTTCCGAGAGCCCGAGGGGAACGAGTTTCGCTGCCTCGCGTTTGGTCGGCACTCGAGAAACTGGGGACTAGCGCAAGGATGTCGACTTGAACGGAACCCCTATCCGGCTGGCATGTGCGTTTTGGTATCCGTCCCTGGCCGCCTTGTGCCGGCTCGACGCCGAAGACGACAAAGCGGGTCGCTGCTGATGTCGGCTCCGGGTCTGGCATATGGACCTCTGGGCGATCATTGTGCCCATCTGTGTGTCGACATGCAGCGGCTGTTCGCCGAGCCGTCGGAGTGGGCGACACCCTGGATCACCCGTGTCCTTCCCCGGATCGTCAGCCTTGCCGAAAGATATCCTTCACAAACGATCTTCACTCGCTTCCTTCCGGCGCGACGCCCGGGGCAGGGCACCGGCACCTGGAAGCGGTACTATGAACGCTGGGCATCGATGACCATCGACAGGATCGGCGAGGAGATGATCGAACTCCTGCCGCCGCTGGCGGCATGCTGCCCGCCGGCGATCGTTGTCGACAAGCACATCTACTCACCGTGGCCCGAAGGGCATCTGCACACGCTGCTTTCATCCCGCCGGATCGACACTCTCGTCATCACCGGCGGCGAGACCGACGTCTGCGTTCTGGCGACAGTGCTTGGCGCGATCGATATCGGCTACCGCGTGGTTCTGGTGACGGATGCCCTGTGCAGCTCTTCGGATGCAACACACGACGCGCTGATGACCGTCTATCATCAGCGGTTCGCGCAGCAGGTCGAAACGGTCGAGATGGAGACGGTTCTTTCCAACTGGACCTGATCTCGAAGCAATGTCCAGGTCAGGCGCTCAGGTCGATCAAGGCGATGCCGAGATCGGCGTGTTTCGTGCGGCGCAGATGAGCGGGGGACTCGACTAGTGTGACCTCCAGGGTCGGTCGCACCACGCCGCCCAGCAGATGTCCGCCCCGCGTCGCTCCGTCGCTCAGTCCGAGCACGGCATGCAGGTGGAGGCTGGGCTTGCCGTCATCGCCCAAGGCAATGTCGCCGATCGCGCTGAGAACCTCGCACTGCTCGTTGACCGGTATCTTGCGATAGTCCTTTGCCTCGAAATCGAACCAACCGACCGCTGCTCGCTCGAACGCGCCGAGCGCGGTCAGCGATGCGCCGTCGATCTGTTCTTCGCTGGCAAAGGCAGTGAGCACGCCAATCGCCTCTTCGCCAGGCTCGAGCACCACCACGAAGGTCCTCTGTCCCGCGACTTTCGAAACCAGTTTCGATTTCATTGCCGTTGTCCTGTGGCCAAGGTGCAGAAACCTTGGCGGTGAATTTTCAGGCCGGCCCACTTATTCGAACGAACCGTTCGCGTCCCGGTTCCATATTGCGGCAGGCGCGCGGCGTCGAAGCGGCCGGCAGTATCCGCCCGAACGCCTACCCCTCAGCCTTGAAGTTCTTGGCTTCCTTTTTCACCTCTTTCCTGTCGTTGTCGTGCTTGCGGATAAGATCTTTCGCCTGCTTGGGCGAGACGTCGGTCGTTTCGGCCAGATGCACGGCTTCGCGATCTTCGTCTTGTGGCCGGATCTTTTCCTTGGCCATCGGTCTGTCTCCTTTTTTCCGTGTCATGGGACGTAACCAGACAAGCGCCGCCCGGTTCCATGAAACTGCCTTGCTCGAAGGAGCGCCTGCCTCGGTAGAAGCTATTTCGCGGAGGAACTCGACTTGGGAGAGCGCAGCAAAAGTGCGAGCGGCACGAGCAGGGCGGTCGCGATCGCGGAGTAGCGAAACAAGTCCACGTAAGCCAGAAGCGTCGCCTGCCGGCCTATCGTCTGGCCAATCCAGCCGACCGCCTGGACTTTCGCCTCGACCGCGGGCGAGCCCTGAGCGACGAAATAGTCAGTCATGCGCCGAAGCATCTGCTGATAGACAGGCGAGGACTGCGCCGTGTTGCCGATCAGATGGGTCTGATGCAGTTGTGCGTTCTGCGCCACGACGGTGTTGGAGAGCGATACGCCGACGCTGCCGCCGATATTGCGGGCGACATTGATCAGCGCCGAGGCCTGGTTGGTCTTTTGCGGCGGCAGGCCGACATAGGCGGCCGTCGAAATGGGGATGAACAGGAAGGGAAGCCCTACCGTGATGAAAATGCGGGCATAGGTGAAATAGCTGAAACCGGCATTCGGCGACAGTGAAGTCAGGTGCCACAATCCCACGGCAACCGCCGACATGCCGATCATGATCAGGTATTTCGGCTGCACGAAGCCGGAGGCGAAGCCGGAAATCGGCATCAGCATCAGCATGGCGATGCCGCCAGGCATCATCGAAAGTCCCGAAAGCGTCGCGGTGTAGTCGAAGGTGGTCTGCTGGAGCTGCGGCAATATCTGCGTTGTGCTGAACAGCACCGCGCCGACCGCCATCATCACCAGGAAGGATGTGCCGAACTGGCGGGTGAAAACCAGCCGCATGTCGACGATCGGATCGCGATGGCGAAACTCCCAGGGGATCAGGAAAAAGAACGAGACGGCCGAGATCACGGCGAATGTCGTGATGAAGCCCGACGCAAACCAGTCGTTGCGCTGGCCCTCGTCAAGGAAGATCTCAAGGGATCCGAGCGCCAGCACGACGAAGATGAAGCCGATCCAGTCGATCTTGAGGCCATCCTTCAGCCTCTCCTGGCGCTCGCGCTCCAGCACGTCTGGTTCGACCAGCAGCCATTGCACAAGGGCCAACGACATGATGCCGAAGGGCACGTTGATGAAGAAGATCCAGTGCCAGGAGAAATGGTCGGTCAGCCAGCCGCCGATGGTCGGCCCGACCGTCGGTGCAACGATGACGGCGATGCCGTAGAGCGCGAAGGCCTGCGAGCGTTTTTCGGGCGGGAAAGTATCGGCGAGGATCGACTGCTCGCTGGGTGCCATCCCACCGCCGCCCAGTCCCTGAAGGATGCGAAACAGGATCAGCATTTCCAGGTTCGGCGCGAGGCCGCAGAGCAGCGACGCGAGCGTGAAGGTAGCGACGCAGATCATGTAGTAGCGTTTGCGGCCGATCACGCCGGCGAGCCAGCCGCTGATCGGGATGATGACGGAATTGGCGACCAGATAGGTGGTGATGATCCAGGTGCTTTCGTCCATTCCGGCCGCGAGGCTGCCGGCTATGTTGCGCAGCGCCACATTGGCAATGGACGTATCGAGCACCAGCATGAAGGTGGCGATGGAGACGACGATGGCGATAAGCCAGGGATTGCGCCCGCCCGCGGCGGACCGGCTTTCGCCGGCTTGCGCGGTCGCCTGGCCGGTCATCGCACCTTGACCGTCGGCACGACGGACATGCCGGGCCCGAGCAGCAGGCCGGTCTTCTTGTCGAAGACGATCTTCACGGGCACGCGCTGCACCACCTTGACGAAATTGCCGGTCGCGTTCTCTGCGGGCAGCAGGCTGAAAGCGGTTCCGCTGCCGGCCTGGATGCTGTCGACGTGGCCCCTGAAGGTCTGCTCCGGGTAGGCGTCGATATCGATCTCGACGGGCTGGCCAGGCCGCATAAGGTCGAGTTGTGTTTCCTTGAAGTTGGCCTTCACCCACACGTCCTCGGGCACGAACATCATCAGCACTTGCCCCGGTTGGGCATATGCGCCCACGGCGGCGGATATGTTCGTCGCCCGTCCGGCCACCGGAGCGGTGATCGAGGTGCGGGAAAGCGCGGTGCGGGCCTGCTCTTCGCTGGCATGGGCCTGGTCGAGTTTTGCCGCCACGCTTTTGCGCTGGGCCTCGAGGACGGCGACTTGTCTCTGGGCCGCCACGACGTTCGCCTGCGAGCTGTCGAGCGTCGCCTGGGCCTGGCGAAGCGTCGAGGCAGCCTGTTGCGCCTGCTGCAGCGTTCCGGTTCCCTTGGCAAGCAATTCGCTGTTGCGCTGATTTTCGGCTTTCGCGAAATCAAGCGCTGCCCGGCCTTGCGACACCTGCTTCTGGGCTTGGTCCACCTTGGCCTGCTGCGCTTCGATCTGGGCTGCGATGTCGGCGGTTTCGGCGTCGGCCTGCGCCACCTGCGCCTGAACCTGCTTGAGGGATGCCTGATAATCCCTGTCGTCGATGCGCAGCAGGACGTCGCCGGCCTTTACGCTCTGATTGTCGGTCACCGCCACATCGGTGATGCGGCCGGCGATTTCGGCACCTATGGTTACGGTACGGGCGTCGATGAAGGCATCGTCGGTCCATTCATACTGTCGCGCCTGGAGCCACCAGATTATCGCTGCGGCCGATGCCAGCAGCAGAACAAGGATGACCGCGGCGGTGACGTAGGGGTGCCGCCTGAGCGAGCCGAACAGGCCCTCTTTGTTCCCGGCGGAAGCATCGAGGTCCTGTTTCGGTTGTGGGCGCGACGAGGCGCGCTTCGGTCGTGCATCGGGGCGACGTTTTGTTTGAGGTCTTTCGTCGACCGGTGCGACGTCTGGAGAGTTCGTGTCCACGTTAGCGGTCCGCGGTAGGGTTGGTGCGGCAAAGGCCGCGTGCTGGAAGGACGTAAATCAACGGACCCGCGTCCGAAAAAGTTCCTGTTTCAGATTGAGCGTTTGTGGCCGGCCGCGCTAGGCGAAGTGCAGCAGCATCATCACCAGCACGATGCCGACAAGTCCCGCAATGAAGACGATACGGCGCGTTCGCGTTCGCAGGATAATCTCGCCTTGCCGCGCATCCTCTGCGGAAAAACAGGCCCCTCCTTGTCGGGATCGTTGCTCATGAGCTGCTCCTTCCGACGAATTTGGAGTGTCTCAGGCAGCTAAACCTGCTCATCCCGGCAAGGTTCCCCAGAAATCACGGGGGCTGACGGCCGGGGTCACGCTTTGCCAGCCGACAAGCGCAAGCCAGTCCGGGCCACGCCGGGAGCGCCATCAGTCGGCCGGCAACGCATAGGCGATCACGTCGTCGCCGACCTTCGTCTCCATGAAATGATGACCGCCGGGCGCGATGACGACATATTGCCGGCCGCCGACCTCATAGGTCATCGGGGTGGTCTGGCCGCCAGCGGGCAGATCCGTCTGCCAGACCACCTTGCCGGTCTTGATGTCGATGGCGCGCAGCTTGTCGTCCGTCGCCGCCGCGATGAAGATCAGGCCGCCGGCGGTCACGAGCGGCCCGCCATTGTTTGGCGTGCCGATATCCAGCGGCAGCATGGACGGGATGCGCCAAGGGCCATTCTCGACCGCCTCGCCGAGCGGCTTGTCCCAGAGCGTCTTGCCTGTCTTCAGCTCGATGGCACGGATATGGCCGTAAGGCGGCTCGGAACAAAGCAGCCCCGTCGAGAGGCGCCAGCCCGCGTTGACGGCAATGGCGTAGGGCGAACCCATCTGCGGGTCACCCATGTCCTTGGCCCTTTTCGAAGCGCCGCCCTGTTCGATCGACCTGAAGCCTATCTGGTCCGCCTTTTGGCGCGGTATCAACTGATCATAGTTGGGCATGTCGTTGTAATTGGCGACCAGGATGCCGGCGTCGGTGTCGACGGCAACGCTTCCCCAGTCGGAGCCGCCATTGTAGCCGGGATATTCGATGAAAGGCTTGTCCACCGTGGGGGGCGTATATTCGCCCTGGTAGGAAGCCTGCCGGAACTGGATGCGGCAGTAGAGCTGGTCGAGCGGACTCATGCCCCACATATCCTTCTCGGTCAGCACAGGCTGGTCGAGATGGGCATAGCCGGAATAAGGCTGCGTCCTGGACAATTTCTCTGGTTCGACGCCGCCCGACGGCACCGGCCGTTCTTCGACCGGGAACAGCGATTTTCCGGTCTTGCGATCGAGCACATAGATCTGGCCCTGCTTGCTGGGCACGATGATTGCGGGAACCTTTCCGTCGGTAGACGGAATATCGACGAGCGTCGGCTGCGAACCGAGGTCATAGTCCCAAAGGTCGTGATGGACGGTCTGAAAATGCCAGACCGGCTTGCCCGTCGTGACATCGATGGCGACGATTGAGGAATTGTATTGGTTTTCGAAGTCCTTGCGATCGACACCGTAATAGTCGACGGCGGCGTTGCCGAGCGGCAGGAAGACGTAGCCGAGCTGCGGATCGGCGGCGGCTACGGTCCACATGTTCGGCGTGCCGCGCGTGTAGGTATCGCCCTGGGGCGGTGCGCCCGTGCGGTCCGGATGGCCCATGTCCCAAGCCCAGACCAGTCTCCCCGACATCACGTCATAGCCGCGCACGACGCCTGACGGCGCATCCTCGGCCTGGCCGTCCAGTACCTGGGCGCCAAGCACGGCAATGCCGCGCACGACGGTCGGAGGCGCCGTCACCGAATACCAGCCGGGCACGGTCTTGCCGAGCCCCTGGGTGAGATCGACGACGCCCTGCTGGCCGAAATCGCCACATGCCTTTCCGGTCCTGGCGTCGATGGCAATCAGCCTTGCATCGAGCGTGCCCCACAGGATGCGTGTTGCGCATGGTCGATCGGCGCTTGCGCCTGGAACGGCGTAGTAGGCGACGCCCCGGCAACTGGCGCCGTATGGGATGGCGGCGTCGGATACCTTCGGATCATAGCGCCACTCCTCCTTGCCGGTTGCCGCGTTGGCCGAGATGACGATGCCCTTGGCCGAACATGCAAACAGGTGCCCGTCCACTTCGAGGGGGGTGTTTTCCGGGGAGTATTTGTCGGTCGCCGCCTTGCTTGGCATATCGCCCGTGTGGAAATCCCAAACTTTGGTCAGCTTCGCGACGTTGTCGGCGGTGATCTGTTTGAGAGGCGAATAGCGGGTGGCAAGTTCCGAGCCGCCATAGACGGGCCAATTCGGTCCAGCCTGGTGTATCGCGACATCGGGCTGAGGGCTGACCGGAGACTGACCAGATGCGCTTCCTGCGGCGGGTGGCGTGACCGGGGCAACCGGGGATGCCTCCTGGGATTGTGCCGAGGGCGTGAAATGCTGAAGCCCGATCGCGCAGCCGACAATGAAAAGGGCAGCGGATGCGGTCGCGCAGCCGCGGTCGCGAACCCGTTTCGCGTGCCCGGCGCGAAAGGCAGGCAAGGTCAAAAGAACGAAGATCAGGGTGACCGTCGGCGCGAGCACCCGGGGCATCAACCCCCAGCCGTCCATGCCAACTTCCCAATAAGCCCAGGCGAGCGTCGCGATCCAGGTCAGGACGTAGAGCCAGACTCCGGCGGCATTGCCGCTCAAAAGCAAAACACCCGCCGCCAGGAGAGCCACTCCGGTGGGCAAATAGTACCAGGAGCCGCCCAGCGCGACGAGCCAGGCGCCGCCTGCGCCGATCAGCAGACCAAGTATTGCCAGCAGCACACCCACGAACATAGTCCACCAGAAGGCGACGCCGGAGCGACGCCTGTCCGCGAGATTCGGATTGGCAGAAGTCATGACAGCATTTCCATTACGACAGGCTCATGATTGTTTCGAACGCTGGCCGTCCCGCATGGTTGCGATCGGCCGCGGTTTTCGAGGGTGCTCCCAACTCACCATTTTGTGAGCATTCCGCGCCGACGGAACCTTTGTCGCTTTGCCGCCGTTAGGCGCTCGATCCAAAAGCTTGTTCCAAGCGAAAAATCGGCGAGGATGCCGCAGGTCTTTTCCAGCAACGCCAATGGGATTGCCCGCTTCTTTCTGTGGGGTGTTTGCTGTTTCGCGCTTCTGGCGGCCGTCGGCGGCACGGCGTTTTTGCGTTCAGGGTTCGTTACCGGCGTGGGGCAACCGGTGGCTCAGGCCGTTCCGTTCAGCCACAAGCATCATGTCGGCGATATCGGACTGGACTGTCGTTATTGCCACAACGGGGTCGAGACATCAGCCTCGGCGGGGCTGCCGGCGACAGAAGTGTGCATGACCTGTCATTCGCAGCTCTTCACCAATGCCGAGATGTTGGCGCCGGTGCGCGCAAGTCTCGCCTCGGGACAGCCGCTGCAATGGCAGCGGGTCAATTCGGTGCCGGATTTCGTTTACTTCAACCACTCCATCCATATCGCCAAGGGCATCGCCTGCGAGACCTGCCATGGCGCGGTCGACGAGATGCCGCTGACGCGACGGGCGCATTCATTGTCGATGGAATGGTGCCTTGGCTGCCACCGCGACCCCGGTCCCAACCTTCGCCCGCCGCAAGCCGTTTTCCTGATGCACTGGAAGCCGCCTAACGACATCGAGCAGATCCGGCGTTCCCTGATCAGCGTGCTCGACATTCATCCCGAGACCATGACGGATTGCTATGTCTGCCACCGTTGACCGAAATCCGGCTTTCGATCTTGCGGCATTGCGGGTCGCCGCGGCGGGGCGCGAGCCATGGCGAAGCATGGACGAACTGGCTGACACGGCGGAGTTCCAGCGCTTTGTGGAGGCGGAATTCCCCGCGATGGCCGATCCCCTTCAGCCTGGCTTCGACCGGCGCACCGTCCTGAAACTGATGGGTGCATCGCTGTCGCTGGCCGGACTGGCCGCCTGCAGCGAGGCCGAGAGCATCGTGCCTTATGTCCGCCAGCCGGAGAACATCATTCCCGGCCGGCCGCTCTACTACGCGACAGCCCTCTCCAGCGACGGCTACGGCATCGGAGCCGTGATCGAGAGCCATGAGGGCCGGCCGACAAAGGTCGAGGGTAACCCGGATCATCCGGCATCGCGCGGCGCCACCGATGCCGTTATGCAGGCGGCGGTGTTGTCGCTGTTCGATCCCGAGCGATCTCGCACGCCGCTCAAGCTGGGCGAGCCCGCAAGTTACGATGAGTTCCTGAAAGATATCGCCGAACTGGCTGGTGGATTCCTCGCTTCAGGCGGGCAAGGGCTGGCATTGCTGCTCGAGGCGACGACATCGCCGACGACGAAGGCGCAGATCGCGGCGCTGAGGGTGCGCTATCCCAGACTTCGCGTCTTCCGCCACGATCCGCTTGCGGCCAATTCCGGTGAACAGGCAACGGGTACATTGTTCGGCAGGCCGTTGACGGCGATCTACCGTTTCGACCGCGCCGATGTGATCGTCAGCCTGGATGCCGATTTCCTGGGCGATGGGCCGGGGCGCCTGGCCTATGCTCGTGATTTCGCGCAGCGGCGGCGGGTGCGCAAATCGACGGACACGATGAGTCGCCTCTATGTCGTCGAGACGACTCCCACCATCACGGGTGCTGCCGCCGACCATCGCCGAGCTATCAGGTCAAGCGCCGTCGCAAGCGTTGCGGCGGCGATCAAGGCCGCCCTCGATGGCGACAATGCCGCGGCCGGCTTGTCGCCGCTCGATCCGGAGTGGATAAGGGCGCTTGCCGATGATCTGCACAGTGCCGGCCGCAATGCGCTTGTGGTGGCCGGAGCGCACCAGGCACCGATCGTGCATGCCTTGGCCCTAGCGATGAATGCCAGGCTTGGTGCCCTTGGCAACACGCTGCAATTGATCGAGCCGCCTGATGCCATGCCGGTGGATGGCGATCTTGCCACGCTCTGCCGGGCCATCACGGATGGTTCGATCGACAAGACCGTCGTGCTCGGCGCCAATCCCTTGCACACGGCGCCATCGGACATCGATGCGCGGAAGGCTCTTTCGAGCCTGAAGCTTCTTGTCCACTGGGGACTCTACCGCGATGAGACGGCGTTTCTGGCTCGCTGGCATATCCCAGCCGCGCACGAGTTGGAGAGCTGGAGCGATATCCGGGCCTATGACGGTACGGTCTCGATCGTGCAGCCGCTCATAGAGCCTCTGTTCGGTGGCAAGAGCCTGCATCAGTTGCTTGCCGCGCTGGGCGGTGAATTCGGCCCCAATGCGCAGGCACCGGTGCGCCGGACGTGGGCCGCCATGGACGAGGTGGCCTGGCGCAAGGCGCTGCGCGAGGGCATCGTGCCGAACACTGCTGCTGGTCCCGCTGCCGTTTCGGCACCGCCGGATAGCGATGGCTCGGCACCCAATGCCGCCACCAAGGGGTTGGAGGTTCGCTTCGTCGCCGATCCCTGGCTTCGCGACGGCCGCCACGCCAATTCATCCTGGCTTCAGGAATTGCCCCGGCCGTTAAGCAAGCTCGTCTGGGGCAATGCGGCGCTGGTCTCGCCAGCCACCGCGCAGCGCCTGAGGCTCGAAAACGGGCAGGTGGTCAACCTGGCGCGGGACGGCAGGACGCTGGACGCACCCGTCTGGATCACGCCGGGACAGCCTGACGACACAGTGACGCTGTCGCTCGGTTTTGGACGCAAGGCCGGCTCGGTGGCGGCACTCGCGGGCGGCTACGATGCCTTCGCGATCCGGACCAGCGATGCGCCATGGTTTGCCGACGATGTCGTCCTGAGCCCGCGCGGCGGTTCGGCGCGTGTAGTCACGACCCAACATCATCAAGCGATGGAGGGCAGGGCGATCATCCGCCATGCTTCGCTCGATGCGTTCAGGGCAAATCCCCATTTCGTGCGCGACCACGCGCCCCCAGCGCCCGTGGAATCGCTCTACCCCGACTGGAGCTACGACCAGGAAGCCTGGGGCATGTCGATAGACCTGTCGGCCTGCATCGGCTGCATGGCCTGCGTGTCGGCCTGTCAGGCCGAGAACAACATCGCAACGGTGGGGCCGGACGAGGCGGCACTCGGACACGAAATGCACTGGCTGCGCGTCGACCGCTACTATGCGGGCGGGATCGACGATCCGGACATGTTCTTCCAGCCAGTGCCGTGCATGCATTGCGAGAAGGCCCCCTGCGAGGTCGTCTGTCCGGTCAATGCGACCATCCATACGCATGATGGTCTGAACGCGCAGGTGTACAACCGCTGCATCGGCACGCGCTACTGTTCGCAGAACTGTCCCTACAAGGTGCGGCGGTTCAATTTCCTGGAGTACCAGGAGTTCGACAATGACAGCGCGGGACCGGAGCAGGCCGTCCACAATCCCGATGTCACCGTGCGTTCGCGCGGCGTCATGGAAAAATGCAGCTACTGCGTACAGCGCATTTCGCAAAAACGGATCCGCGCCCAGATCGAGAACCGGGAGATCGAGGACGGTGAGATCGTCACCGCCTGCCAGCAGGCGTGCCCGACAAAAGCCATCACCTTCGGCGATCTCAACAGGAAGGATTCGCAGGTCGTCCAGGAAAAGGCCTCGCCACACAATTACGCGCTGCTCGAAGAACTGAACACAAGACCGCGCACCACCTATCTGGGCAAGGTCAGCAACCCTAACGACAGGCTCGCCGCGACATCCGGCTCGGAGGGCGGCGATGGCTGACGTGGCCGCCCGCAGGACGAGCAAAGGCATGACACCTGTGCTGCGCGGGCGTCACGATTTTCCAGAGATCAGCGGCCGTATCAGCGCGGTGGTCCTGCAAGGGAAGTTGCCGCGGTTCTTCTGGTCGGCGTTCTTCGTCTGCTTCGCATTCGTATTGCTGTTCCTCTATTCCATCACCTACCTGGTCTCGGTCGGCGTTGGCGCCTATGGGGTCAACATTCCCGTGGTCTGGGGCACGATGATCTCGAGTTTCGTGTGGTGGATCGGCATTGGCCATGCCGGTACGCTGATCTCAGCGGTGCTGCTGCTGCTGCGCCAGCCCTGGCGCGCCTCGATCAACCGCTTCGCCGAGGCGATGACGCTGTTTGCCGTGGCGATGGCCGGCCTCTACCCTATCCTGCATCTTGGCCGGCCGTGGTTCTTCTATTGGCTCCTGCCCCTGCCCAACACCCACATGCATTGGCCACAATGGCGCAGCCCGCTGGTCTGGGACTTCGCCGCGATTTCCACCTACGCCACCGTCTCGCTGCTGTTCTGGTACACGGGATTGCTGCCTGATCTCGGCGTGCTGCGCGACCGGGCGAAGTCGCGTGGCGGGCAACTTTTCTACGGCGTCCTCGCGCTGGGCTGGCGCGGCTCGGCCTATCATTGGGCGCGCTATCGGACGGTCTATTTCCTGATGGCGGCACTCGCAACACCGCTGGTCGTTTCGGTTCATTCGATCGTCGCTCTCGATTTCACCTTCGCCATCACGCCGGGCTTCCATTCGACGATCTTTCCGCCCTATTTCGTCGCCGGCGCGCTCCTCTCCGGCTTCGCCATGGTGCTGACCATAGCCATTCCCTTGCGCTGGGCATTCGCTGTGGAAGACCTGATCACGCCGCGCCACATGGACAACGCCGCCAAACTGATGATCGCGGCCGGCATGGTCGTCATTTACGGCTATGCATCGGAAGCGTTCTTCTCCTGGTATTCGGGTGAGCCTTACGAGCGCGCGATGATGGTCCAGCGCGCCGTCGGCCCTTATGCGCCGCTGTTCTGGACCATGCTCTTCTGCAATTGCGCGGTGCTGCAACTGCTTTGGTTTCGCCGTGTGCGATCCAATATGCCGCTGCTGTTTTCGATCGCTCTGGTCATCAACATCGGCATGTGGCTGGAGCGCTACATCATCGTGGTGACCGGCCCGAGCCGCGACTACCTGCCGTCGTCCTGGGGCGAGCAGTCGCTGACCTGGCTCGATTTCGGCATCCTGTTCGGATCGATCGGCACCTTCTTCGCGCTGGTCTTCCTGTTTATCCGCATCCTGCCGGCGATAACCATCTTCGAGGTCGAGGAACTGGCCGAGCAGAAAGGCGGCGCGGCATGAGCGTCCATGGCGTCATCGCGGCTTTCGCCGATCCGGATGCGCTGACCAGGGCGGCGCAAGCGATGCGCGACAAGGGGTACCGGCATATGGATGCGTTCTCGCCGTTCGAGGTGCACGGCCTGACAGACATATTGGGCATGCGAAAGACACGGCTGCCATGGGTCATGCTGGCGGGTGGCGTCGCCGGCGGCGTGCTGGTCTATGCATTGATCCTTTATTCCGTCGAGATCGACTATCCGGTCAATGTCGGCGGCCGGCCGCTGCATTCCTGGCCGCCGTTCACGGTCATCGCCTTCGAAGCCGCGATCCTGGCCAGCGTGTTTGCCGGCTTCTTCGGCATGCTGGCCGAGAACCGGCTGCCGCAATATTATCACCCCGTCTTCAACGCCGAGAGCTTCACCTACGCGAGCGGCGGCAAGTTCTACCTGCTGATCGAGGCCACCGACCCGAAATACCGCAAGGGCGTCACCAAGGGGCAGCTGACACGGCTTGGCGCCGAGACGGTCGAAGAGGTGGCGATATGAACCCGCGGCTGCTTTTGCCGGTTTGCCTGCTCCTCGGCGCCTGCAAGCAGGACATGGCCGACCAGCCTCGCTACGATCCGCTCGAAAACAGCAGAGAGTTCGCCGACGGCATGTCGGCAAGGACACCGGTCGAAGGCACGGTGACGCGTGACGCCGACCTGGCGGCGACGCCGGACAAATTCCCGTACCCGATCACCATGGCACTGCTTCAGCGTGGGCAGCAGCGCTTCGACATATTCTGCTCTCCCTGCCACGGCCGCACCGGCGACGGGCACGGGATGGTGGTCAGGCGTGGTTTCCCGCCGCCTCCGACCTACCATCAAGATGCGCTGCGCAAGGCGCCGGACCGGCATTTCTACGACGTCATCACCGACGGTTACGGTGCAATGTATCCCTATGCCGCGCGTGTCGAGCCGCGGGACCGCTGGGCGATCGTGGCCTATATCCGGGCGCTGCAATATTCGCGACATGCTGCGGCCGGCACGCTGCCCGAGTCCCTTCGCGCGAAACTCGACGCCGAGGCGGCACGATGAAGCGCGCCGCCCGGCCCGACGGCCATCTCGTCCTGCTGCTCGCAGCGGCCGCCGCGGGGCTCTGTCTGTGCGCGGCCGGGCTGCTCGTCGCCGCGCGCGCGACACTGGCCGGCTGGCTGACGATGGTGGTGTTCCTGCTCGGATTGCCGCTCGGCGCAATGACCCTGGTCATGGTGCACGGGCTGACCGGCGGGCGCTGGGGCGACGCGTTGCGGCCGCCGCTGCGCGCGGCCGTCGCGACCTTGCCTGTCGCGCTGCTGTTGATGCTGCCGGTGCTTGCGCGGCTCGATCTGGTCTTTCCCTGGGCAGGGGCCGACCCGGCGGCGCTGACGGAAGCGGTGCGCCAGAAACTGACCTATCTCAACGTACCATTCTTCGTCGTTCGTTTCATCGCCTGTGCTCTCGTCTGGCTGGCGCTGGCCTGGCTTGTACTTGGCTGGACGGCGCCCGGTTCTGCCGCAAGCAGGACCGGCGGCGGCTACGCCATCGGGCTCGTCGCGCACGGCTTTGCCGTGACGGTGTTTGCCATCGATTGGATGATGTCGATAGAGCCGGATTTTTACTCCACCATCTATGCGATGCTCGAAGCGGCGGCCGAGGTCGTCGGCGTGTGCGGGCTGGCGCTGGCGGTGCTTTCGGCGGGCCGTGCGATCGAGTCGGCGCCGGGTGGCGAGGAGGACGTGGCGCTCGGCGAAGACCTCGCCAACATGATGTTCGGCTTCATGCTCATCTGGGCGTATCTGGCATTCATGCAGTGGCTGGTCGTCTGGGGCGGCGACCTGCCCGACGAAATCCATTGGTATGTCATCCGTGGTCGAAATGGCTGGCAGTATCTGCTTTGGCTGCTGATCGCGCTGCAATTTGCCTTGCCCTTCGCCGGTTTCCTGAACCGCTCCGTCAAGCGCAGCCGCGTTGGCCTGATAGGGCTCGGCGCGTTCCTGCTGGCCGGACATTTCGCCGATGTCGCCTGGCGCGTCCGGCCGGCTTTGTCCGCCCTCGGTGCAGGAGTGTCGTGGCCGGACCTCGCGGCAATGGTCGGCGCGGGCGGCATCTGGTTCGGGTGCTTCATCTATATCTGGACCAGGCCTGATCGCATCGTCGTCTGGCGCGGGAGGCTGGCCCGTGGCTAAGGTCGTGCGTCATCCCGAAACACGCGATGTCTGGCCGAGGGCGCTCGTGCTCATTGGCCTCGGCCTGCTTGTCTTCCTGGCGCTCGCCGCGCTTGGGCTGAGACTGATTTTCGATACGGCCCCGTTCTGGCCACTTGCGGGCACGCAGATGAACGGCAGCGCCGCAGGTCCCGCCTTGCAGGATTTCCCCGGGGCCGATCTTGCCGTGTTCCGTCAGCAGGAAGATCGTGAACTCGGCATGCTTGCATGGGTCGACCGCAATGGTGGCATCGCGCGCATTCCGATCGACGACGCCATGAAGCTGATCGCCGCGCAGGGACTGCCGGAGGCGGTAACGCCCGCTGCGGCCGGTGAGGACTGCGCCTTGCTCGAAGGCCAGGTTCCGCGCGCGCCGCAGGCCGGCATTTGCCGCGCCCGAGCGGACGCGGCGCAGCCAAACGCCAGGGCGCCGCAGCAGGGCCAGGCCGCACCGGCCATGGGGGCGAGGCCATGAGGCGTTTGGTCCTGCCGCTCGTGCTCCTGGCTGCAATGACCGCCAGCGTGCGCGCGCGGCCGGTTTTCGAACCGCAGATCGGCGCGCAGCTCAGCCTCGACACAGTCTTCCGCGAGGCTTCGGGCGGACGGCAGACGCTTTCCGGCATTCTCGGCGGGCGGCCGGCGCTGCTCATCTTCGGTTACGACAAATGCCCCAACCTCTGCGGCGTGACCCAGCAGGCGGTTGCCTCGGATCTGAACAAGACCGGCCTCGATCCCGCGACCTACCACGCTCTCTTCGTCTCGATAGATGCTTCCGAGACCGTCGCGGATGCGGCGTCCATCCAAGCCGAAGTCGGGCGGTCCGCCGGTCAGGCAGGGTTGTCCGCGTGGCGCTTCTTGACCAGCGAGGATGGCGCTGGCGCCGCCCTTGCCGTGGAGGCCGGCATCACATTCGACCGGCGCGACCGGATCTCGCAATATGTCCACCCGATCGCGGTCATCGCGCTGACGCCGCAAGGCCGCATCGCGCAAGTACTTCCGGCGCTGAGTTTCGAGCCGCGAGATCTCAGGCTTGCCCTGGTCGAGGCGTCGGCCGGGCGGCTTGGCTCCATCGCCGATCACGTCTTTCTGCTGTGTGCCGGCTTCGATGCATCAAAGGGCCAGTACACGCCAGCGGTCTGGGCAGTCGTGAAGGTGACTGGCATGGCGACGCTGCTTGGCCTTGGCGCCACCATCCTCGTTCTGTCGCGAAGGAGGCCGATTTGACGTTCGGCATCCCTTTTACGCCGCCGCAGGCCTCCTCGATTGCCGGCAGTGTCGACGCCCTGTTCTACGTGCTGCTTGCCTTCACCGTCGCGCTGGGCGTCTTCCTGACCAGCCTGGTCGTTTTCTACGCCATCAAATATCGCGCCGGCTCCAAGGTGGAGCGAACGGGGGAGCGTGCGCGCAGCACGCCGCTCGAGGTGACCTGGACAGTCGCCAGCCTGCTGATCGCTTTCACCATCTTCGGATGGGGAGCCGTGCTGTTCCTGCGCCGCGAACACCCGCCCCTTGACGCACTCGAGATCGCCGGCCTTGGCAAGCAATGGATGTGGGAGTTCCGTCATCCTGGCGGCCAGCGTGAAATCAACGAACTGCATGTGCCGGTCGGCAAGGCGGTGATCGTGTCGCTGGCATCGCAGGACGTGATCCACTCATTCTTCGTACCTGCCTTCCGGGTCAAGCAGGACGCGGTGCCGGGGCGCACCACGCATGTCTGGTTCATCGCCAGCGAGCCCGGGCGGTATCATTTGTTCTGCGCGCAATATTGCGGCACCCAGCATTCGGAGATGGGCGGCTGGGTGACCGTGATGCCGCCGCAAGAATATGCGGCGTGGCTGGGCAACCAGGGCCAGGGTGAAACGCTTGCGGCCGACGGCGAAAAACTCTTCCGCGCGCTCGGCTGCTCCGGCTGCCATGGCAATTCCAGCAAGGTGAGGGCGCCGGATCTGGCTGGGGTCTTCGGACGGCCGGTGGCCTTGGACAATCAACAGACCGTCATTGCCGACGACCGCTATTTGCGCGATTCCATCCTCAATCCGAAGAAGGAGATCGCCGCCGGGTATGAACCCGTGATGCCGAGCTTTGACGGCCTTGTCGACGAGCAGGAGCTACAGATGCTGCTGGCATATCTCAAATCCCTGTCGCCGCGAGCAACCAGGGAAAGCGGGGCGACCCAATGAGCAGGCAAGCCTTGGCGCCTTCGAGCTATCTGCATGGGGAGGCCGGACCTGCCGCCTGGCTCTTGACCACCGACCACAAGCGCGTCGCCTGGCTCTACCTGATGTCGCTGACGGCGTTCTTTTTTCTTGGCGGTGCCTTTGCCGTGATGATCCGGATCGAACTCGCGTCGCCTGCGGGCGATCTGGTGTCGGACGATGTCTATAACAGGCTGTTTTCCCTGCATGGCATCATCATGGTGTGGTTCTTCCTGGTGCCGTCGATCCCCGCGACGCTCGGCAATTTCCTGCTGCCGCTGATGATCGGCGCGCGCGATCTCGCTTTTCCGCGGCTCAATCTCGCCAGCTGGTACGTGTTCATCTTCGGCAGCGCCTTTGCCCTGGCCGCGGTGCTCGCCGGCGGTGTCGACACGGGTTGGACCTTCTACACGCCGCTCTCGACGCTCTATGCCAACGGCTTCGTTTCGATGGCCGCGCTGGGTGTCTTCATCGTCGGCTTCTCGACGATCATGACCGGCATCAACTTCATCGTCACCGTCCACACGTTACGCGCGCCGGGGCTGACCTGGTTCAGACTGCCGATCTTCGTCTGGACGATGTATGCGACCGCGCTGGTCATGGTGCTGGCGACGCCGGTGCTGGCCGCCTCGCTGATCCTGATCGTGCTGGAGCGTGCCTTCGGTATCGGCATCTTCAATCCCGCGCTGGGCGGCGACCCGCTGCTGTTCCAGCATCTGTTCTGGTTCTACTCACATCCCGCGGTCTACATCATGATCCTGCCCGGCATGGGCGTGGTTTCCGAAGTGCTGCCCTGCTTCAGCAAGCGCCCGCTGTTCGGCTACAAGGCGGTGGCGATGTCTTCGATGGCGATTGCCGTGTTCGGCTTCCTGGTCTGGGGTCACCATATGTTCGTATCAGGCCAGTCGGCCTATGCCGGCATCGTGTTCTCGTTCCTGTCGTTCTGCGTCGCGATCCCCTCGGCGATAAAGGTGTTCAACTGGACGCTGACGCTGCGCAAGGGCGAAATCACTTTCGAGACGCCCATGCTTTATGCGCTGTTTTTCCTGGCGCTGTTCACTTTCGGGGGGCTGGCCGGCCTGTTCCTGGCCGCTCTCGCCGTCGACGTCCACGTTCATGACACCTATTTCGTCGTGGCGCATTTCCATTACATCATGGTCGGCGGCATGGTGACGGCCTACATGGCGGGGTTGCATTTCTGGTGGCCGAAGATCACCGGCCGCGTCTATTCCGAAACCTGGGGCCGTATCGCCGCGACCGTGACCTTCCTCGGCTTCAACCTGACTTTCTTCCCGCAATTCGTGCTCGGTTTTCTCGGCATGCCGCGGCGCTATCACACCTATCCGCCGGAGTTTCAGTTCTGGCACGTATTGTCCTCGGCCGGCGCGGTCGTTCTGGCCGTCGGCTATCTTATGCCGCTGCTCTATCTCGGCTGGTCGCTGTTTCGCGGGACGCGGGCGCCGGCCAACCCGTGGGGCGCGACCGGCCTTGAATGGCAGACGGCTTCGCCGCCGCCCC
The DNA here is from genome assembly GCF_020165765.1 of Mesorhizobium sp. B264B1B. Classification (NCBI taxonomy): domain Bacteria; kingdom Pseudomonadati; phylum Pseudomonadota; class Alphaproteobacteria; order Hyphomicrobiales; family Phyllobacteriaceae; genus Mesorhizobium; species Mesorhizobium sp. B264B1B. The sequence continues at coordinate 192,047 of NZ_JAIUIS010000003.1, forward strand.
CGCATAATTTCGACACCATGCCCGTGGTCAGGCGGCCGGCCTATGACTATGCCATGGAAGGCCTGAGGCACGAGACGTTCAGCCCGCACAGGGACGAAGCCTCATGAGCGGGCCGACCGAAAGCATTGCCTTCGATACACGGGCCCGCGAGAAGGCGGCCGATGCGTTCGGCATGTGGATTTTCATCGGCTCCGAGGCGATGCTGTTCGGCGCGATCGTGCTGGTGTTCCTCTACGCCCGATTGAGCTATGGCGCGGCATTCGCCGCGGCGTCGCAACATCTGTCATTGCCGCTCGGCACGCTGAATACGGCGGTTCTGATCACCAGCAGCTTCGCGATGGCGCTTGCCCATATGTTCACGGCTGCCCGGCGTTGGCGGCCCGCCCTCTGGGCCTTGATGTCCACGAGCCTGCTTGGCTGCATCTTTCTGGTGATCAAGGCCGTCGAATACAGCAAGGAATTCAGCGAGGGCCTGGCGCCGGTGCTCGGCGCGCCGTTCCGCTTCGCAGGCCCAGATCCGGCCCATGCCGAATTCTTCTTCGCGCTCTATTTCGCCATGACATCGCTGCACGCGCTGCATCTGATAGGCGGCATCGCGGTGATTGCCGGCATGCTGTTGCTCTGGCCGAGGACCGCGCAGGCGAGCCGGGCGCGCCGCGTGCAGGCGATCGGACTCTACTGGCATTTCGTCGACATCGTCTGGGTGTTCCTGTTCCCGGTCCTCTATCTGATCAACCGGGCCTGACGACGATGAGCGACCTCGCCAAGCTCACATTCGCCTATCTCGCGCTGCTCGCCTTGCTGGCGCTTACCGTCGGCTCTTCGTTTGTCGACCTCGGTGGGTTCAATTCCGCGATCAACCTTGCCGCGGCGGCTGCCAAGACAGTGGTGATCGCGCTGCTGTTCATGCATCTGGCGGGCGAGGGCATCCTCCCCAGGCTCGCGGTCGCGGCGGTGGGCCTGTGGCTGGCCATTCTCTTTGGCCTGACCCTGATCGGGCAATAGCCTGCGGGGCCTAGTGTGGCGCGCGTCATCAACGTTCGCGCGGATTGCCCAAGGCTGGATCGCGGCGCCTCGTGTAGCCGTCGACGCGGGGCAAGCCGTCGGCCATGTCGATGAATGGCAGGCGCATATCCCAATAGGCCTGTGCCTGAGGCGGAAACCGCTCCGGCGCGTCCATGAAGCCGATCGAGACATAGAGTTCGTCACGCAGGCCTTCGTCGGCATAGAAGATCGAGGTACCGCAATCGGCGCAGAAGGAGCGGACGACTCCCTTCGTCTTCGAAAAGGTCTTAGGCTTCCCGGCGGTCAGCTTGACCTGGTGCGGACGATAGCCGATCCAGATGGTCATCGGTCCGCCGATCGCCCGCCGGCAATCGTCGTCATGGTCGAAGCAGATCCAGAAGGGCTCTCCTTCCATCACCGCCGTGACGGCACCGCAGAAACAATGTCCGCGCTCGATGCGAGCCATGTTGCTGCCCGTTGTCAGAGACTGTCGGTCGTCAGGACGGCGCTTCCGCTGCGGTCGAGCATGAATTTTCTCCGAAGCTGTTGGGGGATCTGATCCTGCGGGGTCAACGCAGCGCCGCCAAATTGGTTTCCGGCCATAGGAGCGGCGGCGGATTCAAATCTGCGCTTCCGGCCTAGCCGCTGGAACCTGCCGGTCGAAACCAGGTTATGACTGTGCCAAAGGAGGACCGGCCATGACTGGAAGCGAAAATCGCCGCGAGACTGGTGCCACCAAATATCCGGCCAGGAGCGACGGCGATCCCGCCGATTCATTCTCCCAGGACGCCGCAGGCAACAAGCCGCCGGCGTCCGGGCAAGGCCTGACGCGCCCTTCAGGCGAGGTGAATGAGAAAACGCATCAGTCCGAGGGGCAGAATCCATCCCGGCGGGCGCCCCCCGACCAGCCGCCCAGAAAAGGCGCCGGCTCAGCCACTTCTGAGCACTCAAAAGACGGCCAAGTGCCGCCCGGAGGCCGGGAGCCTGGTGCGTTCGACAAGGAATGAACGATTCACAATTGACAAGCCGGCGGCGCTTGTGGATTAGTGAGAACGTTCTCAGAGAACGTTCTCACCGCTGCGGCGGACTTACCTTTTGGGAGGAGGTATGGGTACCGACGAGATCCGGCTGGCTGTTCGCATCGCGAATATTGCAAAATCCTACGGACCCACAGTCGCACTCGATTCCGTCTCCATTGATCTGCGGCCAGGGGAAGTCCATGCGCTGTTGGGCGAGAACGGCGCCGGCAAATCGACGCTCGTGAAAATCCTCAGCGGCGTCGTGACGCCTGACGGCGGATCCATGTCGATCTTCGGCAAGCCTTATGCGCCGCATGGCATCATCGATGCGCGGGCGCAGGGCGTGGCGACGGCCTTTCAGGAACTCAGCCTGCTGCCGAATCTCAGCATCGCCGAGAATCTCGTGCTGCCGAAAATGCCGAAGGGCAAGCTAGGTCTCGTTTCGCGCCGCACCGCCACGGCATCAGCTGGCAAGGTTCTTAACGACTACGCTCTCTCCCACTTTGATCCTGACACGCCCGTCGGCGTGCTTTCGCTTTCGGATCGTCAGCGGCTTGAGATCGTGCGCGCCTTCACCCATGCCTCGAAGCTCTTGATCCTCGATGAGCCGACGGCCGCGCTGGCGGACGTCGAATGGCTGTTTGAGCTCGTGCGCCGGCAGAAGAACCTGCAGACCGCCATCCTCTACATTTCCCACCGCCTCGGCGAGGTGCGCACCCTGTGTTCGCGCGCCACCATCCTGCGCAATGGCCGCAGCATCGGCACCGTCGAGTTGTCCGGCGCTTCGGACGAGAACATTTTCGAGATGATGGTCGGCCGAAGCGCGCGTGAGACGACCGCCTCGCAGCCTTTGGTCGCCGACACCGCGCCCGTCGCGCTCAGCGTTCGGGGCCTCTCCGGCGGCATTTTGCGCGACGTGTCGTTTGATGTCAGGCGAGGTGAGATCGTCGGCATCGCCGCGCTCGAGGGGCAGGGCCAACGCGACCTGTTCAGGACGATGATCGGCCTCTCCAAGGCGAAAAGCGGCGGCATCGAGATCGACGGCGTGCCCGCCCAGATCGCCAGCCCGGGCGCCGCGCTCCATTTCGGCAACGGCCTTGCCTACCTGCCGGAGGACCGCAAGTCGGAAGGGATTTTCGCCGGCCTCAGCACCGCCAGCAACATGGTGTTGCCTATCATTTCGCGTATCGCGCAGGGTGGCGTCGTCTGGCCGGCCAGCGAGCGTCGCATTGCGAAAAAAACCGCTGAGGCGGTCGAACTGCAGGAGCGCTATCTGCAGTTCAAGATCGATGAGCTTTCCGGTGGCAACCAGCAGAAGGCGCTTCTGGCGCGCGTCATGATGACGGGTGCGCGCACTCTACTGCTTTTCGATCCGACGCGTGGAGTCGATGTCGGAACCAAGCAGTCGATCTACGAGGCGATCCGGAAGTTCGCTGCCGATGGCGGCTCGGTGCTCTTTTACTCGTCCGAACTGCCGGAACTCGTCCATCTCGCGCATCGCTGCATGGTGCTCTATGGCGGCCGCGTCTTCGCCGAATATCAGGGCGATGCCATCGATGAGCCGACTATCGTCGGCGCGCTGATCGGCCACGCTGCGGGCGCGGTGAATGGAGTGGCCGCATGACCGCGGTCCAGGCAAATCCCGCGCCCCGCCGCTCCGCGTTATGGAGGGCTGTCATCAGCGGCACCGGCATCGTGGCGATAATCTATGTCCTGCTTTATGCGCTCTACGCGTTCTGGCAACCGGATGCGCTTTCGGTCTACACCTTCACCGACCTCGTCAACAACTCGACGCCATTGGCGCTCGCGGCAGCGGGCGAGACGCTGGTCGTCATCAGCCGCGGCTTCGACTTGTCCGTCGCAGGCGTCGTCTCGCTGACCAATGTGCTGATGGCGGTCTATCCGTTCGGTGGTCCGGGCGGTGCGCTGGCCAGCCTCCTGATGTGCTGTGCGATCGGCGGTGCCGTCGGCGCAATCAACGGCATTCTCGTGGCCAGGCTTGGACTGCAGACCATCGCGGCGACGCTCGGCACGATGATCGTCTGCCAGGGACTTGCGCTGGTTATCCTGGACGCGCCTGGCGGTATGGTTGCCGACTTCGTCACCTATACGCTGACCGACACCCTGTTCGGTATCATCCCGATCGCCGGGCTGTTTCTGGTTGCCGCCATCGCGCTTTGGCTTGCCTTCCGGCGGACCAATACCGGGATCGGCCTCTATGCGATCGGCGCCGACGAGCAGTCGGCTCGCTTCTCCGGCGTGCCCGTGGCAGGGGTACGCATCACGGCCTTTGTCGGCGCCGGCATCCTCTACGGCGTCGCCGGCTTCATGCTGAGCGCCCAGACGGCGACAGGAAATCCGACAGCCGGCACGCCATTCCTGATGCTCACCTTTGCCGCGGTGGCGCTCGGCGGCACGCCGTTGAGCGGCGGCCGAGGCAGCCTCGTTGGCTCGATCCTCGGCGCCGGTACGCTGATGCTTTTGCAGAAGGTGCTTTTCTCGGGTGGGGTCTCGTCCTTCTACACCGGCATATTCCAAGGTTTCGTGCTGGTGCTTGCGATCGTGTTCGGCAGCGCCGTGGCGCGCCTGCTCAAGAAGGAAGAGATCCGGTGAGCGCGCATAAGGACGTCGCAACGCGTTTCGAGGCCAATTCCGACCGGCGCGGCAGGCAAAGGCTCGACCGGGAGGTGGTGAATACGTTTGTGGTGTTTGGGCTGAGTGTCGTGCTTGTGGTGTGCTCGCGCTTCATCAGTCCGGCGCTGGGTTCCTGGGATCAGGTGCTGACGGTTCTTATCCTCGCGTCCTTCCTGATCGTGTTGTCGTTCGGGCAAGGGCTCGTCATCCTGATCGGCGGGCTCGACCTATCGGTCCCCGCCCTCATCACGCTCGGCGGCGTGTTGACGACGACTTGGATTGGTAGCGGCAACGCCGGCATCTGGTACATGCTGCCGGCCATTCTGGTCATTTGCGCGCTGGTCGGCACGATCAGCGGACTGGGAATTGTCTGGCTGAAGGTTCCTCCCTTCATCATGACCATGGCGACCTCGATCGTCGTGGCTTCGGTGGCGCTGGGCTATACCAGCGGGACGCCGCGCGGCGGTTCCCCGTCCGTCTTGCTATGGCTGATGAAGGAATGGTTCCTCGGCGTGCCGCTGGTCATCTACTTCACCGTCGTTTTCATCCTGTTCGGCTGGTTCTTGCAGAACTTCACTGCGCTCGGCCGCCGGCTCTACGCCCTTGGCACCAACAGGAACGCCGCCCTTATCGCCGGCGTCGCTGTCAATCGGCTCGAGCTCGCCCCCTATGCGATCAGTGCCACCTGCGCAGGGTTCGTCGGCATGATGCTGGTGGGCTATTCGAACGGGGCGACGCTGAGGATGGGTGACAGCTACATGCTGCCTTCCATCGCTGCCGTCGTGGTCGGCGGCTCCTCGATCCTCGGCGGCAGCGGAACTTTCATCGGGACGGTCGGCGGCGCAATTCTTCTGACGACGCTTGGCACCGTTATCTCCGCCATCGGCCTCAACGAAGGATGGCGCACCGTCATAGAGGGCGCAATCATTGTCGCCGCCCTGCTGGTGCTGCGCGGTGAATTCCTGGCCGATCTCGGAAATCGAATGCTGACGCGGAGGAAGTGACCATGCCTGTGCGTGAAATGCGTTTGTCCAATTGTGAGAACGTTCTCACAAGCTCTGGTCCGGCACCTGCAAGGGCCAAATTCCAACGGGAGGTTGATCGAAATGAGGCTGTTAAAAAGACTGGGACTGGCCGCGTCGCTGACGCTTGCCACCGCCATGGGCGTTGGGATGGTTGTCGACCATGCCCAAGCGCAGGACAAGAAGTTCAAGATATATCTGTCGCTGAGCTACAGCGGCAATTCGTGGCAGTCGGAGGCTGCGAACATCGTCAAGGCGTTGGCGCAGACGCCGCCCTACGACAAGACGGTGGAGCTGAAGGAAGTCATCTCGGGAACCGACCCCCAGGCTCAGATCTCGGCCTATGAAAGCATGATACAGGCTGGCGCCGACGGCATCATCAGCTTCCCGATCTCGTCGACGGCGCTGAACCGCACGGTCCATCGCGGCTGCCAGAAGGGCGTGCTCTTCTTCATGTACGACGCCACGGTGACCGAGCCTTGCGCCTACAATGTCAGCTATATCACCGCAGGCTTCGGCGAGAACACCGCCCAGGCCTTGGTCAACATCCTGGGAGGCAAGGGCAAGATCTTCCTGAGCCGTGGCGTCCCGGGCAACTCGGTGGATAAGCGCCACACCGACGGCGCGATGCACATTTTCAACCAGTATCCCGGCATCAAGGTCGTCGCGGAATACTACTCCTACTGGGATGACCGCACCACACAGCAGGAGACGGCCAAGGCTCTCGCTGCGCATCCCGATGTTGACGGCATCTGGGCTCAGGCAGGCGAATATGGCGCCGTTCAAGCGCTGCTCGACAAGGGCAACAAACTGGTTCCGATGACCGGCGAGAACTCGGACGGTTTTCGTCTCGGACTGGCAGACCCGAAGATGCAAGGCATGGGTCTCAAGGGTGTGTCCGCCGGTTCGCCGCCTGCTACGTCAGGCTATGCCTTCAAGCTGATGATGGAGATCCTGACCAAGAAGCGCGACCTGAAGCCGATGAACATCGAGTACCCGCTGCCTTGGGTGCCAGCGGATCAAGTAAAACCCTGCAAAGGCGATACCTTCGCCGACGGGTGCAATGTTTTCCCGTCCGACAAGGTCCCGAGTTCCTTCGTCACCGAGGTCTTCAATCCCGATTTGCTGCCGGAACTGTCGCTGCAGTCGGCGCTCGAGGGCAAGCCAACACCAGGAGCGACCATTCAGGCATTGCCCGCGGACGTGAAGCAGGCGCCCGATGCCCCTGGCATCAACTGCTCATCGTGCAAGGCTCCGGCCGACGAATACAAGCTCACCAAGATCGAGCCGACGGTAAAACCCTGACGATCAGCAATGCAACAGGTGGACGGCATCCTGCCGCCCACCTGACTCAACATAAGGATGAGAATATGCCGACTTTTCTGAAACGGGGCAGGGATCCCGAAGCTGTCGCCCAGAGCGATGCGGCCGTCCGGACGACCGTCGAGACGATCCTTGCCGACATAGAAAAGCGAGGCGATACCGCTGTCCGGGAGTTGTCGGAGCGTTTCGACAAATGGTCGCCGCCAAGCTTCCGGCTCAGCGACAGCGAGATCGAGCAGGCGATGTCCAAGGTGTCGGCAAGCGACATCGAGGATATTCGCTTCGCCCAGGCCCAGGTTCGCAATTTCGCCGAGAAGCAGCGCGCCTGCCTCCAGGACCTCGAAGTGGAAACGCTTCCCGGCGTTGTCCTCGGCCACAAGAACATTCCCGTGGAAACAGTCGGCTGCTACGTGCCGGGCGGGAAATACCCGATGGTCGCCTCCGCGCATATGAGCGTGGTGACGGCCAAGGTCGCCGGGGTGAAGAAGATCATCGCCTGCGCGCCGCCGTTCCAGGGCGGTCCGCATCCGGCTATCGTGGCCGCAATGCACATGGCCGGCGCGGACGAGATCTACGTTCTGGGCGGTGTGCAGGCCGTCGGCGCCATGGCGCTCGGAACCGAAACCATCGGGCGCGTCGACATGCTCGTCGGTCCTGGCAATGCCTTCGTCGCTGAAGCCAAGCGGCAATTGTACGGCCGTATCGGCATCGACCTGTTCGCCGGCCCGACCGAGACGCTGGTCATTGCCGACGACAGTGTCGACGGCGAGATCTGCGCGACCGATCTGCTCGGCCAGGCCGAGCATGGTCCGACCAGTCCCGCCGTGCTTTTGACAAATTCGGAGAGGCTCGCGCGCGACACCCTGGCCGAGATCGAGCGGCAGCTGAAGATCCTGCCGACCGCCGAGATCGCCGCCAAGGCATGGGCGGACTATGGCGAAGTGATCGTCTGCGCTTCCTACGAGGAGATGGTCGCGGAGGCCGACCGGATCGCATCCGAGCACGTCCAGGTCATGACGCGCGATCCGGACTACTTCCTCGACAACATGCGCAATTACGGCGCTCTGTTTTTGGGAGCGCGTACGAATGTTGCCTATGGCGACAAGGTCATCGGCACCAACCATACGCTGCCGACCAAGAAGGCGGCCCGTTACACAGGCGGTTTGTGGGTTGGCAAGTTCATCAAGACCTGCACCTATCAGCGCGTTCTGACCGACGAAGCGAGCGCCATGATAGGCGAGTACTGTTCGCGCCTGTGTGTCCTCGAGGGATTCTATGGGCATGCCGAGCAGGCCAACATCCGGGTCCGCCGCTATGGAGGTCGCAACCAGGCCTAAGCCAGCGCGCCAACGGAGTTTTCATGTCGATCATCGCCCGCAACAAGAACAGCAAGCCCCGCCTGACCGTGAAGGATCTGGCGCGCGATCTCGGCATGTCTGTTTCGACCGTATCCAGGGCCTTTCACGCCGATGCCGTGATCGCCAAGAATACGCGGGACCTGGTGCTGAACCGTGCGAGGGAGATCGGCTATTCGCCGAACCCTTTCGCGCGCAGCCTCATCACCAAGAAGACGCGTATCGTGGGTATCGTCGTCGCGGACATCAAGAACCCGTTCTATCCGGAAGTGCTGACGCGGCTGACCACCGCCCTTCGTGCCATCGACATGAACGTGATGCTCGTCGCCGCCGACCAGTCGGGAGACGTCGACCAGGCGCTACGCCTGCTGCTCAACTACCAGCCAGATCTTGCCATCATCCTGGCGGCCACCCTGTCTTCGGCGGCCGCGCAGGAATGCCGTAGGGCCGGCACTCCGGTGATCTTTTTCAACCGACTCTCGGCCGACGACCACGCGTTCGGCATTTCCTGCGACAATATACTCGGCGGCCGCAGCATCGCCGACTATCTCGTCGATACCGGCCACCAGCGCCTGGCCTACATCGCCGCCTTGCCCGATGCCTCCACCAATGTCGCACGCCACAGGGGCTTCAGCGAACGCGCCGTCGAGCGTGGCCTCGCCGCGCCGATAGTTATCGAGGCAGGCCAGTTCAGCTATCACGCCGGCTACGAAGCGGCGCGCAAGCTGCGTGACGTGAAAGAGGTTCCCGACGGTGTCTTCTGCGCCAACGACATTCTCGCCATCGGCTTTCTCGACGGCGTGCGGCGAGAGCTGGCGCTCGGCGTGCCGGACGACATTTCGATCGTCGGCTTCGACGATATCGAGATGGCCCACTGGCCTTCGCACGGGCTGACGACCGTCCGGCAGCCCATTGACCAGATGCTCGAGGCCACGGTCAGCCTGGCGAAGGAATTGAGCACGAATTCGGGCCGGGAGCCGATCGTTCAACTAATCCCGCCCGGCGCGGTGATCGAGCGCGCGACGACGCGAAAAAGGCACCATGGCTGATATCCCGGGAAAGCGCTTCTTCGAGCGGGCGGTAAGCGTCCACCGCTATGACTGCGAGGTCGTCGCGGCGCCCCATGTCTCCGTCGCCGGAAGCGAGGAACCCGTCGCCACCGTGAACGATGCCGCGTTGGCCGACGAAGCCATCGTCCGCTACGTCGTGGCAACCCGCCCCGTCTACGAAGGCCTGCGCCGGCTGATCGGCCAACTCGCTGGCCTGCTGGTCCTGGCTCAGGCCGGCGGACGCCGCGACGTGCTCGATCTGCCTGACATTCCGGTGGCCCGCGAACGGTGGACGGAGGTGGAGCAGCGGCTGGGCGCCTTGCACGCGCCGCATGGGCTCGAAAGCCATTGCGCGCGTCTGGGGGCCGCTCATGCAACGCTGGGCGAGGTCCTGGACGATTTCGGTTCGGCCCGACTGCGGCGCGACTGGCAGCAGGAGCTCGACCGGGCCGGGGAGAGGATCAAACGCGCCTACGCCGGGCTGCAGGCGGCGTCGGAACCGCGGGCCGGTATGACGCCGGTCGATTTCAATCACGCCTGCTGCAGCTGTGCGCAGCGTTGGCGACAACAGGGAGGAAGCAATGAGCCAATATTCGATCTGGGTGCTTGAGTACAGCTACGTCAGCAACTACCACAAGAGCGGCGTGCTCTACGGCGCCCACAACCAGGGTTACGTCAAGCTTCCCTACTGCTACGCGCTGATCAAGGGCAACGGTCGCGTTGCCATGGTCGATGTCGGCTACAACAACAAGGACTACGGCAAGCATCTCGCCGACAAATTTGGCGTCGAGAACTGGCACTCGCCCGACGCCGTTCTTGGCGAAATCGGCCTCTCGCCCAAGAACGTCGACACAGTTTTCGTCACGCACGCGCATTTCGACCATTTCGGCAATGTCGAGGACTTCCCGAATGCGACCTTCTACATCCAGGAGAGGGAGATCGCGAAGTGGGTCTGGGCGATGTCGCTGCCGGACCGCATGCGCTGGATGAACGTAGCCGTCGACCCCGGCGACATCGTGCGCGGCGTCGATCTGGCCCGTCAGAAGCGGTTGGTAACGATCGACGGATCGAAACAGGACGTCCTGCCCGACATCGATCTCCATGCCGCTTTTGACAGCCATACCTACGGGTCGATGTGGGTCACCGTGCGCAACGGCAAGGACGACACCTGGGTGCTGGCTGGCGATCTGGTCTACGTCTTCGACAACATCGAGGGCTCGGGAGCTGCCGTCGATATCGAGACGCTCTACGTTCCGGTGGGGCTTGCGGTCGGCAGCCAGACCAATCTCGTTCTCGCTACCGAGGAGATGATGAAGCAGGTGGGCCACGAGGCACGGCGGGTTATTCCCATCCACGAAGAGCGGTTGAAGGACCGGTTCCCATCCCGCATCACTCAGGATGGCCTGCGGATCACCGAAATTTGCCTCGCGGACGGCGAGACGTCGCGGGTGCAATGATGGATGCAATCCGCAAAGTCGCCATTGTCGGTGCCGGACTGGTCGGCCGTGGCTGGGCGATCGTCTTCGCCCGGGCCGGCCATGATGTGACCATCTATGACGGCAGCGCCGACATCCGCGCCGCGGTGCTCGACAAGATCCGGGCCAGCCTTGCCGATATGCAAGGGGCCGGGCTGGTAGATGCCGTCGATGCAGTCATGCGGCGGCTGAACGTTGTCGATACGCTGGAGGGTGCGGTAGCGGATGCCGACTACATCCAGGAGTCGGTGCTGGAAGTGCGCGACATCAAGGAGGCGGTCTGTCTGGAGATTGACCGGGCGATGCGGCCCGACGCGGTCGTAGGCAGCTCCAGCTCCGGCATTCCGGCCTCGGCCTTCACCGGGTCCTGTGCCAACCGCCGGCGTTTTCTCGTCGCTCATCCCGTCAATCCACCGCATTTGATCCCGTTGGTGGAACTGGTCCCGGCGCCCTGGACCGACGCGGAGGCCGTTGCGTGGCTGCGGGTGCAGATGGAGGCCGTAGGGCAGGCTGCCGTGATCGTGCGCAAGGAAGTCGAAGGGTTCGTCCTCAACCGGCTTCAGGGGGCATTGCTGAACGAAGCCTGGGCCCTGCTCGAGGAGGGCGTGGCAAGTACCGCCGATATCGACCTTACGGTATCGCATGGGCTCGGCTACCGGTGGTCCTTCATGGGGCCTTTCGAGACGATCGATCTGAATGCGCCCGGCGGGATCGCGGACTACGCGAGACGTCTGGGACCGCTCTACCATTCGATCGCCCTCGCCAGGCGCGATCCGGCCCCCTGGTCGGAAGGGCTGGTTGCCAAGGCCGAGGAAGCGCGCCGCGAAAAGTTGTCAGCATCCCAACTCGCCGAACGCAGCGCCTGGCGCGACCGCAATCTAATGGCGCTGGCCGCCCATAAGCGAAGCACCGGGGTTTGACACTCAGGAGACGGCCATGACAGCCACACTCACAGGCAAGGTTGCCCTGGTCACTGGAGCAACCGGCGGCATCGGCGCGCGGATCGTATCCAGGCTTGCTGCGGAAGGGGCTTCGGTTGTCATCGGCTACAACCGTTCGCGGCAGGCGGCCGACGATCTGGTTTCGTCATTGGCGTACGGCGATCACTTCGTCGCCGAGGCGACCGTGACGGACAGCGATTGCCTCGCGCGCCTCGCTGGTCAGATCGAGAAAAGCTTTGGCCGGCTGGATGTCCTGGTCAATTGCGCCGGGACAACCCGCTTCGTGCCACATCCGGATCTCGACAGCCTGGACGATGAATTGATCGACCGCATCTTCCGCGTCAACGTGCGCGGTGTGATTGCTGCGACGCGGGCCATGCGGCCGCTGCTCGATCGCACCGGCAGCGGGGTTGTTGTCAACATCTCGTCGATCGCAGGGGTCACCGCCATGGGAAGCAACGTCGCCTATTGTGCGTCGAAAGCCGCTGTCGATAATCTGACCAAGTCGCTGGCGCGTGCCCTGGCCCCGAGAATCAGGGTCGTGTCGGTCTCGCCCGGCGTCGTCGACACCGACTTCATCAAGGGCCGTGACGAATCCTGGCGGGACGAACAGGCAAGCCGGACGCCGCTGGGACGGCTGGGGACGCCCGACGACGTCGCCGAGGCGGTTTTGGCGGCTGCGACCCATCTCCGTTTCGTGACCGGCGTTATCATTCCGGTCGACGGCGGTCGGCCCCTGGCCTAGAGCCCGGGACGGATCAGATCGAACGGACTTCCTTTCGCCATCATCGATCTGCGGTCAAGAAGTGCCTGCTGATTGGTCTAATCCTCCAGCAGATAGCCTGTCCGGTGGGCGAGGGGCTTTTGGCCCACCACCTTGGCAATGACCTGATTGGCGGCGACGAGTTTCTTCAGCCTTCGTGTCACCACGAGCCCGTCGGTGCGCGCCCGTACCGTCACGCGCGCCTCGCGGCCCAGCGAAGAAGGCACGATGATGTCCGCGATCGGCTGTCCACAAGTGACGCGTTCACCCAGTTCGGCGCGGTAGACGATGACACCGAAAGCGGGCGTGCGAACCACATCGCACGCATCGAAGCCGGTGATCTCGCAAAGCGCGGCGGGCGGCAGGCCCGCTTGCCCCGCGACGTAGCCGCGGCGGCGAAGCACGTTGAGCAAGGCGGAAGCGTCAGCCGACGCCATCTCATCACTGATGTCGATGAAGCCGCGCAGTTCCACCGTCGCGGCGAGGCAGCCGATCGGGATCACCTTATCGGGAAGGGCAGCCGCAAGCCTGATCCAGGGCTCGACGCTTGCTTCGGCGAAGGTTGAGCCGCCCGACGAACCCTGTGAGAACACCGCCCGGCAACCGAGTTCCCGCGCAAGGTCGGACAATTCGGCCGAGATCTCGGGCCGCACGAACAGATGCATCAGCCCTTCGTCGTCGCAGTGCAGATCCAGCACAAGATCGGAATCGAAAGCCTCGCGTGCCAAGGCGGTGTAAAGGGAATCGACAGGCTGCCCTGCGCCGCGTTCGTCGAGAATTTCGCGAATCGTGCTGCGGATGAGCACCGTGTTGTCGTCGGCGCTGCTTCCGAGCCGATCGGCAAGTCGGATGGTCAATTCGCCGGCGACATCAGGCCATTTGCGGTTGAAATTCCGGCCGCTGGCCAGATCGTAACGCCCCAGATGATCGCCATTGACGAACTGCGCCAGGCCGAGCGGGTTGGCGTAGGGAACGACGACGATCTGGCCCCGGATTTCGCCGCGCGCGTCGGCGGCGTCAAGCTGCTCGACCAGATGGTGTAACACCAGCAGGCCGGGCGCTTCGTCGGCATGCAGCGCGGCATGTATGTAGGCTTTCGGGCGCGCGTCGGCGGCACCATACCGGATAATGCGCACGCTGTGTTGGCTGCCCGGCGTGCCGTTGGCAAGAGGAACATCGAGGATTTCACGAGACATTGGTGGCTCCGGCGAGCGCACGTTCCGATAGCGGGAAGTGGCAATTGAAGACATGGCGGGGATCTTCCCGGTCGGCTGCCCGGGACGGGAAGACGCTTTTGCAGATGCCCTGCGCATAGCGGCAGCGGGTGTGAAACTCGCAGCCCGTTGGGCGCGTCATCAGGCTCGGCACCTCGCCGCTGAGCTCGACCCTGTCGAGCACGGCGTCCGGGTCGGGTTCCGGATTGGCCGACAGCAGCGCCTCCGTATAGGGGTGGCGCGGCTGCGCGAATATCCGCTCAGTCGAGCCGACCTCGATGAAGCGGCCGAGATACATGATCGCCATGCGATCGGTCATGTGGCGCACGACATTGAGATTATGCGTGATGATGAGAATGGCGATGCCGAGTTCGCCCTGCAAACGTCCAAGCAGATTGAGGACTTCACCCTGAACGGACACGTCCAGTCCCGCGGTCGGCTCGTCGGCGATGATAAGATCGGGTTGCAATGCAAGGGCCCGCGCCACGCCGACGCGGCGCGCTTGGCCTCCGGAAAGCTGGTGTGGATATCGCCGCCCGAAATCGGCGGGCAGGCCGACCATGTTGAGCAGGCGTTCCGCTTCGGCGGCGGGGTCGCGGCCGGTAACGCCGTGAATGCGGAAAGGCTCCATCAGCAGTGAGCGTACAGTGAGTCGCGGCGACAGCGATCCGACCGGATCCTGGAACATCATCGCCATGCGCCGAAGATGCGGCTTGCGCTCCGTCGGGGCGAGGCCGTTCAGCACCTGACCATCGAAGCGTATCGTGCCGCCCGTTGGCGGCCGCAGGCCCATGATGGCGCGGGCGATGGTGGATTTTCCCGAACCGCTTTCACCGACGAGGCCGAGCGTTTCGCCCTTGCGGATCTCGAAGGAAACGCCGCAGACGGCGTCCACGAACGGGTTCTTAACGCCGCTGGCGAGCGCCTTCAGCGCGCCCATGGTGCGGAAGCGTACGCGAAGATCCTCGACAGAAAGCAGGGGGCTCATACCGGCGCCACCAGCGTGTCGTAGAGACGATGGCAACGTGCGGTGTGCGTTGCGCCGATAGCGCACGGGACAGGACTGTCATCCACGCACCGGGTAAAGGCTTGCGGGCAGCGCCGACGGAAGATGCAACCCGCCTGGGTACCGAGGAGGCTCGGCACCTCGCCTGGGATCGTCGGCAACTGGCGGGTGCGTTGCCGGATGCGTCCGGGATCACATTCGAGCAGCGCGCGCGTATAGGGATGCCCCGGTCGGCGGAAGATGTCGCGCACGGTGCCGTATTCGACCACCTCGCCCGCATACATGACCGCCACCCGGTCGCAGAGCTCGGCGACAGCGCCGAGGTGGTGAGAGACGAACAGGATCGAGCAGCCGATCTCCTTTTGCAGCTCTTTCAACAGATGGATGATCTGCACCTCCAGCGTCGCGTCGAGCGCTGTGGTCGGTTCGTCCGCGATGAGCAGCGCCGGCTTCACCAGCAGCGCCATGGCGATGCAGATACGCTGGCGCATTCCGCCGGAAAACTCGTGCGGATAGCCGCCGATGCGGCTCTCCGGGTCCGGAATGCCGACCCGATGAAGCATACCCAGGGCGCGCTGGCGCTTGGTCCGGTGCGAGCCGCCCTCGTGATGCTGGATATCGATCATCTGGCTTTCGATGCTGCGCACAGGGTTCAACGCCGTCATCGGATCCTGGAAGATCATCGACATGCGGTTGCCGAGCAAGCCGCGCCGCTCCGCCGGAGCCATGCCGAGCAGGTCGCGCCCCTCGAACAGGATGGCGCCGTTCACCATCTCGGCATTTTCCGCCAGCAGCCCCATCACGGCATAGGCGAGCGTCGATTTGCCCGAACCGCTTTCGCCGACGATGCCGACCACTTCGCCCGCCGGCACGTCGATATGGATATCGCGCAGTGCATGGGCGCGACCGCGCGGCGTGCCGAAATCGAGAGACAGACCGCGGATCGCCAGAAGCGGGTCGCGGTTTGGAGAATGTCTTGCCTGAGCGCCGGTGTTCATAGGTCTTTCCGAAGCTTGGGGTCGAAAATGTCGCGCAGCGCCTCGCCGAGGAAAGTGAAGCCCAGCGTGGTTATGACGATCGGGATGCCGCCGGCGATCACCAGCCACACCGTCTTGTGGATATAGCCATAGCCGTCACTGAGGATGGTTCCCCAGTCCGGCGTCGGCGGACGGACACCCATGCCTAGGAAGCTCATGCCGGCCTCCAGCGTGATGACCAGCGGAACATCCATGCTGACCAGGATCAGCAGCGGCCCGATCACATTGGGTAGCACGTGCACGGCAAGGATGCGCACGATGCCGGCGCCCATGGCGCGCTCCGCAGTGATGAACTCGCTCTCGCGCAGTGCGTGGGCCTGCGTGCGCACCACGCGCGCATAGATCGGCACGGACGTGATCGCGACGACGAAGATGACGCTGGCAAGGCTCGGCCCGAGCAGCGTCACCACTGCCAAGGCGAAGATGATAACCGGAAAGGAGCGGATCGTGTCGAAGACCAGCAGCAGCAGATTGTCCAGCCAGCGCGGACCGAAGGCGGCGATGAGGCCGAGCACAAGCCCTGCGCTGAGCGAGGCGCCCAACGAGACGAAGGCGACGAGCAGCGCGATCCTTCCGCCCATGACGACCCGCGAGAAGACATCGCGTCCCAACTGATCGGTGCCGAGAAGAAAATGCAAAGAGGGCGGCGCCAGCCGGGGCCCAACCATGATCTTGATCGGATCGTGAGGCACGATCCAGGTGGCGAAGACCGCAGTCGCCACCATCAGCACCACCAGCACGGCGCCCATCATGCCGAGCGGAGACTTGCGCAATTGCCGCAGGAACATGGTGGCCGCGCCCGGCCCGCGGCGTTCATCGACCGCCTCGCGAATGAGTTGAACTTCGGACACGCTACAAATTCTCGCGGATTCTTGGATCGAGCGCCGCGTTGACGAGGTCGGCGAGCGTCGTGGAGATGACGAACAGAACGGTGGTGACGAGGACCGTGCCCATGACGATCGGATAGTTGCGCGAGTCCACCGCCTTGACGATCAGCGCGCCGATGCCGGGCCGGGCGAAGACCACCTCGACGAAAACCGCCGCCGAGAGCAGGTGCGCCATGCCGACGCCGATGATCGTCACTGTCGGCACGATCGCGAGCGGCAGCGCGTAGCGCGCCACGATGCGCCGCTCCGAAAGGCCGAAGGAGCGCGCCATGCGAATGTGGTTCTCGCCAAGAATCTCCAGCATGGAGGCGCGCACGATGCGCGAGATGTAGCCCACCCAGCCGATACCGACGACGAAGGCTGGAAGGATGAGATGGACGAACCCGTCGCGGAAGCCTGAGCCGGCGCCGATGGCCGGCAGCCAGCGCAGGCCGACCGAGAAGATCAACAGCGCATAGATCGCCATGACGAAGGACGGGATGGCGATGGTTCCGACCGCGAATACACCCACGACCTTGTCGATCACGGAGTTGCGGCGCAGCGCCGAATAGCAGCCGAGCGGCACGCCGACGATAACGGCCCAGGCGATCGAAACCAGGATGAGTTCGATCGTGTAAGGCAATTGCTCGAAAACGATGGCCGCGACAGGGCGCTGGGTAAAGACATCGGTGCCGAGATTACCGTGCAGCAGCCCCCCGAAGAATGAGACGATCTGCACGGGCAGCGGCTTGTCGAGGCCCATTTCCTCGTGCAATTGCGCCTTCAGTTCCGGCGTCGCACGCGGTCCGAGCAGGACCGCGGCGGGATCGCCGGGAACGGCCTGGATCATCAGGAACAGCAGCGTGACGGCAACGACGACAATTGCCGCCGCCAGCACGATACGCTTGCCAAGATATAACCACATGTTTTGACTCAGCCTGTCCCAGCGACCGCGTCAGAGCGGTTCAGCGTTTGATAGAATCGCCGACCCGCTCTAACCCTTTGTTTTTTCGCAATTCCGGACGGAAAACCGCTACGCACTTTTCCTAGAATGCCCTAGGCCGATTTCGGCTCAAAGCCGAGATAGAGTGGCCGCCCGTCTGGGCGCGTCTCGGCCTCGAGTTGCGTCGTTCGGTACATGATCGGCGAGCCTTCATGGGTGAGGAACCGGTAGGAGCCGGAATCTTCCATGATGTCCTGCATCTCATAATACATCTTGGCCCGTTCCTGCGGGTCTTCGACGGTTACCGCCTTGGCGTTGAGCTCGTCGAAGCGCTCGCTGCGGAAGCGCTCCCAGTTCCACACACCGACCTGGTCGCGCACGAAAAAGGTGGTGGCGTAATAGGGATCCGGCACCATCGAGAAACGCTGCACGATCAGCTGCATGTCCTTCCAACGTTCGCCTTCCGATTCCATGCCGATGGTCCAGAACGAACCGGAATCCTGAACATTGACCTCGACCGTGATGCCGATCTGCGACAGCTGCGCCTGGACCATTTCCGCGATCGTGGAGAAGGTGGTCACGTTGAGCGCGTCGATGGTGAGGCTGAGTTCGGTGATGCCGGCCTTCTCAAGATACTGCTTCGCCTTTTCGAGATCGCCCTCCGGCGGTATCAGCGCTTTTTCCCGGTGTCCCACCAAGCCTGGAGCGATAAGGCCGGTCGCGACCTGGGCCTGGCCTGAATAGGCCGCGTCCATGATCTGCGGCACATTGATGGCCCATTGAATCGCCTTGCGGACATTGACGTCCTTCAGCTTCGGATGGTCCGAGTTCATGCCGATATAGACATAGTAGAGCGAAGGCTTTTCTTCGATCTTGGTGTTTTCGGGCGGGCTGTCCTTCAACGTGGCCAGCGAATCGAGGCTGAAATCGGTGAAGTCGATGTCGCCTGCCTGATAGGCGCGCTCGGCGGTCTTGATATCGCTCATGGGCAGGATATGAATTTCGTCGAAGCCCGGCCTAGGGCCTTTCCATTCGGGATTTCGGGTCAACAGGACGAGCTGGTTCGGCTTCCAGTCCGACAACACGTAGGGACCTGAATAGCAGGGCGGCTTCATGCCGAAATCGCCGCCGTCGGCAACTGCCTTCGTCACCGCTTTTTTCGAGACGATGTGGCCGCAACCATAGGGAAGAGTGATGTTCCAGAGCGGCACGAAAGGCGTCTTGAGCACGATCACGCCAGTATGGTCGTCCTCGATCTCGATGCGGTCGAGCGGACCCCAGTCGCCCTTGACCGGAGAATTGTGCTGGATGACGCGCTCGAACGAGAACTTCACGTCCTCGGCGGTCATTTCGCCAAATCCGCCAGTGAAATTGATGCCCTTCTTCAGGCGGAAGCGGATGTGCGTCGGATCGATCTGCTCGACGGATTCGGCGGCCTCGAGTTCCCAGCCCCACTCCGAACCCGGTTTATAGCGCGTAAGCTTGGTGTAGATGCAGTTCATGACGTCGACATTGTACGCGTTCTGGTAGAAGCCAGGATCGAGCTTGTCGATATCGGAATAGGCGCGGGCCTTGAGTACCTTGCCTTCGGCCGCCCATACGGCCTGCGACAAGGGCAGGCCGGAGGCGATGATCCCCGCGCCGAGGCCGGCGCCTGCCTGCAGGAAATGCCTGCGATTCAATTTCATTCCATTCACGGTTTCGTTCCCCTTTCAACTGAGCGGGTTTCCCGACGATTGCCGGGATCCCTCCTTTTTGGTGCCGCGCCGCCTGATGGGGCCGCGAGTTCGGACGGCGCATTCTTCAATTCAGCCGGCAAGCCGGTCAATTTCGCTGCCGACGCAGATGTGAGCGAGATTAGCGTCAGTTCGCGAATGTCACAGCAGGCGGCGCTCTATCGCCTCGGTCCATTTCTGTTCGTGGACAAGCTCGTTGCCTTCCCATGCCTCGAGATGCGCCTCGACGTGGAAGTGCGATGGCGTCGCGGTCATGGTCGTTTCGGTCACAGAACGCATGCGCCAATCAGCGCGCGAAAATTCGAACTCCCATTTCGCCTCGGCCCTGGCCGACCCGAAATCATTGCCGCGGAAGGAATAGCGTTCGCGGCCGAGCGAGGTGATGGTTAGATCGTTGTCGACGATGCGATAGGTGCCGGCGCCTTCGCCGATCTCAACGACAGTCGAAGCGTCTGCCAGATTCTCCGTGATCGCCCAATCCTTTTGCGGCTTCGAGATCGTCTCCACCCCTAAGGGCGACGCCCCTTCGGGTTCGGCAAAAGGTGCCGGCTCCGGATCTCCGGCGCCTCCGACGCGGACCGGAAGTTCAAGGCGGCAATCCGTCGGATGGACGGTGAGCGTGACCGGCTCGGGCGAAGGCCAAGCGATCGGGAAGTAATTTGTCGAGATGGCAAGGCGTATGCGATGCCCCGCGCTGAAGCGCTGTGCTACGTGCTTGAAGGGGACAGAGGTGCGGTAGCGCCTTGCCGGTTCGAGCGGTTCGGGCCTCTCATGGCTATCGCGATGCGTCAGGTTCAAAAGGCCGTAGCTGACGCGCGTCGTCGCGCCATCGGGGGCGACATCCGAAAGACGGACGGCCACCATGGCGACGGGCCTGTCGCTTTCGAAGACAAGATCGAGCATTGCATCGCCGGCGATCTCAACATCGTGCGCCAGCTCTTGCGTCTCATAGACCAGACTGCCGGCATCGTCGCCGCGCTGGTCAGCCGGCTGGTCGCCGGGCACGGCATAGGAGCACCATTTGCCGCCGCGCAGGCCAACCGACAAGGGCGAGCGGACCGTCTGCGTTCCGGCCGCATCGTCTGCCCGGCGCAGGGACAGGCGCCCATTGCCGGAAAGGAAGAAGGACTGCCGCTCGATATTCGGCGATGGCCATGCCGGCTCCGTGACCCAGCGTCCGGCGCGCGTCTCGTAGGAAGTTTGCGGCGGGGCGCTATCCTGCATGAACAGGCGCAGCATCGGCTCGTCCATGATGCCGGTGTCACGGCCCTTCAGCCATTGATCCCACCAGCGGACGCATTCCTGCAGAAAGCCGATGGCAGGACCAGGCTTGCCGATATGGGGATAAGTGTGCGCCCATGGCCCGACCAGCCCCTTGCGCGGGCCCTGCAGCTTTTCCATCAGGCGGAAGACCGAGCGGCAATAACCATCGGCCCAGCCGCTGACGGCGTAGACCGGGCAGGTGATCGCGCCGAAATCCTCGCAGACCGAACCGTGTTTCCAGAACTTGTCGCGGTGCTGGTGCTCCAGCCAGTTCTTCAGCCATAGCCCGCTTTCCTTCAATCGACTGTGCCACAAAGCGCGCCAATTGTGCGGCTTGTTGCGTGGGTCGGGCGGCAGCGTGTTGCGCCCGAACATGATCGCCGCCCAGGAGAGATTGTCGATGAGCAGCGTGCCACCCATGTGGTGGACATCGTCGGCGTAGCGGTCGTCGGTCGAGGCGCAACTGATCACCGCCTTCAGCGCAGGCGGCCGCATGGCCGCGATCTGCAATCCGTTGAAGCCGCCCCAGGAGATGCCGATCATGCCGACGTTGCCGTCGCACCAGGGCTGGGAGGCCAGCCATTCGATGACCGAGCAGCCGTCGTCCAGCTCCTGCTGAAGGTACTCGTCGAGCATCAGCCCTTCGGAATCGCCGGTTCCGCGCAGGTCGACGCGCACCACTGCGTAGCCGTGGCCGGCCACGTAGGGGTGCATGACGACATCACGCGCGGCGGTCAGATCGTTCTTGCGATAGGGGATGTATTCCAGGATAGCCGGCACCGGCTTTTGTTCGGCACCCTCGGGGAGCCACATGCGCGCCGCAAGCCGGCAACCGTCCGGCATCGGAATCTCGAAATGGTCGACCGAGCGGATCGGATGGGGGAAGTTGGACACTGTGCGCATGACGAGGCCTCTGTTGGAGAGCGCCACTTTGGGCAAATCGGCGGTGCCGCACAATTTCGCGACCCTTCGCGACTTGACACTGTTCTGGCGTCAGTATGCATTAGGTCATGCAGACCGAACCGCTTCCCCAGAACCTCGCCTTCCTGTGCAGCTATTATCCGTCTATCGCCGCCGTGTGCCGGCGCCTGCAGATCAACCGCCAGCAGTTCAACAAATATCTGAGCGGCCAGACCTGGCCGTCCCGCCGCAACATGCGCAAGATCTGCGATTTCTTCGGCGTGAGCGAAGGCGAGCTTTTGATGGACCAGCAGCGCTTTGCCGAGATCGTCGGCCTGCGCCGCCGCCCGCTCGGCGTCCACGCGCCGTCGGACATGCTGGTGCATATGGAGCAGCTCTATCAGCGTTCCGGCGATCTCGGGCGCTATGTCGGCTACTATTTCCGCTATTTCTACTCGTTCGGCTATGCCGGCAAGATCATCAAATGCCTGGTCGTGATCTATGAAAAGGAAGGCCGCTATTTCTGGAAATGCATGGAAAGGCTCGTCCATTTCGGCAAATATGGCGTGAAGACCTCGAAATATTCGGCCGCCCTGCTGCTGCTCGGCGATCGCATATTCGCGCTCGAATCCGAAACCCTGCTCAAGACCAGCATCACCCAGGTGATCCTCTATCCGAGCTACCAGACGAGCGTCGCCTATCTGGTCGGCATCCAGACGGGCATGCCCCTTTTACGAGGGCGGAGACCAGCGGCCTCGGTCGTGCTTCTGGAATATCTCGGCCGCTCCGTCGACCAGCGCAAGGCGCTGCAGGCCTGCGGCCTATTCGACGAAACTGACCCCGCCATCGATGCCGGCATCCGCGCCATGATCACCAACCGCATCCCCGCTGGGACATTCGTGCTCGAGACGGAAGAGGTGTAGACGTTCCTCCCCACGCGACCCGCATCAGCGTGGGCCTGTCCAACCCGTTCAGCGCGAGGTTGTCACCCATGTCTTAGGTACAGTCTGTTACCTATGTCTCCGGGCCGTACAGGTGAGAGGTGGTAGCGGGAGAGGGACTTGAACCCCCGACCCCAGGATTATGATTCCCGTGCTCTAACCAACTGAGCTACCCCGCCAGGGCGGCGAAAGGCCCGAAATCCGCCTTAAATCGCAAGGCATTTCGAGGCGTTCGCCAAGGTCGCGCGGATATAAGGTTGGGAGGGTGAGCCTGTCAAGCTTCGAACCGCTCGGCAGGGGCGCTTATTCTCGCTGCCGAAAAGCTTTGCCGCGCCGATAATTGGTTGCAGCCGCCGGGGTTGAGTTCGAAGAGGCACGTCGCTATGTCTCGGCCACGAGTTTTTAGAGTTTGAGAACAGATGAAGCCGCGCATTGCAGTCCTCGGTTGCGGATACTGGGGCTCCAACCACATCCGCACCCTCAAGGCGCTCGGCACGCTGCACGCGGTCTCCGACGCCAACCGTGCCCGCGCCGAAGGCTTTGCCAGCGAACAGGACTGCCTCGCGATCGAACCGGACCAGTTGTTCGTCCGCAATGACATCGACGCCATCGTCATGGCGCTGCCGCCGCAATTTCATGCCGAGATGGCGGTGCGCGCCACCGAAAGCGGCAAGGACGTGCTGGTGGAGAAGCCGATCGCGTTGACGGTTGCCGATGCCGAGCGCTCGGTGCAGGCGGCGAAGGACAAGGGCCGCGTCTTCATGGTCGGCCACGTCTTGCGCTTCCATCCCGCGTTCGAGACGCTGAAGGCGCTCATCGACAAGGGCGAGCTCGGCGAGGTCCGCTACATCCATTCGCACCGGCTCGGCCTCGGCAAATTCCACACCGAGAACGATGCGCTATGGGACCTGGCGCCGCATGACCTGTCGATGATCCTGGCCATCACCGGCACCGAACCGATCGAGGTGCGCGGCGAAGGGGCGGCGCTGCTCGACAATCTCAGCGACTTCGCGCATCTGCACATGCGCTTTCCCAACGGTTTGCGCAGCCATCTCTTCGCCTCGCGGCTGAACCCTTACCGCGAACGGCGGCTGACCGTGGTCGGCACCAAGGCGATGGCTGTCTTCGACGATGTCGAACCATGGGAGCGCAAGCTCGCCGTCTATCGCCACGCGGTCTGGCAGGACAGCGGCCAATGGGCGTTCACCACCAATGAGCCCTCCTATGTCGCGGTTGGCCAAGGCATGCCGCTGACGCGCGAACTCGAGCACTTCATCCATTGCATCGAAACGCGGGCCGAACCGCGCACCAGCGGCGAGGAGGCAATCCGGGTGCTGCGCATCCTGACCGCGGGTACGGTCACGCACACCAAATCCAATCCCTGAAGAAGATCGGGCCGCGTCGCGGCGGAGAGATCGTTGCCTACTCGGCGGGAACCTGCGCCGGTGACGCGGCAAGTCGGCTCAACATCGCCTCGGCCTCGGCGCCGCGCTCGGAGCGTTCGATGAAGCCGCCGCCGAACACGCGGGCCTCGTTGCCGTCGTCGGAATAGAGCACGCAAGCCTGTCCAGGCGCGATACCGGACTCGCCATCGGCCAATTCGACCGATGTGACGCCCGCCTCGTGACGCAGCATCGCCGGGCGTGGCGGCCTGGTCGAGCGGACCTTGGCGAACAGTTCCAGCCCGCCCGCGGGCATGTCGGCCAGCGCGCCGTCACCAAGCCAGTTCATGTTGCGCAGGTAGATCTTGTGCGTCTCCAGCGCCTCGCGCGGCCCGACCACGACACGGGCGCGCTCGGCGTCGAGATGGACGACATAGAGCGGCTCGCCGGAGGCCACGCCGATGCCGCGGCGCTGGCCGATGGTGTAGCGCAGAATGCCTTCATGGCGGCCGAGCACCCGGCCGTCGATATGGACGATGTCACCCGGATTGGCGGCCGTCGGCTTCAGCTTGGCAATGATGTCGGAATATTTGCCCTGGGGCACGAAGCAGATGTCCTGGCTGTCCTGCTTGGCGGCTACCGTCAGGCCCATCTCCTCGGCAATGGCGCGAACCTGCGGCTTCGGCAGGCCGCCGAGCGGAAAGCGCAGATAATCGATCTGCGCCTGCGTGGTGGCGAAGAGGAAATAGCTCTGGTCGCGATCGGCGTCGACCGGCCTATAGAGCGCGCGATGGGCGCCATTGGCGCCGGAGCGAATGTAGTGGCCCGTGGCCAGCGCGTCGGCGCCGAGATCCTTGGCGGTGGCCAGCAGATCAGCGAACTTCACCGTCTGGTTGCAGGAAACGCAAGGGATCGGCGTCTCGCCGGCGACATAGCTCTCAGCGAAGGGATCGATGACCGCCTTGCGGAAGCGCTCTTCGTAGTCGAGCACATAATGCGGAATGCCGAGCGTCTCGGAAACGCGGCGGGCGTCATCGATATCCTGCCCGGCACAGCAGGACCCGGCCCGGTGCGTCGCGGCGCCATGATCGTAAAGCTGCAAGGTGACGCCGACGACATCATAACCCTCGCGCTTCAAGAGACCCGCGACGACGGACGAATCGACGCCGCCCGACATGGCGACGACGATACGGGTGTTTTCGGGACGTCCGGGGAGATCGAGGCTGTTCATGGTTCTTTCGTTCTGCGCGGCGCTTGCATGCCAATGACGCGAATATAGGTCAAGCTTGGCGGCTGCGCCAGCTTGCGGGACCGATCGGCGGGCAACTGCCGGCCCGGTGACCGCGCAGATTTTTCGAGCGAATCCGGAACTTCCCGGCAGATATTTCAAATGTATGCGAAAAGACTAACGCGGCGTTCATGATCATTACCTAGCTGTTAGGGTCTGCTTAGGCAATTTTTAAAGCTGTGGCGGTAACGTGGTGGGGATTGGGTCTTTGAGTTTTTTGTAGAGAGTACGATGACCGATCTGGTTAGACCGCGAGTCAAATATGTTATCGGGCCTGACGGCAGCCCTCTCACAATTGCCGATCTGCCGCCGACGAATACACGTCGCTGGGTTATCCGGCGCAAGGCGGAAGTGGTTGCAGCGGTGCGCGGCGGGCTTTTGAGCCTCGAGGAGGCATGCCAACGCTACAAGCTGACCACCGAGGAGTTCCTGTCCTGGCAGGCCTCGATCGACGAATACGGCCTGGCCGGGCTGCGCACGACGCGCATCCAGCAATACCGGCACTGACGCTCAAGAATCTGCAAAAGGGCGCGAAGTTCACGCCCTTTTGGCTTTTTTGACAGAATTTGCGTCCGTTTCAGACCGTCAGCACCACCTTGCCGACCGGCTTGCTGGCGAGGAAAGCGTGCGCGGCGCCGGCCTGTTCTAGCGGGAAGGTCTTTGCCACATGCACGGTAAGCTTTCCCGCATCGACGAGCCTGCCAAGTTCCAGCAGGCCTTCGCGGTCGGGAACAACGGACATGCGTTCGACGCGGATGCTTCGCGCCTTGGCATCCGCCCTGGTCTTGTCGCTGACGTCGAGCAGTGACACCAGCACGCCGCCGTCCCTGAGCACCTTCAACGATTGATGGGCGTGCTCGCCGCCCACCGTCTCGAGCACCAGGTCGATGTCCTTCGCCTTGTCGGTAAAATCATCCTTGGTGTAGTCGATGACCTCGTCGGCGCCGAGCTTGTGGACGAAATCCAATTTTTCCGTGCTGACGGTGGCGGCAACCCAGGCGCCGCCCGCCTTGGCGACCTGCACCGCCAGATGGCCGACGCCGCCGGCCCCGGCGTGGACCAGCACGCGCTGGCCGGCTTTCATCGCGCCATGACGCACGAGGCCTTGCCAGGCGGTGAGGCCGGCCAGCGGCAATGCGCCTGCCTGGACGTAATCGGCGTGCGCGGGCTTGCGCGCGATTTCATCGGCGGGCACCGCGGCCAGTTCGGCATAGGCTGCCGCCTGCTTTGGGAAGCGCGGCATGCCGAACACCGCGTCACCTGGTTTCAGGCCGCTGACACCAGGCCCCAGTGCCTCGACGGTTCCCGAAAGGTCCCAGCCGAGGATGAAGGGTGGTTCGCCGAGCAGCGGGTAATAGCCGGCGCGCACGGCGCCATCGACCGGATTGATGCCGGCCGCCTTGATGCGGACCAGCACTTCGCCGGCGTTGGGCGAGGGCGCCGGGCGCTCGGCGATGACAAGGACATCGGGTCCGCCGACGGAATTCTGGATAATGGCACGCATAAGATTTCTCCTGATTGACCGGTCCCACTATAATTTGGAGAGTAATGGTCTCTTGTCTAGTATGTACCTTTTTGATATATAGGCACCGTATGGATAGTGATCTCGACTCCCCCTTCGGCTATGATGCATTCCGGCGGACCTGTCCCTCACACACGGTGCTGGAGACGCTGGCCAGCAAGTGGGTTTACCTGGTTGTTTGTGCGCTGCGCCAAGGCCGGCAGCGCAATGGCGAGCTTGCCCGCAAGCTCGAAGGCGTCACGCCGAAGATGCTGACGCAGACGTTGCGCGTGCTCGAGCGCGACGGCCTGGTGCGGCGCGAGGTGTTTGCGGTCGTCCCGCCTCGGGTCGAATATGAATTGACCGAACTTGGCCAGAATCTGGCGGGATTGCTCAACCAGATCAGATCCTGGTCGGAACAACACGTTCCCGACATCAAGGAGGCCCGGGCGCGGGCTGCGGCCGTGAATGAAGGGGAGTGGGCCGTTTAGCGCTCGCCCAATGCGTTGCGCGCCCGCTTGGACGTGCTCAAAGACGCGGATATCGGGCGGTTCAGCCGATCATCGCGCTACGACCGCCAGTTTCGGCCTCGCGAATCTTGGTGTCGCGCGATTCGAGCATTTCCGCCTTGGAAAGCTCCGCTTCAGCTTCGCCGAGTAATGATTCGGCGGCGCTTCGCTGCTGGGCGAGGTCGCCTTGCGAATTTCTGAGGTTGTCGCGGCGCAAACGGGCCGCCTTGGCGAAGGTCGGATAGGCGAAATGATTGATGTCGGTGATACCGGCCTTCTTTTCCTCGGCGCTGATCTGAAGCTCCAGCTCGGCGGCCATGCGTTCGAATTCGGCGATCATCATGTCGAGCTGCAGCAGCTGCCGCCGCTTCTCATTCACCTGAAACTGTTTCAGCCGAACGAGGTTTTCACGTGACTTCATGATTCGGTACTCCCGGAAACGCACACCTGCACATATCGTCCAAACCACTTGGAAAGGCCCAAGCGCTGCCCGTGTCCACCGGCTTTCCCCGCACTATGGGAAACAAAACCCTAAAGTTTTTTGCCGACGGTAACCATTCGTTTACGGGCATTGTTAATCATACGGGTCAGGACTTAAGGCCGGGTAAAAATCCGGCTGGCGACATGGAAGCGATGTCGATGAGTCCCTGGAGTCACTTAGTCCAGGTTTTTAATGTGTTGCATTAGCGGTTTGGTCCTGTGATTCGGTATTAAATTCAAGAGGGTGTAGAAAGTGGTTAAAAAATCTGGTACCGTCATCGACGCGGAATTAGGTTTTGTTAACCATTCCATGGCAGCCTCTGCACCAAGCAATCACTGCTCCGGTCCCGGATGGGTCGCAAGATGGTCCGGCAGCAGAAAAGGGGAATGAAATGCGTGTTCTGCTGATAGAAGATGACAGTGCAACCGCACAAAGCATCGAGCTGATGCTGAAATCGGAAAGCTTTAATGTCTATACGACCGACCTCGGCGAAGAGGGTGTCGATCTGGGCAAGCTCTACGACTATGACATCATCCTTCTCGACCTCAACCTGCCCGATATGTCCGGCTATGAGGTCTTGAGAACGCTTCGTCTTTCCAAGGTGAAGACGCCGATCCTCATCCTTTCCGGCATGGCCGGCATCGAGGACAAGGTGCGCGGCCTCGGCTTCGGCGCAGACGATTACATGACCAAGCCGTTCCACAAGGACGAGCTGGTGGCGCGCATCCACGCCATCGTGCGCCGTTCGAAGGGACATGCCCAATCGGTCATCACCACCGGCGACCTGGTGGTCAATCTCGATGCCAAGACGGTCGAAGTCGGCGGCCAGCGCGTGCACCTTACCGGCAAGGAATACCAGATGCTGGAGCTGCTCTCGCTGCGCAAGGGCACCACGCTCACCAAGGAAATGTTCCTCAACCACCTCTATGGCGGCATGGACGAGCCGGAACTGAAGATCATCGACGTCTTCATCTGCAAGCTGCGCAAGAAGCTCGATGCTGCGTCCGGCGGCCAGAATTATATCGAGACGGTCTGGGGCCGCGGCTATGTGCTGCGCGAACCTGAAGACATCCGCGTCAGCGCCTGAGCGACGGCCGATCGAAATTCCAGACAAAAACCCGGCGGCAGCCGGGTTTTTTGCGTCATAGACGGGTGGTAACCGCGATCCGACGGATCAGGCAGCGATCTTCAGGGTGCGAAAGCGCTCGAGTAGCTGCGGGCGGTTGAACGGCTTCAACAGATAGCCTTGGGCGCCGGCGCGTTTGGCTCGCATGATCGAGGCGATGTCCAGTTCGACCAGCGAGATCAGGATCTGCGGCTTGGTCGGGCTTTCCATGGCGCGCACGCGCCGGATCAGGTCGACCGCCTGTACATCCGGCAGTGCACCGTCGACGACGATGATATCAGGCATATCGGCGGCGCACATCTCCAGCGCGTCAAGCCCGCTGGCGGCTTCGATGACCATCATGTCGGAACCGCCCAGGATGCGCTTCGCAACTTTCCTGATGACGCTAGAATCGTCGACGAACATGCAGCGTTTCATTTCCGGGTCCTCTTTGCCTTGTGGCAATCCGGTCGCGTCGGGGTATCTGCGGCACAGCATAGGCCGATCTGGTAAAGAAGCCGAAAAGCCATTAGGTAAAATTTTTGCAAATATGCCAGTTGGCAAGCTTTTCTTTGCAGATGCTTTGGCCTGCGCTGTCAGGCGAAGTTGATCTTCCGCCGGTAGGTCCATTCAATCAATATTACAGAACTGAAATACTTTGCTGCTGGTTTGTGCGGATCTCAGGCCGCCGAAAGCACGATCTCTTCCGCGGTCGCATGGATCGATATCGTCATGTTGGCCTCCCGCGCCAGAAGCAGCGTATAGTAAGGCTGCACCGAATGCGCGTCGATCGGTTCTTCCGGCTTGTGGCCGGAATGCAGTTCGAGGAATTTCGGCGGCACCCGCAACATGGGGCCGCTCGCCGAAAGCGCGAAGCGAGGCTCGGTCTCGAGATTCTCCAGCGTCACCGAAAGCTTGCCGCCGCGTGGAATGGCGGCGTTGGCGACCAGGATCAGGTTGAGCAGCAGCTTGACCTTGTTCTTGGGCAACAGTGCACGGGTTCCATTCCAGATGAGTTCCGGCTTCTCGTTCTTGAGGAAGGCGATAGCGACGGCTTCGGCATCGCCGGTGTCGATCTGCATGCCGGCGGAACCAGCCGCGCCGAAGGCAATGCGGGCGAACTGCAGGCGCGCCGAGGCGTTGCGGGCGCTCTGGCGGATCAGCTTCATGGCGTCCTCGTCGGCGCCGCCTTCATCGAGCAGTTCAAGCCCGTTGTTGATCGCGCCAACAGGCGAGATGATGTCGTGGCAGACCCGGCTGCACAAAAGTGCCGCCAGATCGGGTGCGGAAAGGGTGAAAAGATCGGACATCGGCGAAAATCCCTGCAAAAATCCCATAAATCATGGCCGCGCGATCGATCGACGCCTGCCCACGCGAATCACGCTCTCTTCCCGAGCTTTCTGAATACACAGCGCCCGTGCGTGCAGCAACAAACCCAAAATCGCCGTTGGGGCCTATGGCGCGTTCACGCAGGCTGCTTGCCTGTATGAACGACCCCAACAGCCTTCGAACCGCCATCTTCATGTGCGAGTTTAATGGTTGAAAAAGGATTACGGCATAGTTTGCCCCTAACAGCCATCCTTAACGGCCGCCTAAAGAGCCGTACGGGTGCGAGGCGTCGGCGAAAGTGCTCCCTGACGGAGATTGGAAGCATGTTTTCCCGATTCTACGGCCGGAGTTTTCTCCGTGTCCTCTCAATGGCGATCACGCTCATGGGCGTTCTCGTCTTCTCGACATCGGCCCTGCGGGCCCAGGAGTACACCGCTCAGGAGATTGTCGATTCCGGTCACAAGTTCTTCGGCGCGACATCGGGCGGCCTTGCCACAGTCGTGGAGAAGATTTTTGCTTCCTATGGCTTGCCCAATGGCTATCTGCTTGGCGAGGAGGGATCCGGCGCGCTGATCGGCGGCCTGACCTATGGCGAAGGCACACTCTACACCAAGAATGCCGGCGACCATAAAGTGTTCTGGCAAGGCCCGTCGCTCGGCTGGGATTTCGGCGGCGAGGGATCGCGGGTGATGATGCTCGTCTATAATCTCGATGACGTCGGCAATCTCTACAACCGTTATGGCGGCGTCGCCGGCTCGGCTTATGTGGTGGCGGGCGTCGGATTCAATGTGCTGAAGAACAACAATGTGCTGCTGGTGCCGATCCGCACCGGCGTCGGCGCCCGGCTCGGCGTCAATCTCGGCTACCTGAAGCTTACCGAACGGGCGACGTGGAATCCGTTCTGACCCGAGGTCACGACCGGAATGTGTATACGCTTCGATAAGAATCCAGATCCGATGACCCATATGCGCCGCGGCGAGCCCTTGCCGCAGCGCCTGATTTCCGTCATGCCAACAGAGTAACGGTCAAAAGTCGCGACGGCTTTTGATCCTCGTATTGTTGCATGTCGGCGCGCGATAACGGATAGTCACTTGGTTCAGTCGGTCCTGTTCTTTGCTCTCGGCTTTCTCTGCGCCGGCTTTCTGGCGCTGATGGTGGCTCCGGCCATCTGGCGGCGGGCGGTCGCCCTGACGCGCAAACGCATCGAAGCCTCGATCCCGCTGACGCAAGCCGAAATCGGGGCCGACAAGGACCGGATCCGGGCGGAGTTCGCCATGGCGACGCGCCGCCTCGAGATGAACGTCAAGGCGCTGCGCGAGAAATCGACCGAGCAGCTCATCGAGATCAATCGCGGCCGCGAGGCCCTGAAGGGGCTGGCGCTGGAGCGCATGGACAAGAACCAGGTGCTCGATGAACTGGCCGCCAAGAACGCGGCGCTGCACCAGCGCGAGGATGAACTGCACCGGCTATCCGAGCGGCTCAAGGAGACCGAACGCAAACTGGAGAAGCGCGCGCTTGAGCTTGAGAAGCTGGAACGCATGTATGACGACGCCAGCTTCTCCTCCAGCAGCCGCCAGATCGAACTTGTGGCGCGCGAATCCGAGTTGCAGAAGCTCGCCAGCGATATCGCGCTGCTGCGCGGCCAGCGCAAGGAGGCGG
Source organism: Mesorhizobium sp. B264B1B (assembly GCF_020165765.1). Lineage (NCBI taxonomy): Bacteria > Pseudomonadati > Pseudomonadota > Alphaproteobacteria > Hyphomicrobiales > Phyllobacteriaceae > Mesorhizobium > Mesorhizobium sp. B264B1B. The sequence continues at coordinate 223,793 of NZ_JAIUIS010000003.1, forward strand.
ACAGGCGCAACCAGGAGATCGCGGCCGAAAGCAAGGCCGCGCGTGAGGCGCTGAAGGCCGAGAGGAAAAAAACCGCCGAATTGGACAAGAAAGTCGAACGGTTGCTCGCCGCGCTTGCCGACCGAGAGGAGAAGCTCGAACGCCGCGAGAAAGATCTGGCGCGGCAGCGCGAAAAAGCGAAGGCTGGGGACGGCGCCTCGGCCTTGCGGTTGATCGGCGGGCAGGTACAGGCGGACAGGCGCGACGACGTCGAAACGGCGATCGCCAGGCTCGACGCCGACCGTGAGCGGCTGGAGGCCAGACTGACGGCACTGGCACGCGAGAACAAGCGGCTGAAGGCGGATCTGTCCGCCGCCGAGGCCGCCAGCCCGCAGGGCGATACACGCCACGCAAGTTCCATGTTGCGCGAACAGATGAATGACCTGGCGGCGGAAGTCGTCAACTTGACAGCCAAGCTCGAAGGGCCGGGGTCGCCGATCGCCAAGGCGCTGGAGGCGCAGCAGGATGCGCGTCCGAACAGCGGCGGCCGCAGCCTTGCCGACCGCGTGCGGGCGTTACAGAAGGCGGTTGCGGCAGATTGAATTCAGGCACCGCCGGCGCAGAAATGATGCAGGGCGATGGCGGATGCCGCCGCGACGTTCAGGCTGTCGAAGCCTTCCGACATGTTGATCCGAACAGTATTGAGACGGGCGAGCAGGCTTTCGGGCAGGCCGTGGCCCTCGGTCCCGAGGTAGAGTGCCAGGCGTTCGGCCGGCTTTGCATCGCGTATGTCTGATGTCCCGCGCGGCGACAGCGCAAATTGGGTAAAGCCACGCCGGTCGAGCGTCGCGGCGAACCGCGCGGTGTCGCTGAACGAGGCGAACGGGACCTTCAAGGCCGCGCCGACCGAAACGCGGATCGCCTTGCGATAGAGCGGATCGCAGCAGGTCGCATCCAAAAGGATCGCATTGGCGCCGAACGCGGCGGCGTTGCGGAAAATCGAGCCCATGTTGTCATGATTGGCGATGCCGACGAGCACCACGATCAATGCTCGGGCAGGCAAGCCGTCCAGCAGGGCCTCGGCCGGCTGGGGCGTCTCCTTGCGACCAATGGCAAGAATGCCGCGATGCAGGTGAAACCCGGCAATGGCATCCATCACAGCTCCGGCGGCGACATAGACCGGCAGGTCAGGAGATGCGTTGTGCAGGATTTTTTCGAGGCCGGCCAAGCGGTTCTCCAGAACCAGCACCGATTCGGCGCGGAAGCGCGCGGCCGACAGTAGGATGTCGAGCACCACCTTGCCCTCGGCAATGAAGCGGCCCTGTCGACCGGCGAGGTCACGCTCGCGGATGTCGAGATAGGCGGCGACGCGCGGATCCTGCGGATCGTCGATGTGGACAAGGATCATCTGAGCCTCGGCTGACAATCGGAATCGGTTGCCAAGAACACGATGCGCGGATGCAGTGTCAAAGTGTATTTTGCGCGCCCAGGATGGACGCACATTGCCGAAGGCCGCTGGCGGCGTAAACGTTTACGCGCCCAGCCGTTCAAGTTCCGGCGCGACGCAGCCTTTGTGCCATCTGGGACAGATCATCCTTACCGCTGCCGAAAATGCCGTCGAGCGTGGCAAGCAGTTCGCGCACAGCGTCGGATTTGCAGGAGTAGTAGATCATCTGGCGGTCGCGGCGGGTGTCCACAAGGTCCAGCGCCCGCAACCTTGCCAAATGCTGCGACAGGGCGGACTGGCTGAGCATCACCTTCTCGGCGATGGCTCCGACCGACATTTCACCGTCGATCAGATAACTCATGATCAAAAGCCGTTTTTCATTGCCCATCAGCATCAGAAATTCGGCCGCCGATCCGGCGTTGGCGATTAGCTTTGTCGAGATCATCGATCCCCCATGCTCTTTGCTCATCGAGGCACCATGGGGGCAATGGTGCCTGAATCCATAAACTCAGTTGTGAATGGTCGCCAACGAGTCAGCGCCACAGCCAAAGGGTAGAACATTTCATTCAAATCTCAAGCGTTGCTTTTGATCAAACGTAATTTAAGTGCGGTTATTTGGCGACGTTGCCGCCCGGCCGCTCTTGGCCATGTCGACCAAGACGTGCCTCAACTCATGCGCTGTGACCAAGGGCTGCGGAAAGAAGACCCTGCCGGCATCGTCGCCAGAGGCCAGATCCATGCCGTCGGCATCGAACCCGGCGATGACCCAGCCGTCGCCGGATGCCCGGGCAAAATGATGCGCGTAGAGGGCGACGGCGTCGAGATGGTCCGCATTCATGTGGTCGATCGCGGATTGCTCGCTGGCTGCCAGTTCCTCGACGATCGGCCCGTCGGTGATGAGATCGGTGCGATCAAGCAGGTAGGCCTTGCCGAAGCCGCCGTTCAGGCTGGCGCGCTGCGGTTCGAGACGAAAGATCGAAAAGTCGCCGAGGCCGGCATAGAGGCTGGCCTTCGGATTGTGGTTGAGATAGCGGCGTTCGGCGCGTGCATGCGCGTCCGATCCGCGCTCGATCCGCGCTGCCCGGCAGATCAGCGTCAACCGAGGATGCGCGAGCGGGTCGCCCTTGCCCGGCTCGCCGAGCAGCAGCGAACAGCGCGGGTCCGCAAGTATGGCGGGCGTATGGGCCGAAAGCTGCGATACCAGGATCAGCGGCGTGCCGTCGATGTCGGTGGCGACGCCGACCCGACTCGCCAGCGGCGAACCCGTTTGCGGCTCCAACACCGCCAAGGCGCCGAAGCGGGCGCGGCGCATGAGTGTCTTGGCCTGCCGGATCGCCTCGGCGTCGGTCTCGCGGATCACGTCCTTCGTTCGATCGGCCAAATGCTCGCCCTGCTAAGTTGATTTGGCTATTCCACTTATCAGACGATGGCGCCAGGCTGGCAAGTGCTACTTCGGAGCCATGCGAATGGCGCCATCGAGACGAATGGTCTCGCCGTTGAGCATCTGGTTCTCGATGATGTGCAAGGCAAGGGCCGCATATTCCGACGGCTCGCCGAGGCGCGAGGGGAAGGGCACCGCGGCGCCCAGCGAATCCTGCACCTCCTGCGGCATGCCGGCCATCATCGGCGTCCTGAATATGCCGGGTGCGATGGTGCAGACCCGGATGCCGGAACGGGCAAGATCGCGCGCCACCGGCAGCGTCATGCCGACGACCCCGCCCTTTGATGCCGAATAGGCGGCCTGGCCGATCTGGCCGTCATAGGCGGCGACGGATGCGGTGTTGACGACGACGCCGCGCTCGCCGCCCTGCAGCGGGTCGAGCTTTGCGGCGCGGTCGGCGACGAGGCGGATCATGTTGAAAGTGCCGATCAGATTGACTTCGATCACCTTGCGGTACTGATCGAGCGAATGGGGACCATCCTTGCCGATCGTCTTCACGCCGATGGCAATGCCGGCGCAATTGACCAGGATGCGCGGTTCGCCCAGCTTGGCCGCGACCTCGGCAAGCGCGGCAACACCGCTGTCGGCGCTGCCGACATCGCATTGGACGGCGATGCCGCCGATCTCGGCCGCCACCTTGGCCGCCCGATCGACGCCGATATCCAAGATGGCGACGCGGGCGCCCCTGGCGGCCAGCGCGCGCGCCGTCGCCTCGCCAAGGCCGGAGCCGCCGCCGGTAACAACCGCGACCTCGCCGTTTGGATTCATGGCGTCATCCTTTCACATGAGAGTCAGGCGTGGATCAGGCGCGCAATCGGCGCGAATGGTCAAGCCATCGCGGCAAAGTGCTCGGCGACCCTGGCCTGGTCGGCATGGCAGACCTCGCCCGTGAGCCTTGCAACCGCGCCCGGCATGATCTCGTGCGACAGCAGCCTGTCGAGATCGACGGGGCGTGGCATCGATATCTGGCCGCGCGGGATACGCTTGAAGCCGAGCGGTCCATAATAGGGCTCGTCGCCGACCAGCATGACGGCGGGCGCTCGGGCCTTGGCGGCCGCTTCCAGCGCGATCGCCACCAGCCGGCGGCCGATGCCGAGATTCTTGAAGGCCGGCCGCACCGCGAGCGGCCCGAGCATCAGCGCGCGTCCGGCGCCTGCGGCGATGCGGGTCATGCGAACTGATGCGACCACGAGATCGCCGTCCATGGCGACGAAGGACAGCGCGCGTTCATGCCCGCCGGCCTCGCGGATCTTGTAGGCGGCCAGCACAAAACGGCCGGGCCCGAAGGCTTCGTCATTGATGGCTTCGATCTGAGGGTCGTGCGCCGGAGTTTCCGGCAGGTATTCTACGTCGGCAAGGCTCATGGTCTTTGCGTTCCGGTACAGGAGGAAAGGTTTGCTGCAAACGGCAGCATTCGCCAATCAGCGCTTTATCAAGCGTGGGCGCCCTTTCGTCGTCGGTCGAACCGGATCAAAGCAAAATCGAACATGCGGAGTGTCCGCTAGCATCAATTTCCCGCCGCTGCAATCGGCGGTTTTGCAGGTAGAGAGCAACGGGCGCCGCGACGTGCTTGACGATCTGTTCAGCGCCCGGCGATTCCATGCAACGACTTGGAGCCCTACATGATGTACTAGACAGGAAGGACAAGCGATGGGATTGCTGGTCGAAGGCAAATGGCAGGACCGCTGGTACGACACCAAAGGCAGCGGCGGCAAATTCGTGCGGGCGCAGTCGCAATGGCGCGACTGGATCACTCGTGACGGGGCGCCTGCCGAAGGCCGCGGCCGCGGCCGCGGCTTCAAGGCGGAGCCCGGTCGCTATCACCTCTATGTCTCGCTTGCCTGTCCCTGGGCGCACCGAACGCTGATCTTCCGGGCGCTGAAGAAGCTTGAAGGCATCATCTCCGTGTCGGTCGTCCATCATTTCATGGGCGCCGATGGCTGGACGTTCCTAGCGCAGGACGGAGCCACAGGTGACACGCTCTATGGCCTGGACTTCCTGCACCAGATCTACACCAGGGCCGACCCTAACTATTCCGGCCGGGTCACGGTGCCGGTGCTGTGGGATAAAAGGGATGAGACCATCGTCTCCAACGAATCCTCCGAAATCATCCGGATGCTGAATTCAGTTTTCGACGCTTGGGGTGACGCCAACCTCGACTTCTATCCGCAGGCGCTACGCGGCGAGATCGACGCGGTCAATGCACTGGTCTATCCTGCCATCAACAACGGCGTCTATCGCGCTGGCTTCGCCACCACGCAGGCCGCCTACGAGCAAGCGTTCGGGGAGTTGTTCGCCGCGCTCGACACGCTGGAGCATCGGCTGTCGAATCAGCGCTATCTCGTCGGCGAGCGGATCACCGAAGCCGACTGGCGGCTGTTCACCACGCTGGTGCGCTTCGACCCGGTCTATGTCGGCCATTTCAAATGCAATCAGCGCCGCATCGCCGACTATCCCAACCTGTCGAACTATCTGCGCGATCTTTACCAGGTGCCTGGCGTAGCCGGCACGGTGAACCTCAATCATATCAAGTCGCACTATTACGGCAGCCACGAAACGATCAACCCGACGCGTATAGTGCCTGTGGGGCCGGAAATTGACTACGGCGCGGGGCATGACAGGGCACGGTTCGCCAAGGCGGCTGCCTGAACTACCAATAGGGTGACGGCGGCTTCCCGCCAAAAACCTCGGCGATGCGCCGCAGCGTTGCCGGGGTCGTACCCTGGGGCAAACGGTCGAGCGGAAAGAAACCGGCCTCGGCGATCTCGCGGTCCGGCAGTTTCGGGGCCGCCTGGCTGAATTTTTCGATCAGGTACAGGCCGACATGGTCGCGGCGGCTGGCGCGGCGGTTGAAATGCATCGAGCGCAGCACCGGCGGAGCGGTCAGCGTGATATTGCCCTCTTCCGCCAGTTCGCGCGCCAGCGCTTCGGCCATCGTCTCGCCGATCTCGACCCCGCCACCGGGAAGCTGCCAGCCCGGCACATAGGTGTGGCGGATGAGGAAGAGGGAGTTGGATGCCGTTTCGTGGATGAGCCCGCGCACGCCAAGCGTCATTGGCCGCCGCAGCACAAAGTAGAGATGGAACAGCCTGGCTCGCAGCCCCGGCCAGCCGGTCTGGCGCAAAGTGCTCTCGGGATCGGTCGTCATCAGTCGCGAAACCGTGGGTGGAAAGCCGCGTGCGCGTCGCCTATGAAAGAGAAATGTTCAGGCTCGCACATATTTCCGATATCCATTTGGGGCCACTCCCTGAAGTAACCTATCGCGATCTCGCCTCCAAGCGGGTGCTGGGCTACGTCAACTGGCAGCGCAACCGCCGCCGGCACATGCACGATGCGGTGATCGACACCATCGTGGCCGATATCAAGGCCAGCGCGCCCGATCACCTCGCGGTTACCGGGGATCTCGTCAACCTGGCGCTCGATGGCGAGATCGAGATGGCCAAGCACTGGCTGGAGACGCTCGGCTCGCCGCATGACGTGTCGGTGGTGCCGGGAAATCATGACGCCTATGTGCCTGGCGCCTTCGACAAGGTGTGCCGGTCCTGGGCGGCATGGATGACGGGCGACGGCGTCAACAGTCCGGTCGATCGCAATTCGTTTCCCTATCTGCGCGTGCGCGGCAATGTCGCGTTGATCGGCATCACCACGGCGCGTGCCACGGCACCCTTCATGGCCAACGGCTTCTTCATGGAAGGCCAGGCCGAGCGGCTGCGCAAAATACTCGATGCGACGGCGAAGCAAGGATTGTTCCGTGCGATCATGATCCATCATCCGCCGGTGCGGGGCGCCGTCCCGCAGCACAAGCGGCTGTTCGGCATCGCCCGCTTCCACAAAATCATTCGCCGGCACGGTGCCGAGCTCGTCCTGCATGGCCATTCACATCTGCCGTCGCTGTTTCAGATCGGCCCGCGCGACGCCAAGGTCCCGGTGGTTGGCGTCGCCGCGGCCGGCCAGGCTCCCGGCGGCAAGCCTCCGGCGGCGCAGTACAATCTGTTCGACATAGACGGTGAAAAAGGCGATTGGCGCATCCGCCTGACGCGGCGCGGCTTGACGGGGCCGGCGATACCACCTTCGGATCTGCAGACGCTCGAACTCGGGGCGCAACCGGCTATGGCCGCAAGCTGAGCCCCAGCGCCACGATACGGTCCCAGAACAGCACGATCGAAACCGCCAATCCCACCAGCGCGCCTGCGGCGATCAGGCCAAGGCCGGACAGGACGGCCGACCAGCCCTTGCTGCGCGGTGGCGATCGCAAAGGCGGCTCGGCTTCCGGCACCACGTGCCGCTTCATCCCGGGAACGGCAGCCTCGACGCCACCCTCCATCATTCTCTGACGTTCGACGATCCGCTCGGCGACATAGCGCGTCACGGAATCGGCAACCGGCTTCATCTCGCTCGATTCGGCCAGCACCACACGGCCGATGCGGGTGTCCTTCAGGAAACGGTAGGTGCGGCGGTCGCGCCCCATGGCGACATGGCTGACGGCGTCGATCCACAGGCGCGGCTGCAGACCGGACGAGACGACGAAGTCGAAACTGTCCATGTCGGCGGGAACGTCGGCAAAAACGGGCGCGAGTTCGGTGGCAAGAAGGTCGAGCCGCATGCGATGCGCCTCGCGCATGTCGACGACGACGTCGTCGCGATCGGCAAAGGCATTCTTTACATCGCGAATGGCATCGGACAATTTTCTCGACGGGTCGATGATCTTTTCGCCTGCATCCTTCATGGGCGTGGCCTCGCGGGTTTGGTTAACATGGAGTTAACACAGCCGCCGGCAAAATGCACTGGCGAGATCAATGCATCAAGGGTCGCCGTTGGCGGCGCAGACGGAAGAAGTCAGCTGGCCGCGGCGGACAGTTTCACCCGTTGCGGCCCGACGCGGCGATTGCTGTTGCGGCGAATGATCTCGGCGATCAGGTCGGGCGCTTCCTCGGCCAGCATATGGCCGGCCTCCAGCACATGGTGCACATGGAAGCGCTCCGGCGGGTCATCCACTTGGGTAAAGGGTAGAACGGCGTCATCCGATCCCCACGCCACCATCACCGGCATGTTCAGCGCATCGAGCCGCTCGCGCGGGATGACGCCCTGTCGATCGCTCCTGGTCATGGCGGCCGCGATCTCGACGAGCTTTTCGGTTTGTCCGGGGCGGCCGCGCATTTCGCACAGCAATTCGGCCATGCGACGCGAGGGCGCGGCTCGAGGGCCGGACATTTCGGCGAGGCAGGCCTGGACTTCGGCCAGGTCCTGCGCGCGGGCAAAGCGGCGCAACAACGGTCCATTGGTTTCGGGGCCAAAACCGCCCGGCGCCAGGAGCGTCAGCGAGGCGACTTTTGCCGGCTCCGCCAACGCCATCAGCGCTGCAACCGCGCCGCCCATCGAATGGCCGACGAGGTGGACGCGCTTGATCGCGCGTGCGGAGAGGTCGGCAAGGATGGCGTTTGCCGCGACCTTGGCCGGTCCGGCCGACGGAAAGTCGAGCGACAGGCCGTGTCCCGGCAGATCATAGGCCAATGTGCGTACGGAAGGCGGCAGCAAGGAGATCACCTCGCGCCAGACATCGTGGCTGCCGCCAAAACCATGCAGCAGGACGATGGTCTTCGAACCCACACCCCGTTCGTCGGCATAAAGTGATGAAGTCATGAAAGATTGAGGCTTTATTCGAGAAGGCGCGATGGAAATGTGGCTGAATTGCTCCTAGTCCAGAGCATTCGCCAGTAAAATTTTCGCGATTAGGCGATTGGCCGAACAGCGAGCCGGCTGCTGGTGGATGCCGCTCCCAAAAGCGACCTCGATTTGGGCGAACGACACGCACGAGCAAAAAGACCTAAGGCGTGTCGCATGAATCCGTTTCGACGCGAAACGCTTTTGGGCCTTTCATTATTCGATGGACTCGCTGTCCGCTTGAAGTCCTCATTTTCACGCAACTCCGGAAGGGAACCCGGCACTAGCTGCCCTGGAATGGCTCACATCTAGCTCGCGTTGAAGAGCCCGGCGGCACGCAAGGCGTCGACCAGCCGCTCGGTCAGATCGGCGGGATATTTTCTGTCGATGAAGGTTGCGCGCGGATTGGCGGCGAATTTCGGAAATTCGGTTATCAGCTCATCAAGCAGCCTGCGTGCCTGGTTGTCCCGACCGGCGATCTTGGCGCCGATCAGACGGGCGGCGAGATAGTGCGATTTCGCCGCAGTGGTTCTCAGAGCGCTGCTGGCTATCGCTGCCTTGCTGGTATCGCCCAGCATTAATTCTCCGGCGAAAAGCCCAAAGTCCCACCAGGTCGGGTGGCCGCTCGAGGCATCCACGGCATGCGCCAGAAGAGGTGTTCCTTCGGCGTACCGGCCGGCGAAAACCAGCCCGTAGCCATAGGCGGCGGCCATGGCGAGATCGTAGGGGTTAAGATCATGGGCCTTCCGCATCCATCGCAGGGCCTCGTCGGCATTGCCGAGGCGCGAATTGATGTAGCCGTAGGAGCGATGTGCGTACGGGCTGGTCGGCCCCATCTGCACGGCGCGATGGGCAAACGTCATCGCCTTCTCGATCGTTGCGTCCGGCGGGTAGGCGTAGTGGTCGGTCACGGCCTCCAAATGCAATGAGGCGAGTTCCGAATAAACCAGTGACGATTTCGCGCCACTGTTGGCAAGGGCTTCGAGGCAACGATAGGCGGTCTCGTGAGTCCTGGCGTTCTGGTCGAGATAGTACTTGTCGTTGAGCAGCAGGCACTGCGTCAGGCCGGTCTCCGCGCCGGACTGCTCGATGTAATTGTAGATGGTGCCAGAAGCGGGAAGTGCTGCACTGAGAATGCCGGATATGCGATCCTCGACTACGGTTGGTGCGCTGTCGGCGGCGGTCAGGTTGCGCGACAACAGCACCCGTCCGGACGCCAAGCTTTGCAGTTCGATGGTAACGTCGCCCGCATCTGGTCCAGGCAGGATATCGAAAATGAAACTCGTCGCATCGGCGACCGGATCGGCTTTGTTGACGGTGTTGCGACCGATGAAGTCGATCGTATCAAAGCTGCTCAGGCCGGCACGCAGCGATGCGGCGACGCGACTGGCATTGGGAGTGTTGGCCCTGAGGGCGATGTAGACGAGCGGCAGCGCTTCGACCATGGGCGACGGCGTGATGCTGCCGGTTTCGCCGGCGGTCTCGAACGTTGCCGGGATGTCGCCTCCCGCCAGCAAGGCACCGCCGCCCTGGCGCAGGATCAGAACGCCCAACATGGCGATAACCACGGCGATCGCGATCCAGAAGAACCTGAGATGGCGCGTCACCGAGAGGCCCGCCGCAGGAACCTGGCCGAGCAAGGCCGCCATGGGTGCGGCATCATCGGCGGCACCGGACTGTTCGGGCAGGCTGGCTGTCGGCTCTGCGTGACTGGCGGCTTCCGCTGCTTGCGGCAGGCGGATGGCATTGAGTTCGTAGGCCGGGACGTAACCGCCGCGCGGAATGGCTATGCGGACCGGCTCGGCAATGCCTTCATTGGCGAAATAATGTTGCAGCAGTTCGCGCAGGCGGCCCGCCTGCACCCGCACGACGGCATCGGTGGACGGATCGAAATCGCCGTCCTTGCCGAAAACATCCATGGCGATGGAAAAGCCCTTGAGCCTGTCGGCTTCCCCGGCCTGCTCGCGCTCGACGAGATAGCGAAGCAATTTGCGCGCGCGCTCGGATCTCCCGAACGTTTCGCTGGCAAGCAGTCGCTCCAGTGTCTCGCGCACTGCGGGGGCGGCAGGCGTGGCATGCTGCAAGTGTCGATCCTCTCGAAGTCGGCACAGGTTGAGGCGCGATCATATCGTTGCCGCACCACCGTACAAGCATACACGTATTATGCGATCGCGTACCACACCGGATAATTTCCCGGTGGTTAATGACACAAAAGTCGGGACCAATCGCTAAACGACGATGGTCCCGAATTCGTTCCAAGCCTGTATCAACCGGCTCTTTTGCCGATAATCCGGTTGGCGGCGGACACCACGGCCTCCAGCGAGGCAGCGACGATGTTGGTGTTGATGCCTGCGCCGAACAGCTTGCCGTCAGGATGTTCCATCTCGACATAGGAAATGGCCGAGGCGTTCGAACCGCGCTGCATCGAGTGCTCGGAATAGTCGAGCACCGACATATCGACGCCGACATGGCGCGACAGCGCATCGACGAAGCCGTCGATCGGGCCTGTGCCTGTGCCTGATATCGTCATCTCCTTGCCGTCGTCGATAATGACCGCCTCGACAACGCGCCGGCCCTTTACCTCGGTGTCCGGATAGGTGTGGTGATCGAGGAATTTCAGCCTGGCGCCCGGCTGGTCGACATAGGTATCGAGGAAGCGCTCATAGATGCGCCTGGCCGGCACTTCCTTGCCTTCGGCATCGGTGATCGCCTGGATTGCCTGGCTAAACTCGATCTGCAGGTTGCGCGGCAGGTTGAGCCCGTAATCCGCCTGCAGCACATAGGCGATGCCGCCCTTGCCGGACTGCGAGTTGATGCGGATGATGGCTTCGTAGCTGCGGCCGACGTCGGCCGGGTCAATCGGCAGATAGGGAACCTCCCACACTGGCGTGTTGGCCTTCTTCAGCGCCTTCATACCCTTGTTGATGGCATCCTGGTGCGAGCCGGAAAAGGCGGTGTAGACGAGTTCGCCCACATAGGGATGGCGCTCGGGAATCTTCAGCTGGTTCGAATATTCGTAGACATCCTTCATCCGGTTGATGTCGGAGCAGTCCAGCTTCGGATCGACGCCTTGCGTGTACATGTTGAGCGCCAGCGTGACGATGTCGACATTGCCGGTGCGCTCGCCATTGCCGAACAGCGTGCCTTCGACGCGATCGGCGCCGGCCATCAGGCCGAGCTCGGTGGTGGCGACGCCGGTGCCACGGTCATTATGCGGGTGCAGCGAAATGATCAGGTTCTCGCGCCTGTCGAGATTGCGGCACATCCACTCGATGCGGTCGGCATAGATATTGGGCGTCGACATCTCGACGGTCGACGGCAGGTTGATGATGAGTTTGTTGTCAGGCGTCGGCTTCACGATCTCGGTGACCGCGTTGCAGATCTCCAGCGCCACCTCGAGTTCGGTGCCGGTGAAGCTTTCGGGCGAGTATTCGAAACGGTAGCCGCCGCCGGCACCCGCTGCCATGTCGGTGATCATCTTGGCGGCATCGGTGGCGATGCGCTTGATGCCGGCAACGTCCTTCTCGAAGACGACGCGGCGCTGCAACTCGCTGGTCGAATTGTAGAAATGCACGATCGGGTTGGTGGCGCCTCTGAGCGCTTCGAAGGTGCGGGTGATCAGTTCGGGCCGGCACTGCACCAGCACCTGCAGCGAAACGTCGGCCGGTACGCTGCCCTCTTCGATGGACCAGCGGGCGAAGTCGAAATCGGTCTGCGAGGCCGAAGGAAAACCGATCTCGATCTCCTTGAAACCCATGTCGAGCAGCAGCGCGAACATGCGCGCCTTGCGTTCGTGGCCCATCGGGTCGATCAGCGCCTGGTTGCCGTCGCGCAGGTCGACCGAGCACCAGATTGGCGTCTTGTCGATCACTTTCGAGGGCCAGGTCCGGTCGGTGAGGCCCACGATTGGATAGGGTTGGTACTTGCGGGCGGCGTCCGGCATGCCGCCGTTCTGCTGGCCCGCCGGGGCCTCGCTTACGCGGATTTCTTCTCGTGCGTTCATCGTCGTTTCTCCCGGCGACCCTCGAATCCGCCTTCAGGCGGATGGGTGGCGAGTGGCGCCTTTACCAGTTTTTCGTTCGCTTGATGTGACTGCCAAGGAGCATGCGCTTGCGCGGCGGCTCGACCGCCGGGCGCTCCTTCAGCGAACCCGGCGATCGCCGATAAGGCCGAGAAGAAGCAGCGTCGAGGCAAGCGCGCGCACGGTCTCGCCGGCAAAGCCGGTCTGACGGGAAGCGGTGGTGGCGCGCGTGTTCATGGCGGCTTTCATACAGGAGCGGCCAGCCGGAGGCAAGCCGTACCGAAAGCCATGCCGACAGCCGGGCGCGTGCCGGGCCACGTTCCGTCTGACGTCGTCGCCGACGTGCGTGCCCTTCCAACAGGCCGAGGCCGGACCTGGCCGCCAACGGGACGTAGCGGTTCAATATATAAGATGACTTATGTATTCAAGTTTCTGTGGAAACTTCGGAACGTCTATGGCATGCCGCTGCCGGCGCGGCCCTCCTGCGGCCGATTGCTTCAAACCGTTTCGAAAGACGCGAACGATGGACCAACTGCGAGCGCAAACCCGGATCAGCGATGCGGCGATCAGGTCGGTGATGGACCGGCTGCGCACCGAGCACAGCGAATTCGAGGTCGAGACCGGTGTTGCCGATCGATGGGAACTTCGCCTGTACTACGGTTCGCTGAGCGCGGCACTCGAGGGCGACTCCATGCTGATCCGCGTCTCGGCCGTAGACGAAACCTGCCTGTCCTACATGAAGATGACGGTCGCCGGCCACGTCGCGCAGCATCTCGGAACGACGAGCGGACTGCGCTGGCAAGGCGACGGCAGCGACACCGGCACCCCGATCTTCTTCCGCGAAATCACGGTGGTGTCGTCAAAGCGGATTTCTCCGCACATGCAGCGCCTGCGCTTTGCAGGCGATGATCTTGGCCGGTTTACCCATGGCGGCCTGCACATCCGGCTGCTGCTGCCGCCGCGGGGCAGGCCGCCCGTTTGGCCCTCGATAGGCGCCGACGGCCTGCTTGTGTGGCCTGCCGGTGAGGATGCGCTCACCGTCCGCATCTACACGATCCGGGCGGTGGATCCGACAAGCGGTTGGCTCGATGTCGATTTCGTGCTGCACCCCGGCCATGACACGCCCGCCGCCACATTCGCGCAGAACGCGGTGGCGGGAGACGTCATCGGCATGATCGGGCCAAGCGGCGGCGAGACGCCGACGGCGCCGACCCTGCTGCTGGTCGGCGACGACACAGCGCTGCCGGCAATTGGCCGGATTCTGGGGGAACTGCGGCCGTCAACCCGCGTCGAGGCGCTCATCGAGGTCGATGGCCCGGACGACCGCATCGCGCTGGCGCAAGGCGACAACATCGAAATCACCTGGCTTTACCGGCACGACCGCGCGGCCGGCACCGCCGGCCTGCTGGCGGCCGCCCTGCGCGAGCGCAGCCACATGGCGCTTGCCGATAACCTCTACGTCTGGGCCGGATGCGAGTTCACGGACTTCCGCGAGATCCGCAAGATCGTGCGCAAGGAGTGGGGCCTGGGCCGCGACCGGCACCTGGTAACGGCCTATTGGCGTCGCGACGCGCAGGCCGAGGGCGACGACGAGGATTAGGATCGATCCATAAGTATGCCGGCAGCCGGGGCGGAGCAGCCTATTCCTTCACCGCGCGCGCTACCAGCCGCGCGATGCTCGGGCCGACAAGCAGCACGATCAGGAAACGCGCCGACTGGAGCGCCATGATGAAGGAGATGTCGACGTTCTGGGCGGCGGCGGCGATGATGGCGACGCTGTCCATGCCGCCGGGGCTGGTCGCGAGATAGGCGGTCAGCGGATCGATGTCGAGCAGATGGCTGATCATGAAGGCGAGGCCGCCGCAAAAGGCGATCAGAGCCACGATCGAAGCGACGATCTGCGGCAGGGCACGTGTCGCATGGCGCAGGATCGGCCTTGTGAAGTTCAGCCCGATCGACCATCCGACCATGGCGTAACTGACAGCCAGCAGCCAAGGCGGCAATTGCATCGGCACGCCGAGGCCAAGGTGGATCACCGCGCCGAAGATGAAGGTGCCCAGAAAGGAGGGCGAAGGCAACCGGCAAAGCCTTCCCGCCAGCCCGCCGACCAGCGCGATGCCAATGGTTGCTGCTAAGGCTTGGGCATCGATCGGCGGAAACCAGATAATCGGCGGGATTTCGACGCCTGACGTGTCGACCCACATCTTGGCGACAATGGCCGCCGTCATCGAGACGAAGATGACACGCAGATACTGCATGAAGGCGACGAGGCGCTGGTCGGCGCCGAAGGCGCCGGCCATCAGCACCATTGCGGTGGCCGCGCCTGGGGAGGATCCCCAGACGGCGGTCGTGCCGGGCAGGATGCGCCACCGGCTGATCAGCCAGCCGAGCAGGCTGGACGCCGCGACGGTGGCTGTCACTGCGCCGAGGAACAGCGGCCATTCGGCATAGAAGACGCGAAAAATGTCGGCCGAGATCGAAGCGGCGATGAGGCAGCCGACGATCGCCTGGGCGGAGCCGAACAGAAGCCGCGGCACGCGCACGGTAGCGCCGTTGGTGCCGGCGACGATGGCCGCCAGCATCGGCCCGATGAGCAGCGCCGCCGGCAGCGCGGCCAGTTCGAGCGCACCGGCAAACAGCACGGAAATGACGAGGAGGGCCAGCCATTGCCAAGGCTTGCGCATGCGCGCCATGCGCTCGACGGCCGGCTGGCCAGGAGACGGCTGCTTGGGCGAGGAATCCATGTTCTGGTCTTAGACTGAGCGGTAAGGGATGCGAACCCCCGCTGCATCGAAAAGCGATCGCCTCAGATGTCTGTGCCGAACAGTTGCTCGATTTCTCCACCGCTCATGCGATCGAAACGGTCGGACACCGAAAACTGACCAGCCATAAAGCCAACCCGTCGCGATTGTACCGGCACCGATTGATCCATAGGAATGACCTTGACCAATGACTTGCCAGCCTTGGCGATCATGAAAGGTTCGCCGTTGGCGGCTCGCTGAACGAGACGTGAAAGATTGGCCTTCGCATCGCTAATGTTCACGATTTGGGTCGAGTCATCCACCCGGATCAGCCCGCCTTGTCGTCAGCCAATCCAAAGCCGCCGACGGGGTTGGTTTCCACCTGGAACTCGAAGCCGGCGATGAAGGGCCTTGCCTTGGCGATGGCCGCCTGGACTTCGGGAAGCTGCAGCGAGGCTTTGTGGCTTGCCTGGTCAGTCCACACTTCTGTGACCCAGATGGCATCGGCATCGGCCGGGTCGGTGGCAACGATATAGCTCAGGCAGCCGGGCAGGGCGCCGGTGCTGGCGCGCAGGACGTCCATGACAGCGTCGCGCTGGCCGCGAGCCGCTCGCATCTTGCCGATCAGACCGTACATCCCTTCGTCTCCCTTCAGCGTTTTCGACAAGAGTATACCGTTCGCCAATATGCAGGTCGCGGCTCAAGGCATCAACTGGCCACCATTCACCTCGATCACCTGGCCGGTGATGTAGCCGCTCAACAGATCGGAGGAGAGGAACAGATAAGCACCGACGCAATCTTCAGCCGTGCCGGCGCGCCCCTGCGGAATGGTGGCAACCATGCCCCTGATCTGCTCTTCGGTCGAGTAGCGTTCGTGGAACGGCGTGAGAATGGTGCCGGGTGCCACCGCGTTGACGCGAATGCCGAAGCCGATCAGTTCCTTGGCCATGCCGCGCGTGACGTTGGAGACGAAAGCCTTGGCCGAGCCGTAAAGCCCGGCGCCACCGCCGGCGCCGTTGCGGGCGGCGATCGAGGAGGTGTTGACGATGAAGCCGCCTTGTCTCTTCAGCCACGGCATCGCCTTGCGCGAGGCGGTCAGCACCGAACGCGCGTTGAGATCCATCACCGCGTCGTAATGCGCCTCTGTCTGCTCGGCGTAGGGCACGCGGCCGAGCATCCCGCCGGCATTGTTGACCAGCCCGTCGAGGCGGCCGAAATGCTGCGCGCTGTCCTCGACGACGCGTTCGACGTCGGCGGCCAGGGAAAAATCGCCCTGGACGAGAAGCACCTCGCCGCCATTGTCGCGAATGGCCTTGCCAAGTTTCTCGGCGGCGTCACGGCTGGAATTGTAGTGCAGTGCGACCAGACATTTCTGCGTCGCATAAGCCAACGCGAGTGCCGCGCCGATGCCGGTCGAGGCGCCGGTGACCAGCACCGCCTTGCCGGCGAGATCGGGAATGACAAGCCCAAGGGGAGTGGTTGTCGCTGGCACTGTCGTTTCTCCGGGATTCGCGGTTCTTAGCTGGTCTTGCTACCCTTGCATTCAGTCCATGCAGCTTCAAGGCCTGAGATAGGCATAGCCCTGGCTTTGCAGTTCGGCGAGCTTGACGACGCCGCCACTGTCGGCCGCATGAAAACCGTCGAGCAGGTCGGCGAGCGAAATATCCATGCCGTGCATGGTGTTGGCGCAGGCATGCGGATCGAGCCCTTGCTGGACGAGACCGGTGAAACGACCGGAGATCGCCGCCGATATGCCCTTCGACTTGAAACCGGCAAGAGCCGGACCATGGACGACCAGCGCGATATCGACATTGCCGCCGGTGCCTTCGTAATGGTTCTTGATGTTGCCCAGCACGAAATTGACCTTGTCGAGGTCACTGAGATGATAGGCGACCTTCAATCTCGTGGCCTCGGTGGCCGCGGCTTGCGCCACCCGCAGTCCAATCAGCGTGCCGGCTCCGACGAGAATCGCGCGGAACATGTCGCGTCGACGCATGGCGATGGTTCCCCCCGGGTTGACAGATGGCCGCGAATTGCGTGGCCGCGACGCCGAGTGTAGCATAAATCGGCGTCGCGTCCTGCCGATGCGGAGGGGTCACATGGCGTTCGAACAGAGACTGGCAAGCGTCCTGTCCGGAGCGGCCTTGTTGAGCCTGCTGGGAGCGACGGCTTTCGCCGACGAGGCGGCCAAGCTCACCGAACTCAGTCCCAACGGTCAGGACGCCTGTTTCGGCCGCATCTACGATGCCAAGCACCTCAAGGCGCATCCGGAGCAGAAGGTGGCCCGGATCTTCTTCTACTACGGCCATGATCCGGTCAGCAGGCCGAACGAGGAACCGGCCGCGAATGCCGGCACGTCCTACAATGGCTTCGTCACCACCACGGTGCGTGGCGCCAAGGCTCCGGAATGGGCCGGCGGCTGGTGTAGTCACCAATCCGAGGATGGCGCATCAAACCCGATCCATTGCGGCATGGAATGCGACCGCACGCTGGCGTCGCTGAAAGTCGACGACAAGGGCCGGCTGATCCTTTCGGACCTGCAGCCCGATATCTATCTCGATGCCGGTTCCGAAGAGGAACTCGGCACGACTGAATACAACAGGCAGGCGCTGGGCTCGCAGGACGACAATTTCCGCCTCGACCCGATGCCGGCAGCGACCTGCAAGGCGGAGTTCGCCCGCATCGACCCGATCGACCCGGCGATGGGTCCGCCGCTGCGCGACCGGCTGAAGCCCGACCAGGCCTTCTGCTACGGACGCGACTACGATGCCGCGCATTTCGGTTCGCATCCCGACCAACTGACGCAGTCGATCCGCGTGTTCCGTGGGCCGGTCGAACTGGCTTCATTCGCGGCGGGCGGCGACCTTGCCAATTGGCCTGACGGCGCCGACATCGCCGTTTCGGTCACGACGCGACAAAAGTCGGGCAAGGTCACGCAGGTCTATTCCTGCCAGGGCGAGGCCGACCAGTGGCGCTGCGCGGCGAGCTCGAAGATGAGCGATTTCTCCTGCGATATCACGCAGAAGGAGATTTTCCTCAAGCGCGGCGCCAACGGCATGATGATGCTGGCCAATCCCAACAACAGCCTTGCGATCGTCGATTTCTGTTCACAGGCAGCCGACGGCAAGACGAAGTCGGACGACAAGATCTACCGGCTGGAACCGATGCCGCAATCGGCTTGCGCGCCTTAAGCGGAGCCCTGGTTAGGTCAGCACGAAGGGATATATCTTTGCTATATCTCATTTGAGGATAGCACGATGAACAAAGCGAAAGTGTTCTGGTCAGGCAGGTCCCAAGCCGTGCGCCTGCCGAAGGAGTTCCGTTTCGACACAGAGGAGGTCTCGATACGCCGTCACGGGCAAACCGTCATCTTGGAACCGCTTGCGCAGGACTGGGCGTGGCTCGACCAAGTGATTGGACCGCTTGATGATGATTTCGCCCAGGCAGCACTGGAACGTCAGGACGGGCAGGATCGACCTGCCTTGGAAGACGTCTTCAAGTGATCTACCTGCTCGACACCAATGCCGTCATCGCGGTCACGAAGGGGCGATGAGGGTCTGCTTGCCTGCTGAAACGGCATAGGCCGCAGGACTTTGCCGTCTCGCCTATTGTGTCGAAAATTTGGCGCGTATCGAGGCTCTGCAGTTTCCTGTGCTCGAATTCGATCGGGAAGACGCGAGACATGCCGGAGAAATTCGGGCAACGCTTGCCACATTGGGAACTCCAATTGGTCCCTACGATGCGTTGATTGGTGGGCAGGCGCGCGCGCGATCTTACGCTGATGACCCGCAATATCCAGGACTTCGAGCGGATCAAAGCTCTGTCAGTCGAGACGTGGTGAACTGCCTCACGCGAACGGCACCGCCGTCGTGCCCTTCGGCAGCTTGGCCTCATCATCGGGCTCGACATGGATGGTGACGCGCACGGAAGGGATTTCCGCCTGCAGCGCATCCTCGATGCGGTCGCAGATGACATGGCTGGCGCCGACCGACATGTCGGCATCGACGACGAGATGGAATTCGATGAAGGTGGCGCGGCCGGCGATGCGTGTCTTGAGGTCGTGCACTTCGAGCGCGCCTTTGCAATTGGCCGAAATGATGTCGCGGATGCGCATATGCTCCTGGGTGTCGACGGCGCGGTCCATCAGCCCGTTCATCGACGAGCCGATAACATGCCAGCCCTGCCAAAGAATGTTGAGCGCGACGATCACGGCCAGCGCCGGATCGAGGATCTGCCATCCGGTCAGCACCGCGCCGACAAGGCCGGCGAAGACGCCGACCGAGGTCACGACGTCGGTCATGATGTGTTGGCCGTCGGCGACCAGTGCCGGCGATCTTGCGTTGCGCCCTGTACGGATCAGCGCCCAGGCCCAGAAGGCGTTGATGACTGTCGCCACACCGTTGACGGCAAGCCCTTCCCAAGGCTGCTGGAGCGGGACGGGGTGGAGCCAGGATTGCCAGACCTCGTTCAGGATCAGGAGTGCCGCGACCACGATCAGCACGCCTTCCAGGACGGCCGAGAAATACTCGGCCTTGTGGTGGCCGAACGGATGGTCCTGGTCGGCAGGCTTGTAGCTGACCTGGATCGCCCAGAACGCGGCGGCCGAGGCGATGACGTTGACGATCGATTCCAGCGCGTCCGAATAGAGTGCGACGGAACCGGTGATGTACCAGGCGGCAAGCTTGAGTGCGAGCACCACACAAGCGACGACGATCGACCAGAAGGCAAGCCTTGCGACCTTGCGCCTGGGGGCGGCCTTCGCCGCGACCGCCGTCGTGTCCCGCGTTTCGACCATCGTCTCTAGGCGGCCTTGTCCTTGGCCTTGCGCGGCAGGTGGGCGACGATGTTCTCGATGATGCGCATGCCGGCATTGTGGCCGAGCGTCATGATCGATTCCGGATGGAATTGTACCGCGGCGATCGGCTCCTTGCGGTGCTCGAAGGCCATGATGACGCCGTCTTCGGTCTCGGCGGTGACCACGAAATCGTCGGGTAGCCGCACCGGATCGGCGAAGATCGAATGGTAACGGCCGACGGTGACTTCCTTGGGCAGACCGGAAAAGATGATGCCGGGCTTGGAGACGCGAATGCGCGACGGCTTGCCGTGCATCGGCACATGCAGCTGCCGCAATTCGCCGCCATAGGCCTCGGCCAGCGCCTGCAGGCCGAGGCAGACGCCGAAGATCGGCAGCTCGCGGGCGCGCGCTCGTCCGATGGTGGCGGCGCAGTCGAAATCCTTGGGCGTGCCGGGACCAGGCGACAGCACGACGAGATCCGGCTTCAGCCGGTCGAAAACTTCTTCCGGCACGGGGGTGCGCACGGTCGAGACATTGGCGCCGGTCTGACGGAAGTAATTGGCCAGCGTGTGGACGAAGCTGTCTTCATGGTCGACGAGCAGGATGTTGACGCCGTCGCCGACGCGCGCGGTGGTGCGCTCGGTGCTGGCGGCATTGCCCGTCTTGGCGTCGCGGATGGCGGAGAGCATGGCGGAGGCCTTCAGTTCGGTTTCGGCTTCTTCTTCCTCGGGAATGCTGTCGAACAGTAATGTGGCGCCAGCACGCACCTCGGCAATGCCGTCCTTGATGCGGATGGTGCGCAGTGTCAGGCCGGTGTTCATATCACCGTTGAAATTGACCATGCCGATGGCGCCGCCATACCAGGCGCGCGGGCTCTTCTCGTTCTGCTCGATGAAGCGCATGGCCCATAGTTTCGGCGCGCCGGTGACGGTCACCGCCCAGGCGTGCGAGAGAAACGCGTCGAAGGCGTCCATGCCTTCGCGCAGCCTGCCCTCGATATGGTCAACCGTATGGATAAGCCGCGAATACATCTCGATCTGGCGGCGGCCGATGACGCGCACCGAACCCGGCTCGCAGACGCGCGACTTGTCGTTGCGGTCGACATCCGAGCACATTGTGAGCTCGGATTCATCCTTCTTGGAATTGAGCAGCTTCAGGATTTGCTCTGAGTCGGAAATGGCGTCGTCGCCACGCTTGATCGTGCCCGAGATCGGGCAGGTCTCGACACGGCGGCCGTTGACGCGCACGAACATTTCGGGCGAAGCGCCGATCAGGTATTCGCCTTCACCCAGATTAATGAAGAAGGAATAGGGCGAGGGGTTGATTGACTTCAGCTTGCGCGAAATCTCGGAGGGTTGGGTCTCGCAGCGTTCGTAGAACATCTGCCCGGGTACGACCTCGAACAGGTCACCGCGCTTGAAGCTGTCCATCGCGCGGCGCACAAGATTGGCGTATTCGCCGGGTTCATGGTCGCCGCGCGGCGGGATACGGTCGGCGGTCTTGAACGGCTCGGCGATCTCGTCGCGCGGCAGGCCTTCGGTCGAAAAACCCTTGCCGGCGTAGTCATATCGATCGGTCCAGGCCTTGGCCGAATAATGGTCGACGACCAGGATCTCGTCGGGCAGGAACAGCACGAGATCGCGCTGGCTTGGCTTGCGTTCGAGCTTGTAGTCGACCGGATCGAACTGGAAGGCGAGGTCGTAGCCGAAGGCGCCGTAAAGGCCGAGATTGGCGTCTTCGGCGGTCTTGAACAAGGCGGTGATGGCGCGCAGAACCGTGAAGACGGAAGGAACGCGGCTGCGTTCTTCTTCGGTGAAGACGCGGCCCGGCTTGGCGACGTCGAGGCGGATCAGCTTTTTCGACGCCTCGGCGATCGTGATCTCGGCGATATCGCCGAGCGTCTTGACGATGACCGGCAGAAGCACCTCGCCCCGCCGGTTCAGCGCCTCGATGCGGATGGACCGGCCACGCGCCGAGATCACCAAAGGCGGGTCGATGATGGCGGTGTCCCAACGCGTATAGCGGCCGGGATATTCATAGTTCGAAGAGAACACCGCGCCCCGGCGCGCATTCAGCCCGTCGACATAGGCGTCGATGGCGCCTTCATAGGGCCGGTCGTGGCGCTCGCGGGTGATGGTGATGCCACCCCCGGTCACAAAACTCTCTGCGCCGTTGTCCAGAACCTTCATCGTCATTGCCGTCTCCATCAGCTTCTTGGGCAACGGACCCGGGAATGGCTTGGAAAAAACAAATGGCCGCCCGGACATTCCGCTGCGGCCACCCTCTCTTTTCACGCGCACGCGTTCGAACAGGCCGCTGTCAGCAGGCCCACCACCAAACGGTCTTGATCGAACGCATGTTCATGGCGATTCCCATAGCGGCGATTGAGCGACCGCGCAACTGGATTCGGTGGAGGCTCAATCTTCCAGTGTGCCGGACCTTGCGTCGGCGCTCTTCCTGTCGCCCACCAGTTTCAACAGATCCTCGCCGGCGCGGATGATACGGCGCGAGCGCCGGGTCAGGACGATGCCGGCCTGCGGCGCGAACACCTCGGTGCGGCCATCGGCTTCGCCCGGTGCGTGGACGATGACGGCAAGCCGCGTATCCTTGGCCACGCGGTCGCCGGGCTCCACGTCGTAAAGCACGGCACCTGCCCGGGGCGCCGGCATCATGTCGATGTTTTCGAGCGGTGCGACAACCCCGGTGAAGGCACCGGGTGAGGGCAGGGCCGGGTCGGCGACCACGCCGCGCGCCACCAGCAGCCGGTAGAGCCCCGCGGCGTCCGACGCCGCGAACGCGCCATCGACATCGAGGATGCCGCGATATTCGACCGTCGTGACGACGCGCCGGCCGAGCTTCGCCACATCGGCGGGAACGTTCTGATAGGGCATGATCGAGGCGCCCTCGAAAGTGCCGTCCGTGTCTTCACTCCACAGCACCACCGCCTCGACGCCCATGGCGGCGGCGCAGTCGGCCATTGCCGGCCACAGGCTGGTGTGGACATACAGGTAGGAAAGACCCTCGTCGTCGCAATGCAGGTCGAGCACGATGTCGTGGCCGAGTGAAAGCTGCACCAGTCTCGTCTTCAGCCGCTGGTCGGGCGTGCCGTGCGCGGTGTCGGGCAGGAGTGCCGTGTCGGGCGCGGCGAGCAGCGGAAAACCGCGGTTGAAGTTGGTGCGCGTGCCCAGATGAAAACGGCCCTGATGTTCGCCGAAATGATACTGGGCGCGGCCGATCGGATTGGCCCAGGGCACGATGGTGATGTCGCCCTTGATGCGCCCCTCCGCCTCGGCCCTGGCCAGCATCGGCATCAGTGCATCAATGGCGACGACTCCGGGCAGTTCGCCGGCATGGAGTGCTGCCTGCAGATAGGCCGAAGGCGCGGATTTGTCGGTTCCAGCGAAGCGAAACAGCGGGAATTCATAGGAAACGCCCTCGCTGTCGCCGGCTATGCGTTCGATCGATTTCTGCATGGTCTTTTCTCCGTCGAGAGGCGAGAAGGACATGCCTCTTCGATCGTGCGCTTGTCGATTGGTCCAGGCTGTCGCGCTATGGGCGCAAGCAGCTACTACGCGGCAGGCTGAAGAGCGACGGCCGGAGCGCGCCGGTCCAGTGCCTGCGAGGCAACGGCCACGGCGACCGCCAGCAGAGCGAGTGCCGCGCCCACCAGCGGCAGGTTGGCATAGGAAACGCCCCAGGAGAGCGCCACGCCGCCGATCCAGGCGCCGCTGGCGTTGCCGACATTGAAGGCGCCCTGGTTCAGCGTGGCGGCAAGGTTCGGTCCCTCGGAAGCGGCTTCCACGACACGGATCTGCAACGGCGGCACGACGACGAAGACGAGCATGCCCCACAGGAAGACGATGCCTATGGCGACACTGGCGATAGCGCCGAACTGCATGAAGCCGACAAACAGGACCGCCAGCAGCAGCAGCGTGCCGATGACCGTCGGCATCAGCTTCCAGTCGGCCAGCCGGCCGCCGATGATGTTGCCGATGGTCATGCCGGCGCCGAACAGCAAGAGCACCCAGGTGACCGCTGAAGTCGAGAGGCCGGACACGTCGGTGAGATAGGGTTTGATGTAGGTGAAGACGGCAAACAGGCTGGCTGAGGCGAGCGCCGCGATCAGCATGGCCAGCCACACCTGCAGCTTGCCGAGCACGCGCAATTCGCCGCGCAAGCCGTCGCCGCTTGGTTCAGTGACATCCGGCGGCACTAGCCAAGCGATCGCCGCGACCGAGATCAGCCCGATGCCGACCACCGCCAGGAAGGTGGCGCGCCAGCCGAAGGCTTCGCCAAGCGCCGTTCCGGCGGGAACGCCGAGGATGTTAGCCAGCGTCAGGCCGGCGAACATCAGCGCGATGGCGCTGGCACGCTTGTTGCGGGGCACCAGGCTGGCGGCGACGACCGAACCGATGCCGAAGAAGGCGCCGTGGCCGAAGGCGGTGAAGACGCGCGCGCCCATCAGCATCCAGTAATTGGGCGCGATGGCGCAGAGCAGGTTGCCGACGACGAACAGTGCGGCCAGTCCGACCAGCACCGGCTTGCGCGGCAGATGCGCGGTGGCCATCGCCACGATTGGCGCGCCGAAGACCACGCCCAGCGCATAGCCCGTGACCAGCAGCCCGGCCGCGGGAATGGTCACGCCAAGGTCGGCGGCGACCTCCGGCAGCAGACCCATGATGACGAATTCGGTGGTGCCGATGCAGAAGGACGCAATGGCAAGCGCAAGGATCGGCAAAGGCATGGGAGGTCCAGACTGAATCGGTTCAAATGGAAACTGCGCGAGCGCCCCATGGCGCACAAGCGCCATTGCAGCAATGCAGCAATGCAGAAAGCGGAGAGCAAAGAGGCACTGGCAGCGGTGCTTGTGCCGTGCCCTGCCGGGCTAGACGACCCTGACCGAACCCGGCCGAGCGGCCGAACCGACCGGCTGAGCCGGAGTTCAGACCAGCGGCTTCAACTCCTGGGCGATGGTAGGCAGCAGTTCCGAGACATTGGGGTGGATGTGCATGGCGCGCGCCAGCGTGTCCACAGGTGCCTTGGCATACATCAGATCAAGCACGCAATGCACGGCTTCATCGCCGCCGGGGCCAAGCACGCAGCAGCCGAGGATTTCCCTTGTGTCGGCGTCGACGAGGATCTTCATGAAGCCTTGCGTCTCGCCTTTCTCGATGGCACGGCCGACACGGGTCATCGGCCGCTGGCCGACCAGCGCGCGGCGTCCCGACTTCTTCACCGACGCCTCGGTCATGCCGCAGCGGCCGAGCGGCGGATCGATGTACAGAGCGTAGGCCTCGATGCGGTCGGTGACCTTGCGCGGATCATTGTCGAGCAAATTGGCCGCAACGATCTCGTAATCGTTGTAGGACGTGTGGGTGAAGGCGCCCTTGCCATTGCAGTCGCCCATCGCCCAGATGCCGGGCACGCTGGTGCGCAACTGGTCGTCGACGGTGATGAAGCCGCGTTTGTCGACCTCGATGCCGGCCTGGTCGAGGCCGAGATCGTCGGTATTGGGCGTTCGCCCCAGAGCCAGGAGCACATGCGAGCCGACGGCCGGCGGCTTGCCGGCGGAGAAGGCAACAGCAATATCCTCGCCCTGCCTGGCGAAGCTTATGGCGTCGGCGCCGAGATGGACCGCGATGCCTTCGTTTTCGAGGATCAACAGGATGGCGTCGGACACATCCTCGTCTTCGCGGCCGATCAGCCGCGAGCCCTTTTCGATAATCGTGACCTCCGCGCCGAAGCGGCGGAACATCTGCGCGAATTCGAGCGAGATGTAGCTGCCGCCGACCACCACGAGGTGGCGCGGCAACACGTCGAGGTCCATCATCGAAGAGTTGGTGAGAAAGTCGATGTCGTGAATGCCGGGCAGATCCGGTAACGATGCGCGGCCGCCGGTGTTGAGAAAGATCTTGCCGGCGGTTAGGAGATCATCGCCGACGCGCACCGTGTTGGCGGATTCGAAACGCGCATGGCCGCGATAGAGCGTGCATTTATCCATGTCGGCGATCCAGGTTTCCAGATTGCCGCGGGCGTCGTTCGACACCTTGTCCTTGCGCGCCTTGACCCTGGGATAGTCGACGCCGACCGGGCCGGAGAGGGTCACGCCATAGTCCGCGGCGCGCCGCGCGAGATGCGCGGCATAGGCGCTGGCGACCATGGCCTTGGTCGGCATGCAGCCGGTGTTGACGCAGGTGCCGCCGACCAGCTTGCGCTCGATCAGCGCCACGCTCATGCCGGCCGCCGTCAGCCGGCCGGCCAGCGGAGGGCCGGCCTGGCCGGCACCGATGACGATGGCATCGAAGGTTTTCGCCGTCATGCCACCGCCGCCACGATCAAGAGGCCGCCAACGATCGCGACCGCGTCCTCGATGAAGGCCGCGGGCTGGTCCTTGCCGAAGGCGGCCGCCAGCCGGCCGCGCGCCTCCGCGCCGCCGAGCGTGCCGATAACGGCCCCTATGGCGCCGGCGATCAGGCAGACGATGGTGGCGCCGCCAGTGGCGCCGATCACAGCGCCGCTGAAGGCACCGAGCAGGATACGGGCGCCGAATTGCTGCGGCACCTTGCGGCTCGGCGTCGACGGCAACTGGTCGGTGACCAGCTCGACGATAGCCAGGATAGTGAAAATGCCGACAGCGGCCCAGTGGCTCATGAAGCTTGCCCAGGTGCCGGCAACCGGCAGCCAGCCGAGCCAGGCGCCCCAGGCGACGGCGGCCGGCGCGGTCATGGCGCGCAGGCCGGCAATGACCCCGATCAGAAGTGCAAGAATGTAAAGCATGTTCATCCCCCTCGATCCCGGGCCGGGACAGCCCTGAAAAGGCAGGCTACCATAGGTCCGGTATTTGGCCAGTACTTGCATAGGCGCTCTCTTACGCCGCAACGGTGCGTGGCAATGATGACGGAGGCACCGCATGGCTGAGAGCGAACGCGCAAAAATGGCGGCGGGCGAGTGGTATACGTGCATGGATGACGAACTGGAGGCGCTGCGCGGCGTGGCTGCGGGCGCCGTATTCGAGCACAATTCGCTTGCGCCCCGTCAGCGCGGCAACATCGGGCCTGCCTTGCGGGATCTGCTCGGCGGCGCGGGCGAGGGCGCCCGCATCGAGGCGCCGTTCCACTGTGCCTATGGCTTCAACATCTTTCTCGGGGACGGCGTCTTTCTCAATGCCGGCTGCATCATTCTCGACACGGCAAGCGTGCGCATCGGCAAGGGAACGCTGCTCGGCCCCAATGTGCAGATCTATTGCGCCGAGCATCACAGGGAGGCCGCGGGGCGACAAGCCGGGCTGGAAATCGCCAGGCCGGTCGAGATCGGTGCCGATGCCTGGATCGGCGGCAGCGCGGTCATCCTGGCTGGGATCAGCATCGGCGGGGGCGCCATCGTCGGCGCCGGCGCCGTGGTGACGCGCGACGTGCCCGCGAACATGACGGTGGTCGGCAATCCGGCGCTGGCGGTCAAACGCGGTTGAGTGCTCGGCGGGCGCTCAGTGCGAAAGCGCGTGCGGCGACCGGTCGCCTTGGTCGGCCCGCCTGGAAAATTCACGCCGGTATTGCGCCGGTGAGGTCCTGAGACGCGCCGAAAAATGCTGGCGCAGCGAGGTGGCGCTGCCGAAGCCGGCCTCGAAGGCCACGACGTCCATCGATTTTTCCGTCGCCTCGAGCAGACGCTGCGCCAGTTCAAGCCGTTGCTCGATCAGCCAATCGCCGAAACTGGTGCCGATCGATTTCTGGAAGCGGCGGGTGAAGGTGCGCCGTGTCATGCCGGCGGCTTCGGCGACGCGGTCCAAGCTGTGCGCATCGCCGAGCGTCGCACGCACCGCGTCGAGTGCTTGTGTGAACCTGTCGGTATCGGCGCTCCTCGCCAGCGGGCGCTCGATGAACTGCGCCTGTCCGCCTTGCCGGTGCGGGGAGAGCACGATCTGCCGCGCGAGCCGCAGTGCTGCCTCGGCGCCGTAGCGGGCGCGAACGATATGGAGGCAGCAGTCGAGCCCGGCCGCGACGCCGGCCGACGTCACCACGTCGCCATTGTCGACATAGAGCACCTCGGCATCCACCGCGATGTCGGGATGAAGCTTCTGAAGCCGCTCGGCATAGGCCCAATGCGTGGCCGCACGCCGACCGCCAAGCAGTCCGGCAGCAGCGACTGCGAATGTTCCCAGGCAAAGGCCGACGATCAGGGCACCATTGCGGTGGGCCCGCCGCAATGCTTGGCTCAGCGGTTCCGGCAGCGGATCTTCGAGATCCCGCCAGCTCGGCACGATGATGATGTCGGCGCCATCGAGGCCCTCTAGCCCATGGGGCGCGGCGACGCTCAGCCCGGCCTCGGTGTGGACGGGACCGGCCTCGATCGCGCAGATGCGGAAGTCGAAGCGCGGCAGGCCGAACGATGTGCGATCTTCGCCGAACACCAGGCAAGGCACGGAGAGATGGAACGGGCTGATGCCGTCGAAGGCGAGGACGGCGACGATCTGGTGGGTCATGTCTTCCGGGGATTTCTGCGCGGGGTTATGCGGATTGTCCCAATTCTTTCGAATGATGTCAATCGGGCCACTTTCGCCCGATGGTGGCGGACCTATGCTCGGGCATCACATCAAGCCTGAAAGGAATGCATCATGTCCGAACCAGCCAGCAAGACGCCGCGCCGCGCGCTCGTCGTCGTGGACGTCCAGAATGACTATGACGGCGGCAATCTCGCCATCCAGCATCCGCCGTTCCGCGACAGCGTCGTCAACGTGGCGCGCGCAATGGACGCGGCAGCAGCGGCCGGCATCAAGGTGGTGGTCGTCAAGCAGATGGCGCCGGAGACGTCGCCAATCTTCGCCAAGGGCAGCCATGGCGCGGAATTGCATCCCGAGATATCGAGGCGGCCACGCGACCACTATGTCGAGAAGACGCTGCCTTCCGCCTTCACCGGCACCGATCTCGAAGAGTGGCTGCGCGCCAACGCCATCGATACGATCGTGGTGGTCGGCTACATGACGCATAATTGCGACCTGTCGACCATCATCCATGCCGTGCATATGGGCTTTGCCGTCGAGTTCCTGTCCGACGCGACCGGCTCGGTGCCTTACGCCAACAGCGCGGGCTATGCCTCGGCCGAGGAGATCCACCGCGTGGTGACAATCATCCTGCAGTCGCGCTTCGCCGCCGTGCTCAAGACCGCCGAATGGATCGAGTGCCTGAAGACCGGCACCTTGCCGGAACGCGATACGATCTTCGGCTCCAACCAGCGGGCGCTGGCTCGCAACGCTGCGTAGTCGTCTGCGGAAATACAAAGGGCGCCGCATCGCTGCGGCGCCCTTTGCACTTTTTGGAATTGAGGATTTCTAGAACAGGCCTTCGATCTGGCCGGCTTCGTTGAGGAAAATCTTTTCCGACGACGGCGCCCTGGGCAGGCCG
The DNA here is from genome assembly GCF_020165765.1 of Mesorhizobium sp. B264B1B. NCBI lineage: Bacteria > Pseudomonadati > Pseudomonadota > Alphaproteobacteria > Hyphomicrobiales > Phyllobacteriaceae > Mesorhizobium > Mesorhizobium sp. B264B1B. The sequence goes on from NZ_JAIUIS010000003.1 coordinate 253,276, forward strand.
GGCATGGTCATGACCTCGCCGCAGATAATGACGACGAAGCCGGCACCCGCCGAAAGCCTGACCTCGCGCACCGGTACGGTGTGGCCGGTTGGCGCGCCGCGCAGGTTCGGGTCGGTCGAGAAGGAATACTGCGTCTTGGCCATGCAGACCGGCAAGTGGCCGTAGCCGGCCTGCTCCCAGGCGTGCAACTGGTCGCGCACCGACTTGTCGGCGATCGCTTCCGAGCCGCGATAGATGCGCTGGACGATGGTGTTGATCTTCTCGAACAGCGGCATGGCGTCGGGATAGAGCGGCGCGAACTGCGAGGCACCGGATTCGGCCAGCGCCACCACTTTCTTGGCGAGATCCTCGATGCCGGCCGAGCCGTTGGCCCAGTGCTTGCACAGGATCGCCTCTTCGCCCATCGAGGCGACATAATCCTTCATCGCCTGGATTTCGCCATCCGTGTCGGAGTAGAAGTGGTTGATGGCAACTACCGCCGGCACGCCGAACTGCCTGATGTTCTCGATGTGGCGGCCGAGATTGGCGCAGCCCTTCTTCACCGCCTCGATGTTTTCCTTGCCGAGGTCTTCCTTCTTGACGCCGCCATTCATTTTCATGGCGCGTACGGTGGCGACGATGACCGCCGCCGCCGGCTTCAGCCCGGCCTTGCGGCACTTGATGTCGAAGAATTTTTCCGCGCCGAGATCGGCGCCGAAGCCGGCTTCCGTGACGACGTAGTCGGCAAGCTTGAGCGCCGTCGTGGTGGCGACCACCGAGTTGCAGCCATGCGCGATGTTGGCGAACGGGCCGCCATGCACGAAGGCCGGATTGTTCTCCAGCGTCTGCACCAGATTCGGCTGCATGGCGTCCTTGAGCAGCACGGCCATGGCGCCGTCGGCCTTGAGGTCACGGGCATAGACAGGCGACTTGTCGCGGCGATAGGCGACGATGATGTCGCCCAGGCGCTTCTCCAGGTCCTTCAGGTCGGTGGCGAGGCACAGGATGGCCATGACCTCGGAAGCGACGGTGATGTCGAACCCGGCCTCGCGCGGATAGCCGTTGGCGACGCCGCCGAGCGAGCAGATGATCTCGCGCAGCGCCCGGTCGTTCATGTCCATGACGCGGCGCCAGGCAACGCGGCGGGTGTCGATGCCGAGCTCATTGCCCCAATAGATGTGGTTGTCGATCAACGCCGACAGGAGGTTGTGCGCCGTGGTGATGGCATGAAAGTCGCCGGTGAAATGGAGGTTCATATCCTCCATCGGCACGACCTGCGCGTAGCCGCCGCCGGCCGCACCGCCCTTGACGCCGAAATTCGGACCGAGCGAGGCTTCGCGGATGCAGATGATCGCTTTCTTGCCGATGCGGTTCAGGCCGTCGCCGAGGCCGACGGTGGTGGTCGTCTTGCCTTCGCCGGCCGGGGTCGGGTTGATGGCGGTGACCAGGATCAGCTTGCCGTCCTTGTTGCCCTTCACCGATTTGATGAATTCGGCGGAGACCTTCGCCTTGTCATGGCCATAGGGCAAAAGGTGTTCGGTCGGGATGCCGATCTTGGCGCCGATCTCCTGGATCTGTTTTTTCTTCGCACCGCGGGCGATCTCGATGTCGGACTTCACTTCTGCCATGACGGCTTTCCTCTGGATTGGACGGTGGAGGGGACGGGTTGATCACTGGTGCATGTTCGATACGCCGCGCGGGCAAGGGCATGTTCTAGCCCTCTCGCTGCCGTGGCGTCAACTTTCATGCAACTATGTTTCCTATGAAGAAAATTCCTCTGCGGCGGGCCGACCTGCCTCCGGTTCTTTCTGGCTCCGCTTGCCGCGCCGTATAGAAGCCAGAGCGGGGACGCGTCCGCCGTCTCAAAACAGCCGCGCAATGCACGGAATGCGACAGACACGGCGGCGCAAATCCGCCATCGCCGGCCTAAAGCGCATCGCGCTTCAGGCATTTGTTTCCATGCATATCGTTCTTCCCAGGCCGGACCACTTTTGGGTGACATGCATTGGGCCGACCGGCCCTACTGCGTCAGCACGTTGCTGATTTCGACCATGTTGGAACGCACCCTGAGCACATAGAAACCCATGGTCGTCAGATGCGTGGGCAGCAGCCAGCCGTCCTCGCGGCCATTGGCGATGATGAAGGGCTGGATGCGCAGCGCCGAGACGAACTGCGCGTCCATCGTATCCCACAGGCTCTGCAGGTGCTTTTCCTTGATGACGTCCTCGAAGTCGGCCTGCGCGCCCTTCATCAGTCCGTAATAGGCGTAGAGCTGGCCATAGGCGAACCAGTAGCGGTCGTCGGCGCGGAAATCGAACCAGCCATTGTTATGGTTTTCGGCACGTTCCTTGAGGATGGCCGAGGTCGAGCCGATATCGCTGGCGATACGGTCGATATATTGCTTCAGATTGTCGGCACGGGCATCAAAGGTGGCCTGGCAGGTGGCGAGGCGGGCGTTGAAGGAGCGCAGCTTGCGCACGGCGTCGCGATAATAGCTCGGGGTCGGCGTCTTCGGGCCGAACGGGCTTACACCGAAATACCAGGTGTACTCGTCGAACTGCAGATTGCCGCGCGCATCCTGCAGGTCGGCGTCGATCTGCGATGTCGTGCGCACACGGCCGAGATTGTCGGCGAGCTCGGTCGCGGTGCGGCGCACCGCCTGGTTGATGCCGCGCTGGAACGAGGCCTTGTTGTCCATCCACGGCGTGTTGTCCCAGCTGATGCCGAACAGGCCGAGCTTGTAGAGGATCATCGACGAGATCCAGGCATTCTGGTTAACGTTGAAGTCGGTCAAATCGGCGGCAATCTGGGCGATGCCGGAGTTGCCACAGGTCCTGGCAGTGTCGGCACCGGCACCGGCTGCTACCTGTTCGCCCGCCGAGATGTTGCGCTTCTCGAACGTGTAGGTGTCGGGATAGCTCGGATTGAAATTATTCCACCACTGGGTGGCGTAGAAGAAATTGGCGTAGAGGCCGAGCAGCACCAACAGGGCGAGGCCGAGCACGGCCTTGAGGATCCAACCGCGCTGCGCATACCAGCGGCCGGCCCACATGAACGGCCACAAGATGACGCCGATCAGGAGGCCGATGCCGCGGCCGATCCATTGGAAAATCCTGACGAAGAAGTTCACGATCGGATCGAGCATGGCTGTGTCACCCCTCAAGGCATAATGTCAAAAAGTTGCGGACTTTTGGATAACATCATGCGCCAAAACAACAAGTTAGAACGAAATGACGGCCGGTTTCGTTCTAGTCAGTCAGGCCGTAGAGGCGCGTGCGGAACGCCACCTTGTCCTTCAGATATGTGGTTTTCAGAACGTCCACAACATGCGATCGCCAGGCGTCGCTGAAGCCCTCATAGTCCTTGTAGAAGCCCTGCTTGTTGAAGACGTAGCGCGAGACGAAGTCCGACGGCACGAAATCCGAGATCAGCCGGTTGGTCAGCCAGGCGTCGGGATGGTCGGGCTTGGCGCGGACCACCAGGAAGCGCTGCTGCGGGAACACATCCTCGATCTTGAGATGGCCGAGCTGGGCAATCTCGCGCTTGGCGGCGTTGAGGAAGGGGAAATTGCCGTCCCTGGTGATCAGGTCGGCATGGCCCTGGATCCAGGTCTGCAGCCAGACCTTGTCGACGTCGGTCAGATTGCGATCCGGCTCGGCGTCGCGGATCAGCGCGCGCACCACCATCTCGGCGCGGTGCTCGAGATAGCCCGAGGCTTCGATCCAGGAGGCGCGCGGCAGTTCGATGCGGCCGGTGGCGGCGAGGAACTTGAACACCTTGTCGGCGTCCTTGATCGAGAGATAGCTTACCTGCCACGGCCGCGAGCGGCGGAAACCGGGGGCCGCCGGATCGCTGATGACGGTCGTCATGTCGGGGTCGACGAACACGTAAAGCCCGCCAAAATGACTGGTCCAGTAGGCGTTGTGGCGGAAGATTACCTGGTCGGGCACCAGCGCGTTCTCGCGGATATCGCCGCAGATCTTGGCCAGTTCCACCATGCGGGTGAGCATGGCGTTGTCGCGCCAGGCGTCAGGCTCCTGTTTCAGGCGGTCGACGAGCTTGCCGAGCTCCGCGGCCTTGCCCAGCACATCTTCGGCCGACAGCACCTTGAACTCGACTTGGTTGATCGACAGCAGATCCTCGATATCGTTGACCTTGGGAATGGAATCCTCGATCTCGCCGTAGATGACATCCTTGATGGTCAGCGCGTCGATGGCGCGCTGATTCCTGGACATGAACTCGAACATCAGCTGCGAGGTGTTGGAGAAGGCGGTGTGCACCACCGGCAGGTCGATCTGCGACGGCGTCAGGATGATGAAGCGGCGGTTGACCTCATTGGGATCGAGGTAGCCGTAGTCGCCGCATTCCTCCGCCACTTCCGGCGAAAAACCGGTGCGGTCGATCTGGAAGCTCTTCAGCTTGGTGGGCTCGAGGCCAAAGGCGGCAAGCGCCTTGTTGTAGCGCTCGATGAGATGCGGCTCGTCGACGACGAGCAGCCGGCCGTAAATGAGCTCGTTGTCGCGCAGGAGATCGGGTTTGCGGGCCATTATTCCTTCTCCCACAAGGGGAGAAGGAAAGGCCGGAGCGCATCACGCATTCCACAGCCCCTTTTTCTTCATCTCCTCCATCTCACGCGCTGCCCGTTCGCGCAGCCGCGCGTCACGCAGTAGCTTTTCCACGGCGGAGTCGTCGGACTTGTCGGAGTAGCGGAACTCGCTGTCGGCGTAGCGGTTGATCTCCTGCATGACCATGTCCATCGAGAACGGGCCGCGCAGTTGCTCGATCATCACTTTCTTCTCGTCATAGCTCTTGTGCATGAAAACCTCTGGTTTTTCGAACCAGTCGTCGGGAAGCTCGATGTCCATGGCGCGCATCTTGATGGCGTCGGTGACGTTCTTGATGGCGCGGCCGGTGAAGCGCGGCTCGGCCTGCTTGATCAGGTGCAGATAGGTGCCGATGTCGGCCATGGTCTTGGGCGCGCCATTCTCCTTCATGTAGCGCTCATGGACCCGGATCAGCCCGTCCTCCTGCGGCTTCTCGTGCTCCTCATAGGCTTCGGCCACGGCGCGCTGGATCTCCTGCGCGGCGTAGAGTTCGTGGTCGCCGAGCGGGATCTTGTGGTTCTTGCCGGCGAGCAGCACGAAAATGTCGATGTAATCGTCACGCGTCTGCGGCCCGTCGACCAGCCAGCGGGCGCCGGCGCGCTGGCGCAGCGCATCGTCGACATTTTCGGGATAGTTGGAGAACATGCCGAACGAGCAGTTGCCGCGCACCACTGTGGCGGCACCGGCGAAGGCGTCCATCAGCACGCCGGTGATCTCCTGCTGGCCGGCCGAGGCGCGGTCGTCGGAACGGCGCGCCGCCACCTGGTCGACGTCGTCGATGGTGCCGAAACCGATGACGCGCGGGTTCAACACATTGTTGATGAACTGGCGGCAGTTCTGGCCGGACTTGCCCTGATAGGACGAGATCTGGTCGACGCCGAAATTCTCGTAGGCGAAGGGATAACCGGCGACCTGGCAGTAACCATTGACGAGACCGGCAATCATCTGGATCAGGGTCGTCTTGCCGGTGCCCGGCGCGCCGTCGCCGATGAAGGTGAACAGGAAGCCGCCGAGCTCGACGAACGGGTTCAGCTCGCGCTCGAAATCATAGGCCATCAGCATCTTTGCGAGCTTGACCGACTGATATTTGGCGATGTGGTTGCCGACGACCTCTTCCGGCTTCTTGAAGGTCATCACCAGCGGCTTGGAACGCTTGCCCGGCGCGACGTCGAAGCCGTCGAGCGTGAAATCGTCGGCATCGATGCGGATATGCGCGTTCTCGAATGGGCCGATGCCGTCGAAGCGGCCTTTTCGCGCCAGGAGGCCGTCGATGGCGACACGGGCGAAGGCGCGCGCCCTGGTCATCAGGTCGGCATCGTCGGATGCGCCCGAAATCGCCTTGTCGAGACCGGCCAGGATCGACTTCACCGCGTCCTGCGGCGTGTCGAAGAGGAAATCCGGCTCGGGAATGTCGTTGGGCGCCTCGCCGTCGCTGTCGATGAGCTGGAACAGATAGGAGGACAGGCTGAAGGCGGCAATGTAAGCCGAGGCCGACAGAAGCTTCTTGAACGTGGCGGCCTCGTCGCCTTCGAGGGGAGCGCGGGTGTTCCTGGCCTGCAGGCTTTCGAGATCCGAGCCTTCGGCGAAAACATCCGATATGGCGAGCGCGAGCGCCGTGCCGCGCCGGGCGCGAAACAAAAGTGTGTGCTGCGGGATGGTCAGCAACTGGTCGTCGGGGTGAACGGCGCCGACGGTCTTCGCCAGCTCGACCTCGCGCGTGCGGCGCACCGAACCGACAGAGACGGTGGAGACGAAGCGGCGATTGGTGCCGGCAAGCGCGGTGCCGGAGGAGCTAGACGGGTCTTCCAGCACGACGATGCGGGTGATGAAGCTCTGCGCGGTGGCGCGGTGCTCCTCGATCGCCGCTTCCGGGATGGTGGTCAGGCCGGTATCCATGAAGGTTGCTCCGTGGTGTGACGGTCAGACGTCCGAGATGACCTGTCCGTTGGACAGGATATGGACCTTGTAGCCGGAAAAGATCTTCTGCGCCTCGCCGGCGGCATAGAGCGCCTGGTAGGCCTCGTGCGGGATCAATGCGTGCTTTTCGTAGCTCGACACGCCCTGGCGCGCGGCCTCGAGGTCGTCGGTGTTGATGAAGAACTCCTGCGTCGTCTTCTCGCTCGAAAACAGCCCCTTGCGGCCGGGCTTCTCGCCCTTGGAATAGACCTCCTGGATGGTCCAGGTCAGCAGCCAGGCGTTCTCCGGCTTGCGCACCTTGGCCAGAACCTCGGTCACCGTAGAATTGTTGTCGGTGATCCCGGCCGAATAGAAGGGGCCGAGCACGACGCGCCGAAGCTGCTTGGGGTGCAGCGGCTCGAAGTCCTTGTCGAGATTGACGGCGATCGTTGCCGGCGACAGCGTATAGGCCGAGTTCTTCTCGGTGAAATCGTCGAAGCGATGGGCAAGCTCGGGATTGAGCAGGCCATCGACTGGCAATGGAATGTCGATCTGGTCGTTGAGCTTGCCATTGCGGTCGACGAGCTGGCGGATCATGTCTTCGGAGGAATCTTCCACCGTCACCATGTAGACCAGCGGCAGGTTGGCGCTGCCGTCGAAGGTCGCCCAATGGACCAGGTAGTAGGGCCGCGCCGTCTTCGGATTGACGGAAACCTTGGCCGTCTGCGCCAGGGTGAAGGGGCCGAAGGTCTGCTCGCTCTTGACGTCCTCGAGATAAAGCCTCTCGGCCATCGACTTCTGCAGCGCTTGGGGGAATTCCTTGTGGCGCAGGATGAAGTCGGCCATCTCCTCGCGCAATTCGTCGGCCAGTGGGATGTTGGCGAGCCGCGTGTCAGCCTGGCGGCGGTCGTTTTCGAGCTCGAGCAGGTTCTGGAACACCGGGAATCCGCTTTCGGCGCGCGAAATGCGGAACGTGTCCATGAAGCCCAGCCGGTTGCGCCAGCAGGAGAACGACTTGTCGAGCCGGGCGATGTATTCGGCGACGATCTTGGCGACGATGCCGTGCCGGTAGAGCGGCGAGCGATCGTCGCGCATGAACACTTCCAGCCCGCTGAGCGCTGCCGTGATTGCCGAGAAATACCGCGCCGCCGCGTCGTTTTCGGAGATCATGCTACTAGCCTCAAGTCGGTGCCAAGCACCCCCCTCTGTCCTGCCGGACATCTCCCCCTCAAGGGGGGAGATTGGCTGTTGCTTCGTCTCGCATTTTTTTTCGGTGTTGAAGATTGGCGAAAGCCGATGTCACAAGCGATCTCCCCCCTTGAGGGGGAGATGTCCGGCAGGACAGAGGGGGGCGTGACGGAACGCGACATTGGCGAGTGCAGCAATGCAATTACGACTGCACGTAATTGGCCGAATTGTGCTTCTTCAGCACTTCGTCGAAACGGCGGGCGAAGGCGTCGTCGGCCAGTTTCTTGCGGCGCTGGATATCGGCGGTGGCAACCATGTTCTTCTCATGCATCTCGAGCAGGTCGCCAATGTGCTTCTGCGAGGCGGCGCCAATGCCGGCCATGGTCTCCTCGGCGGTATTGTCGACCTGGCTGCCCAGCGTGTTGATCTTGTGGGCGACGTCCTGCTGGGCCGCGGTCTTCAGCGAATCCTCCAGCGCCTTGTAGAGGACGATGCGCTGCTCGGTGTCGATGGTCAGCTTGTTGATCAGGGTCGACTGTGCTGCGATCTGGTTGTTGAGCGAATCGACGAAGGTCTGGAACATCGAGGTGTAGCGCTCCAGCGTCTGGCTCTCGGCCAGCAATTCCTGTTCCTTGGCCTGCTTCTCATTGTATTCCGTGGCGAGCTTGGAACGTTCGCCCTCGAGCTGCGTGCGTTCCTTCTGGCTGGTGGAGGCCGCGATCTTGTTTTCGATGTCGAGCAGCATCGGATTGAGCTCCTCGATGCGCTTCTGCACGGTTTCCAGGTTGGACATGGTGGCCTTGCGGCGCTCGATAACCTGCGACAGGCTGGTCTCGGAGGTCTTGTAGCGCTGGTCGAGGACTTCTTTCTGCGCCTTCAATATGCCGACGATGGTGTCGGACTTGGCCAGCAATTCCTGCAGGTTGCCCGCCAGTGACATGTTGCGGACGCGGTCGGTGCGCAGACGCTGCTTGCGTTGGCTGGAGAAGATGCCGATGAAGTTTTCCCAGCCGGTGTAGTTCTTCATGCTCTCGAACTCGGCGCCGAAGACGTTGGTGGCGTCCTCCAGCCCGATGATCAGGTCGGCAATATTGCCTTCCATCACCTTCTGCTGCTTCAGCACGTCTTCGATGCGGGCGTTCTCGATATCGAAATTGGCGTCGCCGATCTTCTTGTCGGCGGTGGCAAGTTTGTCGAGCACGGCGCCGGACTGGTCTATCTTGGTGCGCATGTCCTGGACGACCTGCTTGGTCCTGGCAATTTCGGCATCGAAATTCTGCAATGTCGCCATAAGGGCCTCCCGCTCCGGCATCAGGTCGCTGATTGCGAACAGCGGCGAATATATGTGGGGCTTCAGGGGATTGAAAGACGTGAAGACAGGGGCGCTTCGAAAACAAAAACCTTGCCCACGCCCTTGAAACGCAATCGATCCGCGATCATGGCGAAAGGATCGTTTGGAATACGCGTGGTTCAACTGTCATTGAACTTCAACGTCGGCGGATGTCGGCCAGGCATTCAGTCCCCCGCTGCCACGAATGCCTGAAATCCGACGGAGCATCGAGCGCGGTGAGGACGGTGGCAGCTCGGCGTCCATCGCGGGGACGGAATAATCCTGGCTCAGGGCTTGGGATCGGCCTTCAGATAAGCGATGACATTGGCGATGTCCTCGTCGTTGTTCAGGCCGGCAAAGGCCATCTTGTTACCGGGCACTTTTTGCCGCGGCGCCTTCAGATACTCGGCGAGGTTGGCCTCGTCCCAGACGAGACCGGCGGCGCCTGCACTCTTCATCGCTTCGGAGTAATGGCCGAGGAAGCTCTCGGCACTGCCGGCGGCGCGGCCGACGACACCCATCAGATGCGGGCCGACCTTGTCGCGGTCGCTCGCTGCTTCATGGCAGGCCATGCATCGGTTGAAGACCCTCTTGCCCAGTGCCGGATCGCCGCCGGCATGGGCGGCAAGGACGCCGGCAAGCAGAAAGGCTGCGGCAGACGAAGCGGCTCGAAACATGGCTATCCCCGACGAGTTCTGGCTGGAACGAGAGGACGCAGAATAGGACCGGGGCCTTAACAAACGCTGCATCGTGGCGGGATCGCGAAAGCCGATCGATGGCGGCAAGTGTGGCGGCCGTGATGCCACAGCCCGGTCAAGGCGCGACAAAGCCGATGAAATCGTCGGGGGCGGCGCGACCCATTTCTTCTTCCCAGTGGCGACGGCAGAGCGAGACATAGACGTCCTTGCCGATCGCCACCTGTTCGCCCTGCCGAGCGACCTTGCCGTCGGGGCCGAGGCGCACCACCATCGTCGCCTTGCGGCCGCAGCGGCAGATGGTGCGCACTTCGCGCAGCTCATCGGCTATGGCCAGCAACGCGCGCGAGCCGGAAAACAGCTTGCCCTGGAAATCCGTGCGCAGGCCATAGCACATGACCGGAATGTCGAGCCGGTCGGCGATCCGGGCGAGCTGCCAGACCTGCTCCTCCTCGAGGAACTGCGCCTCGTCGACGAAGACGCAATGCACGGCACCGTGCTGATGATGTTCGGCGACGCGGGCGAACAGGTCGTCGCCGTCACGAAACATCTCGGCTTCCGTTTCCAGTCCGATGCGTGACGAAATCAGGCCGGTGTCGCCCTTGCGGTAGTGGCCGGCGACGAACAGCATCGTCGTCATGCCGCGCTCGCGGTAATTGTACGACGCCTGCAGGAGCATCGTCGTCTTGCCCGCATTCATCGTCGCGTAGTGGAAATACAGTTTGGCCATGGCGCCCTTTTAAGCCCACTTGGCCGGGCCCGGGGAAGGCCCCTGGCAGGCCTTCCACCAAAAAAGCCGGCTCGCATGGAAAAAGCGGCTGACGTGTCGCTGATCGGCCAGCCAGCGCCGTTGATCGTGATTGCCTTAATGCTTGAAACCGCACGAGAATGGTGTTTGGCTGACGAAACAAGGCGGGCACAAAAACCGTGACTTCGCCTCGCCAAAGAATCGAAATGGGAGAAAGTTCATGTCGCGTATGAATTCCTTCGTCGCAGGCCTCGGCCTTGCGGCTTTCTTGTCGACGAGCGCTGCCTTCGCCGGGGATCCGGCTAGCTGCAAGGCGGTACGCCTTTCCGATGTCGGATGGACCGATATCCAGGCGACGACCGGCATCGCCTCGGTGCTGCTCACGGCGCTCGGCTACGAGCCGCAGGTAATCCAGCTGTCGGTGCCGGTGACGATGGCGTCGCTGAAGAACAAGGACCTCGATGTCTTCCTGGGCAACTGGATGCCGTCGATGACCAACGACATCAAGGACTACACGGCCGACGGTTCGGTGGAGACCATCAGCACGAACCTGACCGGCGCCGGCTACGGCATCGTCGTGCCGACCTATGTGGCGGATGCCGGCGTCAAGACACTCACCGACCTCGGCAAGTTCAAGGACAAGTTCGACGGCAAGATCTACGGCATCGAGGCCGGCAATGACGGCAACCGCATCATCCTCGACATGATCAAGAACCCGAAGGACAATCTCGAAGGCTTCGAACTGGTCGAATCCTCGGAGGCCGGCATGCTGACGCAGGCCGAGCAGTCGATGAAGAACAATGAGTGGATCGCCTTCCTCGGCTGGACGCCGCACCCGGTGATGGGCGCCATGAAGATCACCTATCTCGACGGCATGGGCGACAGCGGCTTCGGTGCCGCCACCGTCCACACCAATGTGCGCAAGGGCTACACCACCGAGTGCCCGAACGCCGGCAAGCTCATCGCCAACCTCAAGTTCAACCTGGACATGGAGGGCCAGTTGATGGACGCCATTCTCAAGGGTGGCGACGCCCAGACCGTCGCCACCGACTGGCTGAAGAAAAATCCGGATGCCGTGACACCCTGGATCGCCGGCGTGACCACCTTCGACGGCGGCGACGCGGCAGCGGCCATCAAGACCGCACTGGGAAGCTGAGCCGACTGACTTCGGCATGCGCGCGTGAGAACAAAAGGGCAGCCACTGGAAAAGGCTGCCCTTTTTCATATGCTGTGAGAAGATGACGTGACGACAGCGGACACCGCGGCAAAGCGATGCCGGTAGGAGAGGGGGCAAGATGGATCCGATTTCCAAATTCCTGGTCAGCTACAAGATTCCCATCGGCCCATGGGGCAAGGCGTTCTTCGGGTTTCTCACCGACAATTTCGACACCGTCTTCAGGGCCTTTTCCAACGGCCTGAACTTCATTCTCGACAGCCTGGTCGACCTCCTGCTGGTCGTGCCGCCGGTGCTGCTGGCGCTCATCATCGCCATCATCGCCTGGTTGCTGCAGCGTTCGCGCCCGCTCGCCATCGGCGTCTTCCTCGGCCTGATCTTCATCATCAACCAGAACCTGTGGAAGCAGACGGTGCAGACGCTGGTGCTGGTCGTGGCCGCCGCCGCCATGGCGATGGCCATCGGCGTGCCGCTCGGCATCTGGGCGGCGCACAAGCCGAAGGTCTACCGCTTCATGCTGCCGGTGCTCGACCTGATGCAGACGCTGCCGACCTTCGTCTACCTGATCCCGGTGCTGACTCTGTTCGGCCTTGGCAACGCGCCCGGCCTCATCGTCACCATCATCTTCGTCATCCCGACCGCGGTCCGGCTCACGCATCTCGGCGTCGTCTCCGTGCCCAAATCGATCATCGAGGCCGGCGAGGCGTTCGGCGCCACCAGGAGCCAGCTGCTGTGGAAGGTCGAACTGCCCTCGGCGCTGCCCACCATCATGGCGGGCCTGACCCAGTCGATCATGCTGTCGCTGTCGATGGTGGTGTTCGCAGCGCTGATCGGCGCCGGCGGGCTCGGCACCGAGATCAACCGCGCGCTCGGTTCGCGCCGCATCGATCTCGGCCTCGAGGCCGGGCTCGCCATTGTCGTGCTCGCCATCGTGCTCGACCGCATGACCCGCATTGGCGTTGGAGGCAAGAAATGACCGTCGCCGTCGATTTCAGGAACGTCGATATCGTCTTCGGCGCCGACCAGGCGGGTTCGCTGGCGCTCATCGACAAGGGCGCGACGCGCGCCGAGATCCTCGAGCAGACCGGCAATGTGCTCGGTTGTGCCGGCGCCAGCCTTACCGTGCATGAGGGCGAGATTTCCGTCCTCATGGGTCTGTCCGGCTCGGGCAAGTCGACACTGCTGAGAGCGGTCAATCGCCTGAACGTCGTCTCGCGCGGCCAGGTTCTGGTCAAGGATGGCGACCGCACCGTCGATGTCGTCACCTGCGACGAGGCTACCTTGCGGCGCCTGCGGCAGAAGCAGGTTGCGATGGTGTTCCAGCAGTTCGGCCTGCTGCCGTGGCGGACGGTGGAAGAGAATGTCGGGCTTGGCCTCGAACTTGCCGGCGTGCCGGATGCCGAGCGCAAGGAGCGCGTCCACAGGCAGCTCAAGCTGGTCAATCTCGAGCAGTGGTCGAAGAAATACGCGCATGAGCTTTCGGGTGGCATGCAGCAGCGCGTCGGGTTGGCGCGCGCCTTCGCCACCGAGGCGCCGATCCTTCTGATGGACGAGCCGTTCTCGGCGCTCGACCCGCTGATCCGCACCAAGCTGCAAGACGAGTTGCTGCAGCTGCAGGCCGAACTGAAGAAGACCATCATCTTCGTCAGCCACGACCTGGAGGAAGCGCTGAAGATCGGCAGCCACATCACAATCATGGAGGGCGGACGCATCGTGCAGACCGGCGCGGCGGAGGACATCGTGCTCAAGCCCGCCAACGATTATGTCCGCGACTTCATCGCCAATGTGAATCCGCTGTCGGTGCTGACCGCCTGGAACGTGATGCGCGATCGCCGCGATCTCGAACAGGGCAAGGACGGCTGGGTGTGGCTCGACCGGCGCAAGACGACGCGCTTCAAGATCGACGACCATGGCCTTGTGGCGGCGGCTGAGCGTGACGGCAAGCCGGCGGTATGGGTGTCCTGCGCCGACGTCGAAGGCCAGCCCGAGGAAGCGGCCCAGGTGTTCTGGGCCAATCCCGGAACGTCGCTGAAGACCGTGATGCTGGCCATGCACCGGTCGCAGACTGCGCCCGTGGCGCTGTTCGATGACCAGTCGCGCTTCGTCGGCGCGATCGGCATCAGGGACGTGCTGAGCGCGGTGCTGCGGCGGTAATCCCTCAGTCGCGTCTCAAGTCGCCAGCGGCAGGCGCAGCTCCGTCAGCAGGCCGCCGTCCGGATGGTTGGACAGGCGGATCTCGCCGCCGGCGGCACGCGCGATGTTGCGGGCGATGGTGAGGCCGAGGCCGAGGCCGCCGGTCTGGCGGTTGCGGGACTGTTCCAGGCGCACGAAAGATCCGAACACGGCGTCGATCTGGGCTTGCGGAATACCCGGCCCCTCGTCGCGTATGGCCAGCGTGATCATGTCGCCCGACCGGTACAGGCTGAGATGCGCCTTCTTGCCGTAGGTGACTGCATTTTGCACAAGATTGGTGACGCAGCGCTTGAGCGCGACCGGTCGCGCCATGCAGATCAGGCCGCGCGAGCGCGTATCATCATTGTCGAAGGAGACCTCGGCGTAGCCGTCGGCGATCGATTCCACCAGCGACCAAAAGTCAATGCGCTCGCTCTTTTCCTCGTTCACCTCGAAAGTGGCGAAGTCGATGACCGAACTGGCGATGCTCTCGACATCGGCGAGATCGTGCGCCAGCGCCTCGCGAACCGCCGACTTGCGCAACAGTTCCAGGCGCAGCCGCATCCTGGTCATCGGCGTGCGCAGGTCGTGCGCCAGCGCGGCGGCCAGGTGCTCACGGTCCTCGACATATTCACGCAATCTCGCCTGCATGGCGTTGATCGCCTTGGCGGCGGCACGCACCTCGCGGCTGCCGCTTTCGGCGATCGGCGGGCTCTTGAGGTCATTGCCGATCCGGTTCACGGCGGTTTCCATCATCCGGTAGGGCGCGGTCAGCCGGCGCAGCGACCAGATCGACATGATCACCACCAGCCCCGCTATCAGCGAATAGAGCGGCAGGCTGTCGAAGCTCAGGATCGGGCCGACCGGCGTGATCGGCTCGGTGAAGTTCAGCCATTGGCCGTCGGCGAAGCGCAGCGAGGCGGTCAGCTTGTCACTCTGGGCGAAATTCGCCGCCAGCACCAGGAGATCGCGTTCCACCTGGCCGACGTCCCTGTTCATGACCTCGCCACCGGGGCTGTCGGATTCCTGCGTCGCCGGATCGCGCCGGACGCGCGCGTCGGTGACGCCGAACTTCGACAGCCGTCCAACGAGAATGTCTTCCAGCTCGGCGAGTTCATCGTCGCCGGCGATCGACGAGGTGACCGCGGGGGTGTCTGAAACCGTGAGAGCGTAGGTGGCGTTGAACAGGCCGGATGCGGTCGCCTTGCGCTCCTCGGGCGTGGCGGCATGCATCAGCTGCACCAGCGAATAGGCGCGGTCGTTGAGGCGGTAGAGATCGACCACGTCATTGGCGGCCGCGCGGTCGCGCGACACGATGTAGAGCGTCGCGACCTGACTGATCAACAGGCCGGCAATGACGATCAGCAGCACCCACACAGGCAGGGTCTGCGGCAGGAAACGTCTCATTCGGAAGTCGTTTCGGGGAGGAACTGATAACCGCCGCTGCGCACCGTCAGGATCAGCTTGGGCGTCTTGGGGTCATCTTCCATCTTGCGCCGCAGCCGGCTGACCAGGATGTCGATGCTGCGGTCGAAGGAATAATCGCTATCGCCGCCGGAGAGTTCGATGAGCTGGTCGCGGGTCAGCACGCGCTGTGCGCTCTTGACGAAGGTCTGCAACAGATTGAACTCCGCCATGGTCAGTTCGACCCTGACATCGTCGGGCGCGGTCAGCCGGCGCCGCGAACAATCCATCGTCCAGCCGGCGAAGCGGTAGATCTGCTTCGATGTGACGCGTTTGGGCTCGGGGGCACCGTTGCGCCGCAGCACGGCGCGTATGCGGGCCAGCAATTCGCGGGGGTCGAAAGGTTTGGGCACATAGTCGTCGGCGCCCATCTCGAGGCCAACCACGCGGTCTGTCGTCTCGGTGACGGCGGTCAACATGATGATCGGCGTCGAATACTGGGCCCGGATGTCACGGCACAGTTCCAGCCCGCTCCTGCCGGGCAGCATGACGTCGAGCACGATGAGATCGACCTGTGCACGGCGCAGGATCGTTTCCATCTCGGTGCCGTCGGCGGCAACCGATGTGTGCAGGCCGCGCTTCTGGAAGAACTCCTGCAGCAGGTCGCGAATGCCCTTGTCGTCGTCGACGATCAGTATGTGTGCGTCGGATTTCACGGGGATCCTGTCTTCGTTGACCTGCCAAGCCGGCAGGCGGCCACCCACACGATAGAATTCGGGCCATATGTTGGCCAGTGCCTTGGATTTCAAGGCAAGGTAAATCTGGCAATCTCCACACCGAATGCGCTGGAGGCCTCCCGCCGGGGCGCACAGACACAATCCAGAAACAAAATTCTATAATCGGGAAAAACTCCTGAAAAACTAGGCCGGCATAACGGTGCCGTGGCGGTCAGGTCATTTGGCCGCGACGCAAGTCTCCGGGTTCACGGATTAACCGATGCCAAGGTTGTCGATCAGTTTGTTGGGTGCGTTGATGGGCATTTCGCTCGTCACAGCCGCTGCTGGACAATCGGATGCAAAAGTGACGCCCACCACCCGGACCGAGCGGTGTGCCAATCTCAGCCACCAATTCGATGAAGCCCTCGAAACCCATGCCACGGCAACGCAGGTCACCGCGGCAAAGGCACTTCAGAGAAAGGGCAACCGGTACTGCGCCGCCAAGAAACAGGCACAGGGTATCCGGATGCTCGCCAACGCTTTGAAGTTGCTGGGGGTGACACCGAACGACCCGGTTCAGTGACACTCGAAACCCGACCCGCATGAAAAGGAAATGAAGCCATGAAAAAGTCCATCCTCTCCGCCACCGGTCTCGCCGTTGCTCTCGCCTTCGCCATGCCGGCTCTCGGCAACGCCGCTGCCACCACGACCGCCGCTCCGGCTGCTTCCTCGACGACCACCGCTCCGGCGACCACGACCGCCAAGCCTCCGGTGAAGAAGGTCGTTGCCAAGAAGCACAAGAAGGCGAAGAAGACTGTCAAGAAGACCGACAAGAAGGTCGCTCCGAAGGCTTAATCCAGGTCGGGCACACTGCCTGCCTTATGACAAGGCCGCTCCAGTCGCGTTTTGCTGGAGCGGCCTTCTTCCTGTCCGAAAAAGCCGAAGGCCGTGTATCGGCAGTGAAGCGAACGGACAGGTCCGAACGATGTGGCCGAAGCCGGCGCCGGCGGCTTTGTCTCGATCGGCCTTAACCCGATTGCAAGGCCGGCGCCGTAGGACAATCCGCATGAAGAGGCGGCTTTCGTCCATTCTGCGCTCGATCGTGTTCGGCAGCCTGGTCGCCACCGGCGCCGCCCGGCTTATGATCCTGTTCACCGCCAGTCCCGTGCCGGATCCGGCCAGCGGCCGCACCGAGCCGTCACTGTTCGCGCCTGTGATTTCCACCGACTGGGATTACATCACGCCCGCGCAGACCTGGCTGCTCATCGCACTTGCCAGCGTGACGCTGATCTGCGTCGTCGCCTGGCCGGTCGCATCCTGGATGGAACGCCGGTCGGATGCTGCCGGAAACTTGCCCTCCCGGAGCGGCTTCGGCCGCCAGGGCCGTTGAACCGCGGGCCGCACTTCCCACATAGCTCTGTGATTGGACGCTCGCTTTCGCCCGTGCGAAAATAGGGGCGTAGCCGAGGCTCGCGCAATTGCCGGTTCCCATGCCTGAAATCACGACAAAACCCCGTACGCAGACCCTACCCAAGACCGAGCGGCCGAAGCTCTACAAGGTCATCCTGCTCAATGACGATTTCACGCCGCGTGAATTCGTGGTGACGGTGCTGAAGGGCGAGTTCAAGCTCAGCGAAGACCAGGCGCATCGGGTGATGATCACGGCGCATCGGCGCGGCGTCTGCGTCGTCGCCGTCTTCACCAAGGACGTCGCCGAGACAAAGGCGACACGGGCCACCGACGCCGGCAAGGCCAAGGGCTATCCGCTGATGTTCACGACGGAGCCGGAAGAGTAGAGCAGGTTTCTTCCCTTCTCCCACAAGGGGAGGAGGGAAAATGCTCCTATCGTCCTTCGCGGTACCACATCGAACCCATCGCCAGCAGCAGCAGGCCGAGGCCGAGAAAGCCGCCGAACAGCGGAACGCGCGAGACCGCCTTGAGCACGCTGTCGTCGGTGGTGCGCAGGCCGATCCAGTCGGCGCCGGACGCTTCTCCCGAGGACCGTACGGGGACGATCGAGGGCAAGGTCACGTCGCCGCCTCCAAGGGTCGATCCCGCAAGCCTGCGAACGCTGCCGCCGGTGGCTTCGGCGGGAGCCTTCAGCCGGTCCTGCGTGGAAACGACGTCGGCGAATTCGGGTGCGTTGACCGGCCCGACATGGGCGAGCGCGGTAAGGTCGCCATTGCCGACCTGGTAAAGGCCGATCTCGGAGGTCTGGGCGCTGCCCAGGAAGACACCGGGTTCGGATTTCTCGAGCTTGACGGTAATGGTCTTGCCGGAGGGCGTAATGATCTGGGCCGGGCCGGGGTCGTCGGCCATGGTCTGGCGGCGGATTTCCAGCACCATGCCGCGCCCGTCGGCGGTCAGCCGTTCCTCCTCGAGCTCTGGCTCCTTCATCAGCCAGTGGGCGATGCGGCGGTAGAGCTGGACATGCGGGCCGCCGCCTTCGAAGCCGCGCGCCCACAGCCAGCCCTGGTCGGACAGAAGCATGCCGACGCGGCCTTCTCCCTTGCGGTCGAGCAGGAGCAGCGGCCGGTTGTCGGCCCCCTTCATCACCACCTCGCCTTCGGGATTCTGCACGCCTATGGTGCGGAACCAGCGGCTCCAGTGCGGCGGCTCGCTGGCAGAACCGTCGAGACCGCGCGTCACCGGATGGCGCTGGCCGATGTCGGTGAGGCGTGGGTAGAACGCCTTGTCGACGACCTCGCCGGTCGGCATCGCCGGCAGCGCCGACATCAGCGGCGTGCGCGCGATCGAGCTTTCACCGGCATATTCGGGTCCGGCCGCAATCAGCAGCGCGCCGCCTTTTTCGACATATTCGGAGATGTAGTCGTAATAGAGGATCGGCAGCACGTCGCGGTGCTGGTAGCGGTCGAAGATGATCAGGTCGAAATCCTTGATCTTCTCGACGAACAGTTCCCGCGTCGGGAAGGCGATCAGCGACAATTCGTTGATCGGCGTGCCGTCCTGCTTCTCCGGTGGCCGCAGGATGGTGAAATGGACGAGATCGACCGAGGCGTCGGATTTCAACAGATTGCGCCAGGTGCGCTCGCCCGCATGCGGCTCGCCGGAGACGAGCAGCACGCGCAGGTTCTCGCGAATGCCGTCGACCAGCGCGATGGCGCGGTTGTTGGTGTCGGTGAGCTCGCCCGGCTCGCGATCGATGGCGAGTTCGATGATGTTGCGCCCGGCGCTGGGAATGGTCACCTGCAGCGGCATGGCCTGGCCGACGGTGGCATGCTCGACCGCGACCTGCTCGCCATTGACCGAAACGCGCACATCGACCGGCCCGGTCTCGTTGCTGGTTGAAATGACGCGATAGGTCATATCGAGCGGCTTGCCGACGAGGGCGAAGCGGGGCGCGTTCTCGAAACGTATGCGGCGATCCTTCTCGTGGTCGTTGCCGGTGATCAAGGCGTGCAGCGGGGCATTGAAATCAGGCGCGCCGGCGGGTGCGTCATGCACTTCGCCATCGGTGATCATGACGGCGCCGCCGATGCGCGAGGGCGGCACGTCGCGGAAGGCGTTTTCGAGCGCGCCGAACAGCCGCGTTTCCGTGCGTTCCTCGGCGGCTTCCGACTTGCCGGCCTCGACCACGCGGACGTCGAACTGCTTGAAGCGGCCGAGGCGCTGCTCAAGCCCGGCCAGCGCCTCGTCGGTCTGTTTGGTCCGTTCACCGATGTCCTGGCTCTGGCTCCGGTCGACGATCAGGGCAACCACGCTTTGCTGCGGCTCGCGCTCCTCGTTGAGGAACACCGGATTGAAGAGAGCGGCGGCGAGCGCCAGCAATGCGACGAGGCGCAGGACCGCGCCGCGCTGGCGAAACCACAGGCCGACGGCCGCGAGCAGGGCCAGCGGCACCAGCACAAGGGCCAGCAGCGGCCAGGAGATCAGCGGTTCGAAGGAGATCGACCAGTTCATGCCTTACCCTCCCCCTTGCAGGGAGGGCCGATCCGGGGAGCGAGCGCAAGAAGGAGCGTCATCTTACTGGCCCAACCGTTCAAGCAATATGGGCACGTGCACCTGGTCGGATTTGTAGTTGCCGGTCAGCATGTACATCATGATGTTGACCCCGGCGCGCAGCGCATAGATGCGCTGCATCGGATCGTTGGGCACGGTCGGCAGCAGCGGGTCGCCATTCTCGTCGACGGCCCAGGCGCCAGCAAAATCATTGGCGGTGATCATGATCGGCGAGACGCCGTCACCGGTACGCACCGGCCGGTTTTCGGCATTGCTGGCGTCGAGCGATGCCTCGACCCAGAGCGGGCTGCCGGCGAAGCGGCCAGGGAATTCGGGCAGGATGAAGAAGGATTTGGTCAGAACATGATCCGACGGCACCGGCTCCAGCGGCGGCACGTTGAGGTTGCCGAGGATGTCGCGCAGCCGCTCGGTGGCGGGGCTGGTCGAGTCGGCGCCGATGCCGTTGGCGAACTGGTCGCGCGTGTCGAACAGCACGGTGCCGCCCTGCTGCATATAGGCATCGATACGGGCAATCGCGGCCTGGCTGGGCATGGCTGCGGCCGGATCGATCGGCCAATAGATGAGGGGAAAGAACGAAAGCTCGTCCTTGGAGATGTCGACGCCGGCCGGCGCGCCCGGCTCGAGCGCGGTCTTCTCAATGAGGAAGCGGGTCAGGCCCTCGAGCCCGGCGCGACTGATCGAATCGTCGCCGGGCACGCCGGTCAGCACATAGGCTATCCGGGTCTTGGAGATGTCCTCTATCGCGGCGGTGTCGCCAGGCTTGGCATCGTCGGCGCGCGCGGGGCCGACATGGCCGAACAGCGCGCCGAGCCCGATCAGAATGGCCGCCATGGTGGTTACGGCCGCAGCGCGGCGCGGCCTGCGCGTCAACAGGCCGCCCATCCAGAACACCGCCAGCGTATCGAGCACCATCAGCGCCAGCGCGGCGGCCACCAGCGCGCCCTTCAAATTACGCGATTCGTCAAAGGCATACTGAATTGTGGTGACCGGGACAGTGATTTGCGGGCGCGCCAGCGGCGCAAGCGTGCTTGTCGCATCGAGCAAATTGTGGGCGAAAACGCCGGCTTCCGAGCCATAGAGGCCGGGCGGGTTTTCGAAGGTCACCGGCAGTGTACCGGCGCCCGGCACCAGCGGGCGCGCATCCGGCGTCGGCGGCACCAGCATTCCGTCGGCCGCTATCATGCGGTAGGGCGCCAGCGAGGTGGCGGCGGCTTCGGCATTGGCGATGGCGGCTCCCTGGTTGCGCGACAGCTGCACGATGCGGCGCAGCATCTCGACGAAGCTGCCTGAGATCGGCAGGTTCGACCAGGTTGCTTCGGGCGTGACGTGGAACAGCACGAGCGTGCCCTTGCCCTTCTTCAGGCCGGTGACCAGAGGCGTGCCGTCGGCAAGCGCTGCCCAGGTGCGCTCGACGATATCGGGCGTCGGTTCGGCCAGCACCTGCCTGGAAACGGTCACCTCGGTCGGCGGCGCCAGATCGGCGAAGGGGCCAGCCTTGGGGAATTCGGTGACCGGCTGCGGCGTGGTCCATGACAATGCGCCGCCGAGCGAGCGTTCGCCGGTGCGCAGACGCACCGGCAGAAGGTCGTCGTCATTGCCGGCGGCGGCCAGCCGCGACCCGGCGAAACGCACCAGGGTGCCGCCCTTTTCAACCCAGTCGACGAGCCTTGGCCTGATCTGTGCGGGAATGGTGCCGATATCGGCCATGACGATCATCGCCGGCTTCTGGTCGAGGATCTGCGGAATGGCGTCGGCCAGGTCGGCGCTGGAAGGTTCGACCAGGTCGGCGAAGGGCTGCAGCGCGCGCCTGATATAGTAGAGCGGCGACAGCAGCGGCTGCGCCTGGTCGGCCTCGGCCTGCGACAGGAGTCCGACACGGCGGCGCTTGGAGCTTTCGTCCAGCACGCGCACCGCGCCCGCCTGACGCTCGCCATCGAGCGCGATCGAGGCGAAATCGTTGCGCAGCTCGAACGGCACCGCCATGGTGCCGGTGGCGGTGGATTGGCCGGGTGCGAAAGTCAGCGTCGCATCGGCGATGCGGCGGCCCTTGTCGTCGAAGGCGCCAGCGGTGACTTGCGCCGGTGCCGCATCGCCGGGCGCCCGGATGGCGGTGAGGGCAAAACCGTCGACCTCGTTCTCGGCGCCCGTCAGGCCGGTCAGCGACATCCGGTCGGCAACGGCCCACACGACGCGGGCGGCGTTTTTGGACAGGAGCGTGTTGAAGGCGGCCTCGTCGCCCTTCGCCGCCAGTCCGTCGGCCAGCACGGCGACGCTGGCGCCCGGCAGGCGCTCCAGGGCGGCGGCGACGCGGGCGTAGACCGCCGGCCGGTCGGTCGGGATCGGCCGCGGCTTTGCCGCGCGCAGGCGGTCGAGCGCCGCGGCCGCATCGAAGGGGCCGATCTCGGCATTGGGTTTTTCGGCGGTGAAGGCGATGATGACCGGCACGCCGTTCGAACCGGCGTCGGCGATCAGCCGCTCGGCGGTTGCGATGCGCTTGTTCCAGTCGGCGGCGCTTGCCCAGCCATTGTCGACGACCAGCGCCAGGGCCGCGCCCTCGGCCGGCAGTTTCTCGCGCGGATTGAAGACCGGTTCGGCAAGGGCGGCGACGATGAGCGCCGCCATCAGCAGCCTGAGCAGCGTCAGCCACCAGGGGCTCTGCTGCGGGGTTTCCTCGCGCTTCAGCACGCGCGCCAGGATCTTCAGCGGCGGAAACACCTCGGTCTGCGGCCTGGGCGGGGTCAGCCTGAGCAGCCACCAGATCACCGGCAGCGCCAAAAGACCCCACAGCAGCATGGGCGCGCCAAAGGAAAGCGGCAGCCAGCTCATGCGACGGCCTTTCCTGGCTGATCGCCACCAGCGATCATGCCGCCACGACCGCCAGCGGTCGGCCCGGGCTGATCGCCACCGGCGATCATGCCGACGTGGCCAACAGCGGTCAGCCCGGGCTGACCGCCATCGGTCATCGCCATGTGCAGGCGTACCAGGGCGTCGGAAGCCAGCCGATCGGTGTGGTTGACGGTGAAGCTCCAGCCGAGCCGTTTGCACCAGCTGGCCAGTTCCTGGCGTCGGGCGCCATAGAGCAGGCGATACTCATCGGCCAGCATCTCGGCGCGGCCGGCGGTCAGCTTCTCGCCGCTCTCCGGGTCGGTGAATTCGGTGCGGCCGGCATAGGGGAATGTCTCCTCGGCCGGGTCGGCGACCTCGATCAGATGCGCGCGCACGCCATGGCGGGCGAGCACGTCGAGCCAGGCCATGGTTTCCTCGACCGGGTCGAGGAAATCACTGGCGATGACGATGTCGCAGAAGCGGCGGATGCCGGAGAGATCGGGCTTGGCCGGCAAGTCGCCGGCATGCATGAGCTGGGCGGCGATGCGCTCGGCGCCGTTGCGGGCGGTGAACGGATCGGTAAGGCCGGGCCAGGCGATGCGCTCTCCGCTGCGCGACAGCAGCTCGGCCATGGCCAGCGCCAGCACCAGGCCGCGCGATTGCTTGGAAACGGCGGCACCGGTCGATTTGTAGAGCATGGACGGTGAGGGGTCGGCCCACAGCCACACCGTATGGGCAGCTTCCCATTCGCGGTCGCGCACATAGGTGTGGTCGTCGCGAGCCGAGCGGCGCCAGTCGATGCGCGAGGAATCGCCTTCGACATAGGGCCGGAACTGCCAGAAATTCTCGCCGATGCCGCGCTTGCGGCGGCCATGCCAGCCGGCGATCACGGTGTTGACGATGCGGCGCGCCTCGACCAGCAAGTCGGGCACGAGCGAAGCCCGCAACCGGCCGCGGGCGAGCGCGTCGCGCGTCGCTGCCGGAGCCTGGAGCTCGCCGATGCGCGCCATCAAATCCCTTTCACGAGCTTGGCCACCACATCGCGCACGCTGGTGCCTTCGGCGCGGGCGGCGAAGGTCAGCGCCATGCGGTGCTGGAGCACCGGCTCGGCCAGAGCACGCACATCGTCGACCGACGGCGCCAGCCGCCCATCATAGAGCGCGCGCGCCCTCGTGCACAGCATCAGTGCCTGGCTGGCGCGGGGACCCGGGCCCCAGGCGACATGCCTGTCGGTTTCGGCATTGCCCTGGCCGGGGCGCGCCGAGCGCACCAGGGCCAGGATTGCCTCGACCACGCTTTCAGGCACCGGCATGCGGCGGATCAGCGTCTGAATATCCCTCAGCCGCGCCGGCTGCAGCACATTCTGTGCCTTCGCGTCCTCGACCCCAGTGGTTTCCAAAAGGATGCGGCGCTCGGCCTCGAGTTCGGGATAGAGGATGTCGACCTGCATCAAAAAACGGTCGAGCTGTGCCTCGGGCAGCGGATAGGTGCCTTCCTGTTCCAGCGGGTTTTGCGTCGCGAGCACATGGAAAGGCGAGGGCAGGTCGTGGCGGGCACCGGCAATGGTGACGTGATACTCCTGCATGGCCTGCAGCAGCGCCGACTGGGTGCGCGGCGAGGCGCGGTTGATCTCGTCGGCCATCAGCAACTGCGCGAAGATCGGCCCGGAAATGAAGCGGAAGGAGCGCTTGCCGAATTCGTCCTGCTCCATCACCTCGGAGCCGAGAATGTCCGAGGGCATCAGGTCGGGGGTGAATTGGATGCGGCGCGAATCGAGGCCGAGCACGATGCCCAGCGTCTCGACCAGCTTGGTCTTGGCGAGGCCCGGCACGCCGACCAGCAGCGCGTGGCCGCCGGCCAGAAGCGCCACCAGAGCGCGTTCGACGACACTTTCCTGGCCGAAGATGATGCGACCGACCCCGTCGCGGACCCTAGAAATGTCGGCCAGCGCCTTCTCGGCCTCGGCGATCATGTCTTTTTCGCTGATCGGGCTTTCCTTGACCATCACGCTCATGCAGCATCGATCCTTGTGGTTGGAAATACCAGCTTGACGCAGAATGCCGCGATTCGGCTCCGTCTGGCGCCTGCCTTCAAATTTAAATCACAGAGTTAGGCTGACAAGCGCAACAACAGTGACTATTTCGTGACGATGGCAGAGGGCTCCGAACAAAGACAGCAAAGCCTGGCGGCCGCGACCGAGGCGCGCGGCCTCGAGGCGCTGATCTCGCGTGCGGCCCGCGCCGGCAAGGGGCCGGCCCCGGTGGAGCGCTGGAATCCCGACTTCTGCGGCGATTTGGATATGGAAATCAAGGCTGACGGCACCTGGTTCTATCTCGGCACGCCGATCGGCCGCATGCCGCTGGTACAGCTTTTTTCCTCGGTGCTGCGCAAGGACGCGGACGGCAGGACCTATCTGGTGACGCCGGTGGAAAAGGTCGGCATCCGCGTCGCCGACGCACCCTTCATCGCCGTCGAGATGGATGTCTCGGGCAGCGGCGAGGGCCAGATCATCACGTTCCGCACCAATGTCGGCGACGTCGTCGAGGCCGGACCGGAGCGGCCGCTGCGCTTCGTCGACGAGCACGAGACCGGCGGGCTGAAGCCTTATGTGCTGGTGCGCGGGCGGCTGGAGGCGCTGGTGGCGCGGCCGGTGATGTACGAACTGGTCGAGCATGGCGAGGAGATCGAGATCGGCGGCAGGTTGATGTTTGCCGTTCGTTCGAAAGGCCAGGCCTATCCGATCATGCCGGCCGACAGGCTGAGGCAGCTGAGCGCGTGACGGACAGTTCATGATGGACCAGGTGACGCCGACGCCCTTTTCCATTGCCGATTTGCGCGCGCGCTTTGCCGCGCAGCCGCAGGCGCATGCCGGCGACGACTATGGCGATCATCGCTTCAATCCAGGCCATCCGCGCCTCCACCGGGCGAAACCGCTGCGCGAAGCGGCGGTGCTGATCCCGATCGTCGATCACCAGGACGATGCCACGGTTCTTTTGACCAAGCGGGCCGAGACGCTGCGCAACCATTCCGGGCAGGTGGCCTTTCCCGGCGGGACGATCGATCCGACCGACGCCAGTCCGGAAGCGGCGGCGCTGCGCGAGGCTTTCGAGGAAATCGGCCTTGGCCGGGACCATATCGAGGTCATCGGCCGCATGCCCGATTATGTCGCGGGCAGCGGTTACAGGATCGCGCCGGTGCTGGGCATCGTGCGGCCGCCTTTCCAGTTGACACTCAATGCCGAGGAGGTCGACTTGGCCTTCGAAGTGCCGCTGCGCTTCCTCATGGATCCGGCCAACCACATCAGGGACAGCCGCATTTGGAACGATCTCGAATGGTTCTTCTACGATATGCCCTATGGCGACCGGCGCATCTGGGGCGTCACCGCCGGCATCATCCGCACGCTCTATGAAAGGCTCTATGGGTGAAGGTCTCGATCGCTGACAGGGCCGACTGGCTCGGCGACAAGCATCTGCAGCGCCTGCTTGCCATTCTGGCGAGCGGCGGCGAGGCAGCGCGGGTCGCCGGCGGCGCGGTGCGTAACACGCTGATCGGCCAGCCCGTCGCCGACATCGACATCGCCACCACCTGCCTACCGCAGGAGACAATCCGCCGCGCCGAGGCGGCGAGGTTCAAGACGGTTCCGACCGGCATCGAGCACGGCACGATCACCGTGATTGCCGGCGGCAAGCCTTATGAAATCACCACGCTGCGCGCGGATATCGAGACCGACGGCCGCCGCGCCAAGGTGTCGTTCGGGCGAGACTGGAAGCTTGATGCCGAACGGCGCGACTTCACCATCAATGCGCTCTACGCGGAAGCCGACGGCACGGTCGTCGATCTGGTCGGCGGCGTCGCCGACATAGAGGGGCGCCGGCTGCGCTTCATCGGCGATCCGGAAGCGCGTATCCGCGAGGACTATCTGCGTATCCTGCGCTTTTTCCGCTTCTTCGCCTGGTATGGCGAAGGCCGGCCGGACGCCGAGGGGCTGAAGGCTTGCGCCCGGCTGAAGGGAGGGCTCGTGCAGCTCTCGGCCGAGCGCGTCTGGTCCGAACTCAAGAAACTGTTGTCGGCGGCCGATCCGTCCCGCGCGCTGTTGTGGATGCGGCAGGCGAGCGTTTTGACCAGCGTGCTGCCGGAAAGCGAGAAATGGGGCATCGACGCGATCCACGGCCTGGCCAGAGCCGAGAAGGATCTGGGCTGGACCGCGGACCCGCTGCTCAGGCTGGAGGCGATCGTGCCGCCGGATGCGGCGCGCATGAAGACGCTGGTCGAGCGGCTGAGACTGTCGACGGCGGAAGCAAACCGTTTGCGCGACTGGGCGCTTACGCCGGGGATCGCGCCGAAAACGACCGAAGGCGAACTGGCCAAGACGCTCTACCGCGGCGACCGGCAGGGGGTCGTCGACCGGCTTCGCCTGTCACTCGCAGCGGCACGGGTGCGCGCGGTGGACCAGACCGATGCGCTCATCGAGGCAGGCGGCTTTTCCCGACTTCTCGCCTTCGCATTGAGATGGGAAAGGCCCGTGTTTCCGCTCAAGGGCGCCGATCTGACGGCGATCGGGGGGATGCCCGGGCCAAAACTCGGCGCGATCCTCAGGAATCTCGAAGCGGAATGGGTCGATGCCGGGTTTGGGCCCGATCGCGACGCGCTGCTCAAGCGCGCCGCGCAGGCCCTGAAGGCCGGATAAAGCATCAGTCAACGCAATCCGGGCGGAAATCGCCGCGATTTCCGGAACTTGCTCCAAATCAGGCGGCGTCGCGGACCTTCTCGATGCGCGAGCGGATCGCTTCGATCATCGTTTCGCGGATGATCGTCTCGCCATGCGTCTCGCGCATATGTTCGACGGCACGGCGCATGACCTCGGCTTCCTCTTCGGCGCGCGTGTGCCATTCACAACCTGGAACGAGCGAGCCGCAGTGGAATTCCTTCATGGGATTTCTCCTTTTCCTCCATGGAGTCCGGTCGACCGCCCTGCAAAAGGCGGCAGGGACTCCGCATCTTCTTGGCGCGTTGTCCGACCTTGAGACTGGTTGGACCACGAGCGGGTGAAACCATAACACAGATGGGGTGGCATTGATTGCCGTCAACGACAAAAAGGCGGAGCAGCGCTGCTCCGCCCTCTTACGCCAGCCCTATGGGCAGGTCATCACTTCATGATCTTGACTGCCTCGGCAACCTTATCCTTGCCGCTCATGTCCCATGAAACTCTGACCTTCTCGCCGACCTTCAGGCCAGGATCCTTGAAGGTCCGGGGAAGCGTAAAAGACGATCCATTGTCGAGAACCAGGCTTTTGGACGCCGTATCAAAGGTCTTGATCGTGCCGGTGGTGTGCTTGACGGCGGCGAATGCCACCGAACCGGAAGCAAGAAGGGCAACCGCTGCGGCCGAAACAATGATCTTGCGCATTGCGAAGTACTCCTGGAAAGCGCGGGCACCCTTTTGGCAGAGGTGTCCCGCATCGTCCTGGGCCGTCCGGTTGCGTCGAGTCGCGATCCGCTTCGTTCTGACGCAATTCCGAACGGAGAACCGCTCTGCACTCCTGGAATTGCGCAGGCGAACCGCCGGCGCTTCCCGACCCGTCCCGACAAATAGCCTAGTCTTTTCCGATGCCTATTAGACGAAAAAGAAACTTTGCGACGGCTCCCGCGCCACATTCGGTGCCCATTTCGCAGCGAATGGGACATCAATGCGGCTCACGGCGCGCTCACCATCTTTTTACGGCCAGCGAGCCTCCGGCGGCAGGCTGGAGAGGATCGAGGCGACGTTTCCGCCGGTTTTCAGGCCGAAGATGGTGCCGCGATCGTGAAGCAGGTTGAACTCGACGTAACGGCCGCGACGGATGAGCTGTTCGTCGCGGTCGCCATCGGTCCAGTTCTCGTTAAAATTACCCCGCACCAGATGGCCGTAGACCACGAGAAAAGCGCGCCCGACATCCTGGACGAAGTTGAAATCGGCATTCCAGCCGCCTTTGTCCTCGCCCGAATGCAGCCAGTCGAAAAAGATGCCGCCGGTGCCGCGCGGCTCGTTGCGATGCGGAAGGAAGAAATACTCGTCGCACCAGGCCTTGAATTTCGCATGGTCGGCGATGCCGGCGTTCTTCTCGCAGGCGAACTGCATGGCGCGGTGGAAGGCCATTGTGTCAGGGTCGTCCTGTGTGCGGCGTCGGTCGAGCACCGGGGTGAGGTCGGCGCCGCCGCCGAACCAGTGGCGCGAGGTGACGACCATGCGCGTATTCATGTGCACGGCCGGAACGTTGGGGTTCCAAGGGTGCGCGATCAGCGAAATGCCGGATGCCCAGAAGCGCGGGTCCTCCTCGGCGCCGGGCATCTGCTTCCTGAATTCGGGCGAGAATTCGCCGTAAACCGTCGAGGTGTGGACGCCAACCTTCTCGAAGACTCGGCCGTGCATCATCGACATGGTTCCGCCACCACCCTTGCCGGAATCACGCTCCCACGGCGTCCTTTCGAACCGACCCGGCGACCACGAAGCGAGCGGGCCCTGGAGATCCTGCTCGATCTGCTCGAAGGCACCGCAGATGCGTTCGCGCAATGCCTCGAACCACAGGCGTGCCTTCATTTTCTTTTCTTCGATGTCGGCGGGCAGGCCAGCCGGTATTTCAGGTCGTTCCAAGTGCTGTCTCCGGTTTCGGGGCGGCCGGCCCCTACAAATGACTCGTCTTTTGCCGGCGCGATCCCTAATCTCTTAGGGGAAAGGGTCAAGTCTGATCTGATCGGAGCAAGGAGACCTTCGTGCGCACCCCGGCAAGACCGCCGTTGGATGGCCTGAAGAAAAGGCTCGATCAAAGCCGGGCTGAACGCGCGCGCATGCCGCGCGACGGATTTTTGCGCGAAACCTTCGTCCTGCCGCGTTCAGACGCTCGCCTGAAGGCAAAGGAATGGTTCGAGCGCTTCCCCAAGCAGGCTTACTGGACCGAGATCGAAAGCTGGTTCGAGCGGCCGGGCGATTTGATCGAATTCACCATAAGGCGCCTGCCGGCGGCGGATTAGGATTTCCTCGCCCTGTTTACGGGGACAACCCAATACAGGCGCGGCCCCTTGTATCCGCCTTCACTACGCTCAGGCACCTTCTCTCCGTGAACCGAGAGAAGGAAGAACCAGCCTTCTCGCCCCTGTTCCTTCCCTGGCCAGCCGGTCATCCTTGTTGCGGAGCGGACATTTGTCGATCGACATGCAGCCGCAGCCGATGCAGTCGGTCAGCCCGTCGCGCAATTTCTTCAATTGACCGATCTTGCGGTCGAGCCCGTCGCGCCAGGCGGTCGACAGCAGGCTCCAGTCGTCGCGCGTCGGGGTGCGGCCCTCGGGTAGGGATTGAAGCGCCGTCGCTATCTCGGCCAGCGAAATGCCGACCTCCTGCGCGATCTTGATGATGGCCACGCGCCTTAGCACGTCGCGGCCGTAGCGGCGCTGGTTGCCTGACGTGCGGTGGCTGCGGATCAGGCCGCGAGCTTCGTAGAAATGCAGCGCCGACACCGCGACACCGCTGCGCGCGGCCACTTGGCCAACCGTTAATTCCGCTGCTGGCGCCATCTCGCACTTTTCCGCTTGACCTCAAGTTAAGTTGAGCTTGTAGCGAAGAAGCCATCGACATGCAAACGACAGGAGATGGCGATGTGCGCCTGGGTGAGAATGACGGGCGAGGGCCGTGTCGCGGGCGCCGGCGGGACCGTGGCCGCCGCTTCAGCGGATGGCATTCTGGCCCAGTTGTCGCGTGGCTTCGCCGGCCACCATGGCGGCGGAGAGCGCCACATTGATGCTGCGCGCGCCGGCCTGCATCGGGATCGTCAGCCGCGCGTCCGCCGCCTGATGGACCGGATCCGGCACGCCTGCGGATTCACGGCCGAACAAAAGGATATCGCCAGTGGCGAAGTTGAAGCTGGTGTATGGGGTCGCGGCCTTGGTCGACAGCAGCACCAGCCGGCGCGCGCGGGCCTTGCGCCACTCCTCGAAGGCGTGCCAGTCGACATGCCGGGTCAGGGCAGCCATTTCGAGGTAATCCATGCCGGCGCGCCTGAGCGCTTTATCGGAGAGCGGAAAGCCGGTCGGTTCGATGATGTCGACGCCGATCCCGAGGCAGGCGGCGAAGCGCAGGATTGTGCCGGTGTTGCCGGCGATGTCAGGCTGGTACAGGGCGATGCGGAGACGGTCGTTCATTTCCGCATCCTTCTATTAAGTGGCAAATCGGCCACAGCGGCTTCGCGGTTTTGGAAATTGCTGGACCTGCGGGTGGCCATTTTCTGCGAAGTCGGGTATACAGCGTACATTGTCAACCCGAACCGAAGGAGGGGTAATTCATGATGACCATGCACATCCAGCACCCTCTCCGTGGGCTTACATGCCCGCTGGCGGTTTCGGTACGACGGTTCTCCTGATCTCTTAGACGCTTCCGCACCGATTTCCGCCGAAACCATTCCCTGGTCTTCGAAGGAATCCTGCGATGTTTTTCAAGCTGCCGAAGGGGCCGATGGCCCCGCCCCAACGCGTCTCGACTGATCAGCCGCCGATCCCGCGGCAGGACGTCGAACACCCTTTTTATCTCTATTTTCACACGGAGGACGGACCGATGTTCGATCCCTACAGAATACCGGGCTCGAGGAGCCTGCATATCCACCGGCTGCCGACCTGGGCGCTGCTGATCGGCGAAACGTATTCGTCGGCGGTCCACGCCGAGGTTCGCCGGCGTCCGCATCGCGGCATGCTGCCCGATGTCGATTTCTCGCGCGCGGTTCCCGACCCGAGCCGGCCCTCGTTGGTGCGCCGTATCATCCGGGCGATCCGGCCGGGCGCGAAGATCCGCCTTGTCGACACCGCACCGTCAGGATCAACAAAAGAGCCTGTCGGCGAAAAGCCCGCGAACCCCTATATAGCGCGAAGCAAGGCCGACGGTCCGGATGATTCCGGACCGTCGGCCCTCGGCGCCATGCGGTCCGAGGACTTCGTACGTTCACGCGCCGCGTGAGCGGAAACAGATTTCATGAGCATGACCTATGTTGTTGTTTAGCTGGTTTGAAAAAAGGCTCGATCCGTTCCCGGGCGCGGAGCCGGTCGAGCCGCCCAAGACGCTGGTTGCCTTCTGCCTGCATTACACGCGCGGCGCATGGCCCTATATCCTGGTCGATGCGGTGCTGGTGGCGGCAATCGCCATCGCGGAAGTGTGGATGTTCGGCTTCCTCGGCCGCATCGTCGACTGGCTTTCGGCGCAGAACCGCGAAACCTTCCTGCAGACGGAGGGCTGGAAGCTCGCCAGCATGGCCTTCATCGTGCTGTTCGCGCTGCCTGGCACGGTATGGCTGCATTCGCTGCTCAACCAGCAGACGCTGATGGGCAACTATCCCATGCGTATCCGCTGGCAGGTGCATCGCTATCTGCTCAAGCAGTCGATGAGCTTCTACCAGGACGAATTCGCCGGCCGCATCGCCACCAAGCTGATGCAGACGGCGCTCGCCGTGCGCGAATGCGTGATCAAGGTGATCGACGTCCTGAACTACGTCATCGTCTATTTCCTCGGCATGCTGCTCATCGTCGGCTCGGCCGACTGGCGGCTGGCCGCACCGCTCGGCGTGTGGATGGTCGGCTACATCCTTCTGCTGCGCTATTTCATTCCTCGGCTGGGCAAGGTCGGCGAGGAACAGGCCAATGCGCGCTCGGTCATGACCGGCCGCGTTGTCGACAGCTACTCCAACATCCAGACGGTCAAGCTGTTCAGCCATGCCCGCCGCGAGGCCTCCTTCGCCAAGGAGGGCATGATGGGCTTCCTCGACACGGTCTACCGGTCGATGCGGCTGGTGACGGTGCTGTTCGGCTCGCTCTACATCCTGAATGCGCTTCTCCTGTTCTCGGTTACCGCCATCTCGTTGTGGCTGTGGCTGGGCCAGGCGGTGACGATCGGCGCGGTCGCCGTGGTCATCGGCCTGGTTCTGCGGATGTGGGGCATGTCGCAGTGGATCATGTGGGAAATGTCGGGCCTGTTCGAGAATATCGGCACGGTGCAGGACGGCATCGCCTCGATTTCGCTGCCGCGCCTTGTCGAGGACAGGCCCGGTGCGAAGGAGATCACGGTCTCCAAAGGCGAGATACGCTTCGAGGACATCCGCTTCCACTATGGCAAGCAGAAGGGCGTCATCGAGAACCTGTCGCTGGCGGTGAAGCCGGGCGAGAAGGTTGGCATTGTCGGCCGCTCCGGCGCCGGCAAGTCGACGCTGGTCAATCTTCTGCTGCGGTTCTACGACCTCGAAGCCGGCCGTATCCTGATCGACGGCCAGGAGATCGCAGCGGTGAAACAGGATTCACTGCGCGCCCAGATCGGCATGGTCACGCAGGACACCTCGTTGCTGCATCGTTCGGTGCGCGAAAACATCCTCTATGGCCGGCCCGACGCCAGCGACGACATGCTTGTCGAGGCTGCGCGGCGCGCCGAGGCGCTGGACTTCATCGCCGGGCTTTCGGACCATAGCGGCCGCAAGGGATTCGATGCCTATGTCGGCGACCGCGGCGTCAAACTGTCCGGCGGCCAGCGGCAACGCATCGCCATCGCTCGCGTTATGTTGAAGGACGCGCCCATACTTATCCTTGACGAGGCGACGTCGGCGCTGGATTCCGAGGCGGAAGCGGCCATCCAGGAGAACCTCTACAAGCTCATGCAAGGCAAGACCGTCATCGCCATCGCCCACCGGCTGTCGACCATCGCGGCGATGGACAGGCTTGTGGTGATGGACCAGGGCCGCGTCATCGAGGAAGGTTCGCACGAGGAATTGGTGGCCAAGGGCGGGCTCTACGCGCAGCTCTGGCAGCGCCAGTCGGGCGGTTTCCTGCTGGATGACGGCCCGATCGGTGTCGCAAGCGACGTTGTTGCCAATGACGTTGGCGCAAAGGGACAAGCCGCTGAATGATGGCCGCCGCCGCATGATGACAGCCGTCTATCGCTGGTTCGAGAACTGGGTCTATCCGTTCAGGGAGCCCACGAATCTTCGGCCGCCGTCCGGCGTCGCCGGTTTTCTCTGGCACTATGTCGGCCAGGCCAAGTTCGCCTTCTTCGCCATGCTGGTCATCGGCGGCATCGCGCCGCTGGTCGAGGCCGGGCTGTTCTACTTTGTCGGGCGGCTGGTCGACATCCTTGACCAGCTTCCCGGCGAACGCAGCTGGCATGCGCTGTGGACGGCCGCCGGGCCGGAACTTGTGTTCATGATCGTCGTGGTGCTGGTCGTCCGCACCATCGTCGTCGGCCTGTCGGCCCTGGTCGACGAGCAGACGATCACGCCTGGCTTCTACAATCTGGTGCGTTGGCAGGCGCACCGGCACGTGTCGCGCCAGTCCTACTCCTTCTTCCAGAACGATTTCGCCGGCCGCATCGCGACAAAAGTCTGGCAGGCTGGGCAAGCGACCGGCGACCTGATGGAAAGCTTCATCGAGGTCGTCTGGTTCATGATCGTCTATACGGTGACGACGCTGGCGCTGGTCGCGGGGCTCGATATCAGGCTCGCAGTGCTGGTGGTGATCTGGATCGCGGCCTTCGCCTGGCTGGCCAGGCTCTATCTGCCGGCAATCCGCAAACATGCCGAGGCGACCGCCGAGGCGGGGTCGATGATCACCGGCCGCATCGTCGATTCCTACTCCAACGTACAGACGCTGAAACTGTTCTCCGCCGATGGCGACGACCGCTACATCAGGAGCGGCTTCGACATCTATCTCGACGCGTTGCGCCCGTTCACGCGCCGGCTGACCGGCGTGCGCATGGCGCTGACGACGCTGTCGGGCATCATGATCACGGCGATCGGCTGCTTTGCCGTCTATCTCTGGGTCGAGGGCTCGATTACCGTCGGCGCGGTCGCCTTCACGCTATCGCTGGTGCTGCGGCTCAACATGCTGCTTGGCCGGCTGATGATGCAGCTCAACAGCATCCTGCGCAATCTCGGCGTGCTGGAGAATTCCAAGGCGCTGATCTCGCAGCCGCTCGGTTTGGTCGACGCACCCGACGCCCGGGAACTGGTCGTGGCCGGCGGGCGCATCGAGGTGAAGAATGTCGAGTTCCACTACGGCAAGGGGTTCGGCGTGCTCAACGGCATCGATCTCGTGGTGCGGCCGGGCGAGAAGGTCGGGCTGGTCGGGCCGTCCGGCGCCGGCAAGACCACGCTCGCCAACCTTATCCTGCGGCTGTACGAACTCGAAGGCGGAAAGATCGCCATCGACGGCCAGGATGTCTCGCAGGTGACGCAAAATTCGCTGCGCGCCAATATCGGCGTCGTCAGTCAGGACACAGCGCTTTTCCACCGTTCGCTGCGCGACAATATCAAACTCGGCATGCCCGACGCCACCGACGCGCAGGTGATCGCGGCGGCCAGGAAAGCCGAGGCGCATGATTTCATCCTGACCTTGCGCGACAATCGCGACCGACAGGGCTACGAGGCCTATGTCGGCGAGCGCGGCGTCAAACTGTCGGGCGGCCAGCGCCAGCGCGTGGCGATCGCGCGTGTCTTCCTCAAGGATGCGCCGATCCTGATCCTGGACGAGGCGACCTCGGCACTCGATTCCGACATCGAGGCGGCGATCCAGGAAAACCTGACGCGGCTGATGGAAGGCAAGACGGTCATAGCCATCGCCCACCGGCTGTCGACCATCGCCGCGCTTGACCGCCTCGTCGTGCTCGACGGCGGCCGCATTGTCGAACAAGGCACGCATGACGAACTGGTGGCGCTCGACGGGCTCTACGCGCGGCTGTGGAAGCGTCAGTCCGGCGGCTTCCTCTATCACGAGGAAAGCGTGCTGGAAGAGACGCGGCCGGCGGAGTAGCGGCATGGGCGCGACCGACGAGATCGGCTATCTGCTGAAACGGCTGCGGCCGACGACACCGGCCTTCGATACGCTGATGGAAGAGAGCCGGCGGGAGGGCTACTGGATGCTGGTGCGGCTTCGCGACGGCTGGGCAAGCGGCCGCAACAAGTTCCTGAAAAGAGGCGAGGCACTGTTCGGAGCCTGGCACGGCGGAGAACTCGCCGGCATGTGCGGGCTGAACATCGATCCTTATTTCGAGGGCAGGGACCATGGCCGGGTCCGGCATTTGTTCGTTGGCGCGCGCCATCGGCGCACGGGCCTTGGCCGGATGCTGGGCGAGACCGTTGTCGACAGGGCTCGTCACCATTTCGCGGTGCTCAACACCCGTGCGCCGCAGGACGCCTTCGGCTTCTATGAGCGGCTTGGCTTCGCGCCGGTGGCGGGCGAAGAATTCGTCACGCACCGGATGATTTTCGCGAAAGGAGGTTGAAAATGTCCTTGCGCCCGCCGTCCCGTCTGACCAGTGCCTCGGCCGCCGAAGCCGCCTTCGACGCGCTCGGCCATGAAGTCCTTGCCGAGAAGGCGGCGGCGCTCGGCCGCGCCGGACAGCGCGTCGAAGAAACGCTGGCCCGGCTGCGCAACAATGGCGACGAGCAGTTGCGTCCCAGGCTGCTCAAGGAGGCGGCGGTGGCGGTGCATGGCTATTTCATTCAGCGCGAACTGTGCGGCCTTCGAAAGCACGATGCCGTCATCCGCGAATACAACATCCCGACGGCGGTGCTGGTCAGGCTCGGCGCCATGTAGGGTTGGCGCTTGCCGCGCCGATCTCCCTGTGGAATCTCGCCAGGCGGCTGGCGAGCGCTTCGGGGTTCTCATCGGCGACGAAGTGCCCGCTGTCGGCAATGATGTCGCCCTCGACATTCGACAGCCCGGCGGCCCTAAGGCCCTCGACATAGTCGCCGATGTCGCCGGACTCGGCCGAGCCCCTGAGATACAGCACCGGAATCGCTGTTGGCGTCGCGGGCCGTGCAGCATTGGCTTTGGCATCTTCGGGGAAGGCGCGATACCAATCGAAACCGGCCTGGAGGCTTTCAGGCCGGGAATAGGCTCTCGCATAGATTTCCCTGGCCTGCGCCGGGATCGATGTCCGATCCTTCGAAAGCACATTGAAGAAGAAGTCGAAATAGGTGCTTTGGTGGCCGCTCACCAGCGTTTCCGGCAGCGCCGGGACGGCATGGAAGGCAAAGTGCCAGATCCGCGGATTGCGAATGACCTCTTCCCATGGCGCGACACCCGGAACAGCGACATCCATGATCGCCGCGCCGGAAAGGATCTCGGGATAGTCGCGCAGCAGGGCGAACACGATCTGGCCGCCGACATCATGACCGGCCGCCAAGAGGTGCCGCAGCCCGCAGGCCTCGGCAACGCCTCTCATCAGCCTCGCCAGAGTTCTCTTGTCGCCGGCCTCAGGCATGCCTTGCGAGCCGCCGATGCAGGGCAGGTCAGGTGCGACGACACGGTACTCGGCAGCCAGCCGGCCGATCACCCCTTCGAACGCATAGGAGCTTTGCGGCCAGCCGTGCAGCAGCAGGAATGCAGGCGCTTCAGCCGGGCCCGCCTCGCGGATCGCTATGCTAAGCCCTTCGATTTCGATGTTCGAGGTTTGCATGTCCTGACCCTGCCGGCTGCCTATGCCATAGATCTAGGCGGCGATCGGAAGACCGACAGGGCTGGATTGTTTGACCCGTTTGCGGACGGAAACCGTTTCATACTTTTCCAGGAATTGCGCTTTTCCAGGAATCACCTGGTCCTGGATCACTCCAGCCACTGGGTAATGAAAGTGCCGTTCTCGTGGATGTCGGTCGTCTCCAGCGGGCCGGGGCCGAGATTGGTGAATTTGTGCGGCGTGCCGGGCGGCACGATGACGATCTGGCCGGCGGAGGCCTCGATCTCCTCATCGCCGACCGTGAACAGGCCGATGCCCTGGCGGATGATGAAGATCTCGGCGTAGGGATGGGAATGCAGGCGCGGTCCGCCGCCGGTCTCCGGCAGGTAGTTGAAGATCAGGCAGGAGTTGGAACCGTAGGGGGCACATTGCAACTCGCCCTTCCAGCGGTCGGGGCGAACAGCCCATTCCTCGCGGTCTATGACATGCGCCATGGGGGCAGGATAGGCCCCCCGGAGCCAGGTGTCGAGGCGAGGCTGGCCCCCGGATTCGCTACTGTTTCCCGGCTGTTTGGCGGTGTTTCACGGTCATCCGCCGCCTTGTCGCGCGGTGCCGGATTTCGTCCCCGCGACAATCTGCCCTTGTGCCTTCACCCGTCTGGACAAAAACGGGCTTCACGCATAAACCGAAGTCCAAATGCCGGAGGAATTCGCTAGCCTGTTCGCCATGCGCTGTCGGGTTGGCGTGAATGAGCGGGGAACAAGGCTCGCCCACCGGCACGGAAGAGGCGAAAGGATCAGGCACCCGTGAGCGCAACCGACACCCAGGATCCCAACCGTCGAGATTTTCTCTACGTCGCCACCGGCATGGCCGCCGTGGTCGGCGCGGGCGCCGTCGCGTGGCCGTTCATCGACCAGATGCGCCCCGATGCCTCGACGCTGGCGCTCGCCTCGGTCGAGGTCGACGTCTCCTCGCTGACGCCGGGCATGTCGCTGATCGTCAAGTGGCGCGGCAAGCCGGTGGTGGTGCGCAACCGCACCGAAAAGGAGATGAAGGACGGCGAGGCCGTCAATCTCGCCGATCTCAAGGATCCGATCGCCCGCAACGCCAACCTGCCGGCCGACGCGCCGGCGACCGACGCCAACCGCACCACGCCCGGCAAGGAAGCCTGGATGGTGATGGTTCAGGTCTGCACGCATCTGGGCTGCATTCCGCTGGGCCAGGAAGGCGATTTCGGCGGCTGGTTCTGCCCTTGCCACGGTTCGCAATACGACACCGCCGGCCGCATCCGCAAAGGCCCGGCGCCCGAGAACATGGCTGTGCCGGTATTCAAGTTCATTTCCGATACCAAGATCCTTATCGGTTGAGGCAGGGGATATTTCGATGAGCGAGGGACACTCGACCTATACGCCCAAGACCGGTATCGAGCGCTGGTTCGATGCGCGCATGCCTCTGCCGCGGCTGATCTATGACAGCTTCGTGGCCTATCCGGTGCCGCGCAACCTCAACTATGCCTGGACCTTCGGCGGCATCCTGTCGATCATGCTGGTGGCGCAGATCCTGACCGGCATCGTGCTGGCCATGCACTACACGTCCGACACCAATCTGGCTTTCGATTCGGTCGAAAAGATCATGCGCGACGTGAATTCCGGCTGGCTGCTGCGCTACATGCATGCCAACGGCGCGTCGTTCTTCTTCGTCGCGGTCTACATCCATATCTTCCGCGGCCTCTATTACGGCTCCTACAAGGCGCCGCGCGAGCTGCTGTGGATCCTCGGCTGCATCATCTACCTCCTGATGATGGCGACCGGCTTCATGGGCTACGTGCTGCCGTGGGGCCAGATGAGTTTCTGGGGCGCCACCGTCATCACCGGCTTCTTCAGCGCCATTCCACTGGTCGGCGACTGGATCCAGCAGCTTTTGCTCGGCGGTTTCGCGGTCGACAATCCGACCCTCAATCGCTTCTTCGCGCTGCATTACCTGCTGCCGTTCATGATCGCCGGCGTGGTCGTGCTGCACATCTGGGCGCTGCATGTCGTGGGCCAGTCGAACCCGACCGGCATCGAGGTGAAGTCGAAGACCGACACCGTCGCCTTCACCCCTTACGCGACCATCAAGGACGCGTTCGGCATGATCGTGTTCCTGTTCTTCTTCGCCTATTTCGTCTTCTACCTGCCGAACTATCTCGGCCACCCCGACAACTACACGGTCGCCAACCCGCTGAAGACGCCGGCCCACATCGTTCCGGAATGGTACTTCCTGCCGTTCTACGCGATCCTGCGCGCCATTACCTTCAACATCGGGCCGATCAACTCCAAGCTCGGCGGCGTGCTGTGCATGTTCGGCGCCATCGCCATGCTGTTCCTGGTGCCGTGGCTAGACACCTCCAAGGTGCGCTCGGCGGTCTACCGGCCCTGGTACAAGCTGTTCTTCTGGCTGTTCGTGGCCGATGCCATCCTGCTTGGCTGGCTGGGCTCGCAGCCGGCGGAAGGCAGCTACGTGTTCATGGCGCAGATGGCGACGCTGTTCTACTTCGCCTTCTTCCTGATCATCATGCCGGTGCTCGGCCTGATCGAGACGCCACGCAGGCTGCCGAACTCGATCACCGAGGCGGTGCTCGAGAAGAACAAGGGCGGCAGCGGGCATCCGGCGGGCGCCACGGCCGCACCTGAGACCAAGGGCTGAGCGGTAGAGAATCTAAGGGGATTTGGCATGAAAAAGATTCTCACCTCGCTTGCGCTGATCGGCCTTGTGGCCGCCGGCCTTGGGGCTACGGGCACCTGGGCGACCGCGGCCGAAGAGGCGCATAACGCGGCGGCGCCGACGCATTTCCCGATCAACGAACCGAAGGAAATGGACTGGAGCTTCACCGGCCCGTTCGGCACCTATGACAAGGCGCAGCTGCAGCGCGGCCTCAAGGTCTACAAGGAAGTCTGCTCGGCCTGCCATTCGATGAACCTGGTGGCATTCCGCACGCTTTCGGACCTCGGCTATTCCGACGCACAGATCAAGACGCTGGCGGCCGAGTACACCATCCATGACGGCCCCAACGACGCCGGCGACATGTTCGACCGTCCCGGCAAGCCGTCGGACCATTTCCCGGCGCCGTTCGCCAATGAGGAAGCCGCGGCAGCCTCGAATGGCGGCGCAGCCCCGCCCGACATGTCGCTGCTGGCCAAGGCGCGGGGCGTGGAGCGCGGCTTTCCGCAGTTCGTCTTCGACATCTTCACCCAGTATGATGCCGGCGGCCCTGACTACATCCACTCGCTGCTGACCGGCTACGACCAGACGCCTCCGGCTGGAATGGTCATCCCGGAAGGCACGCACTACAATCCGTACTTCATGTCCGGCGTGTCGCTGAAGATGCCCAAGCCGCTTTCCGACGGCCAGGTGACTTATGACGACGGCGCGCCGCAGACCGTCGACCAGTACTCCCGCGACGTCGCCGCTTTCCTGGCGTGGGCGGCTGAGCCGCATATGGAAGCCCGCAAGAAAACCGGCTTCCGGGTGCTGGTGTTCCTGCTCCTGTTCGGCGCACTGGTCTACATGACCAAGCGCAAGGTTTGGGAAGCAGTCGCGCACTAAGCCGCGCGGCCGGAGATTGAAGAAAGGGCGCCCGCGAAGCGCCCTTTTTGCTTGCCGAAGAGGCTGGCGCGTGAGGTGATCGCTTTGTTGTCGAACAAGCCGGTTGGCAGCGCGGCAGGCGATTGCTATTCGACGCCCCGACGGCGGCGAAAGCTTTGCCGCCTATAGGGCGTTTGGGGTTCCATGATGCGGCTCAGCGACTGCCACAACTTCTCCGATTTCCGCCGCATGGCGCAGCGGCGGCTGCCGGGGCCGATCTTCAACTACATCGACGGCGCGGCGGACGACGAGATCACCTATCGCCGCAACACCGAGAGCTTCGAAACCTGCGATCTCGTTCCCAACGTGCTGCGCGGGGTGAACGAGATCGACATGTCGGTGACCGTCATGGGCCAGAAGCTGGCGATGCCGTTCTACTGTTCGCCGACCGCTCTCCAGCGGCTGTTCCACCATCAGGGCGAACGGGCGGTCGCCAGGGCCGCTGCAAAATACGGCACCATGTTCGGAGTTTCCTCGCTCGGCACGGTCAGCCTCGAGGAAGTCCGAAAAATCAGCAGCGGCCCGCAGGTCTATCAGTTCTACTTCCATCGCGATCGCGGCCTCAACCGGGCGATGATGCAGCGGGCACGGGAGATCGGCGTCGAAGTGATGATGCTGACCGTCGACAGCATCACCGGGGGAAACCGCGAGCGCGACAAGCGCACCGGTTTTGCGATTCCCTTCAAGCTCAACCTGGCGGGAATGGCGCAGTTCGCGATGAAGCCTGCCTGGGCGATCAACTATTTCACGCATGAGGCGTTCAAGCTGCCGCAGCTGGACGAGCATATCGACATGGGCGGCGGCACGATGTCGATCAGCCGCTACTTCACCGAAATGCTCGATCCGTCGATGACGTGGGACGACGTCGCCGAGATGGTGAGGCTTTGGCCGGGACCGTTCTGCCTCAAGGGCGTCATGTCGGTGGAGGATGCCAGACGCGCCGTCGAGATCGGCTGCAAGGGCATCGTGCTGTCGAACCATGGCGGCCGGCAACTGGACGGTTCGCGCGCGGCTTTCGACCAGCTCGCCGAGATCGTCGATGCGGTCGGCGACCAGATCGACGTCCTCATGGATGGCGGCGTGCAGCGCGGCACGCATGTGCTAAAGGCGCTGTCGCTCGGCGCCAAGGCCGTCGGCGTCGGACGCTACTATCTGTTTCCGCTGGCGGCGGCGGGCCAGCCTGGCGTCGAACGCGCACTCGAACAGATGCGCATCGAGATCGAACGCGGCATGAAGCTGATGGGGTGCAGCTCGATCGAACAGTTGACCCGCCAGAATTTGCGTTTTCGGTGATGGCCATTGCTTCGATGCGAAAGATCGCAGCGCCGGCAGAGGCAAGCCTTTGGACGTATATGCTCCTTTCGCCGGATGCGCTTGTCTCGGCCGCCACATCGCGCTAGCCGTTGTCGGTCGCGCCGGGTTAGGATTTGGCGCTGCGCCATTTCACGCCTTTCCGCCGAAACTGGACCACCCGGAGCCGCCTCATGAAACCTTCGCTCGAAGACACGCTGCTGGCGGCCATCCGCACCATTCCGGACTATCCCAAGCCCGGCATATTGTTCCGCGACATCACCACGCTGCTTGGCAACGCGCGCGCTTTCCGCCGCGCCATCGATGAGCTGGTGCATCCCTATGCCGGCGAGAAGATCGACAAGATCGCCGGCATCGAAGCGCGCGGCTTCATCCTCGGCGGCGCCGTCGCCCATCAGCTCTCCGCCGGTTTCGTACCGATCCGCAAGAAAGGCAAGCTGCCTTATGAGACAGTGCGCGTCGCCTACAGCCTGGAATACGGGCTGGACGAGATGGAGATGCACAAGGACGGCGTGTCGCCGGGCGAGAAAGTGATCCTGGTCGACGATCTGATCGCCACCGGCGGCACGGCGGAGGCGGCGGTGAATCTCCTGCGCCAGATCGGCGCCGATATCCTTGCCGCCTGCTTCGTCATCGACCTGCCGGATCTCGGCGGCCGCGCCAAGCTGGAAGCGCTCGGCGTGCCAGTGCGGACGCTGATCGGGTTCGAGGGGCATTGAGAGAGCAGTTCTTCCTTCTCTCCCTGGGAGAAGGAAGAGGCGCCATTACTCCACCTTGACCAGCACGGCGCTTTCGAACTCCAGTACCTTGTCGCCGGTCGAATCGAAGGCTTCCGAGCGCAAGGTCAGCACCCGCCAGCCCGGACGTGAGGCGATCGGGCGGTGGGAAAGGGCGGTGCGGGTGAAGGTCACGGTCTGCCCGGCATAGACCGGCTTCAGCCATTTCAGGTTCTTGAAGCCGGGCGAGGGGCCAAATTCGGGCGTCGGGCCAGGGCCGCTCCACTCGGCGTCCATGCGGGTTTCGAGGTTGAGTTTCATCCAGGTGGCGGCGGTATGCCAGCCGGACGCACACAGCCCGCCCAGCACGCTCTTCTTCGCGGCATCCTCATCGACGTGGAAGACCTGGGGGTCGTATTTGCGGGCGAAGGCCTTGATCGCCTCGGCTTCGAACGTATGAGAGCCCAGCGTGACGGTGGTGCCGACGCGGAAGAATTCGTCGAGCATCATGCAAGGCTCCCCGCGGCATTGCGCGTGAGGAACATGACGGAATTCTCGAGCTCGAAGACGCTTTCGCCGCGTTGGTTGACCAGCTCGCTGCGCATGGTCACGAAGCCGAGCTGCGGCTTCGATTTCGAAGGACGCTTGGCCAGGACGACGAGGCTGCCCTTGAGCGTGTCGCCGGCCAGCACCGGCTTCTTCCATTTGACCTGATCGACGCCGGGCGCGCCCTGGCAGGTCGAGTCCAGCAGGAAGGCATCGCATAGCATGCGCATGAACATGGCGCAGGTATGCCAGCCCGAGGC
This sequence comes from Mesorhizobium sp. B264B1B, assembly GCF_020165765.1. Taxonomy (NCBI): domain Bacteria; kingdom Pseudomonadati; phylum Pseudomonadota; class Alphaproteobacteria; order Hyphomicrobiales; family Phyllobacteriaceae; genus Mesorhizobium; species Mesorhizobium sp. B264B1B. The sequence continues at coordinate 296,898 of NZ_JAIUIS010000003.1, forward strand.
CGAGAGGCCGCCCAGGATGCTTGCCTTGCCGGCCTCCTCGTCGAGATGCATCGGCTGGGCATCGAATTCGCTGGCGAACTCGATGATCTCGGCCGCGCTCACCTGTTTGGTGCCGAGGTCGAACGAGGCTCCTTCGACGAAGTCCTCATAGGCCCATGTCTTTCCAGTCATGGCGTGGAATCCGGTTGCCGAACGCGCGATCCACATGGATCGGCAACCCGGATGCAGGCCGGACGGCGTTTGGTCAAGCCCTTTCTGGTGAGCCAGCCGCGGGCGCCCGGCCGGCCGTTGCGTCATAACCAGCCGCGGCGGCGGAAATACCAGAAGGGCAGGATCGCCGACAGAACCATCATGGCGATCGCGAACGGATAGCCGAGCTCCCATTTGAGCTCGGGGATAACGTCGAAATTCATGCCGTAGATCGAGGCGACCAGCGTTGGCGGCAGGAAGATGACGGCGGCGACCGAGAAGATCTTGATGATGGCGTTCTGCTCGATCGAGATCATGCCGAGCGTGGCGTCGAGCAGGAAGGAGATCTTCTGCGACAGGAAGGTGGCGTGGTCGGCAAGAGAAAGCACGTCGCGCGACAAGGTCTTGATGCGGGCGCGGACGTCCTTGCTCATCTTGGCCTGGGTCGCGACATGGGCGAGGAAGCCGGCCAGCCGCTGCAAGGAGATCAGGCTGTCGCGCACGGAGGAAGCGATGTCCTCCTTGCGGCCGATGCCCTTCAAGAGTTCCTGGAAATCACGGTTGCGCTTCGACACCTTGGTCGATCGCGCCTCGAAAATGTCGCGCGAGATCGCTTCGACGTCGCGGCCGGCGCGCTCGAGGATGTCGGCGAGCCGGTCGACGATCGCTTCTAGCAGGCCGATCAGGATGGTGTCGCCGCTGGTGCAGCCAGTCGCCACCTTCTCGGCGCGCAAAGGGAAGGTCTTGAACGCTTTCGGTTCGTGATAGCGCACGGTGACCAGCCTATTGCCGGCGAGCGCGAAGGTGACCGGCGAGATCAGGGGATCGTCGACGTCGGTCTGGGCGGGCAAGGTGGCGGTCATGAAGTAGGCGCCGTCCTCGATATAGAGGCGGCTGGAAATCTCGATCTCCTCCATCTCCTCGCGGGTCGGAATGGCGATGCCGAGCCAATTCTCGATTGTAGCCTCTTCGTCCTTGGTCGGATTGAAGAGATCGGCCCAGACGACCTTGTCGCCATTGGCCAGGAGATCGTCCGTGAGACGCAGGCGATCATTGTCCACGACGAAAGCCTTGATCATCGCCAGATCTCCTTGCCGGAAAGCGCGTTCGGATTGCTGCGTCGTATCGGATCGCACTAGCCTTCGTGCGCCGAGCCTGTGCCCGCCGCTTAGACTTGCGGCATGACAAAATCAAGACAAGCCGGACTTGGGGCCGACACCAGGGGCGCTCAGAAAAATTCGTCGAGCAGCCGGCAGCATGAAAGCTTCGACGGGTCGGGTCATCGACCGCGCTTCGGGCTTATCGAGGAGAGCAGGCCGGACCCGCGGGGGCCGGCCTGCGAATGCCCCTATCGGGCGCTCGGCAGGATCTGGTGCAGCACGATGGCCCAGACGGCGCCAAAGGCGATGGACGAGCCCAGAATGTACTGCACGATATCGGGAAGCGTCTTGACGAAATCCGGCGGCGCAAGCGTAGCAAACAGGGCCATCAGGATCGGCAGGCCGACGACCAGCATGTTCCTTTCCGTCAGCGGCGTGCCGCGCACGACGCGGAACCCGTTCATGGCGATGACGACGCAGAGCACGCCGAACACGCCGCCGATGACCGGGCCCGGGATCGAGGCGATCACCGCCGACAGTTTGCCGATCAGTCCGAACAGGATCAGGAAGATGCCTGCCGCGGCGAAGGCGGCGCGGCTGGCGATACCGGTGATGGCGATGATGCCGGCATTCGACGAATAGCCGGTGACCGGCGTGCTGCAAAGCAGTGCGCTGACCAGGCAGCCGAGGCCTTCGCCGGTGGCGCCCCTGTCGAGCTGTTCGTTCGACAGGGGCTTGTCGATGACGGCGCCGACCGCGAACCAGGTGCCGGTGGTTTCGGCGAGGACCACGATATAGACGATGAGCATCGTGAGCGTCGCCGAGAGCGAGAACGTCACGTCAAGATTGAGGAAGGCGATGCGCGGCATCGAAAACCAGGTCGCCTCGGAGACCGCTCCCATGTTGAGTTGGCTCATGGAGGCGGCGGCCACGCAGCCGGCCACAAGTGCGATGATTACGGAGAGCAGGCGCAGCCAGGCGCCCTTTGCGCCGAGTGCCATGCCGGTCAGCATGCAGCCGACGAGCACCGCCGCCGCAACAAAGGCAAGGATGATATTGCCGCCGACGGTGGCCGTGCCGTGGACCGCGAACACGCTTTCGCGGAGTGCGACCGGCATCAGCGCGATGCCGACGACGATGATGATGGCGCCGCCGACGATGGGCGGAACAAAGCGGTCCACCAAGCGATGGAAGATTCCCGTGGGCGAACCGAGCAGCATGACCAGTATGGCGCCGGGAATGAGCGCTCCGATCACCGCGGAAAGACCGGCAATGCCGCCGCCGGCGCCGAAGGCGATAGCCAGCACCGCGCCGATCGGCACAAAAGACGGCCCCTGCACCACCGGCAGGCGCATCAGAAGCTGCGACTGGATCAGGGTGGCGATGCCCGCCGCGACGAAGGCCGACTGGATGAAGGCGCCGGCATCGCCCGCGCTGAAGGCCAGGACCGATGCGATGATGAACGGCACGATGTAAACATCCATCGCCAGCACGTGCTGGAGGCCGAGCAGGGCGGCCTTGCCCAGTGGCACCGGATCGTCCGGCTGAGCAATCAAAGTGATTTCCGGTGCAGTGCGTTCCATGATGTCCCCTCTGGAATTTCCCGGCCGATCATGGGATCAGTCGGCGCCAAAGGACAGCGGCGCAAAGGTTTGCCAACTGTTTTCTTGCGCGCATGCAATAACGGCCACACGCGCCAGCGCAACCGGAGCGATCCATGACAAGAGAGGCCTTCACGCTGCTTGGCACCGCCTTCCACACGCCGGAGCGCGGCCGGCTGGAGGTGCTGGAGGACCATCTGTTCAGCATCGATGCACAGGGACGGATCGCGGAGATTCTCGCACCCGGCCATCCCGAATACGCGGCGAGGAAGACCGATGCCCGCCAGGCGGGCAGCCTAGTGGAGCTCGGCGAAGGCCAGTTCCTGCTGCCCGGCCTGATCGACCTGCACATCCACGCGCCGCAATGGCCCCAAATGGGCAAGGCACTGGACGTGCCGCTCGAGGTCTGGCTGCAAAAATATACGTTTCCGCTCGAGGCGCGCTATGCCGACACCGGCTACGCCCGCGAGGTCTATGCCGACCTGATCGACAATCTTCTCGCCAACGGCACCACCACGGCGCTCTATTTTGCCACCGTCCATGTCGAGGCCAGCTTGGCGCTTGCCGAGATATGCCTCGAAAAGGGCCAGCGCGCTTTGGTCGGCAAGGTGGCGATGGACGATCCCGAGCAGTGCCCGTGTTTCTATCGCGATGCCGACGCGGCAAGCGCCATTTCCGACACCAGACGCTTCATCGAGGCGGTCAGATCCTTGGATACCGGCGAAAGACCGCTGGTCCGGCCGGTGATCACGCCGCGCTTCATCCCAAGCTGCACGGATGCGGCGCTGCAAGGCCTGGGCGAACTCGCAACGGAATTTAGCTGCCACGTGCAGACACATTGCTCGGAGAGCGATTGGGCAAGGCAATTCGTCGAGACGCGCTTTGGCTGCACCGACGCGGCGAGCCTCGACGGTTTCGGCCTGCTGACGCGCCACACCATCCTGGCGCATTCGAACTTCATCGACGGGCGGGATATGGACCTCATCAAGGGGAAGGGGGCTGGGGTTGCGCATTGCCCGCTGTCCAACTTCTATTTCGCCAATGCGGTGTTTCCGCTGCGCGACGCGCTTGACCGGCACATGCATGTCGGGCTCGGGACGGACATTTCCGGCGGCTACAGCCCGTCGCTCTTCGACGGCTGCCGGCATGCGCTGTCAGCCTCGAGGACCCTGCAGAGCGGCGTCCATGCCGGCATGGACGCAGCGCAGCGCGGCGCGCCCGGCGCGCCGATCACGCATCAGGAGGCGTTCTGGCTGGCCACCGCCGGCGGTGCCGAAGCGCTCGACCTGCCGACGGGCAGCTTTCGCGTCGGCCATGAATTCGACGCGCTGCTGATCGACACGACGGCGAAGGCCTCGAACATCCACATCATCCCGGCGGACGACACGCTCGACGATGTCTTCCAGAAGATCGTGCTCAACGCGGCACGCGCCAACATCGCCACGGTGTGGGTGAGCGGAAGGACGGTGGCCGGGCAGTAGCCACGTCGCAGTCGCAGATCTGGCCCTATGCGCGCGATGGTTCCTCGGTAAGAGATTGTTTTTGCACCTTCAGCAACATGTCCTTGGCAGCGATCACCGCGCCGACCGTGATCAGGACGCAAGCGAGCGCAACAGACCAGTGAAAGATACCGAATCCGGCCAGCAGCAGCACGATCACCGAGAACAGCGGCGCGGCATAGGAAAGCGCGCCCAGGATCATGATGTCTCCATGCTTGCAGCCATAGTCCCATGCGTAGAAGCCGGCGCCGAGCGGTATCACGCCTAGAATGACGATAGCGCTCCATTGCGTCATTGTCTGCGGCCAGACAGTGATCTCGAGCGCGAGATGGAGAGTGAAGGCGACGGCCGCGGTGATCAGGCAGTACACCGCCACCACATCGGTCGGCACCTGGCCGAAACGGCGCGACAGGACGGAATAACCGGACCAGACGAAGGCGCAGAACAGGGCAATGACGTGGCCCGGCTTCACGCCGTCAGCAAGGCCCACGCTGCCGCCTTTGGTGATGACGACGATGGCACCCGCCAGGCCGAGCATCACACCGGCTATGTGGTGAGACCTCAGCCGCTCTCCCGGCAGGAAAGCGGCGAAGACGACGATCAGCAATGGCCAGAGATAAGCAATCAGGCTCACCTCGACCGGCGGGGCGGACTGGATGGCGAAAAAGTACGCGCAGTGATAGATGCACAGCCCTGCCGTGCCGATTGCCCAGACCTGCCATGGCTGCCGCAGCGACTTGAGCGCCGACGGGCGGACAATCCAGCTGGCCGCCCCGACTGAGCCTCCCAGCAGAAACGTCATTGCCGCCAATTGAAAGGGCGGGATCGGCCCCGCGGCGGTCGAAAGCAGCGCGAGGAACGACCAGGTCAGAATGGCCGAGAAACCGATCAGGGTCGGGATGGTCCTTTTCATATGGTCCCCTTCCGCGTTCACTGAGCCAATAGCGGAAAGGCCTAGCGAGGGCAGCCCGTGCACGGCCTTACCCTGTCGGGAATGCGACCCGGCCTGGTCTGTTCACACTCTGGCCTGTGGTCCCTGCGGAGATGACCGAAGGATCACGTATTAAACTTGAACAGCATGATGTCGCCGTCCTGGACGACATACTCCTTGCCTTCGTCGCGCGCCTTGCCGGCTTCCTTGGCCGCTACTTCGCCGCCCAGCGTGACGAAATCATTGTAGGCGATGGTCTGGGCGCGGATGAAGCCGCGCTCGAAATCGGTGTGGATGACGCCGGCGGCCTGCGGCGCCTTGGCGCCCTTGTGCACAGTCCAGGCGCGCGTCTCCTTCGGCCCGACGGTGAAATAGGTGATGAGCTGCAACAATTCGTAGCCGGCGCGGATCACCTTGTTCAGGCCGGGCTCGTCGAGGCCGAGCGAGGACAGGAATTCCATCTCTTCCTCGTCGGAGAGCTGCGCAACCTCGGCTTCGATCGCGGCCGAAATAACGACGGTGCGTGCGCCCTGCGCGGCGGCCATCTGCTCCACGGCCCTGGTGTGCTCGTTGCCGGTGGCCGCGTCAGCCTCGGCGACGTTGCAGACGTAGAGCACGGGATGTGAGGTCAGAAGGTTCAAGCCTTGCAGAATGCGCAGGTCTTCCGCCGAGATGCCGTCGAGCAGGATGCGGGTCGGCTTGCCTGCCTGCAGAAGCTCAAGCGCTGCCTCCATCATCGGCAGCACGGTCAAGGCTTCCTTGTCCTTGCCGGACGCGCGCTTGCGGAATTGCGCGATGCGGCGTTCGAGGCTCTCGAGGTCGGCGAGCATCAGTTCGGTCTCGACCGTCTCGGCGTCGGCGACCGGGTCGATGCGGCCCTCGACATGGGTGATGTCGTCATCCTCGAAGCAGCGCAGCACATGCACGATGGCATCGACCTCGCGGATGTTGGCGAGGAACTGGTTGCCCAGGCCTTCGCCCTTCGAGGCGCCGCGCACCAGGCCGGCGATGTCGACAAAGGAGATGCGGGTTGGGATGATCTCCTTCGACTTGCCGATCGCGGCGATCTTCTGCAGACGCGGATCGGGCACCGCCACCTCGCCGGTGTTCGGTTCGATGGTGCAGAACGGGTAGTTGGCGGCCTGCGCGGCGGCCGTCCTCGTCAGCGCGTTGAAAAGCGTCGACTTGCCGACATTGGGCAAGCCAACGATGCCGCATTTGAAACCCATTTTGTCCGGTCCTATCGGGAATTTGAGATTTGGTGAGGGCTATGGGCGATAGGGGTGATGAACGTCAAGCCCTGTAACGCCGTATGGACCCGAGCTCAGTCCTTGTTGCCGAACAGCTTCTTCAGCATGGCGGCCATCGGGCCGCTCTCCGGCAGCTTGGCGGGCGCCTGTTGCGGCCGTGCCTGTCGGATGTGGCTTTGCTGCTTGGGCGCCGGCTTTTCCGGTTCCACGCCGGCGTTGCCCTGAACGGCGAGGGCGGCCTTGTTCATGAAGCCGGATTCGTCGCCCTTGACGATCATCGCCGCGTTGTCGGCGACCGCGTCGAGCAGCGGGTCCAGCCAGTCGCGGTCGGTCTTGCCGAAATCGCCGAGTACATGATGCTGCACCATCTCCTTGACGCCGGGATGGCCGATACCGATGCGCACACGCCGATACGCGTTGCCGACATGGCCGTCGATCGAGCGGATGCCGTTGTGGCCGCCGGCGCCGCCGCCGGTCTTGATGCGCAGCTTACCTTCGGCAAGGTCGATCTCGTCGTAGAAGACGGTCAGCGCCCCGGGGCCGAGCTTGTAGAAGCGCAGCGCTTCACCGACCGACTGGCCGGACAGGTTCATGAAGGTCTGCGGCTTGATCAGGATGATCTTTTCACCGCCGAGCGTGCCCTCGGCGATCGATCCCTGGAATTTCTTAGACCAGGGCGAAAAGGAGTGGCGGCGGGCGATCGCGTCCACCGCCATGAAGCCGACATTGTGCCGGTTGGCGGCATATTTCGCGCCCGGATTGCCGAGGCCTGCAAAGACAAGCGGCATCGTCAGCTCCGGGCGTGAAAAAGTTACTTCTCTTCGGCGGCGGGAGCCGCCTCAGGTACAGCCTCGACCGTCTCTTCCGTCTCCGGCTTCATCGCCGACGAACCGGCGACGGTCGCGATGGTGAAGTCGCGGTCGGAGATGACGGGCTTGACGCCGGCCGGCAGCTTGACCGACGAGATATGGATCGAATCGCCGATGTCGGCGCCGGTGAGATCGACGGTAATGAATTCCGGGATCGCATTGGCCGGGCAGTGGAACTCGACCTCGTGACGCACGATGTTGAGCACGCCGCCGCGCTTGATGCCGGGCGACTTGTCCTCGTTGATGAAGTGGACAGGCACGTCGACATTGACCTCGGTGTCCTTGCCGATGCGCAGGAAGTCGACGTGGACAGGGAAATCCTTGACCGGGTCGAGCTGGAAGTCCTTCGGCAGGACCTGGATCTTCTTGCCGTCGACATCGATCGTGGCGATCGTGGTCAGGAACCCGCCGCCGTGGATCTTGTAGTAGATGTCCTTGTAGGTGAGAGCGATCGCCAGGGGAGGCTGCTTGTCACCGTAAATTACTGCAGGCACTTTACCGTTGCGGCGAACTGCACGGGCGGACCCCTTACCGACCTGTTCGCGCGCTTCGGCCTTGAGCTCGTAAGTATCGTGGCTCATGGCACTTCCTTTCGCGTTGTTCTGGAGCGTTTGCGGTTGGCAATCGGCCTTGACCGTAAACGTCGAAAGCCGCCGGGTGAGGCGGCCTTCCGCCGCGTTGCCTCCAAGGGTGTCTACGCGGGTGGCGGCTCTATAGCGGAAGGCGGCCGGAGGTGCAAGCCAAAGGCAGTCATCCAAAGGCAATGGTCCGGGACGGGACGCCTCGCCCGGCCGAAAGCGCTCGAGGCTTCACGCTGGCGCCGGTCCAAGGTTGTCACTGGAGCGTTCAGCGTCGATAGGATCGCCGACTCGCTCCAGTTCTTTATCTTAGGCAATTGCCCGGGAAGGCGCTACGCACTTTCTCCGGGAAAACCGCTGCACATTTTTCCTGGAATTGCCCTATCCGCGCTTTTCGATGACGCCATACAGCACGTTGCGGTTTTCGCCAAAGAACACCTGCGCCTCGACGGTGTTGCGGTCGACGCTGGCATTGATGATGTTCCACATGTCGGCCTCGGAGCGCAGCAGCAACACCCAGTCCATGAACGTTTCCCTATAGCCGGCGTCGGGATTGCCCTCGGCGTAGTTGGCAAAAAGGAACCTGCCGTTCGGCTTCAGCATCTGCAGGCAAGTCTTCGTGAGTTTCACGGCGACGTTGTGCTGGAGGTAGTCGTAAAGGCCGGAGGCGTAGATGAGGTCGAACTTGCCCAGCTTGTGGCCCCTGGTGAGCACGGTCCGCACCGAGCCGTCGACGGCCTCGACCGCGGTGCCCTGGAAGTCTCGCGCGATCAATCCAACGCTCTGGGGATCCTGATCGAGCGCAACCCAACGCTTGAGGCGGCCCTCAGCCAAGGCGGTCGAACGATTGGCCTCGCGCAAATGACCGGCGGCGATCGCCAGGACCTCGGCTTGCGGTCCGCTCTTGTCCGCCGTCTCGTCGACATACCGGGTCAAGAGATCGCGCCGTTCCCGCGCCGCCACGCAGGACGGTACGTCCTTGGTATGGCTGTAGAGTGCCTTCCCTGTGTCCGAGGCGCTCGCCACGCTTTCGGCCACGTGCGGATCACAATAGATGTAGTCAAGCAACTGCGCGTCGCCGGAATAGCCCCTGGGCTTGGTGAATGACCACCGGGTGAGCGGGTCCTGGAGAAAGTAGTCAAGGATCGGATGGTTCTGCGCCACCGGGATCAACGACTGCCAAACGTCGGGGTGAACCTTGGCCCGCAGGGCGTTGAGATAGGACAGCAGGCGACGAACGATCTCGGCAGGGTCTTTCTCTTCCTCGACCTGCTGGTGTGTCGCGTGGAGAATGAGCGCGAGTTCCGCGCGGGCGGTTTCGAACGCCTCGCCGTGATGCTCGGGCTTTCTTGGAAAACTGCCGGCAATCATCTCGGCAGTAATCAGGCTTTTGCCATCAAAGACACTTTGCACTCGAGCACTCCATAGTTAACAGTCAGTTAACTTATTGCGTACAATGCTCGATTTGCCAATGTCGTCCCGAACGCATTTTAACGGTATGCTTAATTTCCCGCCAACCATGTTCGCGCGTTAAAACCCACCGCATTGGATTCACGGCCTGAATTAACCGAAATTTGTTTCGCGCCGTTGCATTGTCGTGCGAGGTGCGCAGTCGCCGTCGCGTCCAAGGAGTTGGCCCGCGTGGGGGCAGAAGCCAAAAAAGAACTTGGAACGCAAAATCCCCTTCAACCAGGATTTGTCGAGAGCGAACGCGTGTCATCCAGACTGGCCGACATGGCGCATGTAGAGCCGTACGAAGCCCGCTACGAGCCGGGGCCCGACGAGCTCCGCGTCCTTTACCGAAGGGAAGCCCAGGCGAAGCGAAGACTGGAAGCCCGGCCTGGGCTTTGGATCGCCGTGGCCATCTATCTCCTGTTTTCGGCAACGGATCTGCTGCTGATCCCGGACGTGGCGGCCTATACGATCATGGCGCGCTTCGCCGTCGGCGTGACCGCGCTGTTGATCCTGGAGGCGCAACTTCGCCGGGGAGTGGCCACGGAATGGCTCGACGTGACTTGCGCCGGGGCCATCATTTTCGGCTATATCGGCTGGTTGTTCCCGGCCTTTATGAGCGCGGACAAGGAAAGCGTCGCCTACTATATGGTATTCGGCACCATCTTCATGATGAGTGCAAATCTATTCTTCACATTCAGTTTCAATCTATCGATCGTGACATCAACCATCATCATGTGTGTCTTGTATGCCGTGAATTACTTTGTGCCCGCCACGGTAACATACAAGATGGTATTTGGCGCCTTCTACGTTTCATGTTTCACATTCACGTCCTATGTGAACTGGAAGCTGAACGAGGAGCGTTACAACGTCTTCCTGAACGCGCTGGAAGCCAAAATCCAGCACAAGGAAGCCACCGAACGCGGCAAGGCCCTGCTGCGGCTGTCGCGGACCGATCCGCTTACGGGTCTGGAGAATCGACGGGCGATCGATGAAAAGCTCAGGGACTACTGGGGGGAGTGGCAAAGGGTCGGTACCAGTTTCGTGGCGATGCTCATCGACGTGGACTTCTTCAAGAAGTTCAATGACTGCTACGGCCACCAGGAAGGCGACCGTTGCCTTATCCATGTCGCCAATGCCCTCCGGGATATGATCAGGGAATACAATGGCTCGATCGGCCGCTACGGCGGTGAAGAATTCATCGTCCTGGCCCGCATGGAGAACAAGGATCAGATCATAGATATCGCGGAAGCCATTTGCCGCACCGTCGAGAACCTGGCGCTTACCCACGAATTGCGGCGCGACGGTATCTCGGTTGTGACGGTAAGCGTTGGCGCTGCATTCACCAGGACGCAGACCGGTGCCAAGCTGGAGAAGATCATCCACGAGGCCGATCGCGCACTCTATCTCGCAAAGGCAGGCGGTCGAAACTGTGCCCGGCTGTTCGACCCAACCGATCCCCAGAGCAGCGACGAGAGCGAGAACATTGCGGCTTTGCTGAAGATCGCGATCGGCCAGGATCTCGTTTCACTCGTTTATCAACCTATCCAGGATGTCGCGACGGACCGGGTGGAAGCGGTGGAGGCCCTGATGCGCCTCAAAATGCTGGACGGCACATCGGTTCCGCCGAGCCTGTTCATTCCCGTAGCGGAGCGAACCGGCGCCATCCTGGAACTCGGGCGCTGGGCCATCAGGACTGTTTGCGCCGAGCTCCTGGCGCACGATCATGTGCGCGTGGTCAGCGTCAACGTCTCTCCGATCCAGCTCAAGACGCCCGGCTTCGCGGCGTCGGTCGCGACCATCCTGGGCGAGACCGGCGTCACCGGCAACAGGCTGGCCTTCGAGATCACCGAGGGGCTGGAGATGGAGATGCATTCGGACATTCTTCGCTGCATCAGCGACCTGAAGCTGCTGGGGATCAAGATCTGGCTTGATGATTTCGGCACCGGCTTCGCTGGCCTCTCGTGGCTTCGCCTGATCGATTTCGATACGGTGAAGATCGACCGCTCCTTCCTTCACGACTGCGCCACCCCGAACGGCAAGGCAATGCTCCAGGACATTGTCGCCCTGGTCCGAAACCGCGGCCACAAAATCCTGGTCGAAGGGGTGGAAACGGACGAGCAGATGGCTCTCATGCGCGAATTCGGCATCGACAAGGTCCAGGGTTTTCATGTCGGCCGTCCCGCTCCGGCCGGGAGTTTCCAGGTTAAACGGACCGTCAAGCGCCCATTCACCGTGCTGAAATCCGCCTGATCAGTCTTGGCTCAGGTCCCGCCGACCCGCACGGCGGGTCGTCGATTTGATCCTCGCCCCGCACAATTCACCGTCGGAACGGCTGCCAGGCGCGGGTGTGGCCAACGATCGCTCGTCAACGCCGCGCACAGCGGCTGGATCTCTCGGTTCAGGCATCGAGTTCGGCCAGCGTCCGGTCGGGGTCTCATTCGAGCGTTGCAGTGGACGGGCAGCTTGCGGCGGCGGTCGGGTCGACCTGGATCTGTCGCTCGTCGGCCTGGCGTCCGAGAATGGCGACGCCCTTGGCCGGAACCGCGCATCTGCCGAACCACTGAAGGGCGCTGCGGCGCAAACTCAATCTCCCTATTCCGCCAGTTTTGAAATCTTCTCGCTCATTTAATTCTACAAAATCGGTAGTCTTAATGAATAAGGACCGCGAGGAGAGCCCGATGACGAACAAGCTGGTGGTGGGAATATCCGGCAACCTGACCCGCCCATCGAAGACCAAGGCCTTTATCAGCCACATCGCCGGCGAGACGGCGAACCGCATCGGGGCGACCTCGGCTATATACGACATTGAAAATCTCGGTCCGTCGTTGCCGGCGGCTCGGCGCCTCGGCGATCTCGATCCTGCGGCCCGCGCCATCATCGAACAACTGGTCGGCGCCGACGTGCTGGTCGCGGGGTCGCCGACCTTCAAAGGCAGCTATACCGGGCTCTTCAAGCATCTGTTCGATCTGCTCGATCCGTCGTCGTTGCGCGGGAAACCGGTCATCCTTGCCGCGACGGGCGGCGGCGAACGCCACTCGCTGATCGTCGAACATCAGCTGCGGCCGCTGTTCGGTTTTTTCGAGGCGCTGACCGTGCCGACCGCAATCTACGCATCGGACAAGGATTTCGCCGACGGCGTCCTGGTGTCGGAGGCCATCCATGCCCGCGCCCGGCAGGCGGTTGCCGAGGTTTCCCGCGTCGTCGGGACGGCACGCAGCGTCGGCCTCGCCGCCTGAACTCCAAATGGTTTTCGAACAAAGGGACCCAGCCATGACCATCAAATCAAGACAGATCAAGCTCGGCGCCTTTCTACCCGGTGGCGGCCAGCATGTCGCCGCCTGGCGCCATCCCGACGCTCCGGCCGACGGCGCGACCAATTTCGAGTTTCACAAGCAGCTCGCGCTGACCGCCGAACGGGGCCTGTTCGATGCCTATTTCCTCGCCGACAACCTGACGGTCGGGCTTGGCGCCCGCGAAGGCGGCAACGCCAAGATCGCGGGTTTCGAACCGGTGACGTTGTTTGCGGCGCTGGCGCCGCTGACGACGCATCTCGGATTCATCGCCACGGCCTCGACCACCTATGAGGAGCCCTACACGCTTGCCCGTAAATTCGCCTCGCTCGACCTCTTGTCGAATGGCCGGGCAGGCTGGAACGTCGTCACCTCGGCGAGCGACGACACGGCGCGCAACTTCAACCGCGACATCCAGCCCAACCATGCCGAGCGCTACGCACGAGCGCATGAGCATGTCGAGACGGTCAAGGCGCTGTGGGACAGCTGGGAGGACGACGCCTTTATCCGCGACAAGAAAACGGGCCGCTTCTACGACAAGGACAAGCTTCACGACATCGACCACAAGGGTGAGCATTTCAGTGTCAAAGGGCCGCTCAACGTGCCCCGCCCGGTGCAGGGCCACCCCGTGGTCGTGCAGGCGGGCCAGTCCGAGGATGGGCGCAAGCTCGCGGCCGCCTCGGCCGAGGTCATCTTCACCGCGCATCAGAACCTTGCCTCCGCGCAGGAATTCTATCGCGACATCAAGGCCCGCGTGGCGGCGGCCGGCCGCGATCCCGAACAGGTGCTGATCATGCCGGGCGTGGCGCCCTTTGTCGGCCGCACCGAAGAAGAGGCGCGAGCCAAGTATCAGCAATTGAACGACCTGATCCTGCCCGAGGACGGCGTCGCGCTGCTCAACGGACTTGCCGGGCAGACGCTCGATCTCAGGGGCTATCCGCTCGACGGACCGCTGCCGCCGAGCCGCGAAACCGAAGGCATGAAGAGCCGCCAGGCGCTGATCCGCCAGATCGCCGACGAGCACAACTTCTCCATCCGCCAGCTCTATCAATGGGTCGCGACCGCACGAGGCCACTACACCGTGATCGGCAGCGCCATTCAGGTCGCCGACCAGCTGGAGGAATGGTTCAGCAACGAAGCCGCCGACGGGTTCAACATCCTGCCGCCATGGCTGCCCGGCGCGCTAGACGATTTCGTCGACCTGGTGGTCCCCGAATTACAGCGGCGCGGCCTGTTTCGTACCGCTTACGAGGGCAGGACGCTGCGCGAGCATCTTGGCCTCAAGCGGCCGCAGAACCCCTGGACGGTTGCCCGTTCGACCGTGCTCGCCGCCGAATGATGCGTTGAAGCGAAAGGCATGACGATGACTTTGCAGCACATTGAACGGCCGACGGGCATCGGCGCGCATGAAAACGGCAACGGGCTCGGCGCCGATATTCTGAGCCTGGCTGGCCGAACCCTCACGCGTCTGCTGTCGCGCTATGGCGTGCTTTTGGGGTTCCTGGCGCTTTGGCAGGCGGCGGCGAGCGGCGGCTGGGTCAATGCCGCGGTGTTGCCGCCGATCGACATGATCGTCGTAGCGCTCTGGAAGGGCCTCGCCGGGGGCAGCCTGCTCGGCGACATCGCCATCAGCCTGCAGCGCGCCGGCCTCGCCTTCGCCGCGGCGGCTACGGTCGCCATCCCGCTCGGCCTCGTCATGGGTCAGACCCGCAGCGTCGAGACGGCGCTCGATCCGATCCTGCAACTGTTCCGGCAGACCTCGGCCCTGGCGCTCTATCCCGTCTTCATCCTGCTTCTGGGGCTAGGCGAAGCCTCCAAAGTGTTCGTCATCTTCTGGGCAACGCTGTTTCCACTGCTGCTCAACACGATCAGCGGCGTCAAGGAGGTCGATCCGAAGCTGCTCGAAATGGCGCGCGTCTACGGCGCCCGGCGGCTGACCATATTCCGGCGCGTCGTGCTGCCGGGCGCCGTGCCTTCGATCTTCGTCGGGTTGAGGCTCGGCGCGACCACCGCGCTGCTGCTGCTGATTGCCTCGGAAATGATCGGCGCCAACAAAGGCATCGGCTTCCAGGTGATGAACGCGCAGTACAATTTCCAGATCCCGCTGATGTTCGCGTCGATCGTCATCCTGGCCGCGCTCGGCCTGATCGCGAACCAGGTGCTGGTCAGCCTGCAGCGGCGGCTTTGCCGCTGGAGCAGTTCCGCCGGCTGAACAGCCGCCCCCATCATCGTCATTTTTGAAAAGTGAAAGGCCGGATCATGACCATCACACGCCGCTCGCTGCTTCTGCGCGCCCCTCTTGCCGCCGGCATCATCGCCGTCGGGCTACCATCGATCGCGCGCTCGCAGGCCGCTTCCGTCAAGATACGCTATCTCGCCAGCCGCGGCAGCATCTCGCCGCATGAGCTTGCCGACCAACTCGGCTACTTCAAGGGCCTCGGCATCGAGCTCGAGAATGTCGGCTATGCCGGCGGCGGCCCGGAATCGCTGTTTGCGCTCGCCTCCGGCAGCGTCGACCTGGGTTCGGCCGCCACGCCGGCCGTGATCAACTCGATCGCCGGCGGCAACGACTTCGTCGCCGCCTATCCGAGCAACGGCATCAACAGCCAGGTCAAAAGTGTTTTCTATGTGCTGGAGGACAGCCCGATCAGGTCGATCGCGGACGTCGCCGGCAAGACGATCTCGGTCAACACGCTCGGCGCCCATCTCGACTACGCGGTGCGTGAAGCGCTGCACAGCGTCGGCCTGCCGCCGGACGCCGCCAAGCTCGTCGTGGTGCCCGGGCCGCAACTCGAGCAGACGTTGCGCTCGCATCAGGTCGATGTCGCCGGGCTCGGCTACTGGCAGGCGACTTTCGCCGGTGCCCTGGTGGCCAATGGCGGTGTGCGCGGCGTGTTCAACGACGCCGACGTGCTGGGCGAGATCGCGGGCGGCTTCATCGTGCTGCGGCGGGATTTCATCGCCGCCAATCGCGACGCCGCCAAGAACTTCGTCGAACAGTCCGCGCGTGCGGCCGACTGGTCGCGGCAGAATCCCGACGAGGCCCGCAAGGTGCTGGCCGAAATCCTCGACAAACGCGGCGAGAACGGCGAACTGGCGCGCTACTGGACGGGCTTCGGCCTGCGCGAAAAGGCGGTGGCGACCGACCGCGACATCGACTTCTGGGTGGCCGTGCTCGAGCGCGACGGTCGCCTGCCGAGAGGCAAACTCAAGGCTGCCGACATCCTCTACCGGCCAGGCGAAAGCAAGACCAATTGAGCAAGGAGGCACCCAGCATGGCCACAGCACGCGGCGAGGTCACGATCCGCGACCTGTCGAAGTCCTTTGCGCTCGGCGGGCGCTCGCTCGCCGTGCTGCGTTCGCTCAATCTCGACATCCGCTCCGGCGAGTGCCTGGTCATTGTCGGCGCCAGCGGATCGGGCAAGACGACATTGCTGCGCATCCTTGCCGGCTTAGAGATCGCCGATGAAGGCGCCGTTGCGATCGACGGCAAGCAAATAAAAGGCGTCAGCGCGGAGCGGGCGGTGATCTTCCAGGAACCGCGCCTGCTGCCGTGGCTGAGCGTACTTAGCAATGTCGCCTTCGGCCTCGAAGTTCGCGGCGTGCCCAAGGCGCAGGCCGAGCAGAGGGCGCGCTTCTACATAGCATTGGTCGGTCTTGCCGAGTTCAGCGATGCTTACCCGCGGCAGCTTTCGGGCGGCATGGCGCAACGCGTCGGCATCGCCCGGGCGCTGACGGTGCAGCCCGAAATCCTGCTGCTCGACGAGCCGCTCGGCGCCCTCGACGCCATGACCAAGATCTCCATGCAGGAGGAACTGGCGCGCATCTGGAGCGAGGAAAACGTCACCATGGTTATGGTCACCCACGACCTGGAGGAGGCGATCTATCTCGCCGACAGAGTGCTGATCCTGCCCAAGGAGAAAGGCGGCGCGGCGCGGCTGATCACCGTCGACCTGCCGCGTCCCCGTGACCGCAGCGAAAGCCGCTTCGTGCGGCACCGTGAAGAGTTGCTGCGCGAATTCGGCCTGCACTGAGGCCTCGACGCGCTCGCACGTGTCGAGGCGCTTTCCCAGGCTAGGCCTTTCGTGCTTCCTTCATATTGGGCAGGAACACCGTCAACAGGCCCAGGAACGGCAAATACGAGCAGATCTGGAAGACGAAGTCGATGCCCTTCATGTCGGCCACGATGCCGAGCACGGCTGCCGCTATGCCGCCGACGCCGAAGGCGAAGCCGAAGAAGATGCCGGCGATCATGCCGACGCGGCCCGGCACCAGTTCCTGCGCGAAGACGACGATGTTGGAGAAGGCCGACGACAGGATCAGGCCGATCAGCACCGTCAGCACCATCGTCCATTCCATGTTGGCGTAGGGCAGCGCCAGCGTGAAGGGCAGCACGCCGACGATGGAAAACCAGATCATCGCCTTCTGTCCGTAGCGGTCGCCGAAGGGACCGCCGAGCAGGATGCCCAGCGCCGAGGCGCCGAGGAACAGGAACAGCATGACCTGCGACATCTGCACCGAGACGCCGAACTTATGGATGGCGTAGAAGGTGTAGTAGCTGGAGAGGCTGGCGATGTAGGCGTTCTTGGTCAGCACCAGCAGCGTCAGCACGGCCAGCGCGCCCATCACCTTGCGGCGCGGGAAGGGCGAGACGAAACTGGACGTCTTGCGGTTCGCCTGTGTGGCGCGCAAGCGGCTGTACCACCCGCCGACCTGCCACAACACGACGATGCCGATAAGCGAGCCGACGGCGAACCATGAAATGCTGGTCTGGCCGAAAGGCACGACGATGAATGCCGCCAGCAGCGGTCCCATGGACTGGCCGAAATTGCCGCCGACCTGGAACAGCGACTGCGCCAGGCCGAAGCGGCCGCCTGAGGCGAAGCGGGCGATGCGCGAGGATTCCGGATGGAAGATCGCCGAGCCGATGCCGATCAGCGAAGCGCCGATCAGGAGCAGCGTGTAGTGGCCGGCATAGGCAAGCACGATCAGGCCGATCAGCGAAGAGGCCATGCCGTAGGGCAGGGAATAGGGCATTGGCCGCTTGTCTGTGATCATGCCGATCACCGGCTGCAGCAGCGACGCGGTCACCTGGAAGGTGAAGGTGAGAAGGCCGATCTGCCAGAAATCGAGGCCGTAATTCTCCTTCAACAGGGGATAGATGGCCGATAGCAGCGACTGCATGATGTCGTTGATGCAATGGCAAAAACTCACCGCCAGGATGACGGTGAAGGCCGTCGCCTGGGCTGAAGCATGGCTGGCGGTCGCGGGAGGGGCGACGGCTGTCGTATCGGTCAAGGCAGCTCCGTAGTCTTTTTGGCGGGCATACCCGCGGGCAAGCTGGCGGACGCTCCTGCGGCCGCCTTGGGAACGGATGGCTTATAGGCCGCTTGCGGGACGACTTCTTTCGTGGTTTGGTCCAATAGTTTCGCAAGTGGGCCATAGCTTATGCCGCACGGCAGGGAAATTTTTCACGCTGGTAGTGCCGACCTCGAGCAGTTGCACGAGCGTCGCTGGCTATGGCTGGAGCAAGTGGCCGGGCCGGCGGTGGCGTTACCGACCGAATATCCCGACGGCTACCATGTGCCGCGGCACCGCCACAGCCGCAGCCAGTTGCTGCATGCACTGGTCGGTGTCGTGCTGGTGACGACGCGGCACGGGCGCTGGATGGTGCCGCCCGATCACGCCATGTGGATTCCCGCGGGCACCGAGCATTCCGTCGAGATGCTGGGCGATGTCTCGATGCGCTCGGTCTATGTCATGCCGGGAGCGATCCCCGGACTGCCGGAAGGCCTGCGCGTCGTCGGCGTCACCGACCTGATGCACAGCCTGATCGTGGAATCGGAAAAACTGCCGCAAGGCGGCGTGCTGGAAGGGCGCGGCGGGCTGATCATGAATCTTCTGCTGCACGAAATCCCGACTTTGCCGGAGCGGCCGCTTGGCCTGCCGTTTCCGTCCGATCCCAGGCTGGCGGCGCTGTGCCGGCGTTTTGTGGCGGCACCGTCGCCGCGCGCGACGATCGACGAGTGGGCGGATGCCGCCGGCATGAGCCGACGCTCCTTCACGCGCGCCTTTCATCGCCAGACCGGACTGTCGCTATCGACATGGCGCCAGCAAGCATGCCTGTTCGCGGCGCTGCCAAGGCTCGCCGATGGCGAGCCGATCACCCGGGTGGCGCTCGATCTCGGCTATGACAGCGTGCCGGCCTTCATCACCATGTTCAAGCGCATGCTGGGTGCCTCGCCGCGCGGCTATATGCGCGGCGCGCGAGATGCCGGCGAAAACCCGCGGCGCATAGGCGGTCCGATCGCCGCTTGAGGCATGCCGATGGCATCAAGCTGATGCGGCAACCCTCGGTCTAAGGTCCATTGCAGGAGCACTGATTGCACGTTGTAATCTGTTTTGCTGCGCTACGCGCCCGCCGGGATCGACAATTAGTCGAACAGGCTCGACACCGATTCCTCGGTTGCCGTGCGCGAGATGGCTTCGCCCATCAGATCGGCGATCGAGATGACGCGGATATTGGGGGCGTCGAGCACGCCCTGGGTCGGCTGGATGGAATCGGTGATCACCAGTTCCTGCAGCTTGGAGCCGCTGATGCGGGCGACCGCGCCGCCCGACAGCACGCCATGAGTGATATAGGCGGTGACGCTGGTGGCGCCGTTGGCCAGCAGCGCATCGGCGGCGTTGCACAGCGTGCCGCCGGAATCGACGATGTCGTCGATCAGCAGGCAGTCCTTGCCGGCGACCGCGCCGATGATGTTCATGACCTCCGATTCGCCGGGACGCTCGCGGCGTTTGTCGACGATGGCGAGCTGTGCGTCGAAGCGCTTGGCCAGCGCGCGTGCACGCACCACGCCACCAATGTCGGGCGACACCACGACGACGTTGCCGAGCTGCTTGTATTTCGCCTTCACATCGCGGGCCATGACCGGCACCGAGAACAGATTGTCGGTCGGAATATCGAAGAAGCCCTGGATCTGGCCGGCGTGGAGGTCGAGCGTGAGCACGCGGTCGACCCCGGCGCGGGTGATCATGTTGGCGACCAGCTTGGCCGAGATCGGCGTGCGGCCGGAGGCGCGGCGGTCCTGCCTGGCATAGCCGAAATAGGGGATCACCGCCGTAATGCGCTTGGCCGACGAGCGCATGAAGGCGTCGATCATGATGAGCAGTTCCATCAGGTGATCGTTGGTCGGAAAGGAAGTCGACTGCAGGATGAAGACATCCTCGCCGCGCACGTTTTCCTGGATCTCGACGAAGATTTCCTGGTCGGCGAAGCGCCTGACGCTGGCCTTGCCCAGCGGGATGTTGAGATAGCGGGCGACCGCCTCGGCCAGCACCCTGTTGGAATTGCCCGCGAAGAGTTTCATGCACCGTTCCTGGTGGAGGATGGAGAGCCCCAACAGACTCGCCTACGCCCTTTAACCGGGCTTTTAGCGGCCCGCGCGGCTATTGCAAGCACCGTGATTGGAAATCCGCCGGCTAATCCTGGGAAATGTTCGCGCCATCGCGTATGGGCAACACCGGGCAGCGGACCCGGCGCCGCTGCTCCTTCCCCTTGTTCAAGCATCGGATTTCCCCGCGGCCGTTTCCATTCGGGTCCGATGGTCTAGCCCGCCTTGCCGCCGAGCCATGCCGCGAACTGGTCGATGGTCTGGTCGGCGATCGCCTGCATGGTGGCTGGCGCCACCGCTTTCCAACTGTCGCCGCCCCCGCTGGCGCCGGAATTGGCCGAAGCCGCCTTCTGCTGGCCGTTGATGCGATGCAGGCGGTTGCCCGAGGGATCGTAGACGTCCCACACATAGATGACGGTGGTGTCCTTGCCTTCGGAGATCACCGAGAAATAGCCTTTGAGCACATGGGTCGCGGTCTGGTCGGCGCTGCCGGCCAGCGTGATGCCGCGCTGCCTAGCGCGCGTCTGCAACTCCGCCGTCAGCGGCGTCGCCGCTTCCACCGAAGCGCCGACGATCGGCGCGATCTGCAGGCGCGTCCTGGCAAGGATTGCGGCGGTCTGTGCGGGCGTGGCTGACGTCGTGGTCGTTGCTGGAGCGTCCGCCGTGGTCGTGGCAGGGCCAGCGGGCGCCGGGGTGGCGGCGCTGCCCTGGGCTGCCGGCGTGGCCGGCGCCGCGGCCGTGGGCGGGGTGATGGCGGAGGGTTCGAGGACGTCTTTTGCGTTGGTGCAGGCGGCGAGCGCCAGGACCACGAGCAATGACACGGTCGTCAGCTGCGATCGTCTCATTTGCCTTCTAACTCCTTGGCGAAGAACGCCTCCCATCGTGGATTCACTGTACGATCAAGTCGAGATCATGGCGGGAAAGCGGCTTCGGCTGTGATTCGGTCGTGAGATAGGTGCGGCCAAGCGTCATCGCCGTCTCGGTTTCGGAATCCATGATGATCATGTGGGCGAACAACGTCATGTTCGGCGCGATCGGCTCGGGATTGCCCTGGTAGAACATCGGCATGTCCATCCAGGACGGGGTGAAGCGGGCGCCGACCGAGTAGCCGCAGGCATTCAGCCGATGCTTGGTCAGTCCACGTGCCTCCATGACACGGGCATGCGCGTCGAACACATCGCCGAAACTGTTGCCCGGCGTCATCGCCTTCTCGACCGCCAGCAGCGCGGCACGGGCCGCGTCGAACAAGTCCTGGTGACGCTTCGAGGCCTTGCCGGTCAGCACCGTGCGCATCATCGGCGCATGATAGTGATGAAAGACTCCCGCCCATTCGAGCGTCAACTGGTCGTTCTTGGTGAGCTTGCGGCGACCGGCCTTGTAGCGGCACAGCAGCGCGTCGACGCCGGAGCCGATGATGAATTCGTTGGCCGGATAGTCGCCGCCACCGGCAAAGATCGCGCCTTGCATCGCGGCAAGGATCAGCGCCTCGTCACCGCCCTGCTTGATCAGCGGCAAGGCCGCATCCAGCGCGTCGTCGGCCAGGTTCGCCGCCTTCTCGGCCTTGGCGATCTCGGCCGGGCTCTTGAACAGGCGCAGCCGACCGACGATGCCGGATGCATCGGCGATCTGGCCGAAGGTCTGCAGCTGCTCGTCCAGGCGGCGGCCATTATAGGCGGTCAGCCCATGAGTGTCGTATTCGACCCCGATGCGGGCGCCGAGCAAGTCGAGCTCGTTCAGCAGATTGCGCAGGTCGACCGCCGGATTGGCGCCATCGCGATCGGTCCACAGCACGATGTTGTCGATGATCGAGGTGTGGCGCGCCTGACGCAGGTCGGCCGAGCGGGTCAGCAACACCATGGACCCGTCGGCTTTCACCACCAGGCACTGGAAGAAGCAGAAACCGAACGTGTCGTAGCCGGTCAGCCAATACATGCTTTCCTGTGCGAAGAGCAGGATTGCGTCGAGCTTCTTCTCGGCCATCTCGATCACCAGCCGGTCGCGGCGCGCGTCGAATTCGGATCGTTCAAAATGCAGCGCCATCATTCACTCTCCAAAACGATTGCCGACACCTGACGGCCGTAATCGGGTTCCTTGCGGTGCGTCGTGCGCCGGTAGGAGTAAAACAGATCTTCCTCGGCATAGGTGCAGCGGCCGAGACCTTGCGCGGTCACACCCGCCCTGTCGAGCCGGTCCAGCGTGTAGCGGTTGAGGTCGAACATCGAACGACCGGGATTCGCCGAAGGCGCGAAATATCTGTCATTTTCGCCATCGGCCTCGACGAAGCGGGCGACGAATTCAGGCCCGACCTCGTAGTTTTCCGGGCCGATCGAGGGGCCGAGCACGGCGACGATGTTTTCACGCCTGGCGCCGAGACTTTCCATGGCGGCAATGGTGTTCTCGAGCACCCCCGTGAAGGCGCCTTTCCAGCCGGCATGCGCCGCGCCGATGATACGCGCCGCGGCATCCGCGAACAGCACAGGGCCGCAATCGGCGGTCGAGGCGCCGATGGCGATGCCCGGCCGGTCGGTGACGATGGCGTCGGCCTTGGGACGCTCGCCTGCAAAGGGTCCCCTGGCGACGACGACATCAGGCGAATGGACTTGCCAGGCGGTCAGGAGATGGTCCGCCGGCACGCCCATCCAGGCGGCGACACGGCGGCGGTTCTCGGCGACCAGCGCCTGGTCGTCATCCGAGCCGGTGCCGATGTTGAGGCCCTGATAGATGCCGGGCGAGACGCCGCCGACGCGGGTGAAATAACCGTGGCGGATGCCTTGTGCCTGCGCCAGGTCCAGCAGCGGCGACCGCACGGGATCCAGTTTGGTCTGATTCAGCATGTGGGCGTTGTTGTCCGTGTGGGCGGTTTCGTCAAGAAAAAGTCCGAAGCGAGACGGCCGGCGTTCAGCCGCTCTTTTACCGGACGGGAGATTGGGAGGGGTGACGATGAAAAGTCAATCCGGCGTTGCGAAGGGGCAACGCAACGAATCCGGGGTAACGGTTCCTTCGCCGCTGTGCGGTGAGGGAGCATTGAACGGAAAAACCCGCCTGTGCGGCGGGTCCCTGGCGCAACTCAGCACCATAACCAAATATCTACCATAGTTGCCTTCACCCTGTCAAGAAAAAATTCCTATCATGAGAAGTTGCCGGCCATGAAAAGCTACCGACACAACCGGACTGGCCGTCGTCACGCCTTGTCAATCCGAGCTCGGAGCCTGGGCAAAGGGGCGAACGGCAACGCCGCGCGGCACTATGGCAAGCACCTTGAACAGGTCGCCCATGGCCTGCGGCCCGGCGAGGCGTTCGACATCGCCAGCGATCTTGTCGCGTGCCGCCTGGCTGGCGTCGGCGCCAAGCCGGCCGGCGCGCTCCAGAATGCCCAGGCCGAGCAGGAAATCGCCCTGCGTCGATAGATGGGCGTCCAGACCATGCGCGCGCACCACCCCGGCAAGGGCGGCGAAATCGACATGGGAGGTGAGGTCGGCTTCGCCGGGATTGGCCAGCACATCTTCGTGATCATGACGGCGCAGGGCCTGCAACGTGTCGCCGACACCCGGCCGCAGATGGCCATAGTCGACAAACAAGCCGGAGCCGCCATGAGCGGCTATGCGCTCGGCGATGGTCGCCATCAGGGCGCTGCGCGCCGGCGCCACTTCGACGATCGCGCCTTGCGGCGCCTCGCCGGCATCGGCGGGCAGCAGCGTCGGGTCGAGCGAGCCGGCACCGGCGAAGAAGCAAAGATTGTCAGCGCCGTCGAGGCCGACCACGCGCTCGCGCCAGCCGGTGCCGGTGCGGACGAACTGGCGGATGGGGATGGCGTCGAACAATTCGTTGCCGACGATGAAAAGCGGCTGTGGCGGCAGCGTGTCGATGGTCTCGTGCCAGCGAATGGAGAACGGTGTGGCGCCGAGCGTCTGTTTCTGCACCTCGGTCAGGCGCGGGCTGGTCTCGATCATGGCGAAAGCGGCGTCGTTGGCCAGTGCCGGTTCGAGCCGCGACAGGGTGCGCAGCATGTCCTTCATCAGCGTGCCGCGGCCGGCGCCGATCTCGCCGATGGTGACCGGCGTCGGCCGGCCGACCGCCAGCCAGGCCTGGTAGAGCCAGACGGCGACGAGCTCGCCGAACATCTGGCTGATCTCCGGCGCGGTGACGAAATCCCCGGCGGCGCCGAACGGTTCGCGCGTGGTGTAGTAGCCCGCCTCGGGATCGAACAGGCACAATGCCATGTATTCGTTGACCGGGATCGGCCCCGTCGCCTCGATCAGATCGACGATGCGTGCCTTCAGCCGCGTCATGTCGCCTGCGGCCGTGACTGCGGCACCGGCTTGGCTGTCGTCATCGCCCAAATGCCGGCCAGCACCATCGGCGAGGACAGGATCATGCCCATGGTCAGCCAGTTGGTGCCAAGGAGATAGCCGAGCTGCTGGTCGGGCTCGCGGAAGAATTCGACTGCTATGCGCGACAGGCCATAGCCGCAGATGAAGGCGCCGCCGACGAAGCGCGGCGTTTTCAGCTTGAGGCGAGAATGGGTGAGGAAGCGCAGCACGAGAAAGAGCACCAGGCCTTCAAGCAGGGCCTCGTAAAGCTGGCTCGGATGGCGGGTAAACGGCCCGCCATTGGGAAACTCGATCGCCCATGGCACGTCGGTTGGCCGGCCCCAGAGCTCGGAGTTGATGAAGTTGGCGACGCGCACGAGGCCAAGACCGACCGGCACGCCGGCGGCCACGACGTCGAACAGCGACCAGGTGCGGATGCCGCGCTTGATCGAAAACAGCGTCATGGCGAGGATGACGCCGAGCAGGCCGCCATGGAACGACATGCCGCCCTGCCAGACGGCGAAGATGTCGAGCGGATGCGCGATATAGCGCGGCAGGTCATAGAACAGCACGTAGCCGGTGCGCCCGCCCAGCACGACGCCGATGGCCGCCCAGATGATGAAATCATCGAGGTCCTCCGGCTTCATCGGCAGGATGCCGTCGGGCCAGAGTTTCGGATTGGCGGCGAGCCGCTTGGCGTACCACCAGGCGAACAGGATGCCGACGATGTAGCCGACGCCGTACCAGTGCACCGCCAGCGGCCCGATCTGAATCAGCACCGGGTCGATGTTGGGAAAGGGCAACGAGGCCAGCGGCAGCAGGAAATATTCGTTCAACGGGGAGCTCTCGGTTGCGTTTGGCGCGGACCATGCGGCAGGGTTTTGGCGGGGTCAAGGCAAGGTGGTCGGCGTCAAAGATCGGATCGGATCACCGCTTGCAGGCCCATCGCGCCGTGCGGGCGGTGAGCTCAATCCCTTGGCTTGGCGGCCACCAACTGCCGCAACGCGTCGTTGATCCTGTCCTGCCAGCCGGGGCCATCTTCCTGGAAATGATCGAGCACGGCCCGGTCGATCCGGATCGAAACAAGCTCGCGGACGTTCGGCGCGGCCGAAGCTTCGCGAATTGGCGGTGCCGGCTTCTTCACCGGTTTGAAGGCAGCTTCGGCGGCTGCCATCGGATTGGTCGGTCGGCGCGGAGGGGTTGCCATTGGTGACCTGACTGAAGTGTGCTTGAGGCAATACGAGACGAGAACACAATAGGCGAGCTTGCGCCCTCAAGTACAGCTCTGGCGCCGTTCGGGAGCTTCTTACAGGAATGGCACTGCCATGCGCCACAGCAACGCAGATGGAACGGCAACCCTCAACGTTCTTGCATTCGGCGCGCGGCACTACTAACTCAATTTCAGCAACCGAGGATTTGCCATGTCGACCGGACCGAACCGCATTCTCGACGAATTCGCCAAGCTGATGACCGATGCCGCGGGCGCCGCGCAGGGCGTGCGGCGCGAGGTGGAGACCGCCTTCAAGGGACAGGCCGAACGCATCCTGAATTCGATGGACGTGGTGCAGCGCGAGGAGTTCGAGGCCGCGCGCGAGATGGCCGCCAAGGCCAGGGAAGAGAATGCTCGCCTTGCCGACCGCATCGAGGCGCTTGAGGCCAGGCTTGCCGAACTGACCGGGCAGGCCACACCTGCGGCTTCCGCAAAGCCCAGGCCGAAAAAATAATTCGTTAAACTTTTCCACAAAGCACCAGCCTGAAAAGCGCTTTGCCGTGAATCGCTTACCGGCATTGCGTGACTCTGTGTGACAGCGCCTTTCCACATGCGAATGACGCAGCGCGAAAAATTGGGCTGTTCACGCGACTCCCGATCAATAGACTGAATTTGTTGCATGATTCGGAGCAGGGTCATGCGCCGGGCGGTGGGGTCCGGTCTGGGGTCTTTGCGTCGAGAAGTCCTGGCCGTCCGAGTTCTAGATCAGATTGTTCGTCGTGTGTGCCCCGCGGAGCGTGTGGCGCTCCCCTGAACACAGGAAGCATTCCATGGAACTTCTCGAACTCGAATTCTCCCGCGAAATCCATCCGGTGGATGTCATTGAGCAGGTGGCCCACAACAATGACTGGTCCTTCGAACGGGCCGGCGACGACGAAATCTCGATCTCGGTCGCCGGAAGCTGGACCGACTATCACGTCTCCTTCTCGTGGATGGAGGATTTCGAGGCGCTGCATCTGGCCTGTGCCTTCGACATCAAGGTGCCGGAGGCGCGCGCGCTGGAAGTGATGCGGCTGTTGTCGCTGATCAACGAACAGATGCTGTTCGGCCATTTCGACCTGTGGGAGCAGGAAGGCGCGATCATGTTCCGCCAGTCGCTGCTTCTGGCCGGCGGGGTCGAGCCTTCGAGCCAGCAGGTGGAGGTGCTGCTGTCGTCGGCGCTGGAGGCCTGCGAATGCTACTTCCAGGCGTTCCAGTTCGTCGTCTGGTCCGGCACATCGGCCAAGGACGCGCTGGCCGGGGTGCTGTTCGAGACTTTCGGCAACGCCTGACCAAGATGCCTTCGACATGAGTTCAAGCAGCGAGCGCAAGCCCGAGATCAGTTTCGCCGATTTCGATCGTGTCGACATCCGTGCCGGCACGATCATCGAGGCCGAACCGTTTCCGCAGGCGCGCAAGCCGGCGTTCAAGCTCAAGATCGATTTCGGCCCCGAGATCGGGGTAAAGAAATCGTCGGCGCAGATCACCAAATATTATACGCCCGAGACGCTGATCGGCCGGCAGGTGTTCGCGGTGGTCAATTTTCCGCCGCGCCAGATCGGGCCATTCATGTCGGAAGTGCTGACGCTCGGCTTTCCCGACGAGGAGGGCGCCGTGGTGCTCGGCGCCATCGAGCGCAAGGTGCCGGACGGCGGGCGGCTGTTTTAGCCGAGAGGGAGCGTCAGGCGGCCAGCTTCCGCGTCGTGCCCAGCGCCTCCTGGACCGTATCGAGAAACATTTCCGCGCAGGCTTTCCAGCTGTAGCGCATAGCGCGTTCTCGCGCCTGGGCGCGGTCGACATCGAGGGCGGCGAGCGATGCCGCGCGCAGGTCGTTGGAGACCGCGCCGCCGAAGCCGTCGCCGACGATGTCGATCGGTCCCGTGACCGGAAAGGCGGCGACCGGCGTGCCGCTGGCCAGCGCTTCGATGATGACGTTGCCGAAGGTGTCGGTGCGGCTCGGAAAGACGAAAACGTCGGCCGAGGCGTAGATTTCGGCCAGTTCATCGTTGGGGCGGTGGCCAAGAAAATGCGCGGCGGGGTAGCGCGCCTTGAGCTTCGCCAGTTCCGGGCCCTCGCCGACAATCACCTTGCTGCCGGGCAGGTCGAGATCGAGGAAGGCGGAGAGGTTCTTCTCGATGGCGACGCGGCCGACACAGAGGAACAACGGGCCGGGGAAGCCGAGATCCTTCCTCTTGTCGGGCCGGAAATGATCGGTGTCGACGCCGCGCGTCCATGGCCTCAGCTTGTTGAAGCCGCGCGCTGCAAGATCATCCGCCAGCGACTGCGTCGCGACCAGCGTGCCTTGGCCGGAATTGTGGAAATCGCGCAGCCAGCGATAGGCCCAGCTTTCCGGCACCGGCAGCCGGGCGCTGAGATATTCGGGAAAGCGTGTGTGGTAGCTGGTGGTAAACGGCCGGCCGGCATTGCGGCAGTAGCGCCGCGCCATGATGCCGAGCGGACCTTCGGTGACGATGTGGATGTGGTCTGCCTTGTAGGCCTCGATCAGGCGCGCGACACGACCTGGCGTGGTCAACGCCAGGCGGATATCGGGATAGGTCGGCAAGGGCAAAGTGCGAAAGATGTTGGGCGTCAGGAAATCCACCGCGACATCGAACGATTTCAGTGTTTCGGTGAGCCGCTCCAGCGTGTGGACGACGCCATTGACCTGTGGGCGCCAGGCGTCGGTGACCATCAATATGCGCATGACGGGCCTTTGCTCGAAAGGTCGGCGGTTGCCTCGGCCCGATGCCCGGACGGCGACCAGCCTGCTGCCCTCGCTTCGCTCCAGCGCACCCGGGCGGGTACGGGATTGAAGTCAGACGGCGGGCTCGAATCAAGTGAGGTCGCGCGCTTCATGCGCGCTCTTCAGCATGGTTTCATGACGCGCCAATGAAATCGGCCGAACATGACCTCGTCCGGAAACGATTTCCGCTTCCCGCGATTAAGTCCCTGTCAGGCCGGAACCTTGATCACGGCGCGCAAGCCGCCGAGCGGGCTGACGTCGAGCGTGATGTCGCCGCCATGGCTGCGGGCGATGTCGCGGGCGATCGACAGGCCGAGGCCAGTGCCGCTGGCATCGAGATTGCGGGCCTCGTCGAGCCGCATGAAGGGTTTGAACACCTCTTCGCGCTTTTCGGCCGGAATGCCCGGACCGTCATCGTCGATGGTGACGACGAGCGAGCCGCGGCCATGATTGGCGGCCACTTCCACCGTCTTGGCGTAGCGGAAGGCGTTGCCGATGACATTCGACATCAGCCGGGCGAAGGCGTTCGGCCGCACATGCACGGTCGGATCGCCGGAAAGCGTCGTCGACAATTTGCATTTGCGCAACCGAGCTTCCTCGCTCAGCTTCTGGAAATAGGCTTCGAGATCGAAGCGCCCGGTGTCTTCCGAGGCCTCGCCGCGGGCGAAGGCAAGATAGCCTTCGAGCATCGACTGCATGTCGTCGATGTCCTGGTTGAGCGCGGCCTTCGTCTCGGCCTTGCCGCCCGCCAGCGCCAGCTGCAGCTTGAAGCGGGTGAGGATGGTTCTGAGGTCATGGCTGACGCCGGTGAGCATGGCGGTGCGCTGTTCGATCTGGCGCTCGATGCGCTCGCGCATCTGGATGAAGGCAAAGCCGGCGCGGCGGACCTCCTCCGCGCCGCGCGGGCGGAAATCACGCGGCATCGGCCGGCCCTTGCCGAAGCTTTCGGCGGCTTCGGCCAGCGTCAGGATCGGCCGGATCTGGTTGCGCAGGAAGGGAATGGCGATCATCAGCAGCACCAGCGAGGTACCGACCATCCAGATCAGGAAGATGTGCGTGTTCGAAGCATAGGCCTGGCTGCGGCGCACGAAGACGCGCAACACCTTGCCTTCGAGCTGGACGCGGACCTCGATGATGTTGGAGTTGCCGACCGTATCGATCCAGAACGGCCGGTTGATCTGGCGGGTGATCTCGGCGGAGAGAACGTCGTCGAGGATGGAGAAGAACGGCTTCGGCCCGGGCGGCGGCAGCGGGTCGGGCGGCAGGAGGTCGACCTTCAACTGCATGCGGTCCTGGGCGATGCGGATGATGTTGGCGTAGTCGGCGTCGTGCGGATAGGTCTCGATCAGGTCGATGATGGCGGCGATGTCGCGCACGGTCGCCTGCGACAGGCGCTGCGTCACGGTCGCCCAATGCCGCTCCATGAAGACGAAAGCGACCACCGATTGCAGCAGGATCATCGGCGCGATGACGATGATCAGCGAGCGCGCGTAGAGGCGCTTGGGCATGTAGAGCGAAACGAGGCGCCAGAACCGGTTCCAGACGCGCGGACCCCTCTTGAGCAGCCGTGTGGAGCGGGTGCTCAAGCCGTCAGATTCCGGCTGTTCCAGTTCCGTGGTCGCCATTCACCTTTCGCTCGCTCCGTGGCCGTCAGGCAGGCCGAAGGCGGTAGTCTATTCGACGCTGAGCCGATACCCAATACCGCGGACCGTCTGCAGCCAGACCGGATTGGAGGGATCGCGCTCGATCTTGCGGCGCAGCCGATTGATCTGGACGTCGATGGTGCGTTCGCCGACATCCGATTCGTCGCCGACCAGTTCGTGGCGTGGAATGGTTTCGCCTGCGCGCGCGGCGAATATCGCCAGGATCTCCTGCTCGCGATCGGTCAGCTTCAGCGCCTCGCCGCCACGCTTCAATTCGCGCCTGGCGATCTGGAACGTGTAGGGGCCGAAGACGAGCTGCTCCACCTTGGGCGTGGTCGCAGGGCCGCCGCGGCGCAGGATGTTGTTTATGCGCAGGATCAATTCGCGCGGATCGAAAGGCTTTGGCAGGTAATCGTCGGCGCCGGCCTCCAGGCCGGTGATGCGGCTGTCGGTTTCCGATAGCGCCGTCAGCATCAGGATCGGCACGTTCTTCTCGGCCCGCAGCGCCTTGGTCAGGTCGACGCCGTTTTCGCCGGGCATCATCACATCCAGCACAAGAAGATCGAAGTCGAGGCCGGCGAGCTTGCGCCGGGCCTCGCCCGAATTGCCGGCGACGGTGACGCGAAAACCGTTTTCGGTCAGATATTGCTTGAGCAGGTTGCGGATGCGGGTGTCGTCATCGACCACAAGCAAATGCGGCGCATCGTCGTCCGGTGCGGCCGCGTGATCAGCGCGTTCAGTGCTCTCCATGGCTTTTCCCTGACATTTTTGCGGACCCAACGTCGATCTGGGCTCTCAGTTCCGGATTGACCATTGCTTCGAGGAAGCGTTCCACCTGGGTCCGTTCGGCGGCTCCGGAATCTTCCAATGCAGCATGGATGCGGCGCGACTGTGGCCGTGCCAGCGCCAGCGCCAGCGCGCGGCCCTTGGCGGTCGGATACAGTTCGCGCTGGCGACGATCGCGCGGCCCTTGCAACTGCACGACATGGTCGGTGTCGATCAGCTGCTTCAGCACGCGCGCCAGGCTCTGCTTGGTGATCTTCAAGACATCGAGCAGTTCGGCGACCGTCAGGCCCGGCCTGCGGTTGACGAAATGCAGCACCCTGTGGTGGGCGCGGCCGAAGCCATAGTCGGCCAGGATCTGATCGGGATCCGAGGTGAAATCGCGATAGGCGAAGAAAAACAGCTCGATGAGGGCGAAATCAATGCCATCCTCGATTGACATCGCGGTCCTGATCGGTGTCCCGGCTGCTCGGCTTCGATCCGTCATCTTTTCTCCATGGGCAGGGAAGATTATGTCAGTACTATTGACGTAATTTCCCTGCAATGGTAATTTTTGACAAGGTTTTGGGCGGATTGCGAACGAAAAGGCAAGACAGGCCGGGTTTTCCGGAACTTCCTGAGTTTGCCAGAGCACGATTATCCGCCTACCTTTCCAGACAGCGGCAGGCGCCCCAACCAGATGGCGCGGCCGACAAGAGCACGCAACGAACAACGATATGCGGGCTGCCGCCCGCGGGAGGTTACCATGGCATCCGTTCCCTTTGATCAACTGGACGGCTTCATCTGGATGAATGGCGAGTTCGTGCAATGGGGCGAGGCCAAGATCCATGTGCTGACCCACGGCCTGCACTATGCCAGCGCGGTGTTCGAGGGCGAGCGCGCCTATGGTGGCGAGATCTTCAAGCTCAACGAGCATACCGAGCGCCTGCATGAATCGGCGCGGCTGCTCGGCTTCAAGATCCCCTATTCGGTGGCCGAGCTCAACGACGCCTCCAGTACCCTGCTGAAGAAGCAGGGCTTCAAGGATGCCTATGTCAGGCCGATCGCCTGGCGCGGCAGCGAGCAGATGGGCGTTTCGGCGCAGAACAACCGCATCAATTGCGCCATCGCCATCTGGCAGTGGCCTAGCTACTTCGATCCGGCGCAGAAGCTGAAAGGCATACGTCTCGATATGGCTGAGTGGCGCCGGCCCGACCCGCGCACGGCGCCGTCCAAATCGAAGGCTGCAGGCCTCTATATGATCTGCACCATGTCCAAGCATGCCGCCGAGGCCAAGGGCTATGCCGACGCCATGATGCTCGACTGGCGCGGCCAGGTCGCGGAAGCCACCGGCGCCAACATCTTCTTCGTCAAGGACGGCAGGATCCACACGCCAAAGCCGGACTGCTTCCTCGACGGCATCACCCGCCGCACGGTGATCGGCCTCGCCAAGGACCGCGGCCTGGAGGTGGTGGAGCGCGCCATCATGCCGGAAGAACTCGAGGACTTCGAGCAGTGCTTCCTGACTGGAACGGCAGCGGAAGTGACCCCGGTTTCGGAGATCGGGCCGTACCGATTCGAGGTCGGCGAGATCGCCAAGACTCTGATGAATGACTATTCTGCGGCCGTTCAGCCGAAGCACGCGATCGCCGCAGAATAACGAAAGTCACAGCTTTTCACGCAAGCAGGGGCGGTTTTCGGGCCGCCCCTTTTATTTCAGCGTTTCTGCATTTGACTTTCGCCGAATTCAGCGTCTCCATGATGGTGTCGGCCCGGGAGGCTGGCAGCTATGGAGGGACTGGTAAGATGGACATGAATACGCTTCTTCCGATCATCGTTCAGATCATTACAGGCATCATCGGTGGTCAGGCGGTCGGCGCGGCGATCAAGACGGCGGCGCTGGGGCAGCTTCCCAAGATCCTGGGCGGCGCCATTGGCGGCGTCGGCGGCGCGGCGATCCTCGGCAGCCTGCTCGGCGGCACAGTCGATCCGGCAGCGGCTGCGGCAGCGACGAGTGGTCTGGGCAGCGCGCTCAACCTGCAGAACATCGTCGGCGGCGCCGGCGGCGGCGCGATCCTGACCGGCATTATCGGCGCGGTCATGGGCGCCATGAAGAAGTAAGCCTGCGATCTCGGGCTGGCCAAATGGGCGGCTTCGGCCGCCCATTTCTGTTTCCAGAGCGCGCCGCATGAATGCGTTTCGACGCGACGCGCTTTGGAACGACCGATCCCAAGGGTGGACGCCCTTCGCTCGCGCCTCTACATCACGGCGTGAACATCGAAAGGACGATCATGGGTCAGCTCAATGCCGGCATCGTGCCGGTCACGCCTTTCCAGCAGAATTGCACGATCCTGTTCGACATGGACGACAAGCACGGTGTCGTCGTCGATCCGGGCGGCGATATCGACAAGGTGCTGGCGGCGCTGAAGGACAATGCGATATCGGCCGGCGCGATCTGGATCACGCATGGTCATATCGACCATGCCGGCGGCGCGATGGAGTTGAAGGAAGCGCTCGGTGTCGAGATCATCGGCCCGCACGAGGCCGACAGGATGTTGCTCGACAATCTTGAGAACCAGGGCGAGCGCTATGGCATTGCCGGCGTGCGCAACTGCGTGCCCGACCGGTTTCTCACCGAAGGCGAGACGGTCTCGTTCGGCTCGCATCTCTTCGAGGTGCTGCATTGCCCCGGCCACGCGCCCGGCCATGTCGTCTATTACAACCGCGCGGCCAAATTCGCCCATGTCGGGGACGTGCTGTTTCGCGGCTCGATCGGGCGCACCGACCTGCCGGGCGGCAATCATGCGGCACTCATCGCCTCGATCAAGGACAAGCTTTTGCCGCTCGGCGACGACATCGGCTTCATCTGCGGCCACGGTCCGGGCGGGCGTTTCGGCGAGGAGCGGCGGAGCAATCCGTTTTTGACGTGAAGCGCGTCGCGCCGAAGCCGGTGCCGGCTTGACAAAAAAGCGCCGGCCTTGCGGTCAGCGCTTTTGTTGAGGCAGGGAAGCCCTTGATCAGTTAGCGGTGCAGAAATGCTGCTCGCCGTCATTGCCGGTGAAGGTGCCGGTGCGGGCGTTGAAGGTGCGGTACCGGTCGGAGCAATAGTCGTACCAGCCGCGCGTCCACGGTTCGGCATAGCGGTCGGCGTAGACCACTTGCGGTTCGGCATAGTAGCGGCGGACCGGCGCCGGGCGAATCCGCACATCGCGATCGTAATAGCCATCATCGTAGTAGTCGCGGGGCGGCGGCTGCTGGTTGGCCAACGCACCGCCGATCAGCGCGCCGGCCGCGAGGCCGAGGACGCCGGCGGCAATGGCATCGCCATGGTCATGATGGTGGCGGTGACGCCAATCGCCCGCATTGGCCGCGGGCAAGGCCGCGAACGTGGTGGCAACCACTGCGGCGGACAGCACGGCTGTCTTGAAAATTCGGTTCATGTCGATCTCCTTCGTGCCGGCCCGTAAGAATTCCGGGGATGCGGTCCGGCTTTACGAAAGATTAATATGAGACCGTGGCTGAACGGGGGCTGAACGAATTTTTGCCTGACCGGAGGGCACGGGCATCAACTATCGAACGCTCCAGGGAGCGAAGCTGTCCTGCCAGAACAGCCGCCGTTCCGGAGCAGGCTCAGCCGATCGACAGGTTGACGGCCTTGGGACCCTTGCCGCGCTTGTCAGGCTCGGTGTCGAATGTCACTTTCTGCCCATCCTCAAGACCGGGAAGACCCGACGCCTGCACGGCCGAAATATGAACGAAGACATCCTTCGCGCCATCATCCGGTGTGATGAAGCCGAACCCTTTGGCATGGTTGAAGAATTTGACGGTGCCGGTCTGCGGCATGGGAAGCTCCTTTGATCCCATAAACTCCAGTCTCGGGCCGGCAAATGCCCGAATGGAAATTTGTCCTTTATTTTAGCGTCATCGGCAAGAGAAAGTTTTGCGGGCACTTAAAGCGCGTCGCGCTTTAAGTTTTCATTATGATGCATGTCGT
Source organism: Mesorhizobium sp. B264B1B (assembly GCF_020165765.1). Classification (NCBI taxonomy): domain Bacteria; kingdom Pseudomonadati; phylum Pseudomonadota; class Alphaproteobacteria; order Hyphomicrobiales; family Phyllobacteriaceae; genus Mesorhizobium; species Mesorhizobium sp. B264B1B. The sequence continues at coordinate 331,755 of NZ_JAIUIS010000003.1, forward strand.
TGACCCGACACCGGATCCACTTTGGGGCGACAGCATTTTTGCTGCGCTGCGACATGAAAAAGGCGCGACGAAAATCGCCGCGCCTTCAAAATTCGTTTGCCTCTTCCGAAGTCATTCAAGCTTCGGAGCCTCAGTCGCACGGCCAGGAAGGGCGTGCTGCTGGCCGATGGCTCAGGCGGCGCGGAGGTTGACGGCCTTGGGGCCTTTGCCCATCCGATCCGGCTCGACGTCGAAGGTGACCTTCTGGCCGTCGACGAGCGTGCGCAGGCCCGAGGCCTCGATCGCGGAAATGTGGACGAATACGTCCTTGGCGCCACCGTCGGGCGTGATGAAACCGAAGCCTTTGGTCGCGTTGAAGAATTTAACGGTGCCGGTCTGGGCCATTGGGGAAACTCCTTCACCCGTTCAGTCTTGATGGTCCTGCCCGCCACCTCGCGTCGAGGGCAGTTCCCGGTGGTAGCTTTCGGCAGTCATGCATTGGCGCATGGTCAAACCCCCCGCCGAAAAACGGGGCCGTCAGAGATTCACAGTATCGGGGAAAGGTCGTCCAAAACGTTCCGCTCTCCGGGTCGCAAATGCCCGAACACGGAATTTATCGCACGGAAAAGTGAAGGTTGCAAGATAGCGCCGCGGGCCGCCCCCGATGGGCGCGTCCCGACGCATGAATCGACCAATCCGAGCATCGACGCGCCGCAAATAGGCCTCGTTGCCTGAGGGGTCATCGGCCACAGCCCCGTCACGCATGGGCCAGCGGCGGCGACGGCTGGCGGTGCGAGGCGCCGGGATAATCCAGGCGACGTTCTTTTTAGCAGCCGGCTGCAAACGAGGGTTGCAATCGGCGATGGAATGCGGAGGATCGCAACAGCGCGACTGGTTTGAGCCTTTGCTTCGTGAATATCATTGTCCCGAACAGCTGCGTATTTGGAGCGGCACGCAGCGAGGCGAGGATCGAGGGAGAGACGATCATGAGGTTTCTTGCGGCAATCTTCTCGCGACAGGGTTTTGTCGTCCTGTTCCTGTCGGCTGTTCTTGCCGCCTGTACAGTGGTCGTCGACGACGGCCCGGGACCGCGGCCACGGCCGCCGCGGCCGGGACCGCAATTCTGCACCAAACAGTACGAGCCCGTCTGCGCCCGGCGCGGTGGCGACCGCCAGACCTTCGCCAATGCCTGTCTTGCCGACCGGGCGGGTTATCGCATCGTGCGCGACGGTCCCTGCCGTGACGGCGGCGAGGGTGGCGGCGAGCAGACTTTCTGCACCCGCGAATACGCGCCGGTCTGCGCCCGGCGCGGCGGAGAGTTGCGAACCTTCCCCAACGCCTGCGAGGCACGCGCCGCCGACTACCGCATCGTTGGCGGGGGGCGCTGCTGAAAGGCCGGGTGTTCGTCTTTTCCGCACCTTGGGAAAACGCGAATGCCGTCTAAAACAAATTTCGGGGACGTGTGACGGTCACAACGCGGATGGATAGGCGCCGTCGGCCGGCCCGGAGTAAAGCTCGCTGCCGTGCTCATCGCAGATGCGCACGCGGTCGGGGATTTGCGGCATTGCGAGCGTATGGAAGAGCGCGGTGGCGCCCTGCCAGGCTGCGCGCAGGGTAGGGGCTTCCAGCGACACCTTGTCGAGCGTCGCTTCCTCGGCTTCGCGCGATCGGTAAAACTCGATGACGAAATTCAAGGACGCCTCCATGATGCGTTGTTCCGCCAGGGAGATTCTCCGGCAGGAGATTCTGCGGCAGGGATGGGCGCGGAAGAAGTCGTCCGCGATCAGCTCTTCGATTTCGGCTTCAGGCCGCTCTCGGCCTGCTTGACCGACGAGCCGAACGGGGAGGCGGGCTTGGCCACCACCTTATCCTTCTTGGGCTTGCGTGTTTCGCGGTTGCTGCGCTGTTGACCCTTGGCCATCTTGTCTGCTCCTCGTGCTGGTGGTCTGGCGTCGCCGGGGTCTCAGACCGCCGGATCGTTGCCAACGATCGGATTGTCGGTACCAATCGGATTGTCGGCTGGTTCGAGATTGTCTTCCGTGGTGACCCGCTCGTGGGTCTCCTGCTCGCTGCGGATGCGGTACTGCGGGGAGCCGTCCTTGACCGGCAGCCTGCTCTTGATCTCGAACAGCTCCGCAGTCTTGTTGAGGAGCCCTGTGCGGCTCTTCATGCGCACGGTCTGGCCGACCGCGAAGAGATGCGAGGGCGTGTCGGTGCGCGGACGCGCATTCTGCTGGAAACGGATCATGCTGCATTCTCCCTGTCGCGCTTCAGCGCTGTTTCGAGGTCCAGGTAATCGATGGCGACGAGTTGACTGGTGGTCGGGTTTTTCACCGCTCTTGCCGGCAAATGGATGAAGGTGGCGACGCGGCGCCAGGCAAGCCGCGACATGCCCTCGATCAGCTCTTCGTCGTGATCGATGTCGTAGTCGCCCGCCGGCAGTTGCCCTTCCAGCCCGCCGAGTACGAAAGGAGCCATGAAATGTGCGACGGAATGGGTCGTGCGGTCCGGCATTGTCCTGCCTTGATGTTTTAAGCCCTGTGGCGACATGCGAGGCGGAGAGCCTCAAAGCAAAAAAGCGGGGACGAGCCCCGCTTTCCTATTTCCGGCAATCGCTGGAAATAAGCCATTTTCGAGAGCTGCCAGTACATCCGTGGTCAGCGGTCATCGAATTCGGCCGGATCAGATCAGTTGCAAATTGGCGGCCGACTCGCGGCCCTTGGCATCACGCTCCAACTCGAATTGCAGCTTCTGGCCTTCGGCGAGGCCAGGAAAGCCCGCGCGTTCCAATGCGCTGACGTGGACGAAAACGTCCTTGCCGCCGTCGGTTGGTTGAATGAAGCCAAAACCCTTCTGGCCATTGTAGAATTTCACGGTTCCGGTGTTCATGGGTGTCTTTCGAAGAATGAGAACGGTCGCGGAGCAAATGCGCCGCGCTGCCGATATCGATGATTTGGAGTGAGATTGGCGGGTCGAGAACCTCTGACGCCGCGAAATGCCAATTCTGGCCCAAACGCTCGTATATATGTAGCTCGACTTTGCATGGTTTTCAAGAAGATTTGGAAAAATAAGTAGCCAAAGGAAAAAGATTGCTGCGTTCATTTGAAAAACTCTGCTATGGTTTGATGATATTTTTCAAAAATTCTCAAAAAATCATTTTGGGGTCCACTCCCAAAATTTGCGTTTTATTTCTCCAAAAAGGACAAAAACCATGGTTTCTGCGAGAAGCTCAAGAGGCAATACCACAGCGATCAACCCGCCCATCAGGCCGGCCACCGCATATGCCGTCGCCATCGGGCGTACCGGCAAACCTATGATCGTCAAGTCGGCGCGGCTGACCGTCAGAAGCGACGAGGCTGAAAGGCGGACGATCGCCGATACTGACGGAACGGTTCGGCGCGCCAGGCAGACGGCCGAGACCAACCGGCTGATTTGATCTTGTCCGCGCCGATGGCAAGCGCAAGAAATCAAGCAAAGCCTTGAACCCGCCGCGCCAATGGCCTAGATCGCGGCAGGCGGACAAACACGGCAGGTTTCCCATTAACAGAGATCAGAGACGAGCGGCGGGTGCTGGCGCCAACTCCGGCTCGGGCGGACAGCCGCCGTCGAGTCTCGACCAGCATGTGCAGAGGGCGCTGCAACTGCATCAGGCGGGGCGGCGGCAAGAGGCCGAGGCGCTCTATCGGCAAGTGCTGACGCACAAGGTCAACCATGCGGCGGCTGCGCATTTTCTCGGTCTTTTGCTGCACCAGACCGGGCGCAGCGCCGAGGGGCTCGGTCTCCTCGAGCAATCGGTGCGCTTGCAGCCGAAGAATCCGGATTTCCTCAACAACCTCGGCACGGTGATGCGCGATCTCGGCCGTGTCGCGGCGGCCGCCGACTTCTTCCGCGGCGCGGTGGCGCTGCGGCCGGACCAGCTCGCGGCGCGCGACAATCTCGGCTCGTCACTGAAACAGCTTGGGCAGTTCGAGGGCGCCGAGGAGATCTATCGCGGCACGGTCGCGCGCAATCCCTTCCATTTCCGCGCCCGCATCGGGCTTGCCGAAACCTTGCAGGAAGCGGGGCGCCTGGACGAGGCGCTGGCCGTCTTTCGCGAGGCGCTGTCGATCCGTCCGAAGGACGCCGAACTGCTGCACGGGCTGGGCGTCGGGTTGATGGAAAAAGGCGAGCTCGACGAGGCGGCCGACCTGTTCCGGCAGGCGCTGGCGGCCGATCCCGGCATGGCGCGCGCCTGGCTGATGCTGACGCAGGTCAAGCGTCAGAAGGAGCGCGATGCCGAATTGACCGGGATGGAGGCCCAGCACGCCAAGGCGCTGCCGGACAGCCTGGCGCGCATGCAGCTTGCCTTCGGCCTCGGCAAGGTCAACGACGATCTGAAGGATTATAACAGAGCCTTCGACTATTTCGCCGAAGGCAATGCCATCCGCCGCAAGGGCATCGACTACGACGCGGAAAGGACACGCGCCGAATTCGAGGCTATGAAAACGGTGTTCGACAGGGATTTCTTCCAGAAGCACAGGCCCAGCGCGATCTCCGACGATACGCCGATCTTCGTCGTCGGCATGCCTCGTTCGGGCACGACCCTGGTCGAGCAGATCATCGCCAGCCATCCGCAGGTCTACGGCGCCGGCGAGCTCGGCATCCTGAAGACGGCGGTCGGCAGGCAGTTCCCGGCGACCATGCCCGGCGGCTTCCCCTGGGGCGTTTCGGATGCGCCCGATACGGATTTTGCCGAGGCGGGACGCGCCTATCTCGACATGCTGCATGCCCGCTATCCGCACATGCGCCACGTCACCGACAAGATGCCGGGCAACTTCCTGCTTGTCGGCTTCATCCACATGATGATGCCAAAGGCCAGGATCATCCATTGCGCCCGCGATGCGGCGGCAACCTGCCTTTCGATCTACAAGGTGCATTTCCGCGGCGACAGCCACCGCTACGGCTATGATCTGGGCGAACTCGCCGATTTCCACAATCTCTACACGGACATCATGGCGCATTGGCACAAGGTGCTGCCTGGCGTCGTGCACGATGTGCGCTACGAGGATTTCGTCGCCGACCAGGAAGGCCAGAGCCGGGCGCTGATCAACTATCTCGGGCTGCCATGGGACGATGCCGTGCTGTCGTTCCACCAGACCGACCGGCCGGTGCGCACGGCTTCCGCCGCGCAGGTGCGCCAGCCGATGTATCAAGGCTCGGTCGACCTGTGGAAGCGCTACGGCGACAGGCTGAAGCCTCTGCTGGACAGACTGGCTTAATGCGGCTCGGCATTTCCGGCGGAGCGCTCCCGCTCCGCCCAAGTGCGTTGCCTACAATTCCATGAACGTCTGGAATCCGCCGAAGATCATGCGCTTGCCGTCGAACGGCATTGTCGACATATCCGGCTGCAATCGTGGATCGGCCATCACCTTGGCCATGACCGCGTCGCGGTCCTGCCTGGATTTGTAGACGATCCAGGAAAAGATGACGACTTCGTCGTCCTTGGCCTGCACGGCGCGTGGAAACGACGTGACCTCGCCATAAGGCACATCGTCGCCGACGCACTCGACATAGGCGAGCGCGCCGTGTTCCTTCCAGACGGCGCCGGCGGTGTTGGCCAGCTTCTTGTAATCGTCGAGTTTTGCCTTTGGCACGGCAAGCACGAAACCGTCGACATAGGACATGGCAATCTCCTTGTTTGCTGCATCCGGCGCCGGGCCGGCAGGGATGCGACCCGGGGCAGGTGGGCGCGCACTTCTCGCCGAGAGTGCTGACGCCCGCTATCGAATTGCGACGGTTATTGCTCCACTGGAGCGTTCATCGCCCATGCGACTCCGAAAGGGTCCTTCACCTGGCCCCAGCGGTCGCCCCAGAACATCACCTGCAGCGGCGTCACGATCTCGCAGCCGGCGTCGACCGCGCGCTGCCACCAGCCGTCGATCTCGTCGCTGCCGAGATGAAGCTGGAGCGTATAGCCCTGCGGCGCCTGGTGCGGGTGGCCGTGCTCGGGATAGGCGTCACCCAACATCAGCGTCGAGCCGTTGATGTGGAGGTGGACATGCATCGTGCGGCCTTTTTCGTCCGCGGGGTAGGCAAAGACCTGTTCGGCGCCGAACGCCTTCTGGTAGAATTCGGCAGCCTTGAAGGCGCCGTCCACCTGCAGATAGGGGGTCAATCCGCCGAGCACTTTCGCCTTGGGCTGAACAGGGGTCTGGTCGGTCATTGCGTGTTCCTCTTCACGTTTGATTTGGCCTTGCGGACATAGGACGCGTGAGGTGACGGCGGTCCTACATGGGCTTGAAATTTTTCTCGTGGGCCGGGCCCGGACTGGCCGGGCGACCGGCGAACTCCAGCAATAGACGCATGGCTCGGCCGTTCATATGACCCTGGCCGGGACGGCGGCTGAGCGGCGGCTGTTCTGCGCGTCGAAGAGTTCTGGAAAGCCGATGTCCTTGCGCAGTTCGACGGGCAGCGAAAGCAGGATGCGCTCGCTGCGATGGCGGGCACGCGCCGCCGCATATCGGGTTGCGATGCGGCCGATGGAGGAAAGGACGGACATGATGCATTCTCCCTGGGTTGGCGCCGGCATCATCGTGTCGGCATCCCAAGGACGAGGCAGGTTCAGGCGATCCGACAGGTCGTCGATTTTTCTCGCAGCGTTTAATTTCTCATTCGAGCGCCACCGCCTACGCGACCTTGAGCGTCGGAATAGCCGAAACATCCACCTCACGTTCGGCATGCCAGGCATCGAAAGCTGCCTGCATGCGAAGCCAGATCGCGGCTCCATCGCCGAACAGCTTCCCAAGGCGGGCGGCCACAGCCGGTGAAACCGGCTTCTTTTCGCGGATGATATCATAGAGCTGCTGCCGGGAGATGCCGAGCAGGTTTGCAATTTCCACCTTGGTCTTTCCAGTTGCCGGGATAATGTCCCCAAGCAGCGCTCCCGGGTGGGAGGGACAGCGCTCGATAGGACGCGTCGGCTCGTGCACGCTCATTGGTCGAACTTCTCCAATCTGGCCGCCTCAGTGGTATTGCTCGAAATCGACGCGGGCGGCGTCCTTGCCGTCGAATTCAAACGTGATGCACCACGGGCCGTTGACGTGGACCGTGTAACGGATGGGATCGAAGCCTCTCAGCGCATGGAAGGCAAAGCCAGGAAGGTTCATCTCCTCCGGCTTTTCTGAAGCTTCCAGGCGGTCAAGCCGGACAAGAACGCGCTTGTGCATCTTGGTGTCGATCTTGCCGGTTTTCCCGGCTTGAAAGAGCTCTGACAGGGCCTTGTTCCTGAAAGACTTGATCATGACGTATGTAAACAGATCGCTTACAAGATTCAAGGACCTGTAAGCGGATAACTTACAATCCGATCTATCCCGCCCCTTCAGCCACTGAGCGGAAGAACTCCTCGGGATCGTCGACTTCGGTCAGCCGCCGCCTCTCGATCAGCCAGAAGCGGTTGCCGATGGCACGGATGAAGGAGCGATCGTGCGAGGCGAGCACGCAACTTGCCTGGTGCTTGAGCAATTCCTCCTCCAGCGCTTCCTGGCCGTCGATGTCGAGATGGTTGGTCGGCTCGTCGAGCAGATAAAAATTCGGATTGGCGAGCCGCAGCGCCAGCATCATCAGCCGCGCCTTCTGGCCGCCGGACAGCACACTGATCCTGCGCTCCTGCATCTCGATGCCGACGCCGGCGCCGGCAAGCAGAGAGCGGGCGCGCTGTTCGCCGACATCGTAACGGCGCGACACCATCGCCAGTGGCGTATCGTCGCCGCCGATGCCGGACAGCGCCTGGTCGCTGTAGCCGAGCACCGTCGACGGCGTCACCTTCACGTTCTGAACCGTGTCGAGTTCGATAATGGCGTTGCGGATCAGCGTGACGAAGCGCGACTTGCCGACGCCGTTGCGGCCAAGCAGCACGATGCGGTCGCCCTGGCAGATGTGGCGCTTGCCGGTCCTGAACAAGAGCGTGCCGTCGGGCGTTTCCACCGCCGCGTCGTCGAGCGTGATCAGCACCTTGGCGTGCGTGCCGCGATTGGCCAGCCGGATCGCCCCCGCCGACTTCTCGTGATGCGCCGGGGCCGCCGCGTCCTCAAGTCGCTCCGCGCGCTGCTTGAGCTGCTTGGTCTTGACCGTGAGAAGGTCGCTGCCCGAATTGATGCCGATATTGTTGAGCTTGGCGGCCTGGCGTCGCAATTGCTGCGCCACCTTCATGTCGCGCTGGAATTTTCGCTCGGTCGAGGCATCGACCTCATCGAGGGCCTGCCGGGCGCGGGAATAGGGAAGGGAAAACACCGGCGACTGGTCCGGGCGCAGGAACAACGTGCGGTTGGTGGCGGCGTCGAGAAAGGCGCGGTCGTGGCTGGCGATCACCACCGGCACCTCTCGCGGTAGCGCGTTCAGCCAAGTTTCGAGCTGGCTGATGCGGGCAAGGTCGAGATGGTTAGTCGGTTCGTCGAGCAGCAGCATGTCGGGATCGGTGACCCAGACACGCGCGATCAGTGCCAGCCTCTGCCAGCCGCCGCTCAGCGCCTGCATCTCTCGCTCGCGCATCGCCTCAGGAACGTCGAGCGAATCCAGCACCACATTGACACGCCATAGTTCGCTTTCGGCTTGCTCGGGCGGCAAAGCGTCAGCCACCACCTGATGAAAGCTGCGGCCAAGCAGGGCAGCAGGAACGGACTGCTCGACATGGCCGACGCGCAAGCCGCGCGTGCGGGTAATGTCGCCGGAGGTCGGCTCCATCTCGCCGGTCAGGCATTTGAGCAAGGTCGACTTGCCGCGACCGTTGGCGGCAACGATGCCGAGCCGGTCGCCGCTGCCGATGGTGAGGTCGAGATTGGAAAAGAGCGGCGCACTCATCGTGACGCCGAGGGATTTGAGGCTGATCAGGGCCATGTCGATTTCTCTGGTCTATCCGGAAAGTCCGGCTCAATGCACTTTGTCAGTGCGCAAGCGGCCATCAGGCTCGGCAATGCGCACCACGAAGGGCAGACCAAAAAATCGAAGCGGGAAAAACCCGGACCGTCCCTGGTCAGCCCTGCAAGCAAGCTCGCAGGGCGGAAATCGGGCCACGCTGACGATGGTGATCGATAAACACGCAGCCCTCCTTTCAAGACGTTTGGGTGTGGGGACTGAGTACACCAAAGGTCATGCGCTGGGCAAGAGGAGGGTAGTGTCGAGCGGGGCGCTGAAGCTGCCAATCTCCCCACTCGTGGGGGAGATGTCCGGTCCACCCTCCGCAGCTGCAGCGCAGCTGCTGCGGAGGACGGGCAGGACAGAGGGGGCGCCGTCCCGCCGGCATTTCGAACGAACTACTTTCCGGGCCGTCCTGTCTTCGCGGGCCGGCGCTTTTCGCGGCGGGCGTCGCCGGGGTCTTCATAAGAACCAATGCCGGCGCGTTGGCGCACGATTGGTTTGTCCTCGCGTTCCTTCGCGCCCCCGTCTGTCCTGCCGGCCCCAACAACGGGAGAGATCGGCTGAGGCTTCGCCGGCACTTTTCCCTCGACCGGTTTCTCGGTGCGGCGCACGGTCATCTCGTCGAGAGAGTTTTTCTTGAACAGCGGTTTGGTCGGCTCGCCGGGAATGCCGAAATCCGAGCCGTGTGCTTCGGACGCCGATTGTTTCTTGAACAGCGAGCGCGACACCGCACCGGCCGGCGTCGGCATGTCGGTGCCTGGGCCCATGTCGTCGATCGATGGTTTGGCGAAGAGGGGCTTCTTCACCGGCACCGCGCCGTCGGCACCCATCTCGTCGAGATCGGGCTTGCGGAAGAGATTGGGCCGGGCAGCCTTGGCTGCCTCTTCGGCTGCGCGTGCTTCGTCGAGCCTGCGGAAACGCTCCTGTTCCTCCGATGTACGATGCCTGGCCACGCCCTTGTTGTGCTTGCCTTTTTCGCGGCCCGAGACCGGGCTTTCCATATCGGCGTATTTGGCCAGCGGATCGTCGGAGATCGACATCTCCATCTCACGCAGCCGCTTGATCTCGTCGCGAATGCGGGCCGCCTTCTCGAAATCGAGGTTGGCGGCGGCGTCGCGCATCTGCTTCTCCAGCGCGTCCAGATGGGCCTTGAGGTTGTTGCCCATCATGGCGCCGGCGCTGTCGGTGAACTGTGAGATGTCGGCGCGGACATGGTCCTTCTCGTAGACCGAATCCAGAATGTCGGAGATGCGCGACTTGACCGATTCCGGCGTGATGCCGTTGACGGCGTTCCACTCCATCTGCTTTTCGCGACGGCGATTGGTCTCGGCCATGGCGCGTTCCATCGAGCCGGTGACCTGGTCGGCATAGAGGATGACCTTGCCATCGACATTGCGAGCGGCGCGGCCGATGGTCTGGATCAGCGACGTCTCCGAGCGCAAAAACCCTTCCTTGTCGGCGTCGAGTATGGCGACGAAGCCGCATTCGGGGATGTCGAGGCCTTCGCGCAAAAGGTTGATGCCGACCAGCACGTCGAAGGCGCCGAGGCGCAAATCGCGCAGGATTTCGATACGCTCCAGCGTGTCGATGTCGGAGTGCATGTAGCGCACGCGCACGCCTTGCTCGTGCAGATATTCGGTGAGGTCCTCGGCCATGCGCTTGGTCAGCACGGTGACCAGCGTGCGGTAGCCGGCCTGGGTCGTCTCCCGGATCTCCCCGACGACGTCGTCGACCTGGGTCTTGGCCGGGCGCACCTCGACCGGCGGGTCGATCAGGCCGGTCGGTCGGATGACCTGCTCGGCGAACACGCCGCCGGACTGCTCCATCTCCCAGCCGCCGGGGGTTGCCGAGACAGCGACCGAGAGCGGGCGCATGGCGTCCCATTCCTCGAAGCGCAGCGGCCGGTTGTCCATGCAGGAAGGCAGGCGGAAGCCGTATTCGGCAAGCGTCGCCTTGCGCCTGAAGTCGCCGCGATACATGCCGCCGATCTGCGGCACGGTGACGTGGCTTTCGTCGATGAAGACCAGCGCGTTGTCGGGAATATATTCGAACAGGGTCGGCGGCGGATCGCCCGGCTGGCGGCCGGTGAGATAGCGCGAATAGTTCTCGATACCGGCGCAGGAGCCGGTGGCTTCCAGCATTTCCAGGTCGAAGCGGGTGCGCTGTTCCAGACGCTGCGCCTCCAGCAGGCGGCCGGCGCGCTCGAGCTCGACCAGACGGTGCTTGAGCTCTTCCTTGATCGACTTGATGGCCTGGTTCAGCGTCGGGCGCGGCGTCACATAATGCGAATTGGCGTAGATCTTGACGCTTTTCAGCTCGCCCGTCTTCTGGCCGGTCAGCGGGTCGAATTCGGTGATCGCCTCGATTTCGTCGCCGAACATGGAGATGCGCCAGGCGCGATCCTCAAGGTGGGCCGGGAAGATCTCGATCGTGTCGCCGCGCACGCGGAACGAGCCGCGCACGAAATTGATGTCCTGGCGCTTGTATTGCTGGGCGACGAGGTCGGCGAGCAGAGCGCGCTGATCGAGCCGGTCGCCGATCTGCATCTGGAAGGTCATAGCCGTATAGGTCTCGACCGAGCCGATACCGTAGATGCAGGAGACCGAAGCGACGATGATGACGTCGTCGCGTTCGAGCAGCGAGCGCGTCGCCGAGTGGCGCATCCGGTCGATCTGCTCGTTTATGGAGGATTCCTTCTCGATGAAGGTGTCGGTGCGCGGAACGTAGGCTTCCGGCTGGTAATAGTCGTAGTAGGAGACGAAATACTCCACCGCATTGTCGGGGAAGAATTTCTTGAACTCGGAATAAAGCTGCGCCGCCAGCGTCTTGTTCGGCGCCAGGATCAAGGCGGGACGCTGCGTCTCCTCGATCACCTTGGCCATGGTGAAGGTCTTGCCCGAGCCGGTGACGCCGAGCAGCACCTGCGTGCGGTCGTTGTTTTGGACGCCCTCGACCAGGTCCTTGATGGCGGTCGGCTGGTCGCCGGCCGGCTCGAAATCCGACACCATCTTGATGGTGATGCCGCCTTCGGACTTTTCCGGCCGGGCAGGCCGGTGGGGCGTCCACAGCACGCCGTCCTTGTGCAGCGGATTGCCGGATTCGATCAATGCCGAGAGAGCCGCCACCGTCGCGGTGACGCCGCTCGACGTCATCGTCTCGGCTTCCTCGAGCGAGACGTCGAGGCCGGCGACGGGATTGAGGCCGGCCGCCGCGCGTTCGCGGGCTGTCGCCGCGCCGCCCATCGAGGTGCCACGCGCCGTGCGCCCGGGCGCCGCGGAGCGCTCGGGGATCTTCTTCGACGGCTTCGGCGACTTGCCGCCGTCCTTGCCGGCCTGGCGCCCTTCGCGTTCGGCTTCCTGCTCGATCTGCTCGGCCCAGTCCGCGACCGAACCGGTGAGCGGCGTGCCGGACAGTTCGGGCTGCGGCATCTCGGCGAAGCCGCCTTTGTGCAGCGGTTCCGAGGTGTCGAGGAAATCGGTCAGCGGGCTGCGCCGCTTGGGCGTGGCGCGGTCGTCACTCGCCGTCGGCGGGGTTCTCTTTTCGGTGGATTTGGCCATGTCCGGAATATGGGAGGTCTTGGCGAAAATGGAAAGAGCGCGATCAGCCGAGGCGCATCACCAGATGCAGCTCCTGACAGAAGGCTGTCAGGAGGAGGCAAGTGCCGGTGATGCCTGCCGATTGCGGTCAGGCGCCGCGTGCGTTGTCCGCCACGCGCGTCGGCGATCCGTTCAGGCGCGGCACCACGACGAGGCGCTTGATTTTGCCCTTCTTGAAGGCGGCGAGGAAGCGCGCATAGTCCTTGAAGGCGACGCATCCACTGGACTGTGCGTAGCGGCCCCGAAGCAGGTAGGTGTGGGCCAGCAGGCCGTCACGGTTGTATTTATTGCGGCCATCGACGGGTGTCAGACGCAAAGCCTCGACACCATGAAAGCGCGACTCGCGCAGCGACAGATTGTAGGTGTTGGGCGGTGTCGGTCCGCGGTTCTTCTGATCGGCATAGCGCGGCTGGTCCGCCATGGCGCCGATGCCCGAATGCGCTTCGAGCCTCGAACCGTCGGGCATGTAGACGGTCTTGGCGCTGATGTCATAGATGGCGACACCGCTGCCGGCTCCGCTCCTGGAGCCGCCCGGCGCGTTGAACAGGTTCCTGAACGCCTGGCCGAGGCCGCCCGAAGGCGTGTCTGGCTTCGCATAGGCCAACGCGTCGCCGCCATCCGCCGGCCGGCCCTGCCGGGCCGGCTTTGCCGGCTGGGCTTGCTGGACCGGCTTTGTCTGAGGTGCCGGCTTCTGCTGCACGACCTTGGGCTGTTGAGTCGGCCTTTCCTGCTCCACGGACTTCAACGGCTCCGGCGCGTCGAATTGCGGCCGACGGGTCGGCAGCGGCACGTCATCGGTGAGCGCGTCGGGCAAGGCCGCGGCATCGCCCGGCTGTTCCTGCTGGGTTTCGACAGGCGACACCGCAACATCGGCCGAAGAGGCGAATGCCTCGTCCTCGACAGGCAGCGAGCGGGCGAGCGCGAGGGCCAGTTGCGAATTGTCCGGCGTGCCGGCATCCGGCTGGGCAAAATGCATCGGCTGCGGCGCTGTCTGGACAACCACCGAGCCGGTGTCGATCCGGGCGAAGCGCTCCGCCGCGGGTGCCGGCAAGTCTTCAGACAGGCTGGCGACGAGCTTGGCGCCCGGCACCAGCGATGCCTCGGCGACCTGTGGAGCGGAGGTCGAGATGATAGGACGGGCGGGTGCGCCGGCCGTGGCCACGGGCTTGGCCGCGTTGGCGAAGGCGGCGGCGAGCTTGCTTGGCGAGAGAGATGCTTCCATGCGCTCGAAGCGCTCCTGCGAGGTCGTCTTGGCGACCGGGACCGGGTGTGCCGTGGACGCGGCCACGAGGCGCGCCGACTTTTCCGCTCGAGGAGCGAGCGCGGCCAGCCTGAAGCATCCGGAGCCGCATTGCACGGCGTGGTTCTGCAGCGCCTGCGTGCCGCCATCGGCGTTGGCCAGTGCGAATGGCGCAGCGGGCATCAGAAAATGCTGTTTCAGCGGATCGGCAAGAGCGAGCGAGCCCGGCATGGCCAGCCTCTGCGGCAGGACACTCGACGTCGACCACAGCGAAGCGCCGACTGAGCTCAGACCAGCCATTGTCCCGACCAGCCACAGGCCAACGGCAGCGCTGACGCCGGGCACGGCGACCCAGCGGACGATCCGCTTAGAGTTGAAGGATGAGGCACGTGACGCGTTGTCGGCAGCTTCGCCGTCCCAACGCCTGTCCCCGACAATTTTCTTACTCAAGAACGCCATTCAACCAATCTTGCTCCAATCGGCTCCCACGTCCGCGGCTGTGATAGCCGCGACGACCATTCTGTGAGTGATCCCAGGTGGTCCCCGACGCGTTTGCCGCGCCTGTCTTTGGTTGCCGATTGCTTCAAAATATGGACAAAGTTGGTTAACCAATCCCTCTCAAAACCAACCGAGAGACGTGGACTTTGTGCCAAAAAAGGCTCGTCCACGACCATGAACGCGGTATTGCAGCCCTTCCAAGAGTATTTTGCTGCCTGCTTTTAACGGCCGAGTCAAGCAAAACAGCTCTCGCTAATTGAAGCGAATGGCCGTTTCAGCGGGGCCGCGACGGTGGCGCGTGTCATTCCGTACTCCCGAGAAGGCCCAGCGCGTCGCCCCAAAACTGCTACCCGCCCGCCGCAGATAACCGGCCCGTACCGCGGTTTCGCGGCGACCATTGATCGGCCACCGTGTTGGCGCGGCGGTTCGCGCCGGAGGAGGCGGAAGCGGTGCTGTACCAAGGCGCGATTTTCTAGGGTTTGCAATGGAGCTTCTACCTCCCCCTTGTGGGGAGGTTGGACCGCAGGTCCGGGTGGGGGGCTGGCGCCGACCGCCCAGGAACGCAGCCCTCTTGGGCCCTCAGTTGAACCACAGCGCAAACGTCAGGAAGCCACCGCCGCCGAACTCGCTCTGGATCTGGTCGAAATCGTCGCTGGTCAGGATCCTGCCGCTTTCGAGATAGGGCGCGATAGCCGGGCCGGTGATCGACAGCACCAGGTCGAAGGGTTTCGGCTCGTCGAAGAAGCGCTTCATGTTGATGCCCTTGCCGGTGATGCGGAAATGCGGCAGCAGCACGCGGCCTTCGAGCAGGTCCTCGGCCATGGTCAAGGTGGCGAGCCAGGCCGCGACCTGCTGCTCTCCGACTTCGAGGCCGGTGAGCGGGTTTTCGCCCTTCTGTTGCGGTCCCGGCAGCCATTCGCGGTCATTGTCGGTCTCGGCGCGGATCGCCTTCCAGTCCTCGCGCGACAGCCGGATCATCTCCAGCAGGTGACGGCGCGCCGCCTGCCGCCGCTCGGGCTCGACCACCGGCCAGTTGACAAGATGCACCAGCGAGATGAAATCGGCGATGCGCCATTCCGAGGAGAAGATGCTGCTGCCCATGTCGCCAGCCGGCGGAACGAGGATGTCCTGCAACGGCAGTTTTGCGCGCGGGAAGAGCATGTGGAAGGAACCGTCGAACGTGCTCCTGAAATCATGCGCCAGCCAGAAATCGGCCTGCGCCATCAGGAACTCGGCATAGCCCTGCAGCCAATAACCGTCGGCGCGGTCGAAGCGGAAGGTGAGCGCAGGCGCGGCATCGTCGGGCGCCACGCCGCGCGACAGCGAGGCCATTATGGCGGCAATGCTTTCGTCCGGCGCGATCGTGCCGTCCTCGTTAAGGTCGATGCCGACTTGGGTGAGGTCAATGACAATGCCGATATCGGCATCGGCAGGCACCGAGCCCAGCGTGGCTGCGGATTTCTCGAGCCGGTTGCGGAAGGCGACCAATATGGCGCGGAACTGTTCGTAGGTCAGCGGTTCGGGGTTCGGGTTTTCCGGCACAGGCAGCCGCATCAGCGGCAGCATGAAGGATCGCGGGCTCTCGAAGCCGTGGCGGTGCAGGCCGCTGGCCAGCAATTCCAGCGCGGTGAAGAATTCGCCGGCGCCGGCGGCATAGGCGGATGCCGGGTCGGTGGATGCGGCTGCCTCCAGCGTCGAGAGCGCCGTGTCGCGCGCGACCACGGTTTTGGCCTCGAACAGAGCGGCCGCGGTTTCGGGCATGGCGGCCTGCGCCGAAGACATCGGCAGAACCAGAGCAAGTGCCAATGCCAGCAGACTTGCCAGTGGTGTCATTTTCCCCCTCCCATGCGCGTCGTGCCGGCAATCATACACGCATTTGCAATGCCGCGTCTGCCGGGCGCTGATGCATGATTGCCATTGGCTGGCTTCAACGCGCCCGGCAGACGGTCTACACAGGGCAAACGATTGGACATCGCGTGTCGAACTATCCGCTCTCCTACAAACTGTCGTGGCTGCCGCGATTCCTGAAACCGTCGCTGTCCGGTGGTGTGCAAGGCTTCGCGCCCGTGGCCGGAACGATGGTGGATCGGGCGCCGAAACGGACGGTGCGGCTCGCCTTCGTCGGCGACATTTCGGCGGTGGCCAACCGCAGCGCGCCCGACTGTGATCCGGTGATCAAAACGCTGCTTGGCGCGGCCGACCTGGTGATCGGCAATTGCGAAAGCCCGATCGTGGACAAGCCAAGCGCCGTGCTCGGCACCAGGCTCGGCACCCATCACGCGATGAGCGAGCGCTTTCTCGGCGACGCGTTGGCGGCAGTCGGCATCTCGCGTGAAAGACTGGTGCTGTCGCTGGCCAACAACCATGTGCTCGACCAGGGCGTCGCCGGTTTCGATGAGACCGTGGCGGCGCTGAAGCGGCTCGGTATCGGCACTATTGGCCTCGCCGGCAACAGCCCGGTGCAGCCTGTCGAAGTCGGGCCGCTGACTGTCGGGTTCGCCGCCTTCACGCTGTGGCGCAATGCGGGCGAGGACCTGTTCGCCGGCCGCGTTTCGATGGCCGGCGATATTGCCCACCTGCGAGGTGACGGGTTCGATCTCCTCTGCGCCGTGCCGCATTGGGATTGGGAGTTCCGCCACTTTCCGCGCGCCGAAACGCGGAGACTGGCGAGGCGCTTGGCAGGGCAGGGCGTCGGGCTGATCGCCGGCCACCACGCCCATGTCGTGCAGCCGGTGGAGTGGATCGGCGATACGATCGTCGCCTATGGACTTGGCGATTTCCTCGGAACCGCCCTTATCCGCCAGCCTTGGCCGGGACGCATTGGCGGGATTCTTGTCGCCGACGTCAGCGCCGATGCGGGAACGCGGGGGTCAGTCATTTCCTACCGAATGCATCCGTTTGTGCGGCTGCGCGCCGGGGATCATGAGCGGCTGGCGCCGGTGGAAGGATTGGAGGGCCGCATGCGTGACAAGGTGGAGAGGCGGTTGAGCGCGGTCTTTCCGTAACTACAGGTGGTGGACATTGGCCAAGATCGCCATGTCGGCGCTTTTCCAAGCGCTGATGATTGGCGAATGAAGAGGCGGCGCAAGCATCTGTTGAAGAGGCGCTACAGTCGATACTTCAGACAAAACCGGCTATCATGAACCGGTCCAGGCAAGCGGGGGTGGCGGTGGAAACAGCGGATTTCATACCCGGCGACGCCGTGGTTGCCGGCATCCGGAAAAACATCGAGGCTTATGAAGCGGCGCGGGCCTCCGTGGTGCGGCAGGTACGCTGGCGGGTGCCGCTGTTCGTCGGTTTGGTGCTGGCGACGGTGGTGCTGATCGCCTGGCTGTTCAACAAGGTCGCCGATCCCAACGAGCAATGGTTCTCGACGCCGCATGTGTTCCTCTATGTCGTCGGTTTCGCGGTTTCGATCCTGCTTTATTTCCAGGCGATGAAGCCGGCGACGCGGCTGCAGCAATCATTTCGCCAAACACTGCTGCCCATCATCTTCGGCTTCATCCGCGACGTGCGCTACGCGCATGGCGGGCGGCCAAATTCCTTCGACCGGCTGCCGCGCGAGGCGGTCGGGCCGTTCAACCGGCAGTCGTTCGACGATGTCGTTTCCGGCCGCTACGAAGAGTTTCCGTTCGAGCTCTACGAAGCGGAACTGCGGGAAGGGACAGGCAAGGGCTCATCGACGGCCTTCAAAGGCGTGATCGTCGCCTTCGAAGCCATCGAACCGTTTCCGGGAATATTGGTGGCGACGCGGCGGACCAATGCCGTCGTCGGCTTCTTCCGTGGCATGTTCGCCAGCAAGATGCAGGAACTGTCATCCGGCGTGCCGGAACTGGATGCCGCCTATGAGTTCCGCACCGACAATGCCGAGGCGGCGCAGCCATTGGTGACCGGCCGGTTGGCGCAAGCGCTGAAATGGCTGGGCGAAACCTGGCCGGAGGAACCCGCGCGCGTGGCCCTCAACGGCAGCGACGGTTTTCTGCTCCTGCCGCAGGCGAAGAATTTCTTCGAATTGCCCGCCATTTCGGTGCCACTGGACTACCAGACCCATGTCGCGCCGATGATATCGGATATGGGCGCGATGCTGGCGACGGCAGCGCTGGTGCGCAAGATCGGCGCCAGGGACGAAGCGGCTTGATCAGCCGGCGTTCCCGTCAGCAATCGAAGCCGTACTTTTCGCGCATGTTGTCCGCCTCTTCTTTCGACATTCGCTTGAACATCACGCAGATCGTGAAGCTGCCGACCTGATGGCCGTCCCGCGTATATCCCCAGTCGGAAATGTCGTCCCTGGTGAATTCTATGTTCTGGCCGAGCACGACGTTGTGCACTGCCTCCGGCTCATTGGCCAATATGCCGACAAACCCTGTCCCGGCACGGCGGAACGGTATGACCCAGAAGTGCTCGGTGACTTGCCCATCCCGCACCTTGACCTTCAACTTGAACCTGCCTGTACCGGAGGGAGGCATTTCGGACAGTGCCAGGAAGTCATCCAGGCCGGCGAGCGCCTGCTTGGTCGCCGCAGCCATGTCGGGATCGCCCGCAGCGAAGATGATCCCCTTGTCGTCACCTGGATCCACGCCTTGCGCGCCGACCGATCCCGGAGCAAGCGCCAGCATCAAGGCTGCGGCAATTCGGACCGCTGGTTTCATGGAAGGCCCCCCTTCATCGTTGCGGTCGACACAATGCTGCATCCCCATCCGGTTTGCAACCTTTGCGCGAGTCTTGTCTCTTCAGGTCCAAGGTGGCGGCGACCGTCGATGACAGACCGGCATGGTGACGTCGGTGAAGAAAGCTTCGTCCCTACAGCTTGCTCGGCACCAGGCCAGCCAGCCAGTTGGCCGACCGCTTGGCCATGTCGGCGGTCGCCGATACAGCGCGGCCGAGATCGGTCTTGACGACGGCATAGCCGTTTTTCGTACGATAGAGCACGCCGGTGCCGCCATCGACCACCTGTTCATAGGCGACCGGCCGCGCGGCGGCCGCTTCCATCGCCGTCGTCGGCGAGCCGACCGGGACGGTCGGCCTGTGGCTCAGCTCGGGCGGCAGCGTCGGTTCAACGGCGCGGCTGGCGGGCCTCAGCTCCGGGCGCGAAGCGGTCGCGGCCAGTTGCGAGGAGGACGCGGAACCTTTCGCGCGGCAGATGCCAGAGACGAGCGGATAGTTGAAATTGCGCTCGTGCAGCATCTGGCTCTTCATCGCCGCTTCGCACTCGGCGATGGTCGACCATTTGGCCGGCGTCTCGCCGATATATTCGCAAAGCTTGGCGTCGCAGTCGCAGCCGACGATGGTCATGGCGACAAGGGCGGTCTTGATCACGGTCTCGTCCCCTCGATGTGCCCCTCGGCAGCCCATTCAGGTGCATGTCGCTGTCCAAACCGGTCCCTGAGCGGAGCCCGCGGGCACGCTTTGGGCGACATGCGACAGTCCATCGCCCGCGAACAAGGCGGGATTTGGCCGCGATTGTGAAATGAGCGTGGCGTGGCGCTCCAGACTGCGGTTCTCGGCGGAGCGAGGCGGAAAGGCCTCAGTAGTCGTAGACGTGCTCCAGCCTGGCGCCTGACTTGATCAGCGCCGGCAACACCAGATGCAGCCTGGGTACGGCTACGACCATGCCGGTGCGGCGTGTCGATGGATCGGCCGGCAGCGGATAGCTGAACAGGATGCGCATGCCTTCGGGGATGGCGATCGAATCCGTGGAGAGCACGGTGATCATGATCTCGTCATTGCCGCCGATCTCGACGAATGAGACGCCCTTGTCGATCAGGCGCGGGATCATCTCGGTGAACACCTGGTAGCGCTTGGTGACGAAGACGGTGCCGTCGAGGCCGTAGTCGCGTTCGAGCAAGGTGTCGGCTTCGTTGCGCGTCGCTTCGCCGACCGGTCCCTTGGCCCAGACGTGGATGTCGAGCAAGGCCGGATCGGACGTTGCCGCGAGTGCCTGCCTGATCAGGCTGGCATAGAACTGCTTGATGGTGTCGGCGAGGCCGAAGGCAAGCTTTCGTTCGCTGGAGCGCACGGGCGCTGTCGCCCGGCGCCGGCTGGACCGCGAAAAGCCCGGCGCGCTTCTCGGCATAGGGAAACTGGTACCACGGCCCCTGGTCGAGGAAGGCGGCGTATTCGGCCGCCACCTTGCCCTGGTAGATGTCAGTCGCCGTGCGCCTGCCCGCAATCGCCTCGGTGATGCGGCCGACCGTGTTTTCATAAGCCCATTGCACGGCATGCTCGATCGCGTGGCTGGTGCCGATGACGACCGGCATCTGGTGGTTGGCGTAGTTGAACTTGTAGGCGGAGCTGGCGCGGATCACCATGGCGTAGTCCTGCCAGAAGCGGCCGACATAGGCGAAATAGGGAAAGCCGCTCGGCTGGTCCTTGGCGACGAAGCCGGCATATTCGCGCGCGGCATAGACGATGGCCCATTCCGGGTAGGTGAGGAAGGTCGATTCCTCAGGTCGCTGGTAGCCGGGGATTTCGGCGCGCACCCTGGCGGCGAGCGCCGGCTGCGGTGCACCTTCGGCGATACCCGGCAACGGTGTCTTGTCCAGCGACGGCGTCGTCAGGAAACCGTAGGCCAGCCCGGCGATCGGGATCAAGACAATGATGACGATCAGCCAGAGGATCGTCCTGATGATACGCTTCATGAAGCGAAACAGGACCATGGCCGGTCAGGCCATGGCGGCGGCAAGCTTCTGGATCAATGTCATGAAGTATCCCCTTCAGCGAACCCGCCAGCAAACGCAAACGGACTCTGACAGGGCGATACTAACCGATTTTGGCGCGCGGTGAAGCGGCGCCCGCAACTTCGCCGGGAAGGCGCTTGAGCGGGAAGCAAAAAGACAGTCGGCGCCGGGATTTCTCCCAGCGCCTCCCTGTCAGACCAGGACACGGTCACGGCAGCAACTCCCCTAAAGTCGTCGCACCAAGCCGGCCTTGATTTTGACGGTCCTGCCAGTCGCCGCCCGAAGGCCGCGCCCGTTCCAGACCACGCCGGTCTCCACCCTTGCGGGCTTTGCCCTGCGGCCATCGAAGGTTTTTGCCGTCCTTCATGGCAGCATCGGTCCGCCGTCGGCGTTGGCACGCTTTCCGCGGCCCCGTAGGTCTCGGCTTCCGTCCCTCGAAGCAGGCGAGCCTGCTCTCGCTTCGGGCCGTACGGGCCTCAGGAAATCCGCCTTTCACCTTCGCCTTTCGGCTGGGCGATCGGTAGCCGCCTGAGATGGGTTAAACTTACGCCGGCCAAGGATGTTGGGGAATGCCCGCGGGCCTGTGGATAGCGGGATTATCGGGGACCATTGCCACAAGCCTCGGAATTTCAGGCACCAAGGCCTTAGACAGCCTGCCCTGCTTTTTCGGCACGCGAACCGAGAGCGCCTATTGCTCCGCCAACGGGCGCGGGCTTCAATGCCGGCAAAGGATCGGGCAGTGCGTGCCCGGCGCCTTGCGGGGAGGGATGCGCATTGAAGGTCGGGGTGGTGCTCAATCCGATTGCCGGCGGCGGCTGGCTGAAACGGCACTGGTCCGAGGTCGCCGCCTCGTTGAAAAATCACTTCGGCGATTTCGAACTGCGCGAAACGCAGGCCGAAGGCGATGCCGAAAGGCTGGCGCTCGACCTCGCGGCAAACGGGTTCGACCTGGTGATCGCGGCCGGTGGCGACGGCACGGCCAGCGAGGTGGCCGACGGCCTGTTGCAGGCGTCCAAGGAAAACGGCCGCGCGCCCGAACTCGGTCTGCTGCCGTGCGGCACGGGTATCGATTTCGCGCGCGGGCTCGGCCTGCCGAAGGAGGTGGACGCGACGCTGAAGCGGATCGCCGGGGCCAAGGGCAGGGCGGTCGATGCAGGGCGCATCTGCTATATCGACGACCATGGCGCGCTGGCCAGCCGGCACTTCGTCAACATTGCGAGCCTGGGGCTCTCGGGCGCTACCGATCGCGCCGTCAACGCCGACAAGCGCAAGGGCAAGGTTGCGGCCAAGACGTTGTTCCTGTGTCGCACCGTGGTCGAATTCGCCCGCTACCGGTTCCAGGATGTAACGATTTCAGTCGATGACGGCGCGCCGGTCGAGGCGCGCATGGCGCTGGTCGCGGTGGCCAATGGCAAATTCTTCGGCGGCGGCATGATGATCGCGCCGGACGCCGAACTGACCGACGGCCAATTCGACATCGTCATCCTGCGCGCGGCCAGCAAGCTGAAGCTGATCTGGGATATCCGCCTGCTCTATGGCGGCAGGCATCGCAACCATCCGGCCATCACCATCCTGCGCGGCAAGAAAGTGGTTGTCGAACCGCTCGGCGACGTGGAAAAGAACGGCGCGTTGGTCGACATCGACGGCGAGTCGCCCGGGCGCATACCAGCGACCTTCGAGATCCTGCCCGGCGCTCTGACGCTCAGATATTGAATCAAGACGTTGCGGCTTTGATTCAGGTCGCTCCGGTCCTGATTCCAGATGAGCGCTCAACCTTTTGAAACCGCTTCAAGTTTCCCGGATTCAGATTTCCAGTTTGGACGGAAAACCGGGCGCGCGCAGGTCGGCGCCGACAGCGTCCTCGAGCAATTTGACGATCTGGGTCGACCAGGCGCCGCCGCCGTAAGCCGCCTTGCCCTGCTCGAAAATCGCATTGACGCGCGATGCCAGTTCCACCGGCACACCGAAATCCCGACCCATGCCCAGCGCGAAGCCGAGGTCCTTCAGCGCCAGGTCCATGGTGAAGCCGATGTCGTAGGAGCCGTTCAGGATGAGTTGGCTTTCGGTTTCGTGGACGAAGCTGTTGCCGGAGGAGGCGACGATGGCGTGATAGGCTTGGGCGAGGTCGAGCCCGCCTTGCCTGGCCAGCATCAGCGCCTCACCGGCGGCGACGAGATGGATGAAGGCCAGCATGTTGGTGATGACCTTGATCACCGGCGCCGAGCCGATCGGGCCCATCAGGAACGACTTCGCGCACATCGCATCGATGGCAGGGCGATGACGCTCGTAGAGGGCGGCATCGCCACCGACCAGCGCGGTGATTTTCCCGGCCGCCGCCAGATGCACGCCACCGGTGACCGGGCATTCCAAGGTCTCGATTCCCCTGGCCGAGGCGAGGCCCGCGAGGCGCACGATCTCGTCGCGGCCATTGGTCGACATCTCAATCCAGGTGCCGCCGGCGGGGAGGCCGTTGAGCAGTCCAACAGGCCCGGCGAGAACCGCCTCGCTGGCCTTCGGCGATGGCAGGCAAGTTATGGCATTGCCCGCCCGCTCAGCCGCCTCGGCGGGGCTGCCGGCAGCAATAGCGCCGAGCGCCACGAGGCGCTGGACGGCGGTGGGCTCCCGGTCGAACACGGTGACGGCAAAACCGTTGCGCACCAGGCTGGCGGCAAGTTTGCCGCCGAGATGGCCAAGGCCGATGAAGGCGTAGCGTTCGCTCACGGCATCAGCGGCGTTTGCATCATCTGCAAATGCAGGTCCTTGCCGGTGTAGGGGTGAGCGTCGCAGACGTCTTCGTTGAGTTCGACGCCGAGGCCAGGTTCCTTCGACGGGATGACGTTGCCGTCCTGCCACTCGATCTTCTTCTTGAGCAACGTGGCGTGGAAACCGTCCCACTGCTTCAGCGATTCCAGGATCAGGAAGTTGGGCAGCGTCACCGCCAGCTGGATGTTGGCGGCGCCGACGATCGGGCCGCAATAGCAATGCGGCGCGATCTGGATGTGGTAGGCCTCGGCCATGGCGGCGATCTTCTTGGTTTCGAGAATGCCGCCGGAGCGGCCGAGGTCCGGCTGCAATATGGTCGCGGCGCGGTTCTCGATGACGCGGGCGAATTCGAACTTGGTCGTCAGCCGTTCGCCGGTGGCGATCGGGATGGAAGTCGCGCGGGCGACCTGCGCCATGACTTCGGGCATATCGGGCGGCACCGGCTCCTCGAACCACAAGGGGTCATAGGGCTCGATGGCACGGGCAAGGCGCAGGGCGCCGGAGGCGGTGAACTGGCCGTGCGTGCCGAACAATATGTCGGCACGCGTGCCGACCGCCTCGCGGATCGCCTTGATCATGTGGGTCGAGACGTCGATGTCGAGCAGGCGCGGCTGGTGGCCGTCAAAGGCGGTGTAGGGACCGGCCGGGTCGAGCTTGACGGCATTGAAACCCTGCTCGACATATTCGAGCGCGCAGGCCGCCGCCATTTCGGGGTCGTTGTAGACATTCCTGCCGTCCGGGGCGTCCTCGGAATGGACGCTGCCGGTATGCGGATAGAGGTAAGTGTAGGAGCGCAGCGTCTCGTGCACCTGGCCCCCGAGCAGCTTGTAGACGGGTTTGTCCGCTTCCTTGCCAATAATGTCCCAGCAGGCCATTTCCAGCGCCGAGAAGCAGCCCATGCCGGACACGTCTGGCCGCTGTGTGAAGCCGGAGGAATAGGCGCGGCGAAAGAAATTCTCGATGTCGTGCGGATCGCGGCCGACGAGATAGCGCTCGGCCATGTCCTCGACCATCCTGGCCGTGACATGGGCGGAGAAGGTGGCGTTGTAGGCCTCGCCGTAACCCACCACACCGCCATCGGTGGTAAGCTTGACGAAGATGAAATACTTGCCGCCGATGCCGGGCGGCGGATTGCCGACAACCCAGGTCTTGACGTCGGTGATCTTCATTCTTGGTCCTCCAGAACCAGTTCGGCGCCTTTCCATCCGGTCAGGATCGAGGCGGCGTTGGTGTTGCCGGTGATGTTGTCGGGAAAGATCGAGGCGTCGATCACGCGCAAGCCTTCCAGCCCATGTACCTTGAGCCGCGGATCGACCACGGCGCGCGCGGGATCGGGTCCCATGCGGCAGGTCGAAACCGGATGATAGACGGTGCCGGAGCGTTTCCTGAAATCCGTGATCAGGTCGGCGTCCGAAGTGATTGATGGGCCTGGCAAAACCTCCTCCGCGATGATCTCGGCCATGGCCGGCATCGAGGCGATCTTGCGCACGAATTTCACCGCCGCCAGCATCTCCTCGACATCGGCATTGGTCGAATAGGCGTTGGCGACGATCTTGGGATGGTCCAACGGATTGCTGGAGCGGATCATGATCTCGCCGCGGCTCGACGGGCGGCAGTTGGACAAGCCGATCGAGAAGCCCGGCCAGGGGTCGGGAGTCAAAATCGGGCGCTCGCCGCTCTTCGGGATCACCGTCGAAAACGCCTGGAAGTAGAGCTGCATGTTGGGGCGCGAAAAGGCGGGGTCGGTGCGGAAGAAGCCGCCGCCATGGTTCATCGACAGCGACAGCGGGCCGGAGCGGGTGAGAATGTACTGCATGCCGACCATGAGCTTGCCCCACCAGGGACGCAGTATCTGGTTCAGCGTCGGCAGCCTGCCCTTGAAGGTGTAGTTGATGCCGACATGGTCCTGCAGATTGGCGCCGACATTCTCGTTGGCGTGAATGACCGGGATGCCAAACCCGTTGAGCAGCGCCGCCGGGCCAATGCCGGAGAGCTGCAAAAGCTGCGGCGAGTTGATCGAGCCGGCGGACAGGGTGATTTCGCGGCCGGCGCGGGCCGTCTTCGTCTGGCCCTTCTGCAGATATTCGATGCCGACCGCACGCTTGCCTTCGAAAAGGATGCGGCTTGCCAGCGCGTTGGTCTCGACACGGACGTTTGCGCGCTTCATCGCCGGGCGCAGGAAGGCGCGCGCGGCCGACATGCGGCGGCCGTTGCGGGTCGAGATCTGGTAGACGCCGACGCCTTCCTGGGCAGCGCCATTGAAATCGGAGTTGAACGGCAGTCCGGCCTGCTGGCCGGCGGCGAGGTAGCGCTTCGTCAGCGGGTGGACGGCATCAGACGTATCGCTGATGTGCAGCGGGCCACCTCTGCCACGCCATCTATCGGCCCCGGCTTCATTGTCCTCCAGCGCCTTGAAGGCCGGCAGCAGGTCGTCATAGCCCCAGCCGGGATTGCCCGCGTCGCGCCAGTCGTCGAAATCCTCGCGCGCGCCGCGGATCCACACCATGGCGTTGATCGAGCTGGACCCGCCAAGCAACTTGCCGCGCGGCCAGTGGTCGACATTGCCGCCAAGACCGGGATCCGGCTCGGTCTTGTAGTTCCAGTTGACCGTGGGATCGAAGAAGGTCTTGCCGTAGCCGAGCGGCATCTGCACGTAGAAGCGGCGGTCGCTGCCGCCGGCTTCGAGCACAAGCACCGAAAAGCGGCCCGAGGCCGACAATTTATCGGCGAGCACCGAACCGGCCGAGCCGGAGCCGACGATGATGAAGTCGTAGGTCTGCATAATGGGTATGGCCGGCTCCGGAAATCTGGCCGCAGCCTAGACGGGGCGGGCTTGCCGCGTCGCTGGGCCTTCCGGCATGCGTTGTGAAAAAAGCGACCGCGATGCCGGATCCAGTTGCGGGGAACCCTTAACAATCCCGCTTGATACGCATGGGGTCGACAGCTTATGCGAGGACATCGGCCAATCTGCGCAAGGCAGGAGATCCCATGCGTGTCCTGTCGGATGCTTTCATTCCCGAACTGCCGGGTCACTACAAGGGCAAGGTCCGCGAGAATTACGACCTCCCGGACGGGAGGCGCATCATCATCGCCACAGACCGCCTCAGCGCCTTCGACACCATCCTGACCTCGATCCCGTTCAAGGGCGAGGTCCTGACGCAGACGGCGCGGTACTGGTTCGAGGAAACCGCCGATATCTGCCCGAACCATGTTCTCGAATATCCCGACCCGAATGTCGTCGTCGGCACCAGGCTCGACATCCTGCCGGTCGAGATCGTCGTGCGCGGCTATCTGGCGGGCACCACCAGCACCTCGATCCTGACCCGCTATCGTCGCGGCGAACGGGACATGTATGGCATGCGGCTGCCGGACGGCCTGCGCGACAATGAGAAGCTGGCCGGACCGATCATCACGCCGACCAGCAAGGCCGCGCATGGCGGCCATGACGAGCCGCTGTCCAGGACCGAGATCATCGAACAGGGCCTGCTCACCCAGGCGCAGTGGGACACCGTCTCGGATTACGCCTTGAACCTGTTCGCCCGCGGCCAGGCGCGTGCCGCCGAACGCGGCCTGATCCTCGCCGACACGAAATACGAATTCGGCATCGACCAAAACAGGACGATCATCCTGGCCGACGAAATCCACACGCCCGACAGCAGCCGGTACTGGATCGCCGGGAGTTACGAACAGGCCCTGGCGAACGGCACTCGGCCGGAAAGTTTCGACAAGGATTTCATCCGATCGTGGGTGACGGCGCGCTGCGATCCCTACAGGGAGCCTATTCCGGAAATCCCGGATGAGATCGTCGAACAGGCCTCCAAAGTCTATGCGCAGGCTTACGAGGCCATCACCGGCAAGACGTTCGTCCCCGACGTTTCCGGGCATACTGTTCTGGATCGCATTCGAGCGAACCTCGAGCGCTATTTCTAGAAGGCCGCGAGCCCTTGCGGGGGGACTCGAAATGAAGGTCCGAGCCGTGGATCGCGATCGTCTCGCGTTGACGCGTTGGCGCCTTGACGATACGGGATCAGGGCAGTCAATCTCTGGGGATAACTCGCATGGTGCATTACGCGGACGGGCGGCCGATCGGCGATCTGACGCTGCGCACGCTGGCCATGCCTTCGGACGCCAATGCCGCCGGCGACATTTTCGGCGGCTGGGTGATGGCGCAGATGGACCTGGCCTGCGGCATCCGCGCCGCCGAGCGCGCCAAGGGCCGCGTGGTGACGGCGGCGGTCAAGGAGATGTCCTTCGCCAAGCCGATGAAGATCGGCGATACGCTGTGCATCTACACCCATGTCGAGCGCGTCGGCCGCACCTCGATGACGCTCAAGGTCGAGGCCTGGGCGCAGCGCTATCTCTCCGACCTGATGGAAAAGGTCACGCACGCCGATTTCGTCATGGTGGCGCTGGACGGCGAGGGCAAGCCGAAGGCCGTTCCGGCCGAAAGCTAAAGCCTGGGACCGCTGTGAAACTGTCTTTCAGCCCTGCGGCGGCGGTGCAGGCACGAAGACAATCAGTCAATGATTGCTGAACGACTGTAGAATTTCAGCCATGCAGGCCATCGAATTTCGCACGCGCGGCCCGTACGCGCGTGGTGTTCCTGCGCGCCCATTCGCCGAGCGCGCTGACGGGGACCAGCAGTTCATGGCCGAGTTCGGTCAGCTCGTAGTCGACGCGCGGCGGAATGGTCGGGAACACGGTGCGGGTGACGAAACCGTCGCGTTCCAGCCCTCGCAAGGTGGTGGTCAGCATCTTCTGCGAGATGCCGCCGACAGCCGCGCGCAGCTCATTGAAGCGCAGCGGTCCGTCGCCGAGCTTGCCGACGACGAGCACGGTCCACTTGTCGCCGACGCGCTGCAGGATTTCCGAAACGGCACGGCAGTCTTCGGTGTTGTGCGGGTTCCTCAGTAACAAAAAGGTGCCTCCTTGCGCATGAAGTTGACAGGAACTCATATAGCCCCGGTATCCAAATGATACCAGTCTTACCTGCCCAGGAATTGCTTACCAGGAGAGCCCCTATGTCCAAACCCAAGATCGCCATCATCGTCGGTTCGACACGCGCCGCGCGCTTCGCCGACGTGCCCACCCAATGGATCGCCAAGATCGCCAAATCGCATGCCGATATCGAGGTCGATGTCGTTGACCTGCGCGATTTCCCGATGCCCTTCTTCGACGAGGTCGCATCCTCCGCCTGGGTGCCATCGACCAACGAGGTGGCGCAGCGCTGGCAGAAGAAGGTCGCCGAATATGACGGCTTCATCTTCACCGCCGCCGAGTACAATCACGGCCCGACGGCCGTGCTGAAGAACGCCATCGACTACGCCGCCAATGAATGGAACAAGAAGCCGGCCGGCTTCGTCGGCTATGGCAGCGTCGGCGGTGCCCGCGCTGTCGAGCAGCTGCGCCTCCACGCGGTCGAATTGCAGATGGCGCCGGTCAAGTCGGCCGTCCATATCGCCTGGGGCGATTTCCTCGCGGTGCGCCAGGGCGAGAAGAAGCTCGAGGAGATCGAGCACCTGAACCAGGCCGCGACCGCGCTCGTCAACGACGTCGCCTGGTGGGCCAAGGCGCTCAAGACCGCGCGCCAGGCCGACGCCATAGACGAGGAAATCAAGGCGGCCTGACCGCCTCGAAATCATCCTCCCAAGGATGTGGGGCGGCGCTTGCGCCGCCCTTTTCAATTGCGAAAGGCTGTTTGCTCGTCCCGCCCTGGTCGTGGCCGGATGACGCAGTCGGCAAGACGATGCTTTTCGTTCAGTTCGTCGGCGTGGTGCTGGCCCCATTGGCACAGCGCCAGCAGGATGGGCTCGAGGCTGAGGCCGAGCGGGGTGGCCGAATATTCTACCCGCACGGGCACTTCGGCGAAGATTTCGCGGCTGACGAGACCGTGCTCCTCCATTTCGCGGAGCTGCTGGATCAGCACTTTCTGGGTGATGCCCGGCATCAGCGCCTTGAGTGCGGTCAGCCGCCTTGGGCTGTCGAAGAGATGGTAGAGGATGACCGCCTTCCAGCGCCCTGCGATCACTTTCAGGGCACGCTCCGCCGGCAGCAACGGCAGTCTCTTGGTTATTCCGGCCATGGTCACCACCTGGTCAGCAGGGGACAAATGAGTGTGTAGTCGAGGCCCCGCAGATAGTGGCAAACCGCGGCCGATGCCATAGCGATCGGAGTTTGCCATGAAAGCCGTACAATTCAGCCGTTTCGGCGGCCTCCAGGTGCTGGAGATTGTCGACCTGCCGACACCGGAGCCGCAGGCCGGCGAGGTGCTGATCCGCGTTCATGCCGCCGGCATCAACTTCTTCGAGGTGCTGATGCGCGCGGATCGTTATGCGGTCACGCCGCAATTGCCGATGGTTCCCGGCGTCGAGGCGGCGGGGGTCGTGGAGGCCGTCGGGCAAGGGGCGGACGATACGCTGATCGGGACCCGGATCGCCGCGCCCTTGTTTGCCTCGACACGCTCTTTTGGCGGCTATGCCGAGCATGTGACGATCGACGCACGCTTGGCCGTTCCCTTGCCGGATCCGCTTTCGTTCGAGGAGGCGACGGCGTTGATGGTGCAGGGGCTGACCGCCTTTCATCTGTTGCGGCAAAGTCCGCCGGCGAACAGGACGGTTTTGGTTCCCGCCGCCGCGGGCGGGGTCGGTTCGCTGCTCGTCCAGTTGGCGAAGCGCCAAGGCGCGCGCCGGGTCATTGGGCTCGCCGGCGGCAAGGCCAAGCTCGACGTCGCCATGTCGCACGGTGCCGACATCGCCATCGATCGTCATTCCGGAGACTGGGTGGCCGAAACCAGAGACGCCGCGCAGGGTGGTCTCGATACGATCTATGACACCGTCGGCGGAACGATGACCGGGGACTTCCTCGATATCCTGGCGCCCGGTGGCGAGCTCGTGTTTGCAGCACTTGGCCGCTATGCGCTTGGCGTTGCCCGGCTTGAGGCGATGATCGGCAGGAATCAGTCGTTGAAGGGCTTCGCGCTGCTCCCGCTGTTGTCCCCTGGGGTGCTGAGAGCGAGCCTTTCGGAGCTTTTCGATCTGGCTGCCAGCGGCGACATTGTCGTCACGACTGGCGGGCGCTTTCCGCTCGACCAAGCCGGCGAGGCGCATCGCCTGCTCGAAGAGCACCGCTCGATCGGCAAGGTCGTGCTGATACCCTAGCGTCGGGCTGCCGCGCAATCCGCTGGGGATGGAAATAGCCTTCGGCCCAAAATCGTGCGTGTCAAACGCCGGCGACGGCGAAAAGCCAGGCCAGGATATCGAACAACAAAAGAACCAGCGCGATCTGCAATGCCACCCGAAGCCGCTGGATGATGCGCCAGTTGCTGGCCATGTCGGCCTTGATGCGAAGGGCAAGCGCGCGCTGCATGGCCGATATCTTCAGCGGCCTGTCGCCATCGACATATTGATGGAGCAGCTCTTCCGGATCGAAGCGGAACGTGTATTTGTGATAGGGCCAAAGCAGGAAGACGATCAGTCCGCCGATGCCGAACAGCAGGGCCACTGCGATCCAATCCCAGAGCCCGAGCCCGTCGGAAAGCGCCCTTGCGCCAAGCAACGAGTTTACAAACGCGGTGGCGAAGATGAGGCTGCCCGCGCGCGTGTTCATGTTCTCGACGAGATTCTGCTGATGATTGAGGCCTCGCACCGCCTCCTGATAGATAAATGCCAGGCGAGGATCGTCGTCGGCAGGATCGCTTGCGACTGCCGTGTTGCTGTCTCCGGCGCCGGTACGTTCAGTCATGAGAATGCTCTATGCCGCATCGGTGATGCGTCACCTTAGCTCAAAATCCCTTGGCGCTAAAACGTGCCGGAGCATCAGTGGCGAGGTGAAACCACTTGGCGTCGCAGAAAAGCCGAACCAGGCGGCAAACGCCACGCACGTTTCCTGGAGTTGTTCTAGCCACCCCATGAAAGCGCGAAGCGCCGATCATTGTAGTCCTTGAGATATCGGGAGTGGATCGGCGCGGCGAGATGCCGGGATTTCATGTAGACATATGCCGAGACAGGCGGCCCGCCATCGACAGGCTCTGCTTCGATCAGCACGCGCAAATTTCCGGGCTTGCCAACGGATTCGATCCTGTCGAGGTTTGCCAAGGCGCGATCGTCTACGGCGTAGAGTTCGCCGCCGACCTGGAAGCCGACGCCTGGTTCATTGACATCATCGGAGCGAAGCGAGGTCCAGCGATCAGCATCGGGAAGCGCTCTCGCGTCCTGTAGGCGCCCAGAAATGCGGCTTCGGACAAACCCTCGCCGTGAAGGGGAAAGCCTTTCTTCAAGGTACCAAACACGAAGAGTTTCCGCATCATGCGCGGGGAACGCCGGCCAAGCTTGGAAGTTCATCTGTTTTCATCGGCGTTCGGGCAGCGGAAGTGAGCAAGACAGCGGATTCAGCATCGTATCTGGGCTGAGGCGTGGAGCTGTGAAGGTTGCTTTCGCGCGATGCCGGACCGATACGGGTTGGCCCTCCATATGGGCGGAGCTGCCATCTGGCTCGGCCGTTCTGCCCTGATATATCCGGCCGCTATCCATCACATGAGCAAAGCCCCGTGAAGTCATCCAGCCTGGCAGGCGTCGTTTCCCCCATGATCCCGGTGCTGGTGTGCGCGCTCGGCATCTTCCTTCTGTCGGGGATGGATGCGGCGATGAAGGTTCTAGTCATTGCCGTGGGCGTCTACAACACGGTGCTATGGCGCAGCATGCTGGCGACCGTGGTCGCGGGCGCCGGCTGGTCGGCAGGGTCGCGTTCATTTCCCGCCCTTTCCGTGTTGAGGCTGCATGCGCTGCGTGCCGTTGTTGTCGGCATTGTCTTGCTGTCGTTCTTCTGGGGGCTTGCCAGGCTGCCGCTGGCGGAGGCGATCGGCCTCAGTTTCGTGGCGCCGCTATTTGCGCTCCTGCTGGCCGCGCTGTTGTTGGGCGAACGGATACAACGGCAGGCGATCTGGGCATCGCTGGCCGGCATTGCCGGTGTCGCAATCATAATAGCCGGGCAGTTCGGGCATGCGACCTATGCCGAGGATGCCCTGCTCGGCACGGCCGCCGTGCTGGTATCGACGGTGTTCTACGCCTACAACCTGATCCTTGCGCGGCAACAGGCGCTGCTGGCCAAGCCGATCGAAATCATGCTGTTCCAAAACCTTTGCGTTGCCGTCATCCTCGGTCTCGCGGCACCCTGGCTTGCCATTGCGCTGCCAAGCGAGCTCTGGCTTCCTCTCGCCGGGGTGACGGCGCTTTCGCTCGCCGGCCAATTCCTGATGAGCTGGGCCTACGCGCGCGCCGAAGCGCAATATCTGATCCCGACCGAATACTCCGCCTTCATCTGGGCGATCGCGCTTGGGTGGTTCTTCTTCGACGAGGCGGTGACCTGGACCACGCTGGCGGGAGCGAGCCTCATCGTGGCCAGTTGCCTGATCGCCTCGCGCTCGAACCCGAAGCTTTCCGAACCGATCGAAGCCGCGGTTTAACGGTGTTCCCCTGCGACAAATAGCAGGCACTGCGCCGCCGGCCCGAGGCCTGTTCCCTCGCTCGATGCGCCAGCCCTGGAATTCGCCCATCGCTCCAGAGCGGCAATGTTACGGCCCGCCAGAAAGCCGGAATCGCTTTTTTGTGACCTACGCCAGGCGTGGCAGCAAGTATATCGCCGTTTTCTCGGTATAAGCGAAAATTTTATTAAAAGTTTTACTGACTTCATTACGATTTATAGACCATTTCTTGGCCTCTAGTGCTTTCGTTTCGAAAAATGTCACCCAACAGTCGGTGTAATGCTGAACTGTGTGGCAAGCTCCTGGAACGACATCGTGCATGGCAACGTTGCTCCGTAAGCGGTTGCCGTTTCGAATGACCTGAACAGGCGCGAGGAAAGGATTTCCTGATGAGCACCGTCGTGAACGCCAAAGGCATCCCTCTCCCCTACACGGGCACGTCCACCCATTGGTTCTCGGCGACCGGATCCGGGCCGGAATTGCACGGCACCTCCGGCAACGACTCCTTCTGGGGGGACGCCAGCGTCAACGTCACCATCTATGGCGGCGCGGGCGACGACTACTATCACCTCTATTCCACCAACAACAAGTGGGTGGAGGATCCCGGGGCTGGCATCGACACGATCGACACATGGATGAGCTACAAGCTCCCCGACAATTTCGAGAATCTCGTCGTCACCGGCAACAATCGCTATGCGTTCGGAAATGCGTTGGACAACATCATCAAGGGTGGCTCGGGCCATCAGACGCTGGATGGCGGTCAGGGCAACGACGTGCTGATCGGCGGCAGCGGCGCCGACACTTTCATCATCACCAAGGGCAATGGAAGCGACCTGATCACCGATTTCGGCGCGGACGACACGGTCCGCCTCAATGGCTACGACTTCATGTCTTTCGACGACGTCAAGGCACATATGACCCAGGCAGGAGCGAACCTTCTGCTGAACCTCGGATCCGACGAGGTGCTGGTCTTCAACAACACGACGGTGGACAAGCTGGCGCCCAGCCAGTTCGAACTGCCGATCGACAAGTCCGGAATGACGCTGTCCTTTTCCGACGACTTCAACACGCTCAGCCTTTGGAACGGCCATGATGGCACCTGGAATTCCAACTTCTGGTGGGGAGCGCCGAACGGAAGCACGTTGAGCAGCAATGGGGAGCTGCAATGGTATATCGACGCCAATTACGGCCCGACCAGCTCAGTCCACCCGTTCAGCGTGGAAAATGGGGTGCTCACCATCACTGCGGCGCAAGCGCCCGAAGACATCAAGCCACTGATCAACAATTACGAATACACCTCGGGCATCCTGACGACCCACGAAAGCTTCTCGCAAACCTACGGCTATTTCGAAATGCGGGCGGACCTGCCCGAAACGGCCGGAGCCTGGCCGGCCTTCTGGCTGCTGCCGGAAGACGGCTCGTGGCCGCCGGAACTGGACGTCCTGGAAGCGCGCGGGCAGGATCCGAACACGCTCATCATGACGGCGCACACGAACGAGACGGGACAGCACACCAAGGTCTCTTCCTCGGTGAATGTTTCGGACACCGACGGCTTCCATACCTATGGCCTGCTGTGGACACCGGATACGCTCGTCTGGACCTATGACGGCGTAAAGGTCGCCGAAGCCGCGACGCCGTCCGACATGCACACGCCCATGTACATGCTGGCCGATCTAGCCGTCGGCGGTTTTGCCGGCGCGCCTCCCGACCATCTCGCCACGCCGGCGGAGATGAAGATCGACTATATCCGCGCCTATACGCTGGATGACCTGCAGCACCACCCCCTGGACGTTGCGGGCGACCACTCGGTCTGAGCGCCGATGTCTCGGGACATGAGCCGCCAAGGGAGCGCGGGAACGATGGGACAGTCAGGTCTGCGGGCGGTCTTGTGGCGCGCCATCGCCGATGTCGGCGTTTTCTCGTTGCTGATCAACGTCCTGCTGCTGGTGATCCCGCTCTATCTGTTGCAGGTGTATGATCGGGTCCTGCCTTCCTCCAATGTCGAGACGCTTGTCTACCTGTCGGTCATCGCGGTTCTCGCGCTGGTCTTTCTGGGCTTTCTGGACGCGGTGCGCTCCATTTACACGCAGCGCGTCGCGGCCAGCATCGACAGCAAGCTCGGGGCGGAGACGTTCGCCGCTTCGCTTGGCGCCGACCACGCCTCCGCAGGCCTGTCGCCATTGCGTGATCTCGCCTCGGTATGCGCCTTCATCAGGTCGCGCGGCGTGGCGGTCCTGTTCGACCTGCCGTTTGCTCCGTTCTTCCTCGGACTGCTCTACCTGATCCATCCCGTCCTGTTCTGGCTCACCCTGGCTGGCGTGGCGATGCTGCTTGCACTGGTCCTGGCAACCCAGCTTGCCATCGGCAGGAACGACGCTTTGTTTTCACGACGTTCGGCGGTCGCCAGCCAGTCGGAGCAGGCCTTTGCCCGCGACGCCGAGACGCTGCGCGCCATGGGCATGGTCCAGAACGCCGCGCGGGCTTGGGGAAAGCACGTCGCCGAAGCGCTGATCGTTCACGACCGCGCGTCGACGGCTAATGCGATCTTCAGCGGAACGTCGCGGGCCGTGCGCATGATGCTGCAGCTGGCGATACTGGGCGTGGGTGCGTGGCTGGTCCTGCAAGGCAAGATGACGGCCGGGATGATATTCGCGTCTTCCCTGGTATCGTCGCGCGCGCTGCAGCCGCTCGACCAACTGATCGGCTCGTGGCGGCAGATCGTCGACGCCAGGCGATCGTGGAAACGGCTGGAGGCAACCCTTTCGGCACGTCCGTCCGCGGTGCAAAAACTGGCCTTGCCTGATCCGTCAGGCGCGATTTCGGCGCAGGATCTGATCTACGTCGCGCCGAATAGGCCCGGCGGTCCGCCCATCGTCAAGAGGCTGAATTTCCACATCGGGGCCGGCGAGGCGGTGGCGATCGTCGGCCCGAGCGGAGCCGGCAAATCGACGCTCGCCAGATTGCTTGTCGGTGCGCTCCAACCGGTCAGCGGCTCGGTCAGGATCGACGGTGCCGATCTCAGGACCTGGGACGAAAAGCAGCTTGGAAGGCATATCGGCTATCTCGCGCAGGAGGTGGAACTGTTCCCGGGATCGATCGCGGAGAACGTCGGCCGCTTCGACCCCGACGCGGATGACGCCTCGATCGTCGAGGCGGCAAAGCGTGCCCAGGCCCATGAACTGATTTTGACGCAGCGCGACGGCTACCAGACGATGATCGGTCTCTCTGACAGGGCGCTGTCGGGCGGCGAGCGCCAAAGGATCGGGCTGGCGCGCGCCCTGTACGGCAACCCCAGAATTCTCGTCCTGGACGAGCCCAACGCTCATCTCGACGGCGCCGGCGAAGCGGCGCTCGAAGCGGTGCTCTCGGATGCGCGGTCGGCGGGGATTACCTTGATCGTGATCACGCACCGCCCTTCGATCGCAGCGGCCTGCGACCGCGTGATGCTGCTGCGCGACGGCGCGATCGAAGCCTTCGGCCCGAGCGGCGATTTGCTGCGGCAGCCGCTCGCCGGCAATTCTTCCCGGCAGAATACGGTGGTGACGGGGTCGTTCGCCACGACCCTCCGCAGCGCCCCGCAAAAAACCCGCTTTGGATCGTAGATGATGGCAGTGCACAGCCTCGCCGGGGAACGCAATCCACGCACCGACACAGGGCGCGTGGCATTCGGCGGCTATGCGGCGATAGCGATATTTGCAGGTTGCTTCGGCTATTGGGCGGCCTATGCCCCCTTGTCCGGCGCGGTGATCACGCAAGGCACGATCTCGGCGATGGGCGGGAACATCCTCATCCAGCACCCCGAGGGCGGCATCGTCCAAGAGTTGCTGGTCCACGAAGGCGATCGCGTGCAGCAGGCGCAGGATCTGATAGTGCTGGATCCAACCGCCGCGCAGGCCGAGCTCAACCGGCTGACGAGGCAGTCGATCGCGCTCAGGGCAAGCGCGGCGCGGCTGGAGGCGGAGCGGGACGGGCTGGACAGGCTGGCGCCGATCACAACAGCGGCGCCGGCGCCGCTTCAGCACGATTTCGAAATGCTGGTTCGGGAACAGCAGAAGGAGTTCGACGCCAGGCTCGCCCGGTTCCGGTCGGAACGATCGATCCTCCAGCAGCGGGTCGTCATGCATCGGCAGTCCGTCGTGGGATTGGACGCCCAGAAACAAGCCATCCAGCAGCAGGTCGAGGTGGTGAAGAAGGAGCTCGGCATCAAGACCAGCCTTTTGGACAAAGGCCTGACCAACCGCACCGAATACTCCCAGCTTCTGCGCAGCGAAGCCGACCTCGTCGGCCAGGCGGGAGCGCTGGAGGCCAGTCTTGCATCGGCCAGCACCCAGATCGTCGAGGCGCAGGAGCAGACCGAGCGCTTGACCACGCAACGGGTGGAGGAGGCGCTGACGAAGCTGGACGAGGTTCGCTCCAACCTGGCCGACGTCGAGGAACAGATCAGGGCGGCCGCGGCGGTGCTGCGGCGCACGACAATCAAGGCGCCGGCAGCGGGCATCGTGGTGTCGTCGACCTACAATTCCAAGGGCAGCGTAATTGCCCCGGGCGAAAAGATCATGGAAATCCTGCCGACGGCATCGGGGTTGGTCGTGGACACGAAGCTGCGGCCGAAGGACATCGATCAGGTACGCGTCGGCCAGCCGGCGAAACTGCGATTGTCCGCCTTGAACGCGCGGCTCACGCCCGAGGTTCCAGCCACCGTGACACAGGTTTCCGCGGATCGGCTGATCGACGAGGCTACGCGTGAACCCTATTTCCGGGCGAAGCTGAAGATCGACGCCCTGCCATCCCGCGTGAAGCCCGAGCAGCTCTATCCCGGGACGCCGGTCGAGGCGTTCATCAGCACCGGCGACCGGACTTTCCTGGAATATCTCGCGCGGCCGATGCTCGATTCGTTCGCCCGCGCCTTCACGGAGCAGTAGGCGCGGACGGACGGCCAATGACCGCTTGACTCGAGGCAACGTTCGAACAGTCAGCGCACCACTTCGCGGTGGCCGCTGGGCAGGCGCGTGGCGATCAGCTTGTCGATGCGGCGGCCGTCGAGATCGACCACCTCGAAACGCCAGCCTTGCGCGTCGACGCATTCGCCGGTCGCCGGCAGATGGTGCATGTGCGACAGCACATAGCCGGCGACGGTCTCGTAGTCGCGGTTTTCCGGCAAGTCGATGCCCAGCACCTCGGCCATCTCGTCGGCCTGCATATAGCCGGCAAGCAGCCATGAGCCGTCGTCACGCTTGACGGCATTCTCTTCCTCGCCGGCTTCGAGGTCCGAACGGAAGACGCCGGTGATGGCCTCCAGAATGTCGGCGGGTGTGACGATGCCTTCGAAATGGCCGTATTCGTCATGCACCAGCGCCATCGGCACGTCGGATTCCTTCAGCGTCTGCAGCACGTCGAGCGCGTCGGCCTGATCGTGCACGATGGGCGCGGTGCGCACGTGCCGACGCGGGTCGAGCGCGCGGCCGCCCAGCAATGCCGCGAGCACGTCGCGCGTCTGGACGACGCCGATCATGGCGTCGACGCCGCCGTCGCCGGCGGGCAGGCGCGAATGCTGCGTGTCCATCAGGAGCTTGCGGATGGTCGCATCGTCGGACTGGAGGTTGATCCAGTCGACCTCGGTGCGCGGCGTCATGACGGCGCGCACGGCGCGGTCGCCAAGCCGCATGACGCCGGCGATCATGCGGCGCTCGTCGGATTCGATGGTGCCGTGATGCTCGGCCTCGGCGACCAGCATCTTGATCTCCTCGTCGGTAACCTTCTCCTCGCTCTCGCCGCGCTGGCCGAGCAGCCAAAGCACGGCGCGGCCCGAAATATCGAGCAGGAAGACCAGCGGCGCCGAGACGGTGGCGAGGACGGTCATGGCCGGGGCGGCGCGCACGGCGACCCGCTCGGGGTCGCGCAGCGCGATCTGCTTGGGCACGAGCTCACCGATGATCAGCGAGGCATAGGTGATGATGGCCACGACGATGCCGACGCCGAGCGGATCGGCGATGTTTTCGCGGATGCCGTTCGAGGCCAGGAACTGCGCCAGCCTTTCGCCGAGCGTGGCGCCGGAAAAGGCGCCGGACAGCACGCCGACCAGGGTGATGCCGATCTGTACCGAGGACAGGAACTTGCCGGGGTTGGAGCCAAGCGCAAGCGCCCGGCCGGCGCCCTTAACCTCGCGATCGATCATTGCCTTGAGGCGGGCCGGCCGCGACGAGACGATGGCAAGCTCGGACATTGCCAGAAGGCCGTTCACGCAGATGAGGACGACCACGGTGGCGATTTCAACATATAGCATCAGGGGTCAATAGCATTGCCGTGCTGGATTGGAAAATAGTCAGCAGCCGTTTTCAGGAAGATGACAGCGCATGCGGCCCCGTCAGGCGGCATCCCAGGGCGGCGCCGAAAAATGCTCGACCAGCGCATCGACTACGACGCGGACCTTCGGCGTCACTGCTCGCGTCACCGGCCAAACGGCGTGGACGGCAATGTTTTCGACGAGGCGGTCCGACAGCACCATTTCGAGCGCACCGCTCCTGAGGCTGTCCGCCGCCAACCATGTCGGCAGGAAGGTGATGCCGCAGCCGGCAAGGGCGGCGTCGAGCATCGGCTCGCCATTGTCGAGGACCAGCCTTGCCCGCGGTGTGAACTTTCCGATTTGGCCGTCGGCGTGCCTTATGGTCCAGGGATGGGCGACGCCGTTACGGGTGTAGCCGATCAGCTTATGAGCGGCGAGCTCCTCGATCGTTCGCGGCCTGCCGTGCTCCTCGAGGTAGGCGGGGGCGGCCAATACGCACGAGCGTTGGACATAGAGCCGCCGCGCCGCGAGCGACAGGCTGTCGTCGAGCTCGCCCATGCGAACTGCCAGGTCGATGCCTTCTTCGATGAGATCGACGCGACGGTCGTTGAAGGAGATCTCCATCGCCAGATCGGGGAAGCGCTTGGAAATGTCGAACAAAACTGGGGCAACGCAGCGCTGGCCGAAGGCCGACGGCAAATCGACCCGAAGCCGGCCCGAGGGCACTTGCCGGTGCGCGGCAAGCAGCGACTGGGCGGCTTCGATTTCGGACAGCGCCCTGACGCAGGCTTCGTAATAGCTGAGGCCTTCGCTTGTCGGGCTCAGGCTGCGGGTGGTGCGATTGAGCAGACGCACGCCAAGCCGATGCTCCAGCTGTGCGATCGATTTGCCGACCGCCGATTTCGTCACGCGCAGCCGTTCTCCCGCACTGGTGAAGCTGCCGGCTTCGATCGTTTGAACGAAGGCGACAATGCCCTGCAGATCGGCGGATTCCATGGCTGTGCCCCTATTGTAGAATAATGATCTTCAATTCGTTTCCAATTATGCCACATAGAAGCACTTTTTTCTATAGTGGAATGACGTAAAGATCTCGCCAGCAACTCAATCCGGAGCAGACGAGATGAACAGGGACATCAACAGATCCTGGCAAATGACCGGTTTTGGCCTGTCCAAGCTGCAACCGGCGCAGGGAAAGGTACCCGCACCCGGGCCTCGTGAGCTGCTGGTGCGGATCAAGGCCATATCGCTGAATTACAAGGATCGAATGGTCCTAGACGGGGTGCTGATCCCGGACCTCGTCTTTCCCTTCGTGCCGACATCGGATGCGGTGGGCGAGGTCGTGGCGGTCGGCGGCGGCGTCAGCCGCTTCCAGGCCGGGCAACGCGTGCTGGGCCAAGTGATCGCCGACTGGCCTGACGGCGATGCGCCGCCGGTGCTTCACCAGCACACGTTGGGATTGTCACTGCCCGGCACCTTGTCCGAGTACGTGCTGCTTCACGAGGATGCCATCGTGCTGGCGCCGCCTTCGCTCAGCGACGCCGAGGCCTCGACGCTGCCGATCGCGGCGCTGACGGCGTGGTTTGCCTTGGCGGAGGCGACGAAGCCGGTGCCCGGCCAGACCATTCTTATCCAGGGTACCGGCGGCGTGTCGCTGTTTGCACTGCAATTCGCGGCCGCTTTCGGCCTGCGCGCCATCGTCACCTCGAGCAGCGACGACAAGCTCGAACGGGCCAGGAAACTCGGCGCCTGGCAAGTGATCAACTACCGCACCCAGCCGGCATGGGACGAAGCCGCGCGTGACCTGACGGGTGGAACCGGCGTCAACCATATCCTGGAGATGGTCGGCGGCGACAATGCGCGGCGATCGCTCGATGCCCTGGCCGCCGACGGCCGCCTGTCGGTCATCGGCCTGCTGGGCTCGATGGAACTCAGCTTTCCGATCGTGCCGTTCCTGCGCAATCGCATCGTCGTGCAAGGGATATCGATCGGTCATCGCCGCGCCTTCGAGCGGATGAACCAGGCGATCGAGGTGCTCGGTATCCGGCCGGTGGTCGACAAGGTCTTCGGCTTCGAGGAGGTGGAGCAGGCCTTCCAGCATCTGGAGAAGGGACCGTTCGGCAAGGTCGTGGTCGCCACGAGCTGACTTCAGGCATCACGGCAGTTGCTTCAGCACGCCGAGCACGGCCTTGCCGTCGGTGAAATAGGGGTCGCCGCCGCCATTGCGCCCGTGCGTGGTGGCGCCGATGCCTTCCAGGTCGCTGGTTGAGATCAGCATTCCGGCGGCGGTCAAATCCTGCATAAGAAAGTCGCGTTCGGCGTCGATGTCGGGGCCGATATGATGGGTGATGGCGCCGGTGTCGTGGCTCAGGCCCACGCCACGGTCGAAACTGGCCGAGCCCAGCCACAGCGGACGGCCATCGTCGCCGGTGGCATCAGTCTGCCAGAAGCGCACATGGTGACGGCGGTCGGCGCTGCCACCTACCGGCTTCTCG
Source organism: Mesorhizobium sp. B264B1B (assembly GCF_020165765.1). Classification (NCBI taxonomy): domain Bacteria; kingdom Pseudomonadati; phylum Pseudomonadota; class Alphaproteobacteria; order Hyphomicrobiales; family Phyllobacteriaceae; genus Mesorhizobium; species Mesorhizobium sp. B264B1B. Next base: position 373,653 of record NZ_JAIUIS010000003.1, read on the forward strand.
AAGGCAAGATCCTGGGCGCGACCTTCGAACAGCAGCCGGCTCACCGGCGCGTCCGGATAGGGGCGCGAAAACAAGACGCTTTCGCCGATGTCGATCGCTGTCCTCAATGTGATGGCGTCGGCCGTATCCCAGCCGGCGACGGCGAAGGCATGGACAACCTCCTTTTGCGTGCCGATCAGGCCGACATTGATCGGGTCGCCCGGAATGCCTTGCGGGGTGTGCGTCACCATCTCGAAGCTTTGGCTGCGAAAGCCGCGATCGCGAAACGTCCAGAATTCCGGCGCGGCGACATAGGCCAGCACCAGATAGGTCGCCAGAAGCAACACCAGCCAGGTCGCAGCGCGTCGTCGGAAGCTTCGTTGGCTCATCGATGCCGCTCGAGTTCTACGACGTCACTGTACGCGGCGAAGCCGCCGCCAGGCAAAGGGATCAGCGGCAGGCGCGATAGCCGCTCTTGCGGTTCTTGATGTCGAAGTGGAAATGGTTGCGGTGGTCGTAATTGTAGCCGGGGCCGAGCACGGTGGTGAAATACTGGCAGCCGTCGGCGCGCACATTGTTGAGGAAGCCGCGGGTGCGGAAGGCGAACAGGCCGGGCTTGCGCACGTCGATGTCGTCGCCATTGTTGAGTTCGATGCTCATCACGTCGAGCGCGTTGCCCTTGCCGTGTTCCGACAGCACGCCTTCGCCGGCGATGTTGCGGCAGGAATAGCTGGAACCCTGGTGGATGGTCCTGACGCCGGAGAAGTAGCGCCAGCGGGCGGAAGGAACGAGCTCGTTCTTCGTCCACGCGGCGAAGCTGGCGGCCATGTCGCAGGTCAGCGTCGCGGCGGGCTTCATCTCGACGCTGCCGATGGCCGAAACCTTCACCGGATAGTCGATGCCGCACTGGCCTTCATGGATCGGCGCCAGGTCGGTGAAGGTGACGCCGAGGCGCCTCAGCTGCTGACGGCAGTCGGTCTCGCTGGCCGGCATCTGCTCGACCGGCGACATCGGCTCGTCCATGCGTGGATAGGCGGCCTGCGTCATGTAGGGATTGGAAGGAACCAGCCGCTGCATGCCTGAATATTGCGGCACGGCCGCGGTCTGCGCGCCGACATCGACGGCCGGCTCCAGTGCCAGCACGTTGCCGGTGTTGCAGGCCGACACCGCGGCCAGCGCAAGCAGGGCGGCCAGCCCGCCGGCCGCGGCGCGCGCGCGTTTCGATTGCCGCGCAAGCGCCAGCGCGGCACGAAATATCCCGTCCATCGGCAGTCCCTTTCCCGATAGGCGGGATTTTAACGATCAACGGTAAAGGAAAAATCAGCGCCGGCGTTCATGCCTGCGGCCGAATTGCGGCATCGCTTCTGAGCCGGCCCTACTGGCAGAAGGTACCGCCGTGGCGGCGCGGCTCGAGGTCGAGGTGCAAATGCAGCGAATGATCGGCATCGCTGCCCGGGCCCAGCACGGTCTTGAACGGCCCGCAGGCGGCCTTGCGCACCGCGTCGAGGAATTTGGCGTCCTTGTCCGGTGGCGCCGGGCCGACCTCGATCGTCCTGCCGTCCGCAAGTGTGAAGCTGGCAATATCGAGCGCATTGCCGAAGGCATGTTCGGACAGTTTGCGCGTGCCGTTGCGTGGCCGGCACACAAAGGCCGATGCCTGGCCGATCGATTTCAGGTCGGCGCCGAATTCGGCTTTCGCCGTCGGCTGGATGACGTTGCCGGCAAAGCGTGCCGCCGCCTCGGCCATTGCGCAATTGAGCTCGGCGCCCGGGGCAATGGCGATCGACTTGCCAAGGCTCTTCAGCACCAGGGGATAGGGGATCGAACAGCCGATATCGCGATCGCTTTCAGCCTTGTGCTCCTCGAATTCGACACCGAGACCCCTCAGCCGCTCGCGGCAGGCGACTTCCTCGGCAGGCATTTTCGCGTCTGGCAGGTCAGCCGAACGCGGATCGGGAAGCATCTCCTTTTTGTCCGCGTCCGCCGGCTTTGGCGGCGGTGGCGGGGCAATGGCCGGCGGCTCAACCTCCGGTTCCGCAGTCTCAGGCCTTTGTGTCGGCGTCGGCGCCACGGCTGGCGGCTCCGGTTCGCCTTTCGCATCGGCTGGCGGCTCGGGCTGCGCTTGTTGCTTCTGAGGGGATGCTTCGTCCTGGAACCGGTCGGATGTTGCGGCTGGATTTTGCGTGTTCGGTTCTGTCGCCTCTGGCGCGTCAGCGGGGCGCGGTTCAGGCACGGGGACATCCGCACGTACCGGCTTCGGATTTTGCGTCCTCTGCCGTGCCGGCTTCGGCTTGCGATGCCTTTCGCCGCGCGGTTTCAGCGGCCGGTCAACCCGCGGCGTCAGCGGCTGTTCCACCCGTGGTGAAAGCGGCTCGTGATGCCTGTGACGATGCCTGGCATCGGCCGGCGTCACCAGCAGTGCTGTCACGACCATGACCAATGCAATCCTGTATTTTCGGGAAAAGCTCAGTGTTGCCATCGCCTCGAAACGGTGCCGGGATGCTCGAAGTTGCCTGGAAGGCGCTTAGGCCCGATCACAATCGATTACCGGCGCGTTACGCACCGATCGCTTCCAGCCCTTCCTCCAGCCAATCGGCGAGCAACGGCAAGCCGAGCAGGTATTTGGCCGTGTGCTTGTTGGCGCGCTCGCGCGCGGCGGCGACGGCGTCGGCCCATTCCGAGGCATCGTAGTCGCCACGGCCGACCCAAGCGAGCGCGACGAGCTCGGCCGCCTCGTCGACATTGAGGTCGTTGATCAGCTCGCGCAGTTCCTCTTCGGTCAGGTTTTCCGAGCTTTCCTCGGCGAGTCCGTCATGATGATGATTGTCACGGGTGTTTCCATCGAACTCGATTTCGTGTTCGGCGCCGTCGGCATAGTCTTCATTGATGGCGGCGCTCAACGCCTTGCATTTGAGGATGAACAGCCGCACGGTGTCGGGCCCGATCGTCAAATCCCAGTTCTTTTCAAGCCGTCGCTGCACTGGCGGTCTCCGCTGGCTCAGCTTTCATCGCCGCCGATGATAGCGGATTTCGAGCATCCGTCACCTCATGTTAGCCCCTTGCTTTTTTCCGGGATGAAACCGCCGACACGCTGCGTTAGTGTTGCATTCTCACCCCTCCAGGAGGCTCCGATGCATAAAAGAGTGCTGATCCAGGCGGCGAGCGCGCTTCTCGCTCTGCAGTTCCTTGCCGTTCCGGTGTTTGCCGCAGGCAGCGGTGACGACACCAGTACGACCACCAAATGCAAGAAAGGCATGGTCTGGGACAAGAAGAAGAACAAGTGCGTCGCACCCCAGGAAGGCATGCTGGACGACGACAGCATCTATGATGCCGGGCATGACCTGGCGATGGCCGGCCGCTATGACGAGGCGATCGCCGTGCTCAGCCTCGCCGCCAACAAGCAGGACCCGCGCATCCTCAACTATCTCGGCTATTCGCACCGCCATTCCGGCCGCGTCGCCGTTGGCCTCGGCTATTACGAGGAAGCGCTGCGCATCGATCCCAACTACACGCTGGTGCGCGAATATCTCGGCGAAGCCCATCTCCAGATCGGCGACCTGGCCGGCGCCCAGCAACAGCTGATGGAGATCGAAAAGCGAACCGGCAAGGGTTCACGCGAATACGGCATGCTGGCCGAACAGATCGACCATTTCATGAGGAGCTGACCCCCCTCAATGCCTTTTCGAACCGGCCGCGAGCAATCACGGCCGGTTTTTTGTTGCCATGCCGGCTCCTGCGACGGCGCGCGCGAAAACGGTGATGATTTCTTCAGAAACCGATTTTTGGGCGTGAAAAGCCCGCAAAGATTGCTATATTCAGGGAAATTGCGGTGAACGGTTCCGTTAGCCCGAGGCTGCCGGACCGTTTTCTTTTTGCACCATCGATAAGGCTTTCCCCGAAATGCGGGGGTGGCGGCAGGAAAGGTCAGGTATCATGAACAAGGTCCCGATGACAGGCGAGGGGTTCGCGTCATTGAAGGAAGAACTGCGCTGGCGCCAGCAGGAGGAGCGGCCGCGCATCATCGAGGCGATCTCCGAAGCGCGCTCGCACGGCGACCTATCCGAAAATGCCGAATACCATGCCGCCAAAGAGGCGCAGAGCCTCAATGAGGGCCGTGTCAACGAGCTCGAGGATCTCATCGCCCGGGCCGAAGTCATCGATGTCACCAAGCTCAGCGGCGACAAGGTCAAGTTCGGCGCCACCGTGGTGCTGGTCGACGAGGACACCGAGGAGAAGAAGACCTACCAGATCGTCGGCGATCAGGAGGCGGACGTGAAGTCCGGCCGCATCTCGATCTCCTCGCCGATCGCGCGGGCGCTCATCGGCAAGGAAGTCGGCGACGCCATCGAGGTCAACGCGCCGGGTGGTGCAAGGGGATACGAGATCGTCCAGGTGCAGTTTATCTAAGGGGTTCGAGGGGCGCTGATCTGCGCGTTTTTAGCCAAGGTTGGCGCCGCCCCTCATCCGCCTGCCGGCACCTTCTCCCCGTATAGTGACGGGGAGAAGACGGCTGAACGCGAAGTCGGCGTCTATTCTGCAAACGCTTAAAATTGGCGCAGTCATCGGTGAAGGTGTCCTTCTCCCCGGCAGGGCGATGAGGGGCAGCGCCAGCTTTCCGATTGAATAGATCAGTTCTTGCCAGCGCCGGCCTGACCATGCGTCTGGTGCTCCAGCAGCCTCTCAGCCTCAGCCACTACCCTCGCGGGCGACACTCGCTCACCGGGCGCGGCCTGCAGCGTCAATGCATAGGGGCCGCGTGGACCGGTCAAACCCGGCTCCGTGGCCAAAAACACCGCGACCGTCGGCAGGCCGAAGGCGCTGGCGAGATGCGTGAGCCCCGTGTCGGCGCCGATTACCAGCCTCGAGCTGCCCAGGATCGCCGCGATGTCGGCCAATGGTGATTTTGGCACGATGCTCGTCGATGGAACTGCCCGGGCGATCGCTTCGGCCACCGCCTGTTCGCGCTCGTCCGACCAGGTCGTGACCGGCGTCATGCCGCGCTCAACCAGCAGACGGCCGGTTTCGATCCAGTTTTCAACAGGCCACTTCTTGTCCTCACGGCTGGTGCCGTGCAGCAGGAAGGCCGTGTTGCCGGCTATGCCGGTCAGATTGCCGGGCGGCGGCACAATGCCCGAATCCAGTATCGAAAGATCGGGCCGGTAACCCAACGCCTGCCCGAAAAGCCGTCGCGTCCGCTCGATGGCGTGCAGGTTGCGGGGGACGGCGTGGCCGACGTCGTAAAGCAGCGTTGCCGAAGGCTCGCGCGCGCTTGAGCGGTCGAAGCCGGCGATCGGCGCCTTCGCCTGCCTGGCCACCAGCGCCGATTTCAACAGGCCTTGCGCATCGATGACCAGATCATAGCGGCACGCACGCAAGGCGCGTCGCAAGGCGGTCGCCTCGCGCCAGGTGGCCTTGTCGAAGAGATGTTTTCGCCAACGCCGGATGGCGACCATGTGAATGGTGCCGATTGCGGGATGCAGCGCGACGATGCCGGCGAAAGTCTCCTCGACGCACCAGTCGAAAGCAATATCGGGCCGTGCGCGGCGCGCATCCTGGAGCGCCGGAAAAGTGTGGATGACATCGCCCATCGACGATGTCTTGACGATCAGCACCTTCATGCGGCGGCCGGGATGTCCAGCAGCCGGTCCGCCGCCGCCATGACCTGTGCGACCTCGAGCGTCTTCAGGCAATTGAGGTGGCCGAGCGGACAGATCTTGCGGTGGCAGGGCGAGCAGGGCAGGCCGAGCCAGACCAGTTCGCGCCGTTCGGCCAGCGGCGGCGTATTCTGTGGCGAGGTCGAACCATAGACGGCGACAACCGGCGTGCCGACCGCCGCCGCGACATGCATCAGCCCGCTGTCGTTGGAGACCGCCAGCCCGGCGGCCGCGATCAGGTCGATGGCGTCCTCCAGCCGCGTCTGGCCGGCCAGGTCGACCACGCCAGGAGCGAGGGCTGTGATCTCCGCGGTCACGTCGCGGTCGTTCTTCGACCCGAACAGCGCGACCTTGAACCTTCTGGCCATGAACTCCCGGGCAAGGCCGGCATAGTGTTCGCTCGGCCAACGCTTGGCCGGGCCGAACTCGGCACCTGGCATCAGCGCCACGAATTTCTGCGACCCCAGGCCGAAACGGTCGAGCAGGGTGGCCTGGTTGTTGGCGTCCACCGTCAGATGAGGCGCCCGAAAATCGCCACCCTGTGCAAGGCCGAAATAAGCCTGCGCCGTGCGCCGTTTCACGGTCTCCGGCAGCGGAACAATGTCGGTCAACAGGCCGTAGCGCATTTCCCTGAGATGGCCGAAACGGCGTGGAATGCGGGCAAAGAACGGGATCAGCGCCGACTTCCAACTGCCCGGCAGGATATAGGCGCTGTCGTAACGGCCGCGCAGCAGACGGCCGAAGCGGCGCCGATGTGCGAATTCGAGCGCGCCGGGTTTCAGCGGGAAATCGATCTGCTGGCGGACCTCAGGCATACGCTTGACCAAAGGGGCCGCCCAGGCCGGCGCCAGCACGTCGATGGCTGCATTTGGATGAAGCTCCTTCAGCGCCGAGAACAGGCACTGCGCCATCACCATATCGCCCACCCAGCGTGGGCCGATCACGAGGATCGCTGGGCTTTCAGCCATTCGACATAGTCTCTGACGCCGGTTTCGACGCTGCGGAATTGCCCATTGTAACCGGCGGCGCGCAGACGCGACATATCAGCTTGCGTGAAGCTCTGGTAGCTGCCCTTGAGGTGGTCGGGAAAGGGGATGTACTCGATCTCGCCCTTGCCCAGCGTGTCGATGACGGTTTCGGCAATGGCGCGGAAGGGTTGCGCCCGGCCGGTGCCGCAGTTGAAGATGCCGCTCGCGCCGCGCTTCCACAGCCACAGATTGACATCGGCGACGTCGCCGACATGGATGAAGTCGCGGCTCTGCTCGCCGGGGCCAAAGCCGTCATGGGCGCCGAACAGCTTTGGATTCTCGCCACGCCCGACCTGGTTGAACAGATGAAAGGCGACCGAGGCCATGGCGTCCTTGTGCGCCTCGCGCGGCCCATAGACGTTGAAGTAGCGCAGGCCCGCGACCTGCGAATGATCGGTATCGAAGACATTGCGCCTGACATAGTCATCGAACAGCTTTTTTGAATAGGCGTAGACGTTGAGCGGCCGCTCAAGCTCCGCGTCCTCGCGGAACTCGGAGCCGCCGCCATAGACCGATGCCGAGGAGGCGTAGAGGAAGGGCACGCGCAGCGCCAGGCAGGCATGCAGCAGCCGCTTCGAATAGGCGTAGTTCACCTCCATCATGAACTTACCGTTCCATTCGGTGGTGGTTGAGCAGGCGCCCTGATGGAAGACGGCCTCGATGCGGCCGAGCCCGCCGTCCTCGAGGCGGGCCAGGAAATCGTCCTTGTCGAGATAGTCGGCGATCCGCAAGTCAGCAAGGTTGGCGATCTTGTGGCCATCGCTCAGGTCGTCGACGACCAAAATGTCGTCGTGGCCCTCCGAATTGAGCGCGGCGACGATGTTGGAGCCGATCATGCCGGCGCCGCCCGTGACGATGATCATGAACGCCTCTGGTTGCTTGCGATTCCGGTCCTTATAAGGGAGGCTTGCGAAGCTGTCGACAAAGCAGCGTTGCCGGGCGGCACTGGGATCCGCAAGAACAATCGAGGGGTGGACCCGTCCGCGATTGCCCTGCGCGGGGCAGCGCGCCACAGTGGCGCCGCAAAGCTGCCGCTTCAGTCGGCTCGCGCCGCCGGGCGCGATCATGAGGGACCAGGAATGCCGTCGACAGAGCTGCTCGTCGCGTTTTTCGCCACCACGGCGATCTTCGCCTATATTCCAGGCCCGGCCATGCTCTATGCCGCCGCGCAGACGATGGCGCGCGGCCGCTGGTCCGGCCTGACTGCGGCGCTCGGCATTCATCTGGGCGGCTATGTCCACGTCTTTGCCGCTGCCGCCGGCCTGTCCGTGCTTTTCCACGCCGTGCCGCCGCTCTACATGGCGGTCAAGCTCGTCGGCGCGCTCTACCTGATCTGGCTCGGTGTGGCGCTGTTCCGCAAGCGCGCGGAAGGCGACATGGCACTGCCGGCGATCGAGCGGAAATCGGCTTGCCGCGCCTTTTTCGAGAGCATCGCCGTCGAGGTGCTCAATCCGAAGACCGCGATCTTCTTCATGGCCTTCCTGCCCCAGTTCATCGATGCCTCTGCCGCATTCCCGGTCTGGCTGCAATTCGTCGTGCTGGGCACGACAGTCAACCTGATGTTCTCCTCGGCCGATATCGTCTGCGTGTTCCTGGCTGGTGCCGTGATCGGCAGGCTGCGCCGCTCCAGCAGCGCCCAGCGCATGATGCAGCGAGCCGGCGGCGCGGTGCTGGTCGGGCTTGGCGTCCATGTCGCCTTGCAGAAGAGTTGACGAGGCCAGCCGGCGTTGCGCTGGCTCGAATTGCGGTATATCGGCATCGCCATGAACGACCGATCCCGGCCAATTTGTCCTCTATGCATCTTCAAAACCGGTTTTTGCGCGTTGCCAGTGACATGACCAAGCACGACCCACTTTCCCCCGAGCCCTTGCACCGCGCCATCGCGCACTTCGGCCAGGCCACCGTGCTGGTGGTCGGCGATCTCATCCTTGACCGGTTCGTCAACGGCATCATCGAGCGGATTTCGCCTGAAGCGCCGATCCCGGTGCTCCATGGGCGCGGCGAGAGCTTGGCGATGGGCGGCGCCGGCAATGTCGTGGCCAACATTATCTCGCTCGGCGCCGCCGCCATTCCGGTCTCGGTGATCGGCTCTGATACGGCAGGCGACAGCCTGGTGCGCATGCTCGGCGAGCTTGGCGCCGACACGACAGGCCTGGCGCGGGAGCGCGGCCGCATGACGTCGTCCAAGAGCCGCTTCAGCGCGCTCAACCAGCAGGTGCTGCGCTTCGACGAGGAAGAGATCAAGCCGCTCGGCGCGGCGGAGCGCGCGGCGCTGGTCCGGCATTTCCGCGCCGCGCTGGCGCACGCCGACATCGTCATCCTGGCGGATTACGGCAAGGGCATCCTGCTCGACGGCGTCGCCGGCGAATTGATCGCGATCTGCCGCGAGGCGGGAAAGCCGGTGCTGGTCGATCCGAAGGGCCGGGATTATGCACGCTATGCCGGCGCGACCGCCATCACGCCCAACCGCAAGGAACTCGGCGAAGCGGTCGAACGGCCGGTGTTCAGCGATGACGAGATCGTGGCCGCGGCGCGCGAGCTGCTTGCGGCGCATGGCTTCGACTTCGTCGTCGCCACGCGCAGCGAAAAGGGCATGAGCGTCGTCGGTCCGACGGAGGCGCGCCACATCGCCACGCAGGCGCGCGAAGTGTTCGATGTGTCGGGCGCCGGCGATACGGTGATCGCGACCTTCGCGCTGGCGCTTGCCGCCGGCGCCGATCCGGCCGCGGCCGCCTCGATCGCCAATGCAGCCGGCGGCGTTGTGGTGGGCAAGCGAGGCACGGCGCGGCTGACGGTCGAGGAACTCAACGGCGCGCTGTTTCGATCGCACGGTCCGAGCGTCCACAGGGATGCCATCCTCGACGCCAAATCGGCCGCACGGCTGGTGTCGGCGTGGAAGGAGGAGGGCCTCAGCGTCGGCTTCACCAATGGCTGTTTCGACATCCTGCATGCCGGCCATGTCAGCCTGCTGCACGCGGCGCGCAGCCAGTGCGACCGGCTGGTGCTCGGCCTCAACAGCGACGCTTCGGTGCGCCGGCTGAAGGGGCCGGAACGGCCTGTCAACGATCAGCACGACCGCGCCTGCGTGTTGGCGGCACTCGCGTCTGTCGACGCGGTGGTGGTCTTCGACGAGGACACGCCGCTGGCGCTGATCGAGGCGCTTCTGCCCGACATACTCGTCAAGGGCGCCGACTACACGGTCGACACCGTGGTCGGCGCGGACGTGGTGCAGAAAGCCGGCGGGCGCGTGGTCCTGGTCGATCTCGTCGCCGGCAAGAGCACGACCGGCACCATCGGCAGGTTGCGCTCGGCCGGTAATAAGAATTGAGGGTTTCATGTCCGAACTGAACGATTACCTGGTCCGCTCGGCGGCCGCGATCACGGCGCTGGTCGAGCGCGATCTCACAGGCGCGATGGAACGTGCGGCGAGCGCGATCGTCGCCGCCCTTTCGTCGGGCAAGGCGCTGCTGATCTGCGGCAATGGCGGTTCGGCCAGCGACGCCATTCACATCGCCGGCGAACTGGTCGGCCGCTTTCTCAAGGAGCGCAAGGGCTACAATGTCATCGCGCTGCCGGCCAATGCCGCGGTGCTGACCGCCTGGGGCAATGATTACGGCTTCGACACCGTTTTTTCGCGCCAAGTCGAGGCGCATGGCGCGGCCGGCGGCGTGCTTCTGGCGATCTCGACCAGCGGCAATTCGCCGAGCATCCTGGCGGCCGCCGAACAGGCGCGGACCATGGGCATGACGGTGATCAGCCTGACAGGCGACACAGGCGGCAAGCTCGCGCCGCTGACCGACATCCTGCTCAACGTGCCCTCGACCTCGACGCCGATCATCCAGCAGGGGCATCTGTGCCTCTACCATCACCTGTGCGAGGTGGTGGAAGCGCGCCTCAGCAATGGCTGACAAGGCGCCGCACCCGTTGGCCGAGCCGGGCCTGTGGGTGGAGCGGATCGGCGGCAGGGTTTTCCCCGCCGGCCAGCCGGCGCTGTTCCTCGATCGCGACGGCACCATCAATGTCGATACCGACTATCCCAGCGATCCGGCCGAGATCGAGCTCCGGCCGCAGATGTTGCCGGCGATCGCCGCCGCCAACAATGCCGGCATCCCGGTCGTGGTGGTGACCAACCAGTCCGGCATCGCGCGCGGCTATTTCGGTTGGAGTGCCTTCGCCGACGTGAACCGCCGCGTGCTCGAGCTGTTGCGCGATCAGGGCGTTGTCGTGGACATGGTGCTGGCCTGCGCCTACCACGAGGCTGGCGTGGGGCCGCTGGGCATATCGGATCACCCGATGCGCAAACCCAATCCCGGCATGCTCTTCGAGGCGGCGAGACGCCTCGATCTCGATCTCCGGCGGTCCGTGATCGTCGGCGACAAGCTGGCCGACATGGAGGCAGGCCTGAGCGCCGGCCTGCCGCAGGGCTGGCTCGTCGGCGGCGAGGCGCAGCTTCGCTCCGGCTTCGTCATCAGGCCCTTGCGGGACAGCAGCGACCTCGACGGTCTCATCGCCGCCATAGGGCGGCTCGATGGCCGGGATAAGCGGTCTTGATCCGGACCTGACCGCTCACGCCGGTTCGCTGCCTTGCGAGGCCTCATACAGTTTGGCCTCGGTGGCGAAGGAATAGATCATCACCGACATCGAATAGACGAAGCCGTGCCGGCCGCACAGGAAGTAGCGCTTGGCCAAATAGAATTTCAGGAAGTTGCCGAGCGGTGAAAGCACCAGCCGCACCAGGCCCGGCTTCTTGCCTTTCTCGACCAGGGTGGCCGCCTTGAGGCTGGAATAGGCATTTGCCCGGGCCAGATCCTCCTCGACCGATATTTCGCGGCGATGCAGCAGCACGCCGTTTTCGATCGTGCTGGTCTCGCCGGAAACGCCGAAGGATTCATGGACCCGCGCGGTCACGTCCATGGTTGCGCCTTCCCGGCGGAAAAGCCGCAACAGCCTGTTGTGCAGCACCCAGCGATGGGCATAGCCGTAGCCCTTCAGCCAGTCGCGGCGGCGGATGTACCATCCGCTGATACCGGCGTTCGCCGTCTCGACTGCCGCCACGATCGACTGCCGCAGCCGGTCGTCGACGCGTTCGTCCGGGTCGATCGAAAGACACCAGGGCTGCGTGGCGTGGTCGAGCGCGAATTGCCGCTGATGCGGAAAACCCGGCCAGCCATTGTGCAGCAGCTTTATCGGATAGCCCTCAGCGACAAACTGCCGAACGATGTCCAACGTGGCGTCGGTGGAGCCTGAATCGACGATGACGATCTCGGCGCAAAAATCGATGCTTTCGAGGCACGGGCCGATCATATCGGCCTCGTTCATGCAGATGATGAGCGCCGAAATCGGGCTTGCAAACCTGGTCATGGTCCCTTCCACGGCGGATCGTCCTTGGAACTTACGCTGCTTGGGCAAGGAAACCAATCAGGCGCCAAATCGCACAGGACGATCCGGCTGCCTGCGCCTGTCCGTTATCAGCGCGGCGGCGATGTGGCGAAATTCCGGAATTCGCTTTGGCCGGGCGCCGCAATCGATCGGCGTCACGGCCGCTCGAACGAGACCAACCCCTCATCCTTGACCCGGCGGATGGTGAGGGCTGTGCGCACCGTGTCGACGTTCGGCGTGGAGGTCAGTTCCTCGATGACAAAGGTCTGGAAGGCGCCGAGGTCGCTTGCCACGCAGTGCAGGAGGAAATCGGATTCGCCCGACACCATCCAGGCATCGCGTACGACCGGCCAGCCGCGCGTGCGCTCAGCGAAGATGCGAAGCTCGGCATCGGCCTGATGGTGCAGGCCGACCAGGCAGAAGGCGACCACGTCGAGACCGAGCGCCGGCGCGTTGAGCAGCGCCCGATAGCCGCGAATGATGCCGGCTTCCTCCAGTCGCTTGACGCGGCGCAGGCAAGGCGGTGCCGAAATGCCGACGCGGTTCGACAGTTCGACATTGGTCATGCGCCCATCTGCCTGCAATTCGCGAAGGATCTTCCAGTCGATTGCGTCGAGGTCGGCCTTGAGCGGCATTTCGGGGCTTTCGATGATTACGGGTGGCGAAAGAATCTTGCGGGATTTTGTAATTAAACGACTTTGCTGTCCACGCCATCCCCCACGCGGAAATCCACGCAGCACCAGAGCGGTTCGCCCGGTGCGACAAAGCTTTCCGGGGACGAGCGCCAACTTGCCTTGCTGGTGTCGTGGGCAACACTTACATTACGCGCGACATCGACGAGTTTTCCATGCCGCAAACGCCGGCAGCCCTCCGCAGAGGCTTTTCATGACCACCAAGCACGCGCCTGTCCTCATCATCGGTTCCGGCCCGGCCGGTTATACCGCGGCGATCTATGCCGCCCGCGCCATGCTGAAGCCGATGCTGGTCGCCGGCCTGCAGCAGGGGGGCCAGCTGATGATCACCACCGACGTCGAGAACTATCCCGGTTTCGGCGAACCCATCCAGGGTCCGTGGTTGATGAGCGAGATGCTCAGGCAGGCAGAACATGTCGGCACCGACATCATCGCCGACATCATCACCGAGGTCGATCTCAACGTGCGGCCGTTCCGCGCAACGGGCGATTCCGGCACCGTCTACACGGCCGATGCCCTGATCATCGCCACCGGCGCGCAGGCCAAATGGCTTGGCATTCCGACCGAACAGACGTTCATGGGCTTCGGCGTATCGGCTTGCGCCACATGCGACGGCTTCTTCTACCGCGGCAAGGATGTCGCGGTGGTCGGCGGCGGCAATTCGGCGGTGGAAGAAGCACTCTATCTGTCGAACCTCGCCAAGAGCGTGACGGTCATCCACAGGCGCTCGGACTTCCGCGCCGAACGCATCCTGCGCGAGCGGCTCTTGAAGAAGGACAATGTCCGCGTCATCTGGGACACGGTTGTCGACGAGATCACCGGCCGTCCGGGCAAGACGCCACTGCCTCCGTCGGTCGAAGGGTTGAAGCTGCGCAACGTGGTGACGGGTGTCGAGACGCAGCTCGAGGTCGACGGCGTGTTCGTCGCGATCGGCCATGCGCCGGCGGTCGAGCTGTTCGTCGGCAAGCTGAAGCAGAAGCCGAACGGCTATCTGTGGACGGCGCCGGATTCGACCCGCACCGACGTGCCCGGCGTGTTCGCCGCCGGCGACGTGACCGACGATATCTATCGCCAGGCGGTGACTGCGGCGGGGCTGGGCTGCATGGCGGCGCTCGAGGCGGAGAAGTACCTGGCCGGCATCGAGGTGCATCGCGAGGCGGCCGAATAGCGGTTCGCAAACTGTTGAAAGAACGGCTTAGAAACGCCGTGTAAAAGCCTGATTTTTCATTCAGACGCCAAACAGGAACGAGGGGAATCATGGCGTTGGACTGGGACAAGCTACGCGTGTTTCACGCTGCGGCGGAAGCAGGGTCGTTTACACATGCGGCCGAGACGCTGCACCTGTCGCAATCGGCGATTTCGCGCCAGGTCAGCGCGCTCGAGCATGATGTCGGCGTGCCGCTGTTCAACCGCCACGCCCGCGGCCTGGTGCTGACCGAACAGGGCGAGATGCTGTTCCGCACGGCGCATGACGTGCTGATGAAGCTCGAGACCATCAAATCGCGGCTGACCGAGACCAAGGACCGCCCCTCCGGCGTGCTCAGGGTCACGACCACGGTCGGGCTCGGCGCCGGCTGGCTGACCGAGCGCGTGCAGGAGTTCATCGAGCTCTATCCTGAAATCAGCCTGCAACTGATCCTCGCCAACGAGGAGCTCGACCTCACCATGCGCCAGGCCGATTGCGCCATCCGGCTGCGCCAGCCGCAGCAGCCGGACCTTATCCAGCGCCGCCTGTTCACGGTGCATTTCCACCTCTATGCGTCGCCAGGCTATATCGCCAAGCATGGCAGGCCGGCTTCGGTGGCCGAGCTCAAGGCGCACCGCATCGTCACTTTCGGCGTGCCGGTGCCGGCGCATCTGTCGGAGCTGAACTGGCTGGAGACGGTCGGCGATTTCGAGGGCGGCCAGCGCGTGCCGACGCTGCAGATCAACGATATATTGTCGATCAAGCGCGCGGTGCAGGGCGGCGCCGGCATCGCCATGCTGCCCGACTATGTCATCTCCAAGGATTCCGGCCTGGTGCAGCTCCTGCCGGAAACGGAGGTGCCTTCCTTCGACACCTATTTCGCCTACCCGGACGCGATGAAGAACCAGGCGAAGCTGCACGTATTTCGCGACTTCATCATCGCCAAGGCGCGGAGCTGGTCGTATTGACCCCGGAGATCGCGCAGACTCTCACCCCCGCCAGCGCGTCAGGCGGGGCAGCCAGGCGGGCACGTTGCGGCGGTAGGTTTCGTATTCATCGCCATAGCGGCGTGCGAGCGTCGGCTCCTCGTACAGCTTGACGAAGGTGGCCATGGCCGCGGCTGCCATGGCGGCGTAGGCGACAAGCGTCCAGCTTGAAAACAGCAGTGCCTGGCCGATGATGATCGACAGCACCGCCACATACATCGGATTGCGGACATGGCGGTAGAGCCCGCCGACCACCAGTCTCTCGGTCGGAGCGACCGGAGCAGGCGTGCCGAGGCCTTCAAGCGCAAAGCAGGCGAATGCATGCAGCAGCGCCGCCACGGCGACGGCGATGAGGATCCAGCCGAGCGGGGCAAGACCCGGCAGGCTCGACCATGGCCGGTCCCAGCGATCCGTCAGCAGCCACGGCACGAGGCCGGCGACGATACAGGGTGCCGCGATGAAGAACGCAGCACTGCCGGCGATCGCCGAAAAGGTCCGCATTGCTTGTCTCCCGCCTGAAGCATGTCACGCCCAAACCGATTCCCGCGACGCGCTCACGTCTTTGTTGTTCACGTCGCTGCCGAACCGAGGACACTTTGCGCGACATGCATTAGTTGCCTCGGAAATAAACGCCTGCTGCCTCATTCCACGCCATTGCGCATTTTTGACATTTCGGGATGAAAACCGAGCGTGATTCGCGATTCCGCCGTGACAATTGTCTCATTGCGGGTTCCGCTTCGGTGATTCTGCTGGTCCTATTGGGTCCAGAAATGGCTTAGACCACAGCCTGCGTCTTTTTGCATGCGTGTGTTGCAAAATAGATGCTTGTTTCTTGGGCATGATGAGCACATATATAGTTCATCTCCTGGGCGCGTTCTCCTCCCATTAGCGCCCTCGAGTGTTCCCCTCTGGAGGTTAGCCTTAACAGGCACTTCCAATCAAACTCAGCCGGATCTTCATTGATCCGGCTTTTTTGTTGCCCGGAGGCTGCCGGAAGGGCTGGAAAATCCACCGAAATAGCCACGTAACAGTGACATGTAACCTCTGGTAACATGTCAAAGGCGTTCGGCTCCTGCTAAGCAGACCATAGGACGCGGTGTGGTCGGACGGGAGATGGGGGCATCACTCGGACGATCCGGGCTCAGGCGGCTACCGCGTCCGAACCTTCTTCCGCCGAAGCGGCGACTTCAAGATGCGGCGGACCTGCCGTTTCTCCTCCCAAGAAAACGGTCCGCAAACAAAACGGCGTCCGGCCCCCCCGGGCGTCGTTTTTTGTTTGCGCCCCCTCGAACAAGGTTCGAGAGGGCACTCACCCAAATCTTTGTGGATGTCGATGTCCCAAAGCCGAGATCACTTTAGACGACATGCATCAGAATCAGGCTGCCTTGCCGTTGGCATTCATCGCTTCGTCGGCGAGCCGGCCGGTGAGTTCGGCCATGTGGTCGAAGACGGCGCGGTAGCTGGCGACGCCTGAGGTGGCCGAGCGCAGCTCGATGATCAGATCGCCGATCTCGGATTGCGGCATGGTCGCCTCGACGACATCCCATCCTGGCCAGCCGGGTCGCGCGTCGTAGCCGAGGATCTGGCCGCGCCGCTGCGGGATCAGGGCGATGATCTTCGAGGTCGCATCGGAGGGCGTCACGATCTCGACCTTCATCACTGGCTCCAGGAGCACGGGCGAACAGCCCGCCATGCCTTCCTTCATGGCAAGCTTGGCCGCCATCTGGAAGGCCATGTCGGAGGAATCGACCGCGTGGTAGGAGCCGTCCGACAGGTTGACGGCGACGTCGACGACGGGAAAGCCGAGCGGGCCCGACTTCAGGTAATCGCGTATACCGCTTTCGACCGACTGGATGTAGGTCTTGGGCACCACGCCGCCGGTGATGGTATCGGTGAACTGGAAACCTGCGCCGCGCGGCAGCGGCTTTATCTCGATCACCACATCGCCGAACTGGCCGTGGCCGCCGGACTGCTTCTTGTGGCGGCCGCGCTGCTGCGCCGATTTGCGGATAGTCTCGCGGTAGGGCACCGCCGGCGGATGGCCTTCGACCGGAATCTGGTTCTTGCCCTCGAGCCGTTCGCGTACGACGCGCAGGTGCATTTCTCCATGGCCCGACAGCACGGTCTCGGCCGAGTCCTGGTTATGATGCAGGCTGAGCGAGGGATCTTCTTCGGCCAGCCGTTGGATGGCGGCCGACATCTTCACCTCGTCCTTGCGCTCCTTCGGCCGCAAGGCGAAAGCGAAGACAGGCTGCGGCGGCTCGAACTGGAGCAGCGGCTTCATGCCGCCCTTGGCCGAGGTCAGCGTCTGGCCGGTCTTGACCGCGTCCAGCTTGCCGAGCGCGACCGTGTCGCCGGTCTTCGCCGCGGAGAGCTTCGACTGGTCCTTGCCAAGCATCCTGTAGATGCCGGACACCTTTGCCATGTCGCCGCCGGGCAGCCAGAGCTCGGAGCCATCGGCGACCTGTCCCGAAAGGATGCGCGACACCGACAATTTGCCTCCATGCGGCGTATGGATGGTCTTCATCACCTGAACCACGGTTGCGTTGCCTTCGGGGGCGCCGAGCCGTTTGCGGGTCGCGTCGATGTCGGGCGCATCATGGCGGATCGCCTTCAGGAGACGCAGCACGCCATTGCCTTTCTCTGCGGTGCCGATCAGCACCGGCGTGACGGCGCCGTCGCGCAGATCCGCGGCAAGATCGTCGAAGACCGCGTCCTTGGGCGGCTCGATCTCCTCGAGCAGCTGTTCCATCAACTGGTCGTCATGGTCGGCCAGCCGTTCCAGCATCGAAAAACGGGCTTCCAGCTCACGCGCCTTTTCGTCGCCGGGGATCTGGGCCACCTCGCTCTCGGCATATTCGCGGTAGATGTAGGCGCGTTCCAGCGCCAAGTCGATCGAGCCGATGACGACGCCGTCCTTGCGCAGCGGTATCTGGCGCAGAAGCAACGGCACCGCACTTGCCGGCTGCAGCATCTTCAGCGTGTCGCGCACGCCCGCGATCGCCTTGTCGACCTTGTTGAGAAACAGGATGCGCGGCACGCCGAGATCGTCGAGCTTGCGCATGATGAGCTGGAGGGCGGGGATCTTCTTCTCGTCGGCCTCGGCGACGACCACCGCGAGGTCGCAGGCGGCCAGCACCGGTTCGGCCTCGAAGGAGAATTCGATCGATCCGGGACAGTCGACGAAGGTGAACTGCTCGCCCATGAATTCCGTGGTGGCGAAGGTCGCCTCGACGCTCATGGCGTGGGCGCGCGCCTCGGGCGAATGATCTGAAACGGTGTTTCCCGAGGAAACCGGGTTCTGGCGGGGAATGGCGCCCGTGCGGGCCAATATGGCTTCGAGAAGTGTCGTCTTACCGCTTGCGAAGGGACCGACTATGGCAATGCATTTCGGTCCCGTGCGTCTTCCTCCGGCGCGATTACCCATGACTGACCTCCACTCAGGCGTTTCCCTGGAGACCGACTGGCATTCATGGTTCAGGCCAAGGTCAGTCGGTCCTGAGCGGCGGCCGGCCTGTTCGACCGTCGCGGGCGGGCTTGTCTTCAACCGGCCCAAAGGTATCGTCCCACTTGTTTGCCGGCAGGGCAAGGAAAATAGGTAGCCTCAAGGGCCGAGCGCGGTGCGGTTGCCGCTGATTTGCAAGCCGAACAGACCGGTTGCGTCGACGGCCATATCGGCCGAAACTAGGGTCTCGAAAGAAGAGCGGCGTCGCCGCCGCCCGCATCGCCACCAGTTCCAGGGATCGAACGATGAAGATCATTGCTTGCGGCAGCACGCCGACCGTCATCGCGCCGGAAAAGTACTTCACCGGCCGGGTGCTGCAGACGCCGATCATCGAGAAGGAGGCTCCGGCACGGCTGCGGGCGACATTGGTCAGCTTCGAACCGGGCGCGCGGACCCACTGGCACACGCATCCGCTTGGCCAGACGCTGTACGTCACGTCGGGCGCCGGCCTCGCCCAGACCTGGGGCGGTCTCATCCAGGAGATCAGGGCAGGGGACGTCATCTCGTTCGCGCCAGGCGAAAAGCACTGGCATGGCGCCGGGCCGAAAACGGCCATGACGCATATAGCCATGCAGGAAGCGCTCGAGGGCGTGCATGCCGACTGGCTGGAAGCGGTGACGCCGGCCCAATATGGCGGCTGAGTACCGTGTCGAGCCTATCTAAAAACCCGGCGTTTGGCCGGGTTTTGTTTTCACGATCAGGTCAGTGATGCCGTAAAGCGCTGGATGCGCGTGCACGCCTCCTCCAGCAGCGTCTCCGACGTGGCGTAGGAGATGCGGAAGTTCGGACCGAGGCCGAAGGCCGAACCGAATACCACCGCCACGCCCTCGGCCTCGAGCAGCTCCGAGCAGAAGGCCTCGTCAGTGTCGATCACCTTGCCGGCCTTGGTCTTCTTGCCGATCAGCTGGGCGCAGGACGGATAGACGTAGAAGGCGCCTTCCGGCGACGGACAAGAGATGCCGCGCGCCTGGTTGAGCATCGAGACGACGAGATCGCGGCGCCCCTGGAAGATCGCCTTGTTCTTGGCGATGAAGTCCTGCGGGCCGTTCAGCGCTTCGACCGAGGCCCATTGCGCGATGGTGCAGGCGCCCGACGTCTGCTGGCCCTGGATCATGTCCATCGCCTTGATCAGCTGGACGGGACCCGCGGCGTAGCCAATGCGCCAGCCGGTCATGGCATAGGCTTTCGACACGCCGTTCATGGTCAGCGTGCGCTCATAGAGCTTCGGCTCGACCTCGGCGATGGTCTTGAAGACGAAGTCGCCGTAGGTCAGATGCTCGTACATGTCGTCGGTCAGCGTCCAGACATGCGGATGCCTGAGCAGCACGTCGGCGAGCGACCGAAGCTCGGCCTCGGTGTAGGCGGCGCCCGACGGGTTCGACGGCGAGTTCATCAGCAGCCACTTTGTGCGCGGCGTGATCGCCTTTTCCAGCACTTCTGCCGTCAACTTGAAGCCGTTGTCGATCGAAGTGTCGGCGAACACCGAAGTGCCGCCGCAGATCGCCACCATCTCGGGATAGCTGACCCAATAGGGGCGTGGGATGATGACCTCGTCGCCGGGATTCAGCGTCGCCATGAAGGCGTTGAACAGGATCTGCTTGCCGCCAGTGCCAACGATGGTCTGTTCGGGCTTGTAGTCGAGATTGTTCTCGCGCTTCAATTTCTTCGCGATCGCTTCGCGCAGCGGCACGATGCCCGACACCGGCGGATATTTGGTCTCACCACGGCGGATCGCCTCGATCGCCGCATTCTTGATGTTGTCGGGCGTATCGAAATCCGGTTCGCCGGCACCCAGGCCGATGACGTCGCGGCCGGCATTTTTCAGCTCGCGGGCTTTCTGCGTCACCGCGATGGTGGCGGAAGGCTTCACGCGTGAAAGGGTGTCGGCAAGGAAGGCCATGACCTTTTTCTCTCCAGAAAGGATCAGCGCGGCCAGGAGCGGCCGCGGCGCTTCTCATGTCGCATCATTCCCGTGAGTGCAAGCATTGTCGGCTGGGCCAGTGCCGCAAGGAGGTCAATGAGCCGTGATCGACAACAGAAAGTTCATTAACGGGCGGTAGAGGCTTGCGTGGCAGGATCGCAACCCAATTGCGCCAGTTCGCGGAGCGAGGAACCTTGTCGCGCAGCATCGGGCTTGCCCATATCATCCGTCATGATGACGGCACCTCGTCAGGTGTCTGGGGCATTTATACGCTGCAAAGCGCCTTCCAGCCGATCTTCGCCTTCAGGGAAGGCAAGCTGTCGGTTGCCGCCTTCGAGGGCTTGATCCGGCCGTTCCGCGACGGCGAGCCGCAATCGCCAATGAGCTTCTTCAGCACCTGCCCGACCGCCGACCGGCTTCATGTCGAGGCGCTGACCAGGACGCTGCATCTGCTGAATGCCGGCGCCTGCCTGCCGCAGGAAGCGTCGATCTTCGTCAATTTCGATCCGTCGGTGTTCACCGAGCGCGCCGTTGCCGACAATGCCTTGCGCGAAATGCGCCTGGTGCTGCACGAGGCCGGCATCGATCCGGGCCGTGTCGTGTGCGAGGTGACCGAGCAGCGTCCAGCCTCGCAGGAGACCCTGCACGGTTTCGTCGCGGCGTTGAAGGGCAACGGCTTTCGCATTGCCGTCGATGACTATGGCGCCGACGATTCCGACATCAACCGCATCAAGGAGTTGAAACCCGACATCGTCAAGTTCGATGCCCACTGGATCACGCAGTTGATGGAGTCCGGCGCCGGCTTCGCGCTGCTGACGTCCATGGTGAAAAGCTTCGAGGCACAAGGCATCCGCACCGTGTTCGAGGGCATCGAGGAAGGCTGGCAGCTGGAGCTGGCCGAGAAATCCGGGGCTTCGATGGTCCAGGGTTTCGTGCTGGCACGGCCGGAACTGGCGCCGACCAGCTTCCGCGTCTTCGGCGAGGACGGGCCGTCGCCTGCCGCCGACAGTGCATCTTCCGTCCCGGCAGCCGCGCCGCATACCGCGCGGGCGGCGAAAGCCTTTGGGCGCAGGGGCACACGATGAGGCCCGAGCGGCGGCGCGATGTCGGCGATGCGATCTTCATGGACGAGGTCGGTATCGAATATGGCGTTTATGGCGACTTCCGCCTGCGCAGCGCCTACCAGCCGATCTTCGCGCCGCGCGGCCGCTTCCTGCACGCAATCGCGGTCGAGGGCCTGATAGAGCCGCATCGCGCCGGCCGGCCGGGCGCCGCACGGGCGTTCTTCGAAGGCGTCGCGGCCGAGGACCGGCTGTTCGTCGAAACCATGTGCCGCGTGCTGCATCTCAGGAACTTCCGCAACATCGGCGTCGACGGGCTCGATCTGTTCTTCAACTACAATCCATTGGTCAACGCCCATCGGGGCCGGGCCTTGGCCGAAATCCGGCTGATGAGCAGGCATCTCGGCGAGCTCGGCCTGGCCCCCGGCATGCTGGTCTGCGAAATCACCGAACAGGCGGCCGACGACACGCTGCTGGCCAGGCTGGTGCGCGAGATGCGCCGCGACGGCATCCGCATCGCCATCGACGATTTCGGCACCGGCCACTCGACCGAGGAGCGGGTCAGCCTGCTCAAGCCCGATATCGTCAAGATCGACGGTGGCTGGTTCGCGCAATTCTGCCGCCACGCCGCCGCCGAGCGGTTCTTCCGCCCGCTGGTCTCCAGCCTGCACGACCGCGGCGCCAAGGTCCTGGTCGAGGGCATCGAACAGCCCACCCATCTGCGCGTCGCGCTCGATGGCGGCGTCGACCTGCTGCAAGGTTTTCTACTCGCCCGGCCGGCGCTGGCCGGGGTGATCTTCGACGAGCGACCGCTCGCCATCGACGCGCTGCTGGGCAGGGACAGCAAGGTGGTGCCGCTGTTCGGGTAGCGCCGTGTGCTACACATCAGCGGCGCTGATCGTCGCGCCAAAACTAATCATTGGTGAGGACGGCGCGGCTACGATAATCGCGTCTGCACATGGCAGCGCTCGGGGGACCAGCGATGATACTTTACAGCATGATCGACAGCGGCAACTGCTACAAGCCGCGCCTGCTGATGGCCAAGCTCGGCCTCCCTTTCACCACTGTCGAGGTGAGTTCGCACACGGGCGATACGCGAAAAGCGGATTTCGTCGCCAAGAATCCGAACGCCATGGTGCCGCTGCTGGAGCTCGACGACGGAAGGCGGATCGCTGAATCCAACGCCATCCTGCTCTACCTCGCGGAGGGCACGCGCTTCCTGCCCGCGGACAAGTATGAGCGCGGGCTCGCCTATCAATGGCTGTTCTTCGAACAGTACAGCCACGAGCCCTATATCGCCGTGCGCAAGGCGCTGCTGACCTTTCCCGAAAGGGCCAAGGACGCGACGCCGGAGCGGCTGGCGGTGACACTGGAGCGCGGCAACAAGGCGCTCGGTGTCATGAATAAATACATGGAGAACAACGCGTTCTTCGCCGGAAACGCCTACAGCGTCGCCGACATCGCGCTCTACGCTTATACGCATACGGCGGAGCAGGGCGGCTTCCAGCTCGACGCCTATCCGGCGGTGGCTGCGTGGCTTGACCGCGTGGTGGCGGATCCGGGGCACGTCTCTATGGAGTGGGTAGGGTAATTTTATCCTCAACCTCGCCACCGCCCCGCGGCTCTTTTGGGCGAGGCGCGCCAAACAGGCGCGAGGCCCGGCCGCCCATCGTCCGGGAAGCTGCGCGAGAGCTATTTCAACAGATGGTCGTAGTCGGCATAGGGTGCCGATCCAGAACCAGATCACATCTTCATTGTTGCGTATGGCAACAGCCGGTAGTTTCGTCGACCCGCGCCGACCAATAGCAACCGACCTGCTTGAAATGTAAGGAGGGATGAAAAGGATCGGAACGCAGTCTGAGAAAACTCCTGTCCGCCTTTGCTTTGATCGACGATGACAGTTTTTTATAAGCCTTCCAGAATGATGGAGAGGCGCCGTGATTCACAGAGGGCGAGTCCGGCCGGCGCGATGGTCAGCCAATGCCTGTTCGGCAAGCTTGTCCAATCGCCCCGCCCTCACGTCGGTCTCGATCTGCCGATCCCACAGGTCCGCCTGGAGCGCCTCGAACCATGCGGCAAACGCCTTCAGCTCCTCGGGGCTCAGTTCGGTGATGGACTTTTCGATTTGCTCAAGCTTGGTCATGGCCGGATAATACCACTCTAGTGGTACCACAGGTGGGACTCCAGGTTCGGCTTTACATGCCTGGAATCCAGGCAAATAAAAAGGCGGGACAATGCCCGCCTTCCCATTTCGGTAGCCTGATCGGGAGCGTCCGGTCCGGGCTGGCAGCTATCTGCTGATCCGGCTTGTCGGGTCTTTCCGCTCCGGCGCGCTTCTCGCGCGACCGTCAGTACATCCGTGACTTGCCGCGCGCCCCGGGCTGTCGCCCGGCGCGCGCCATTTTCAAAATCAGGCTGCCTTGCTCAGAGATCCAGCGGACGACTTGCCAGTGCGGCGGTCCTGCTCGATCTCGAAGTTGATCTTCTGGCCTTCGACCAGGGTCGACAGTCCAGCGCGCTCGACAGCGGAGATGTGGACGAAAACGTCCGCGCCGCCCGCGTCAGGCTGGATGAAGCCGAAGCCCTTGGTGGCGTTGAACCACTTGACCGTTCCAGTTGCCATAAAAATAGTCCTTCACATTTGCTTTGGTTTGACCGAACCGAGGTCCAGCCGGTGTGCATCGAGATTTTGGAGATAGACGTCAGCAAACGCGAAGATCGCGAGGCCCGGATCGATCGGCCGAAATATCAATGGGGTTGATATAGGCTGCTTTCGCACGAAATACAAGACTGCGTGAGAAAGCCGTGATCGAGGGACCGCCCAACGGCCGCCCCAATCCGGTGAAACCGTTGCGTCAGATGGCGCTGTCCGTGAGCCGCGCATCAGGGGAGAGGACCATGAAGACCATTCTGCTGGCAGCATGCCTGACGCTGATTGCCGCCGAGGCGCAGGCGATCTCGCGCTACGATCCGACGCGGATGGAGTGTGGCCGCGTGCAGGCGACGATCGCGCGGCAGGGCGCCGTCATCCTGCGTTACCAGTCGAGGCGGGTACCGGGACTGCCACTCTACGACCGCT
This sequence comes from Mesorhizobium sp. B264B1B, assembly GCF_020165765.1. Classification (NCBI taxonomy): domain Bacteria; kingdom Pseudomonadati; phylum Pseudomonadota; class Alphaproteobacteria; order Hyphomicrobiales; family Phyllobacteriaceae; genus Mesorhizobium; species Mesorhizobium sp. B264B1B. The sequence continues at coordinate 398,123 of NZ_JAIUIS010000003.1, forward strand.
ACGTGCAGAGCCAGCAATTCTGCACCATGGGCGAGGTGAGGACACGCGCCTATGTGCCGAGCGCCGATACGAAATCCTGCCTGGTCTACAATTGCAAGCGACCGGACAACGACCGGCGTTTCCGCCGGCGGTTTTTTCATAACGACTAGGCCATAGCCTGGCGCGGCTGCTATCGCGTCAAAATCCGAACGAGACCTGCGCTGGCGGCGGCGGGCCGACGCGCACGCCTTCCATGGCCAGCATCTTTTCCTTGGTGGTCGAGCCGCCGGGCGCGGAGAAGCCGCCGATCTTGCCGCCGGCGGCGACGATGCGGTGACACGGAATGACCAGAGGCACCGGATTGGCGCCAAGCGCGGCACCCGTTTCGCGCGGCAGGCCGGCATGGCCGGCGCGCTTGGCCAGTTCGCCATAGGTGGTGGTTTCGCCATAGGCTAGCTTTCGCGCCGCGCCATAGATGGCGAGGCGGAAATCGTCGATGCCGTCGAGATCGACCGGCACGGAGGAGAAATCGACGTCCTCGCCTGCCGCATAGGCCTTGATCGAGGCGATCAGCTCGACCACCCACGGCGGCTGCACGGTAGCGGCCGAAACGCCGGCATGGCGCAGCAGCCGCCGTTCCACTGCCTCGCGGCTGCGTTCGGAAAGGCAGAGCCGGATCAGGCCTTTTTCGCTCCAGGCAATGCCCATGAAGCCGATCACTGTTTCTAACACTGCGTGGCCGGCTGTGATCTGCGACGGCGTTTGCATGGCGTGCTCCTTTCGCAAAATGGCCAGAAACCGGCATTCATGCCGGTACATATCAGGAACAATATGGCATTTCGGCCCGAGTCTCGCCACCCGAAAACCACCTGAGCGCCCCGATTGCTCGCCAGGAATCGCTGGTGTAAGGGATTTCTTAACATCCGACGAACCGGACCCGAACGCGGCTTGCCAGCAAAACAAACCCTTATCGCGCTCGGCGTGATCGCGGCCATGGCCTGCGTCAGCGGTTGCACGTCGACATCGCAGATGAAATCCGCGTCTTCCCTGACCGAAACAGCGACCGTCGCCGGCACCGATGCCGGCTTCACCATACCGTTGCCGGAGACGGTTTCGGTGCTGCCGGAATCGTCGGGGATTACGCCCGTTCAAACCGCTGAGTTGTCCGCCGGCCCGACCACACAGGCGGCCGCGGCAACCGCGGCCTTTGCCGGAGCGACCCCAACCGCACCGGCCGTGCCGGCGGTGATGACCGCTAATGCCTGGCAGGCGCCGCCGCCGGCTGGCGCCGGCGCACCAATCAAGGCGGCAGCCACCTACGCCACCGCCGGGCTCATCGTGCCGGCGATCGCCAGGAACGATCAGAAAGCCATGCCCGGCGTGCAGCAGGCGGCCTATGTTGTGCCGCAGAATCCGGCTGCCCTCGTCCAGTTTCCTGCCGCTCCGGTGCAGGAAGAGCATGCGACCGGCGTGCGCGGCGATATCGACCGGCTGATCGTAAAATACGCCGCGTTTTATCAGGTGCCGGTCGACCTTGTGCGCCATGTCGTCAACCGCGAAAGCACCTTCAATCCCAAGGCCTACAACAACGGCCATTGGGGGCTGATGCAGATCAAGCACGCGACGGCGCGCGGCATGGGCTATGACGGACCGGCCAGGGGCCTGTTCGATGCCGAAACCAACCTGAAATACGCCGTCAAATACCTGCGTGGCGCCTGGCTGGTGTCGGACGGCAACGCCAAGCGCGCCGACTGGCTCTATCAGACCGGCTACTATTTCGACGCCAAGCGCAAAGGCCTGCTCGAGGCGACCGGCCTCGGCGTCGACCGCAAGCGGCGCCGCCTGCTGCCCGACGCCTGAGCGAAATGCCCGAACCGCGCCCGCCGGCTCCGAACGACATCCGGCTGCGCAAGATCCTCGACGAGACGCTGGTTCCCGCGCACTGGTCGGATGGCTTTGTCATGCGCACCCTCGAGCCCGGCGATGCGCCGGCCTTGCATGCGCTGCTGACCGAAGTGTTCGACGATGGCGCCGACGGCCCGTTCGACGAATGGTGGCCACGCATCTCAGGCGACCCCGAATTCGACCCTGCGCTCTGTTTCCTCGTCATCGACGCCAAGGGCCTGCTGGTGGCGGCGGGCCTGTGCTGGACGAGCGCCTTCGTCAGGGATCTCGCCGTGCATCCGCAGGCGCGCGGCAGGGGCATCGGCGAGGCGCTGATGTGGCACGCCTTCGCCGTCTTTCGCGAACGCGGCGCAGACCATGTCGACCTCAAGACCAACACGGTGGAAAACGCCGCCGCTGTCAGGCTCTATCAGCGGCTTGGGATGAGCCCTGTTGCCTGGGAAGGCTGAGGCCGCGGCCCGGGCCACCGCCGCTCGTCGGCCTGGCTCGGGAACCCAGAGCGCCGCTCCGCATTCAAAGAGTGGTGGAGGGTCCGACGAGCTTCCGGAGCCTCGAAGGCTTGCGTCGCCGTTCCGAAAGGAGATCCTCCGCCGCCATGAGGCTCTTTCACGCATTTGCCACGTTGGTCGCTGCAGCGATGATTGCGGCTGTGCCTGCGCGAGCCGTCGAATTGTCGATCGTATCGGGCGACACAGGAATCGGCATCAAGGTGCTGCGTGAAATCCTCGACCGCTATGAGAAGGACAGCGGCAACAAGGTCAGCATCGTCGTCATGCCGGCATCCGGGACCGACCAGTTCGGCCAGTACAGGCTGTGGCTTGCCGCCGGCAATAGCGATATCGACGTCTACCAGACCGATGTGATCTGGGCGCCGCAGCTCGCCAGCCAGCTTGTCGACCTGACCGCGGCGACCAAGGATGTCGTCGGCGCCCATTTCCCCTCGATCATCCAGTCGCAGACCGTCAACGGAAGGCTGGTGGCGCTGCCGATCTTCACCGATGCGCCGGCGCTCTATTACCGCAAGGACCTGCTCGACAAATACGGCGCCCAGGTGCCTGCCACCTGGAAGCAGCTGGCCGACACCGCCAGGCTGGTCATGGACAAGGAACGGGCTGCCGGCAACAAGGATATCTGGGGCTTCGTCTTCCAGGGCAATGCCTATGAGGGGCTGACCTGCGACGCGCTGGAATGGGTGATGTCGAACGGCGGTGGCCAGATCATCGAGCCGGACGGCACCATCTCGATCAATAATCCAAAAGCGGCGGCAGCGCTCGACATGGCCAAAGGCTGGGTCGGAACCATCGCGCCACCCGGCGTGCTGGCCTATCAGGAAGAGGAATCGCGCGGCGTGTGGCAGACCGGCAATGCGGTCTTCATGCGCAACTGGCCCTACGCCTATGCACTCGGCAATTCCGAAGGCTCGCCGATCAAGGGCAAGTTCGACGTAGCGCCGCTGCCGGCCGGCACCGGCGAAGGCGCGCGTCCGGCGGCGGTGCTGGGTGGCTGGAATCTTGCCGTGTCCAAATATTCCAGGCACCCGGACGCGGCGATCGGGCTCGTCAAATTCATCGCCTCGCCCGCGATGCAGAAATACCGCGCGCTGAGGAACTCCAGCCTGCCGACCATCCAGGCGCTCTATGACGATACCGACATCGCCAGACAACAGCCGATCGTTCCGCGCTGGAAGCAGATCTTCCTCAATGCGGTGCCGCGTCCCTCGGCCGCGGCCAGGATCAAGTACAACGAGGCGTCGAGCCAATTCTGGAACGCCGTCCACAAGACGCTGTCGGGCGATGGCGCCGCGGGCGACAATCTGGCCGACCTCGAAGCCATGCTGACCAGGCTGAAGGGGCGTGGCTGGTGACGCCACAACGCGCCTCCATGTCCCGCCCGGCGCGAGGGATGACAGAAGCGGAGCCGAGGACTGAAGCCGTCGCGACCCGCCGCCCGCGCTCGCGGCTGATGCGCCAGCGCGTGCGTTCGGCCTGGCTGTTCCTGGCGCCGATGCTCCTGGTGCTCGCCGCCGCTGCCGGCTGGCCGCTCGCCCGCACCATCTATTTCAGCTTCACCGACGCTTCGCTGGCCGACCTCGACGCCCGCCAGTGGGCAGGCTTCGCCAATTACTTCTCGGTGCTGCGCATGCCGAGCGGCCGGGTGCTCTATGATGGCGTGCTGGCCGACCCGGTGTGGTGGAGCGCCGTCTGGAACACGGTGCGTTTCGCGGCCATTTCGGTGACCTGCGAGACGATCCTCGGCATGATCGTCGCGCTGGTGCTCAATGCCGAATTCCCGGGCCGCGGCATCGTCAGGGCGGCGATCCTCATCCCCTGGGCGATCCCGACCATCGTCTCGGCCAAGATGTGGCAGTGGATGCTCAACGACCAGTTCGGCATCATCAATGTGGTTCTGCTCAATCTCGGCCTGATCGACACCAAGATCGCCTGGACGGCCAACGCCGACACGGCGATGGCGGCCGTGCTGGTCGTCGACATCTGGAAGACGACGCCGTTCATGGCGCTGCTCATCCTTGCCGCGCTGCAGATGCTGCCGCGCGAGATCATCGAGGTCGCGAGGCTCGACGGCGCCAATCCGTGGCAGATATTCTGGCGGGTGACCTTGCCGCTGATCCGCCCTGCGGTGATGGTGGCGGTGATCTTCCGCGCGCTCGATGCGCTGCGCATCTTCGACCTGATCTATGTGCTGACGCCCAACAACGTGCACACCAAGTCGATGTCGGTGTTCGCGCGCGAGAACCTGTTCGAGTTCGACAAATTCGCCTACGGCTCGGCCGCTTCGACGCTGCTGTTCCTCATTCTTGCGCTTCTCACCATGGCCTATATCCGGATCGGCGGGGTCAGCCTCGAGGGCGGGCGCTGAGATGTGGATCCTGAAGCGGACGGCTTTCTACCTGCTGGTCGCGGCCATCGTGCTGGTCGCGGTATTCCCCTTCTATTACGCCATCGTCACCAGCCTGAAATCGGGCACCGAACTGTTCCAGGCCGACCTCTGGCCGAAGACGTTCAGCCTCGGCAATTATCGCAACGTGCTGACCGAAGGCGCCTTCGCACGCAACCTGATCAACTCACTGGTGGTCTCCGGCGCGGTCGTCGCGCTCTCGCTGTTCCTCGGCGTCACCGCGGCCTACGCGCTGGCGCGCATCCGTTTTCGCGGCCGCTCAGCGCTACTATTCGCCATCCTGTCGGTATCGATGTTCCCGCAGGTGGCGGTGCTGGCCGGACTGTTCGAACTGGTGCGGATGTTCGGCCTCTACAATTCGCTTCTCGCGCTGATCTTCTCCTACATGATCTTCACCTTGCCGTTCACCGTCTGGGTGCTCACCGCCTTCGTGCGCGACCTGCCGGTCGAGGTCGAGGAGGCGGCGATCCTTGACGGCGCGACGCCGTGGATCATCATCACGCGCATCTTCCTGCCGCTGATGTGGCCGGCGCTGGCGACCACCGGGCTTTTGGCGTTCATCGGCGCGTGGAACGAGTTCCTGTTTGCGCTCACCTTCACCTCCAACAACGCCCAGCGCACCGTGCCGGTGGCGATCGCGCTGCTGTCGGGCAATTCGCAGTTCGAGATCCCGTGGGGCAACATCATGGCCGCATCGGTGATCGTCACCGTGCCGCTGGTGCTGCTGGTGCTGATTTTCCAGCGCAAGATCGTCTCAGGCCTGACCGCCGGCGGCGTGAAGGGGTGAGGGGAAAATTGTCGGAACCGGCCGCAGCGGCGCGTCCTTAGGTCTTAGAGCAACCGCGCCGGGACGCCGGCGCTGTGACCCAAGGAGCCGATCATGATCACCTTCCCCAACGAATCCGCCAGATACCGCGCCGCCCGCGAAAAGCTGCTGAAGAAGGAAATCGCGCTGCGCCGCGCCATGGAGGATGTGGCCGTGGCACGCCGCGCGTTGCCGCCGGGCGGGCTGGTGCCACAGGATTACGTGTTCGATGGGCTGGATGCCGAGGGCAGGGCGGCCGAGATAAAGCTGTCGGAACTCTTCGCGCCCGGCAAGGACACGCTGATCCTCTACCAGATGATGTTTCCGCGCCATCCGCAGGAGACGCGCGACGTGGCAATGACGGGCGGCACGGCGAAGCTGGCGCGGCCGGACCAGCCATGCCCATCCTGCACGGCGCTGCTCGACCAGTTCGACGGCGCGGTCGGCCATCTTCAGGCGGCCGGCTTCAACTTTGCCGTGGTGGCGAAAACCGTTCTCGAAAATCTCGTTACGCTCGGCCGCGACCGTGGCTGGCAGAACATGCGGCTGGTGTCGTCGGCCTCCAACAGCTTCAAGCGCGACTACAACGCCGAGGATGCCGACGGTGCGCAGATCCCGCTGCTCTCGGTGTTCCACCGCGACGCTGACGGCATCAGGCATTTCTGGTCGTCCGAACTCGGCTTCGCGCCGCCCGAACCCGGCCAGGACCCGCGCGCCATCGGCACCTGCGAGATCCTGTGGAACCTGATGGATTTCACCCCGGAGGGCCGGCCGAACTGGCACGAGCAGCTGCAATATGGCGAGGCATGCTGCCATTGACGGCAAGGTGCTTTGCGCAACTTCCGTGCATCTGCGGCGTTGGAATCCCGAGGGAACCATTCCGATCGGAGATTGCAGATGAAAACGCTTCTGACCATGACCGCCGCGGCCTTGCTCGCCGCCGCGCCCGCCGCGCTTGCCCAATCCACCGCCCAAACGACGCCGCTGGCGGCCGACAGCAAGGTCGACACGCAGACCTTCATCAAGACGGTGCCCGGCGCCAACGAGTTCGAGATCCAGTCGAGCAAGCTCGCCGAGCAGAAATCGGCGTCGGCCGACGTCAAGGCCTTCGCCAAACAGATGATCGAGGACCACACGAAGGCCGGCGAGGACTTCAAGGCGGCACTCGCGCAGGGCCAGACCACCGCCTCGACCAAGCCGGCCGGCCCGGCGCTTCAGCCGAAAGAACAGGGCCAGCTCGACGAACTCAAGGCCGCCAGCGGCAAGGACTTCGACACCAAATACATCATGATGCAGACAGCAGCTCACAAGGACGCCGTCGCGCTCTTCAGCACCTACGCCCAATCGGGCGACGATCCGGCGATGAAGGAATTCGCCAAGAAGACGCTGCCGACGCTGAAGATGCACGAGAAGCACGTGAAGGAACTGGGGGCCGCGCATCAGGGGTGAGGGCGGTCGAGAGGGAGCTGAACCGCAGACGATAGCACTCTACGGCGCCCCCCTCTGTCCTGCCGGACATCTCCCCCTCTTGGGGGGAGATCGGCAGCTTGGGCGTCGGCGCTCTTTCTGCCCACGCTGAAAATTTGGCGAAAGCATTCGCGACAGCCAATCTCCCCCCCTGAGGGGGAGATGTCCGGCAGGACAGAGGGGGGCGCCGTAGGGCGGCGCGACGGCCAGGGTTCTTCCCATGCCTGCGTGGGACTACACTGCCGCACCACCCACCCGGGGAAGTACCCATGCCCAAACTCGACCTCGCATCCCTGCCCCTCCGCAAGGGCTCGGGCTATCCCGCGCCCTTCGATGGCCCTTGCGCCGGCCGCAGGCGCCGCAGGCTTGGCGATGCCGGCGGGCTCACCGATTTCGGCGTCAACCTGATGACATTGCCGCCCGGCGGCTGGTCCAGCCAGCGCCACTGGCACAGCCATGAGGACGAGTTCGTCTATGTGCTGGAAGGCGAACTGACGCTGGTCGAGGATGGCGGCGAGACGCTGCTCAGCGCCGGCGACTGCGCCACCTTCGCCAAGAACAGCGGCAATGGCCACCATTTGATCAACCGCTCGTCCACGCCGGCGCTCTACCTCGAGGTCGGCTCGCGCAACCCTGACGATGTCATCACCTGCTCCGACATCGACATGATGAGCCCGAGTTCGGACGGACGCTTCCTGCACAAGGACGGCACGCCTTATCCGGGGCAAGGGTGAAGGCTGGACAACGCGTCGGCGCCAGCCCCCTCTCCGTCCCGGCTTCGCCGGGCCACCTCTCCCCCACCTTGTGGGGGCGAGGAACCCAAGCGTTCCGGTGTCGCGACCTCAGTGATTGGCTTTTCCTCGCCCCCATGAAATGGGGGAGAGGTGGCCCGGCGAAGCCGGGACGGAGAGGGGGAGCGCCCTACGAGATTTCGCAGGCGAGGGACGAGTTCCGGCTCTGGACTGCGGGTCGGCGCTGGCGTTCCCCGGCCGGCACTATAAGCTCCCCCAAACCCAGGGAGCATCACCATGAAAAAAGAAATCATCGAAGTGCCCGTCATGTCGGACAAGGTGCGGGCGCTCGGCCTGCCCTGTTCGACGGCGGTGAAGGCCAACGGATTCGTGTTCATCTCGGCGACGCCGCCGGTGGACATGGTGACCGGCGAGATGGTGCGCGGCGACATCGAGGTGCAGACCGAGGCGTCGCTCAAGGCGCTGAAACACTGCCTGGAAGCGGCCGGCACCTCGCTGGACAATGTCGTGATGGTGCGCATCTACGCCGTCAATTCCGGCTTCTACAACGCGATTAACCGGGTTTATGCCAGGTACTTCTCGACCAACCCGCCGGCGCGGAGTTTCGTGCCGGTGGCTTCGTGGCCGATGGAGTTTGACATCGAGATTGAGTGTGTGGCGGTGGCGTGAGTGGGCTCCAATGGCCTGCATCCAAGTGAAGAGTAACCCCACTCCTCTACCTCGCCAAGGGGGAGAGGCTTTCTCTGTCACAGATACAGCAGATTCTAGATACGCTCGGTCAATGGTCGAAGCAAATTGAAGGTGTTTCTAAAACGAACCGGAATAAACGTTTGCAAAGAACAGTGTCGATTCGTCTGCCGACTATTTGATAGCGCTTAAGAATCCGAGGAGAAAGTGACCTTTGATTTCTCGTGGGTGTCATCGTCTCGGAATTTTTCACTGATTGGCTGTCGCCTTAAGCAAAATACTCCTGCAGCGGCCTCACTTCCAGGCTCCCCGCCTTCAGCGCCGCGATCGCCTCCGCCACAGCCGCCGCGCCTGACAGCGTCGTATAATACGGCACCTTCTGCATCAGGGTCGCGCGGCGCAGCGACTTGGAGTCCGACACCGCCTTCTGGCCATCCGTCGTGTTGAAGACGATCTGCACCTGGCGGTTGCGGATGGCGTCCTCGATGTGGGGGCGGCCTTCCAGAACCTTGTTGATCTTTTCGGCGACGACGCCGTTTTCGGCGAGGAAGCGGGCGGTGCCTGAGGTGGCCATCACCTTGAAGCCGAGGCCGGCAAGGCGCTTGACCGCGGGCAATATGCCTTTCTTGTCCTCGTCGCGTACCGAGACAAACAGCGTGCCGGAGCGGGGCAGGTCGACGCCGGCCCCTAACTGGCTCTTGGCGAAGGCGAGGGCAAAATCGCGGTCGAGGCCCATGACCTCGCCGGTCGAGCGCATTTCCGGCCCGAGCAGGATGTCGACGCCGGGGAAGCGGGCGAAGGGGAAGACGGCTTCCTTGACCGCGATGTGGCCAGGATTGCGTGGGTCGGGCATGGCGCCGTAATGGACGAAGGCGTCTTCCAGGCTCTCACCGGCCATGATACGGGCGGCGATCTTGGCGATGGGGCGGCCGATGGTCTTGGCGACGAAAGGCACGGTGCGCGACGCGCGCGGATTGACCTCCAGCACGTACACTGTGCCGTCCTTGATCGCGTATTGCACGTTCATCAGGCCGCCGACATTGAGCGCGCGGGCAAGCGCTGCCGTCTGGCGCTCCAGCTCGTCAACCAGCTCGGAAGGCAGCGAGTGAACGGGGAGCGAGCAGGCCGAGTCGCCCGAATGGATGCCGGCCTCCTCGATGTGCTCGAGAATGCCCGAGACGAAGGTCGCCTTGCCGTCGCAGAGGCAGTCGACATCGACCTCGATGGCGCCACTGAGATAGGTGTCGAACAGCAACGGGTTCTTGCCCAGCAGCGTGTTGATCTGGCCGGTCTTGTCGTTGGGGTATTTCTGCTTGATGTCCTCCGGCACCAGGCCGGGCACGGTGTCGAGCAGATAGGATTGCAGCATGCCCTCGTCATGGATGATCTGCATGGCGCGGCCGCCCAGCACATAGGAGGGGCGCACCACCAGGGGGAAGCCGAGCTCGCCGGCGACGAGGCGGGCCTGCTCGACCGAATAGGCAATGCCGTTCTTCGGCTGGCTGAGATTGAGCTTGTGCAAGAGCTTCTGGAAGCGGTCGCGGTCCTCCGCCAGATCGATCATGTCGGGCGAGGTGCCGAGGATCGGGATGCCGGCCTTCTCCAGCGCATCGGCGAGCTTCAGCGGCGTCTGGCCGCCGAATTGGACGATGACGCCGACCAGCTCGCCCGAGGCCTGCTCGGCGCGCAGGATCTCCAGCACGTCCTCCGCCGTCAGGGGATCGAAATAGAGCCGGTCCGACGTGTCGTAGTCGGTCGACACGGTCTCCGGGTTGCAGTTGATCATGATCGCTTCATAGCCGGCGTCGCGCAGCGCAAACGCCGCGTGGCAGCAGCAATAGTCGAATTCGATGCCCTGGCCGATGCGGTTCGGACCGCCGCCGAGGATAACCACCTTCTTGCGCGACGACACCTGCGCCTCGTTGGCGAGCGCGCCGGCGAAGGGCACTTCATAAGTGGAGTACATGTAGGCGGTGGGCGACGCGAACTCGGCCGCACAGGTGTCGATGCGTTTATAAACCGGATGAACGTCGAGCTTTTCGCGAATCTTCTGAACGACTTCCACGTCGCTCTTCGTCAGCGACGCGAGGCGGGCATCCGAAAAACCCATGGCCTTCAGCATGCGCAGATTGGCGGCGTCCTCAGGCAGACCGTGCTCGCGGATGCGGGCTTCCATGGCCAGGATGCCGGCGATCTGCTCGAGGAACCACGGATCGATCTTGCACATTGCGTGCACGTCTTCGAGCGAGGTGCCCATGCGGATCGCCTGCGCCACCATGCGCAGCCGGTCGGGCGTCGGCGTGCCCAAGGCGGCGCGGATCGCGTTGCGGTCGTCGGCGCTGTTGGCGGAGCCAAGGCCGGGGATCTCGATCTCGTCGAGGCCGGTGAGGCCGGTCTCCAGGCCACGCAAAGCCTTCTGCAGGGATTCCTGGAAGGTGCGGCCGATAGCCATGACTTCGCCGACCGACTTCATGGCGGTGGTCAGCACCGGCTCCGCGCCGGGGAATTTTTCGAACGCAAAGCGCGGGATTTTCGTGACGACGTAATCGATGCTCGGTTCGAACGAGGCGGGCGTGGCGCCGCCGGTAATGTCATTCTCGAGCTCGTCCAGCGTGTAGCCGACGGCAAGCTTGGCGGCGATCTTGGCGATGGGGAAGCCGGTCGCCTTGGAGGCCAGCGCGGAGGAGCGGGAGACGCGCGGGTTCATCTCGATGACCACGAGCCGGCCATCGGCCGGGTTGACGGCGAACTGCACGTTGGAGCCGCCGGTCTCGACGCCGATCTCGCGCAGCACCGCGATCGAGGCGTTGCGCATCATCTGGTATTCCTTGTCGGTCAGGGTCAGCGCCGGGGCGACGGTGATCGAATCGCCCGTGTGCACGCCCATCGGATCGATGTTCTCGATGGAGCAGACGATGATGCAATTGTCCGCTCTGTCGCGGACGACCTCCATCTCGTACTCCTTCCAGCCGAGCACGCTCTCCTCGATCAGCACTTCGGTGGTCGGCGAGGCGTCGAGGCCGGACTGGACGATGTCGAAGAATTCGGCCCTGTTGTAGGCGATGCCGCCGCCGGTCCCGCCCATGGTGAAGGAGGGGCGGATGATGGCGGGCAGGCCGACATGGTCGAGCGCCTGGGCGGCGATCGCCATGGCGTGGCTGATGTAGCGCTGCTTGCGGTCGCCTTCGCCGAGGTTCCAGCTTGTCTCCAGCGCGTCGAGCGCGGCGTCGAGGTTGTCGGGCTTTTCGGCCTTCAGTGCCGCGCGCTCGGCCTCATGCGTCTTGCGGTCGGCGTTCTTGACGTCGGTGGCGTTGGCCAGCATCGACTTCGGCGTTTCCAGGCCGATCTTCTTCATCGCCTCGCGGAACAGCGCCCGGTCCTCGGCCTTGTCGATGGCCGTGGCGTCGGCGCCGATCATCTCGACATTATAGCGCTCCAGCACGCCCATGCGGCGCAGCGAGAGCGCGGTGTTGAGCGCGGTCTGGCCGCCCATGGTCGGCAGCAGCGCGTCGGGTCGCTCCTTGGCGATGATCTTGGCCACGACTTCGGGGGTGATCGGCTCGATATAGGTGGCGTCGGCCAGTTCCGGGTCGGTCATGATGGTGGCCGGGTTGGAATTGACCAGGATGACGCGGAAACCCTCTTCCTTCAGCGCCTTGCAGGCCTGCGTGCCGGAATAGTCGAATTCGCAGGCCTGGCCGATGACGATGGGGCCGGCCCCGATGATCAGGATCGACTTGATGTCGGTGCGTCTTGGCATCTTTATGAATTCCGTTCGGCGAGCGGCTTGCACGAAAAACCGGGACGGGAGACCCGGCCGGTTGTGCTTGCGATTCTGGTATCAGGCTAGGAGGGCCTTATAGGGAAGAGTTTTGCCTGATGTAACCCCGAAAATGAGGGCAGTAGGGCAGTAGGGCAGTAGGGCAGTAGGGCAGTAGGGCAGTAGGGCAGTAGGGCAGTAGGGCAGTAGGGCAGTCACTCCAGGCACTTCACATATTGCCTTACTGCCCTACTGCCCTATTGCCTTCCAAACTAATCCCCAAACGCCACCGCGTCCGTAATCTCGAATCGCTCCGAGATGCCGACGCGGATCATGCTGAGGCTGCCTTCGCGGGTGAAGCGGAAATCGCTGTCGCCGTCGGAACCTGCGGGCAGGCCGCCGTAGAAGGAGATGACGCGGCTGCCGCCGTCCGGCCAGGTCACGGTGACGTCGGCCTTGTCGCTGCCCTTGTGCTCGACGCTTGCCGCGCAAAGGGTCATCGGCTGGCCAACATTGCGCGCACAGGGAATTTCAATGGCGGCGCCTCCGGCGCTGGCCTCCGCCTGAGGCGGATTCTCCCCAGTGGGCGGCGGTTCATTCGCCACCAGCGCCAGGCCGTAAGCATCCTGCATGGCAACTGCCGCCGCGGATTTCGGCGTGGTTGCAGCCGCGTTGTCGGCTCCGCCCAGCCTCGCCGTCAGGTCGGGCGGCAACGCGGGCGGCGGAGCGGCTGTCGGGCCGGCCGTTGCGTCGAGCGCCTGGCCTCCATCCGCCTGATCCGGATCGGGCGGCGAAGCCGGATTGACGGGGTTCAGGTAGCGGGCAGGGGTCCAGCCGCTGATTTTCGGGTTCTCGGCCTCGACCTTGCACCATTGCCGGCCGTCTACGTCGATGCAGCCGAGATTGTTCACGCTGGCGCCGTTGGCCAGCCGCGCCTCGGTCTTGCCGATCGGCGACGGATGGGCGCGGACGTTGAGGAGATCGTCGGGAGCGAGGCCGGTGACGATGGAGATGAACGGCCCATCCTCGGCATGGGCCACCGTCAGAAGCACAGGAGCGGCGATCAGCGCGAAGAGCGTCGTTCGGAGCGTAGACCAGCGCTTCATCACTTCGCCGTGGCCGATAGATTGCATTACCAAAGGCACCGCCAGATACGAAACGCCGCCACACGCGAAGCCGATTTTATAGGCGACGACGCTGCGCCCTGTCCAGAAGCGAGATTTTCTTCCGGCAGAGACGGAGCTGCGTGAAGGGGATCATCGGGAGCGAGGAGCGAGTTCAGCCGGGCATGCGCTTGCTCGCGGCATGAATGCAAAGAGCATTCAGCCGGGCACGAATGCGAAGAGCATTCAGCCGGGCACGAATGCAAAAAGCATTCAGCCGGGCATGAAGCCGGTTCGCAGCGCATGGGCCCATTCGGGCCGTCCCGCCTGTTCGGCCTGGCTGGCGGCCGCCTCGTGATCGTAGTCGACGGCGATGGCCTCGAAACGGTCGGGTCGGCCGGGCTCGTCTGAAGTGACGATGCCGTAGCGCGCATGCGGCGCGCCCTGCTCGGAGAAATGCGCCGGCGGCGTCGAGTCTTCATAGGCGGGACAGCCGACGCTGCCCGGGTTGAAGATCACCGGACCGCCGGGCAAGCGGATCAGTTCGGCCCGGTGGCTATGGCCGCACAGGGCCAGGCGGCAGGCCGGATCGAGCGCCTTCAACCGCCGCCGGATCGCCGCCAGCGGCGCGCGCACCAGCCGGCCCTCGGTGATCGTATCGAGCAGGTACTTCTCGTCGTGATCGGGCCTGGCATGGAAAGCGATCACGCCGGGCGCGATCTCCAGCGTCAGAGGCTGGGCGAACAGCACCTCGCGCTGCGCCCCCGTCAGTCGTTCCTGCGCGTAGATGTCGGAGGCCCACATGGTCTCATCGGCCGGATCGGCGGCGACGCGGCGGTCATGGTTGCCGCGCACGGTCGGCAGGTCCAGCGCTTCCAGCCGCGCGAACGTCTCGCGCGGCCAGAGCGGACCCGAAACGCTGTCGCCGAGATTGACCGTGATGTCCGCGCCGCCGCGCCGCTCGAGGTCGGCGAGCACGGCGTCAAGCGCCAGCACATTGCCGTGGATATCGGCGAGGACAGCAATGCGCATGGGAACTCCGGTTGTGAGGCAGCGTTTCCTCTCCCCACTACCGTGGGGGCGAGAACCCAGATCCCGCGAGTCAGGCCGTCACTTCGATATCATGGCCGCCGACCGCCGGCAGCGCCGGATCGTCGCCTGCGGCGGCAATAATGCTGTCGAGCAGGCCGGGGAAGCGGGCATCGAGATCGGCGCGGCGCAGCGTAATCATGCGGTTGGTGCCGGCCACTTCTGCGCGGGTCACGCCGGCCTCGCGCAGCTTTGCCAGGTGGTAGCTCAGATTGGTCTTCGAGGCGAGATCGAGGAATTTGCTGCAGTTTAGCGGCACGCCTTCCTTGCTGGCGAGATAACGCACGATCGCCAGCCGCGTCGGGTCGCCGAGCACGGCGAGCACGATCGGCAGGCTGATCTGGTCCGTATTGGGATGTGGCAGGCTCATGGTTGCAACCTAAGCACAGTTCCGGCCGATTTCAACGCACCCGCTCCGCGTCTGCCGTGCACCCCGCTCTCCCTTTCACGACCGTGCTGACACAGGGCTGTCAGGATGGTTGTGCTATTTTTCCCTGGCTTCATTGACATCCTGCCGGGTTATGTCCAATTGTTCAATAACTTTTGAACTAAGGACACATCGCCATGGACAAGCGGATTTTCTGGCTTGCGCTCGGATCGTTTGCGATCTCGACCGAAGGCTTCGTCATCTCCAGCCTTCTGCCCGACATCGCCAGGGATGCCGGCATCTCCGTTCCGCTCGCCGGCACGCTGATCACCGCCTTCGCGCTCGCCTATGCGGTCGGCACGCCGATCCTGGCGACGCTGACCGGCGAATGGGACCGGCGCCGCGTCATCCTGTGGACGCTGGTGTTCTTCGTCATCGGCAATGTTGCCGCGGCCTTGAGTTCCTCCTTCGAAGTGCTGCTCGCCGCGCGCATCATCATGGCGCTGTCGTCTGGCCTGTTCGCGGCGACCGCGCAAGGCACGGCGGTGGCGCTGGTCGATGATCATCACCGGGCCCGCGCCATTGCCGTCGTCGTCGGCGGCACCACGGTGGCGGTGGCGGTGGGCGCCCCGCTCGGTGCGCTGGTCGCGGCGATAGCCGGCTGGCGCGGCACGTTCTATGCCATCGCAGGCCTCGGCGCGCTCGCCGGTGCCATCCTCTGGTACCGGCTGCCGCGCGGCATCATCGGCACCAAGCTGCCGCTGAAGCGTCGGCTGGCGGCGGCAATGCGTCCCGGCGTGATGCCGATCCTGGTGACGACCACACTTGCCCTCATCGGCGCCTTCACCGTGTTCAGCTTCATCGCGCCGCTGGCCATCGAAGCCAGCGGGCTCTCCCCGATAGCGCTGCCCGGCATGCTGCTCGCCTTCGGCGTCGGCGCCGTCATCGGCAACATCGCCGGCGGCCAGGCCGCAGACCGCTTCGGCGCTACGCGCACCGTCGGCTGGTCGCTGGCGCTGAGCGCTGCCATGCTCGTCACCTTCTCGCTGATCCCGGCCTTTCTGCCGCATCATCTCGCCGGGCCGGCGCTGATGGGCATGATGGTGCCATGGGGCATCGTCGGCTGGGCCTTCCCGCCGGCGCAGGCGAGCCGCATCATCAAGCTCGCCCCGGACGCTGCCCCGATCGTGCTGTCGCTCAACGCCTCCGCGCTCTACCTCGGCGTGGCGCTCGGCGCGGTGGTTGGCGGCGCCGTGCTGCGCTATGGCGGTCCGGCCGATCTGGGCCTCATCGCGGCCGTCTTCCCCGTCGTCGGGCTCGGCATCGTGCTGGCCGGCCGGATGCTGGCGCGGCCGGTCGCCATGCCGGCGGAGTAGAGGGCGCCGAGCTTTTCGTCACTGGTTCTTACGCGGCCGCTTCAACTGGAGGGAGCGGCCGCCGGCGTTTCGAGGTCCAGAGAGGCCACATCATCCAGCGTCGCACGCAGCTTCGCGGCTTGCTCCGCGCCGATCATCTCCTCGAAGCGCTGCTGGGCGACACTCCACAGCCTGATCGCCTCTTCGAGCTTGGCCTGGCCGTGCGGCGTCAGCCGGACGCGCTTGACGCGGCGATCGTCCTTATCGGGGAAAGTTTCGACATAGCCGTCGCGGACCAGCGGCTTCAGCGTATGGCCGAGCGCCGAGAGATCCATGATCAGCGCCTCGGCAACGGTCCCCATCGCCGGTTCGCTGCTGGCACTGATCTGAAAGAGCAGGCCAAATTGCGTGCCTTTCAGCCCGGAAGGCGCAAGCGCGTCGTCGTAGAAGCGGCCGAGCCTGCGCGCGGTGCGCCGCAAGGTGGCATTGTTGCATCGGCTGAATCCCGGTTGCTGAAGATCGGTCATGTCAACTCCTCGCTGGCAAAGCCTGTGCCAGCCTGCCGCAGAAATAGTTTTCGCGGCCGCCGTTGACAAGATAGTGGCATATACCTACTTCGCCGAAAGTGGCATATGCCACCAATTGACGATCGAGAAGCTCGGCAGCCGGCGCATCCGTCGAAGCCGAACCAGAGCGAAGAGCGCGAAAGGAACAGGACAATGAGCAAGAATGAGAACAAGGGCACCGCCGTCATCACCGGCGCTTCCTCCGGCATCGGCGCTGTCTATGCCGACCGGCTGGCGGGGCAGGGCTATGACCTGGTGCTGGTGGCGCGCCGCGCGGACCGGCTCGAGGAATTGGCTGAAAGGCTGCGATATGCCTACAGCCGCAAGGTCAGCGTGATCAGTGCCGATCTGGCCGACGACGATGATGTGCGGCGGGTGGAGCGGACGGTGTCGACGGATGACAGCGTCACGCTGTTGGTCAACAATGCCGGGCTTGGTGGTGCGCAGGTGGTTGCGACGGCGGACGCCGATGCGGCTGAACGCATGATCAAGGTCAATGTGATCGCCCTGACGCGGTTGACGCGTGCTGTGCTGCCGGGATTTCTCGCGCGCAACCGCGGCGCTATCGTCAACATCGCCTCGGTGCTGGCCTTTGACACCTCGTTCGGCGGCATCTACAGCGGCACCAAGGCCTATGTCGTCAACTTCACCGAAGCCCTGCAGCGCGAGGTTGCCGGCACCCATGTCCAGGCGCAGGTGGTGCTGCCGGGGGCGACCCGGACCGATTTCTGGGAAGTCGCGGGAAGCGATATCGACCAGCTTCCGAAGGAAATCATCATGACCGCCGACGATATGGTCGATGCTGCCCTTGTCGGCCTGGCCAGGGGCGAAGCCGTCACCGTGCCCGCGCTTGCCGATACGGCCAAGCTGGACGCCTTCCTTGGCGCCCGGCAGACCTTCTACGGCAGCCTGCACGCCGACAAGCCAGCCGCACGCTACGCGGCTTGACAGGATTCGGGTTCCTCGCCTCGCCTTGCGGGGGCGAGGAACCCAGGTTCTGCAGGCCCATTTTACGCCTGCCGCCACATCGGAATGATCGATGCCGCCAGCACCAGGCCGAGCAGGATATTGAGCGCGCGCCATTGCTGCTCGGTCTTCAGCAGCCGGGCGAGCAGCATGCCGGCCACACACCATAGCGACAGCGAGAAGGCGGCGGTGAGGCCGAAGGTGGAGCCGAGCAGCAGGGCCAGCCGCGCCGGCCCGTCGGCGAGTGCGGCGAAGGATGCCGCGGCTCCAAGCCCCATCGCCCAGCCCTTGGGGTTCAGCCACTGAATGCCGGCACCGCCGAGAAAACTGTTCGGTTTGATCATCGTCACATCGAGCTTGGGGGCCCCCGCACGGCCGATCTTGAGCGCCAGCCAGACGAGGTAGAGCGAGCCGGCGATCTTCATGGCAAGCTGCAAGGACGGCATGGCGAGAAGCAGGCCGGCCAGCCCGGCGGCCGCCGCCCCGGTGACGGTGGCCAAGCCGGCCGCGCTGCCGACCACCAGCGGGATGGAGCGGCGAAAGCCGAACTGCGCGCCCGACGCCGTCGACAAGGTGGTGGCGATGCCGGGCGTGCTGGTCGCCACCAGGGCGAACAGGATCAGGGGGATGACGGGTTGGAGCATGCGGCGTCCTCAGTCGGAGCCCCCATGGTAGATGCAGCCGAATATCAGTAAATGCAATATTTGCGATGACGGGCATTAGCATCTATAATGCAGGCATGATCCGCAACCTCGATACGACGCTCATGCGCACCTTCGTCACCGTCGCCGACAAGGCCAGCATGACGGCGGCGGCCAATGCGCTGCACCTGACGCAAGGCGCCGTCAGCCAGCAAGTCCGGCGGCTGGAGGAGGCGCTCGGCCGCAGCCTGTTCGAGCGCGACCGGCGCGGCTTGCGGCTGACCTCTTCCGGCGAGCGGCTGTTCGGCAAGGCAAAGCGGCTGCTCAGCCTCAACGACGAGATCTGGGCCGAAATGGCTGCCAATGTCGTGGCCGGCCAGGTACGGTTCGGCGTGCCTTACGACCTTGTCGGCACGACGCTGGCGCCGGTGCTGAAAGCCTATGCGCAAACCTATCCGCAGGTCGAGATATCGCTGGTCTGCGCCTCCTCACCGGAATTGGCCGCGGCGCTCGCGGCCGGCACTATCGACCTGGCGGTCATCGAGGAGCGGGTGGGGGCATCGGATGGCGAGTGCCTCGCCATCGATCGGCTGGTGTGGGTCGGCGCCAAGGGCGGTGTCGCGCGCGCCAAGCGCCCCCTGCCGGTCTCGATGGTCGCCGACAGCTGCGCCTTCCGGCCGGTGGTGCTTTCGGCGCTCCACGAGCATGGGCTGGAATGGCGCACCGTGTTCGAGAACGGCAATATCGACGCGACGACCGCAACGGTGCGTTCCGATCTGGCCGTCACCACCTGGCTGGCCTCCACGGTGCCGGCCGATCTCGACATATTGCCGTCCGAGTCCGGCCTGCCGCCGCTGCCGAATTTCTCGATCAACCTGCATCTGCCGAGGCACGGCGTCGGCCCGGCGGCGCAAGCGTTCGCACGGCATATACGCGACGGGCTGGCGCGCCGGCCGCAGGCGGCTTGAGGGAATTTTCAGAACCTGGTTTCCTCTCCTCCACGTTCGTGGAGGAGAGGAAAAGAAGCGTTTACTTCCAGGTCCTGCGCCGCTCGAGCTCGGCGTCGGATGGCTCCCCCGTGACAAAGGAACCGGTCTTGATTTCGCCGGCGCGCTCGTAGGTCGCCATGATGACGCCGGTGCTGGAAGCCTGCGAGCGGGTCAGCTTGAAGGCGGCCGGCATCGCGTCATCGCCGAACAGCCGCTTGCCCTTGCCCAGCAACAGCGGGAAGATCATCAGCCGAATCTCGTCGATCAGCCCATTGGCGAGCAGGATCTGGATCAGATTGGCCGATCCCTGGATGAGCAGGTCAGGTCCATCTTCCTGTTTGAGGCGGCGCAACGCCGGGACGATATCAGGCCCAAGCGATTGCGTGTTCTGCCAGGTGAGCGAATCCGGACGATGCGTCGCTACGTATTTGGTCGCAGGGTTGAAGGCATCCGCGATCGGATCTTTCTGATACGGCCAGTATGCGGCGAATATGTCGTAGGTTCTGCGGCCGAGCAACAGGGCGAAGGGTTTGGAGAATAGTTCATCCATTGCCGCGCCCGCCACTTCGTCAAAATAGTGGAACGTCCAGCCGCCGAACTTGAAGCCGCCGACGGGATCCTCCTCCGGGCCGCCCGGCGCCTGCATGACGCCGTCGAGGCTGACGAATGTCGCCGCTATGATCTTTCTCATGGGATGCTCCTCCTGTTTCGATCCACGCCGTCAGGGCCGGACTTCAGCCCAAGGACGGATGACTGGCTGGCCGTCCGACAGGGCGTGCCGAATTTCGGTTCGTCAGACCCGAGGCCGCGCATCGAGGCTGCGTGACGAAAACCAGACATGCTCAAAGATCGCGGTGGCGGTGCGGTCCGGCAACTTGTCCGCTGTCAGCCAGATCGAGCGGCTGCGCGCGGCCTGGTCGCGCGTCGGGATTTTTGCCGCGAGACTTGCAACCGACGCGCCGGAGCAAGGGATGAACCAGGAGCGCATGAAAGGGTCGCAGGCAAAACCGTTTTCGGTGCGGGTCACCAGAACGGCCAGGGGAACGCGCTCGGCCGGGCGCCACGGGAAGATCATGCGGCCGTCCGGCTTCAGCGCCTTGAGCCAGCCGGGTGGAGGTGCCGCGACGCCGGCATTGACATAGATGACGTCCGACGGCGGCAAATCCGATGTGACGGCATCGCCAGGAATGACAGTGACGTTCTCGTAGCCCGCAAGGTTTGCCTTTGCCCGCGAGGCAAGATCGGCGTCCAGTTCGAAGGCGGCAACGGTGCCGCCAGGTGAAACCAACCTGGCCAGCAAAGCCGTGTAGTAGCCGGTGCCGGCGCCGATGTGAGTGACAGCCTCGCCGGGCCTGGGCGCGAGTTTCCCGATCCACATGGCGTGCAGGAACGGCTCGCCATTGTTGATGCCCTTGTCGGCATCGAGCACCACCAGCACGTTCTGATAGATGAAGCGCGGGTCGGCGCTCGGGGTCTCGACCGCGCCTTGGCCGGCGACGATCGTCCATGGGCCAGGACCGAGAAACGCCTCGCGCGGCACGGCCGCGAACACCTCTTCAAGACGCGGATCGGCGGAACGCGCCTGGGCAGCCATCAGCTTGGCATAGAAGCTTCGGGATTGGGCTATCGTGGTCATGATCGACCGAGAAATAGCGCGGGCCGCGTCTTTGTCGCGGCCGATCTCAGCCGATCCCGAACAGCGTGTCGTAGAGCAGCTTGAAGTTGAGCACCAGGATGATGGCGGCGACCACCCAGGCGAGCGCCGCAACGCCGCGCGGGATGGCAAGGCTGCCCATCTTCTTCCTGTCAGAGACGAACTGGACCAGCGGGATTACCGCGAAGGGCAGTTGCATCGACAGGATCACCTGGCTGAACACCAGCAACTGGCCGGTGCCCTTTTCGCCGTAGAGCGCGGTGACGACCACCACGGGGATGATGGCGAGGCCGCGCGTCAGCAGGCGCCGCGCCCATTGCGGAATGCGCAGGCGCAGGAAGCCTTCCATGACGATCTGGCCGGCAAGCGTGGCGGTCACCGTCGAGTTCAGGCCGGAGGCGAGCAGCGCCACGGCAAACAGGATCGAGGCGATGCTCAGGCCGAGCAGCGGCGACAGCAGTTCGAAAGCCTGGCCAATCTCGGCGACGTCCTGGTGGCCGGTGTTGTGGAAGGCGACCGCCGACACGATCAGGATCGAGGCGTTGACGAACAGGGCCAGCATCAGGGCGATGGTCGAGTCCGTCGTTGCCCATTTGATGGCGTCGCGCTTGCCCTCGTCGGTGCGTTCATAGGCGCGGGTCTGCACGATTGAGGAGTGCAGATAGAGATTGTGCGGCATGACGGTGGCGCCGATGATGCCGATGGCGATGTAGAGCATCGCCGGATTGGTGACGATTTCGGATGACGGCACGAACATCGAATGCAGGATCGTGCCGGCCGGCGGCGCGGCGACGAAGATCTGGATGGCAAAGCAGCTGAAGATGATGATCAGAAGCGCGATGACGAAGGCTTCGAGATAGCGGAAGCCCTTGTTCATCAACAAAAGCACCAGGAAGGCGTCGAGCGCGGTGAGCATGGCGCCGCCGATCAGCGGAATGCCGAACAGGAGCTGCAGCGCGATCGCGGTGCCGATCACTTCGGCGAGGTCGCAGGCGATGATGGCGAGCTCGCAGGCGATCCACAGCACGAAGTTCACCGGACGCGGGTAGTAGGCGCGGCAGGCCTGGGCGAGGTCGCGGTCAGTGGCGATGCCGAGACGCGCGGCCAGCGCCTGCAGCAGGATCGCCATCAGGTTGGACAGCATGATGATGAACAGCAGCGTGTAGCCGAACTGGGCGCCGCCGGCGAGGTCTGTCGCCCAGTTGCCCGGGTCCATATAGCCGACCGAGACCATGTAGCCCGGCCCCATGAAGGCAAACAGGCGACGGAACCAGACGCCCGAATTCGGCACGGCGATCGAGGAATTGACCTCGCGCAGACTCGGCTGCTCGTCGCCTGGCCTGTCGAACCGCCACGCGGGTCTGGCTATGGCGGTGGCGTCGGTCTCGGACATGGCGAATTCCGCTTGATGCAATGGATGATGTCTCCTATCTATGTCGCGGCTCAACATTATGCAATATGCTATATTTCATTGATCATGCTTTTGTGATGTGATCGATCGTGCTCCGACGCGGCGGCGATGCGGTTGCGCCTGGGCCCGAATGCAAATAAACGCCAGGATTGTGGGGGCCCGTGCTATGAATGCGGGCCGATTCAATCTTCGGGCAGCCAAGGAGGAGCGCATATTGGCGCTGAAGAACAGACCGGTCCCGCGTGAGCCGCTGCCCGATGCCGATGTCCATTCGGAAGGGTTCCGGCAGACGCGCGAAGCGCGCCGCAGCGCGCTGGTCGAGGACTATGTCGAGTTGATCGCCGACCTGATCGAGGACGGCAACGAGGCTCGCCAGGTCGACATCGCGGCCAGGCTGGGGGTCGCCCAACCGACAGTGGCCAAGATGCTGACCAGGCTGTGTGCCGACGGGCTGGTCTCCAGAAAGCCTTATCGCGGCGTGTTCTTGACCGAAGCAGGTCGCAAGGTCGCGGAAGAGAGCCGCATTCGCCACCAGACGGTGGAGGCTTTTTTGCGTTCGCTCGGCGTCAGCGCCGAGACGGCGCGCATCGATGCCGAGGGCATAGAGCACCATGTCAGTGCCGAGACACTGGAAGCGTTCCGCAAGGCGATGACGGCGGGCTAGGGACTTTGCCAAGCCGTTGGCTCGTTTCGCCGGCGATGCCATAGACATTCCACAGTCGCGGCCAGAGCAGCGGAGCCAACATGCCAGCACGGCCACGGCCGCGAAAAATGCTGTGACTTGGCGCAACCATTGAGATAATTGTTCATGAGGTGGAGCCGGCCTCGCGCCGGATCGACCAGTAAATTCGCAGCGCGGGGAGTTGCCATGCTCTGGAGAGGCCGTCGTCAGAGTGACAATGTCGAGGACCAGCGCAGCAGCGGCGGCGGCGGATTTGGTGGTGGCGGACCCGGCCAGTTCCGCATTCCGATCGGCGGCAGAAGCGGCGGCGGCATGTCGATCTCGACCATCATCATCCTCGTCGTGCTCTATTTCGGCCTGAAAGCCTTCGGCATCGATCCGATCCAGGTGCTGAGCGGCGGCGGTGGAGGCCTGCTGCCTGGCGGCGGCGAGATAACGGACAACAGCGGCAGCCAGGACGGCGGCACCGGTGCGCCGGCTTCCGACGAGATGAAGCAGTTCGTGGCAACCGTGCTGGCCGAGACCGAGGACACATGGACCGGCATTTTCAAGGCCAACGGACTGACCTATGAGGACCCTAAGCTGGTGCTGTTCAGCGGGCAGATCCGCTCGGCCTGCGGCTTCGCCTCGTCGGCGGCCGGACCGTTCTATTGCCCCGGCGACCACAAGGTCTATCTCGACATGACATTCTTCCAGCAGCTGGACCAGCAGTTCGGCGCCTCGGGCGAGTTCGCGCGGGCCTATGTGATCGCGCATGAGGTCGGCCATCACGTGCAGAATCTGACCGGCATCATGTCCAAATTCAACCAGATGCGGCAAAGCATGGGCGAGGCCGAAGCCAACCAGATGTCGGTGCGCGTCGAGCTTCAGGCCGACTGCTTCGCCGGCGTCTGGGCGCATTATACGGCGCAGAAGGGCATATTGGAGCAAGGCGATATGGAAAGCGCGCTCAATGCCGCCAGGCAGATCGGCGACGATACGCTGCAGAAGAAAATGCAGGGCTATGTAGTGCCGGAAAGCTTCAACCACGGCACGTCGGCGCAGCGGCAGACCTGGCTGGCGCGCGGCTACAAGAGCGGCAAGCTTTCCGACTGCGATACGTTCAACAACCCGATCTGAGCATCCGGTTCTTTCACGGGTGACCTGACGGCAAGGATGTCGTCAGGGGGTGTCAGGATGCGAACGTCCTGCTTGTTCCCTCATTGTTCCTGATGGCGGGCTCGCCTATAAGTGCCTCCGCCTGCGCGCCAGGCGCCGGGAAGGAGCAGACGAAACCATGATCGATCCCAAAACCGCCAAGCGGGGGCTTGCGCTCGTCTTCACGACGCTGCTCCTCGACATCATCGGATTCGGCATCATCATGCCGGTGCTGCCGGCCTATCTGCAAGAATTGACCGGCGTCGGCGTCTCGGAGGCGGCGATCGAGGGCGGATGGCTGTTCTTCGTCTATGCGGCCATGCAGTTCTTCTTCGCGCCCATCATGGGCGGGTTGAGCGACCGGTTCGGCCGGCGGCCGATCCTTCTCGCCTCCGTGCTGACGTTTTCCATCGACAATCTGATCTGCGCCATAGCCTGGTCCTACCCGATGCTGTTCATCGGGCGCGTGCTGGCCGGCATTTCAGGCGCCAGCTATTCGACCACATCAGCCTTCATCGCCGACATCTCGAACGATGAGAACCGGGCCAAGAATTTCGGCCTGCTCGGCATCGCCTTCGGCGTCGGCTTCGTCATCGGGCCGGTCCTTGGCGGGCTGCTCGGCACCTTCGGGCCGCGCGTGCCGTTTTATTTCGCCGCCGGACTTGCCTTTGTGAACTTCCTGATCGCGCTGTTCCTGCTGCCCGAAACGCTCGATGAAAAGCACCGCCGGCGCTTCGAGTGGAAGCGCGCCAACCCAGTCGGCACGCTTCTGCAGATGCGCCAATATCAAGGCATTGGCTGGATCGGGCTCGTCTTCTTCCTGATGACGCTCGGCCACATGATGTATCCGGCGGTCTGGTCGTTCGTCTCCAACTATCGCTATGGCTGGAACGAGCAGCAGATCGGTTTTTCGCTCGGCGCTTTCGGCCTGTGCGGAGCCATCGTCATGGCAACGGTGCTGCCACGCATCATTCCCAGGCTTGGCGAGTGGAGGACGGCGGTGATCGGTCTGGCGTTCACGGCGCTCAGTGCTTTCGGCTACGCCTTCGCGACGCAGGGTTGGATGATTTATGCGGTGATCGTCGTCGGCTGCCTGGAAGCGCTGGCCGACCCGCCGCTCAGGAGCCTCGCCGCCGCCAAGGTGCCGCCTTCGGCGCAGGGTGAATTACAAGGCGCGATGACGTCGATCTTCTCGATCACATCGATCGTCACGCCGCTGCTCTATACCGCGATCTTTTCCTGGTTCACCGGGCCAAGCGCGCCAGTGACCTTCGGCGGTGCGCCTTACCTGGTTGGCGCGGTTTTCCTAGTGCTGGCGCTCGTTGTCTTCGTTACGAAAGTGGCGAGGCCTGCGGCACTCGGAACCGTCACCAAAGGCGTCGCGGAAGATGGGGCACGAATATGAGGATCTGTCGGAACTAAGCCCGTTCGGCCAGCAGTTCCTCGCCGCGCTTTTCGCGGATCAGGTTGACGAAGCGGCGGAACAGATAATGCGAATCCTGCGGGCCGGGCGAGGCCTCGGGGTGGTGCTGGACCGAGAATACCGGCCGGCCTGTCAGCGCGATGCCGCAATTCGAGCCGTCGAACAGCGAGACATGGGTTTCCTCGACGCCTGACGGCAGCGAGTCGGCGTCGACGGCAAAGCCGTGGTTCATCGAGACGATCTCGACCTTGCCTGTAGTGTGGTCCTTGACCGGATGGTTGGCGCCGTGATGGCCCTGATGCATCTTGGCGGTCTTGCCGCCCAGCGCCAGCGCCAGCATCTGGTGGCCGAGGCAGATACCGAACACCGGAATCTCGGTCCTGAGCAGGTCCTGGATGACCGGCACGGCGTAGGCGCCGGTGGCTTCAGGGTCGCCGGGGCCGTTGGACAGGAAGATGCCGTCCGGCTGCATGGCGAGGATTTCCTCGGCGCCGGTCTTGGCCGGAACCACGGTCACCTTGGCACCAAGCCCCGCAAGCAGGCGCAGGATGTTGCGCTTGACGCCATAGTCGATGGCGACGACATGCATGGAGGGCTCGTCCTGTTCGCCAAAGCCCTCGTCCCACACCCAAGGCGTCTCGCGCCACACCGAGGACTGGCCTGACGTGACCTCCTTGGCGAGGTCGAGGCCGATCAGGCCGGACCACGCGGCGGCGCGGCGTTTCAGGTCGTCAAGATCGAAGACGCCGTCGGGCGCATGCGCGATAACGGCGTTGGGCATGCCCTTTTCGCGGATCAACGCGGTCAACGCGCGGGTGTCGATGCCCGAGAGGGCGACGATGCCGCGCTTCTTCAGCCATTGATCGAGATGGCCGGCAGCGCGGTAGTTGGAGGGATTGGTGACATCGGCCTTGAACACGGCGCCGACGGCACCGGCGCGAGCAGCCGGATTGAGGTCCTCGATGTCTTCGCCGTTGGTGCCGATATTACCGACATGCGGGAAGGTGAAGGTGACGATCTGGCCGGCATAGGACGGATCGGTCAGGATCTCCTGATAGCCGGTAAGCGCGGTGTTGAAGCAGACCTCGGCGACCGCCGAACCCGTTGCGCCGAGACCGCGACCCTCAATGACGGTGCCGTCGGCCAGCACCAGCAATGCCGTCGGTTTCTCGGTGGCCCAAGCGGGGGTGGACGCGGTGTCGGCCATGGCGGCACTCCTATCAGGCCGCGCGCTTCAAACAGGCCCGGCGGGCTATTTGCGCGGCAAACGGCGCGGAGCGGCGAATTCGCTGCCTCCACGCACTCAAGCTTCAGTTCATGCAAGGCCCAGTACATAGGGGAAGGGGGCAGGTCGGTCAATGATGATGGGAAATGCCGCTACGATTTATTTCATTGAGCAATATCATAGGCTTGCCTCGACATATCAGGGTTTGCGTTGGTCCGCACCGGGCGCTATTGTCCGCGCCGACCGAAGGAGAGAGCACGATGCGCGCAAAAATCGCCGAATCCCTGAAGAGCGCGATGAAGGCGCAGGACAAGCACCGGCTGCCGACATTGCGGCTGATCCAAGCCGCCATCCACGATCGCGATATCGCCAATCGCGGTGCCGGCAAGGAACCGGCCAGCGACGAGGCGATCCTGCAGATCCTGGCCAAGATGGTGAAGCAGCGCGAAGAATCGGCCAAGGCCTTCGAAGACGGCAAGCGTCCGGAACTGGCCGCGCAGGAGCGCAGCGAGATGGAGATCATCCGCGATTTCCTGCCGACGCAGCTCGACGATGCCGCCATCACCGCCGCGGCGCGCGAGGCGATCGCGGCGACCGGTGCCGCCAGCCAGAAGGACATGGGCAAGGTGATCGCGGCACTGAAGCAGAAATATGCCGGCCAGATGGATTTCGGCAAGGCAAGCGGCATCATCAAGGGGCTTTTGCAATAGTCGGCGCGTCGAGCGCGAGCGCCAGCGCTCGCCTGCCTATAAAACAACCTTCTGGGGCTCCAACGCGTGGCGCAATGCCGGCGCCTCCTGCTGGATATGATCCCACAAACGGTTGGCGACCGGCCCGTGGGGACGGTCGCGGCGACGCGCAACCACCAGTTCGTCGGTGCGGCCCGGCATATGAGGGCCGGCGATGGACCGCAGGCGTCCATCACGCAGCTCCTCCTCGATCAGGAAGCGTGGCAGGTGGCCCCAGCCGAGGCCCTGCAGGATGATCTCCTTCTTCATGCCCTGGTCGGCGACCAGGCATTGCGGCGCGCCTTCGACCATGAAGTAGTCTTGTTGCGGTGAATGGCGGGCAGTGTCGCGCATCACGCATTGGGTGAGCGCCTGCATCTGGTCGGGTGTGATCGGCGGCTCGATGCGCTCCGGCAGAAAGCCCGGTGCCACCACGGGAATGAACGGCACCTTGCACAAATCGATCCATTCCACCCGCGCATCGCCCTTGTCGATCCAGTGCAGGACCAGATCGGCCTCGTCGTCGAAAAGGCGTTCCCAAGGGCCGCCGACGGCCTCGAAGTGCAGGTGCAGACGCGTGCCGGGACATTGCGCGAAGAACCGCCCGAGCAGGCCCAGCACCTGCGGTCGTGGGCATAGGTCGCCGATCACCACATGAATTTCGCTTTCTTCGCCCATCGAGAGCTGGGCGGCATGCACGCGCAGGCCTTCCACTTCGCGCAGCAGCGATTGCGCCCGGCGGTGGAACGACAGCCCGGCCTCGGTCGGGCGCACGCGATAGCCGCTGCGGTCCAGGAGAACGAGGTCGAGCTGCCGTTCCAGCTTGGCGACAGCGGCGAATACAGCCGGGTGTGAACGATGCAACAGGGCCGCCGCCGGCTGAAAGCCGCCGGTGCGGATCACGGCGTCGAAGCACTGCAGGTCGTGCAAGGTGAAGTCAGCCATGTCAGCTTTGATTACAGAGATTGTCCTCACTTTGTAATATCAACAAAACAACGACATGGCTACGCTCTGTCTCATTCAACCCTTCCAGAAGGATCTTTCATCATGAATGAGCTGAATTTCGTAACTGTTGGCGATGGCACGCGCATCGCCTACCGCTTCGACGGCGATGCGGCAAACCCGGTGCTGATGCTGTCGAACTCCATCGGCACCACACTGCATATGTGGGATGGACAGGTCGGCGAGCTGTCCAGGCATTTCCATCTTCTGCGCTATGATTTTCGCGGCCATGGCGGATCGAGCGTGCCGGCCGGCGCCTATTCGCTCGATCGGCTCGGCGGCGACGTGATCGAGCTGCTCGACGCGCTCGGCCTTGGCCGCGTGCATTTCCTCGGCCTGTCGCTGGGCGGCTTCGTCGGGCAATGGCTCGGCATCCACGCGCCGGAGCGGATCGACCGGCTGATCCTGAGCAACACCTCGTCGCATCTCGGACCGGCAAGCTATTTCGACGAGCGCATTGCCGCCGTCCGGCAGGCGTCCGATATGGCGGATACCGCCGAAACGTTCCTCAACAACTGGTTCCCGGCAAAAATGGTGGCGGCCAACGAGCCCTTCATCGAGGAATTTCGCGCCATGCTGCTCACCATCGACCGACAAGGCCTGGCGGGCCTCTTTGCGGCGGTGCGCGACGCCGACCTTCGCCGCACCGTGGCGCTGATCTCGCGGCCGACGCTGGTGATCGCCGGCGAGCACGACACGGTGACGGCGGCCAGCCACAGCGAACTGATCGCCGCGGCGGTGCCCGGCGCGAAGCTGGTCGTCCTGCCGGCGGTTCACCTGTCGAATGTCGAATATCCATCCGGTTTCATGCAGGCGGTGTTCGATTTTCTGCGCTGAGGGATGCGATCCCGTAGACCCCGCATCCCCGGAGCCGGGACGGACCTCACGGCTCCTTGCAGATCGGCACCGGCTGCGGCGGCGGTGCCGGGTGGTCCTTCCTGTATTGGGCAATGATCGGCTCGAGCGTCTTTCGCGGCCAGAATTTCGGCGTGCCGATTTCCTTCAGGCAGGATGCGTTCCAATAGGGGCCAGCGTCCGACAGCGAACGGCCCGCCGCCACGATTTGCGCAACGGCGGCGATGTCGCGCGATTCAGGGTAGATGTAGAGCGTAGTCGGATTGTCCTTCACCATCGGGATGATCTGCCGCGCATCCGCCGCCGACCAACTGGTGCAGCCATTGCTGCGGCCGCCGGCATAATCCACCAGTTTGCCGAACGGCACGTAGCCGTCATGGTCGGCATGCGAGCTGGCCGGATCTTTGCGAAGACACATTCCCTTCAACACTTCCGCCGGATGCCCGCCGATCACGCGCTGCCTGGCGTTCGCGGCCTCGCCCTCGCCATCGAACTGCACGAAGGTACGCATGAAAGCCACGTCCTGCTTCGCCGCAGTGCGATAATAGCCTTTGAACGAGGTTTTCGCCTCGCCGGTCATATAGGCGCCGCCGGCGGTCAGTGACGAATCCAGCGCATTGCCGAAGTTCTTCGCGCAGCGCTTGCCATTGGCGAAATCGGCGACGCCCTTCAGATTCCGGCCGCTGCCGTGGCCCGCCGAAACGGCGCGAAACGCCTGGCTGGCCTCGCAGATGATGTAATAACGGTGACCCAGTTTGTTGTTGCCCAGATCGCTAGGGCGCGTTGCATCCATGGCGAAGTAGCAGGGATTGTTAACGGCTCCTGCGCCGACTTTCTTCAGGTAAAGCGCTCGGGCCCGCTCCAGGACCACAGCTGAGATCTGGCCATCACCTTCGCCGACATGGGCCTGCAGCCAGGCCGGAATGGCCGAGGGCGCGGCAAAGGACCGTGCCGTCAAAGCGACGACAACGAGGAAGAGGCTGGCGACGACACCCAGCGGGATAGATATCAACCGCACCAGACCCGTTCTCCTGTCGAAGCGTTTGTGTTTTTGGCGGTGAATCACCCCCGGCACGATCATAAATCGGCTTATGCCGGCCGGCGAAACACATCTTGTTCAGCATTCCCGGCACGTATGCGCGTTTTCGACCCGTCAGCATTGGGGTATTGTCTGATTCCGGCGCGCCCACGCCTCCTCCCTCCGTCGGGAAAGCATCATTCATGCGGGGCAATCCGATCATCGAACCGACTGTTCGAGCACCAGGCATAAGGAGGGGTTGCGAAGACTGCTCGCACCAGGAGGTTTGCGATGATTGCGCCCATTTACCATCTGAAGCGTCAAGCCAGGCTGTTGTCGCGCGAGGAAAAGATTCCGCTCCATCAGGCGCTCGACCGTATTGCAGCACGCGAAGGTTTTGCGAGTTGGAGTCTGCTTGCGGCGAAGGCGGTCGAGAACCAATCCCCCGGCAGGCTGTTCTCGCGGCTGGAGCCTGGCGACCTGGTTCTGGTCGGTGCGCGACCAGGCCACGGTAAGACGCTGATGAGCCTCGAACTCGCGGTCGAAGCCATGAAGCGTGGCCATCGCAGCGTGTTCTTCTCGTTGGAATACACGCATCGCGATGTGCTGGACCGGTTTCGCGCCATCGGGGCGGACCCCGCCCAGTTCGACCGATTGTTCGCGTTCGACACTTCCGATGGCATCAGCGCCGACTACATCGTCGAGGTGTTGGGATCGGCGGTGCGCGGGACGCTCGCTATCATCGACTATCTGCAACTGCTCGACCAGAAACGGGACAATCCGGAGCTGATGGATCAGGTGCGCACGCTGAAGGCTTTTGCGCGTGACACGGGCGTGATCCTGGTCTTCATCTCGCAGATCGACCGCTCCTACGATCCGTCGACGAAGCCGTTTCCCGATATCAGCGACGTTCGGCTACCGAACCCGCTGGATCTGTCGCTGTTCAGCAAAGCGTGTTTCCTCAACAAGGGCGCGATCCGCTTCCAGCCCGCTTGAGCGTTCCAGTGGCTATCGCTATGCCTGCTTGGCCTGCGAAGGAGCATGGATCATGATCGAAATTGTCAAGCCCGGGCTCAAGCATCTGGCGTCCTACAAGGCTGCGCTCGAGCGCGGCTGGTCGCCCGACAATGTACGGCTCATGGAGGCAGCTCGCGAGCAGCTTGCCGCAATCGAGGAGGATCCGGCGGCGTTCCTGGCCAGCCTCGATGATCCCGAGGCCAAGGGGCCGCCGATCACCTTGCCTGACGGCAGACAGGTCCCGCGCCTGCCGGGCTTCAGGCGCTGGATGTGGGACGGCGAGACGTCAGGCTCGATCGGCCTGCGCTGGCAGAAGGGCACGTCGGCGCTGCCGCCGCACGTGCTTGGCCATATCGGCTACGCCGTGGTGCCGTGGAAACAGCGACGCGGCTACGCGACGGAAGCGCTGCGGCTTATGCTGGATGAGGCGAGGGCGGTCGGCCTGGCTCATGTCGACATCACCGCAAAACCTGGCAATCCGGCCTCGCACAAAGTGATCCTGGCCAACGGCGGCAGACTGGTCGAACGTTTCCTCGAAGATGCCGCCTATGGCGGAGCGGAGAGCCTGCGGTTCCGCATCGATCTGTAATGCGTTGGAGCTGCGCAGCCGCCGGGCGAGACATGACTGTTCATCGCGTCGTGCTTGCGCCGGTGGACGCCCGGATCAGGCATGATCGGTGGTGGATGTCCTGACGCGGATAATCTACTCAGCCGCTGCCGTCAGCGGTGGCGTGGCGTTGCTGCGCCACTCCCAGATGTGCGAGGCGAGCGCCACCGCGACTGCGACGAGCATCGCCACAGCGCCAAGCAGCGGCAGGCTGCGATAACCGTAACCGCCATTGAGCATGGCAGCACCGAGCGATGCCGCGAGCGCTATACCGACATTGAAGCCGGATGGGATCAGCGAGGAGGCCAGGTTCGAGGCATCCGCAGTCCAGGACAGGATGCGGGTCTGAATCGGCGTACCGATGGCGAAGTTGAGGCCGCCCCAGATGACGATCGCCACGATCATCGGCACGGGATAGGGGCTGACGGCATAGATCACCGCAAGCGTCACCGCCTGCAGGGCCAGCATGGTGATCAGCGAGGGCATCAGCTTCCAGTCGGCTAGCCTGCCGCCGAGGAAGACGCCAAGCGTGGCGCCGACGCCGTTGAGCAAGAGCACCCAGGGCACCAGGTTCTCGTCGAGGCCGGTGATCTCGATCAATGTCGGGGTGATGTAGGTGAACAGGCCGAACTGGCCGATCATCAGCATCAGCATTAGGATCAGCGAGGTCCAGACCTGCTGGCGGGCAAGCACGCGGACCTCGCGGGCGAGGCCGGCGGGTTTGGCCTGATAACCTGTGGTGCGCGGCAAAAGGGCTGCCATGGCAAGCGTGGCCGCCACGCCCAATGCGCACATAACCCAGAAGGTCGCGCGCCAGCCCCAGATGTTGCCGATGGCAGTGCCCGCCGGCACGCCGATCACGTTGGAGACGGTGAGGCCCGACAGGATGACGGCCACCGCCATGCCGCGCTGGTCCTCGCGCACCAGCCCGACCGCCACCACCATGGCGACGCCGAAATAAGCGCCATGCGCGACTGCGACGGCAATGCGCAGAAGCAGCATCGAGGTGAAGTCGGGCGCCAGCGCGCAGGCCGCCTGACCGATGGTGAAGGCGACCGCGAGGCCGAGCAGCAAGGTTTTGCGCGGCAAGGACTTGGTGGCAAGTGCCAGAAGCGGACCGCCGATGGCAATGCCGCAGGCATAGCCGGAGACGAGGTAGCCCGATGTCGGAACCGAAACGCCAAGCCCTTGCGCCACCTGCGGCAGCACGCCGGCGATGACGAATTCGGTGGTGCCGAAAGCGAAGGCAGCGATGAACAGGGCGATGAGCGGAAGCGACATGGCGGGAATTAAATCCTCGAATGCAGGCCTCAAACCACGGATGCGCGCTGCCGGCAATCCAGAAATTTTTGTCGCCGCTTTAGCTTTTCTTGATCTCCGGGTTCAAAATCTTGACCCCGGGTTCAGAACGGGGTCTTGCGTCCATAAGGAACCTTCAGCCATGCCCGCTCATGAAAATAATAGAGCAGCGACTTGGTGAAGACTTCTGTCACGCCGATGGCGGCCGCCAGCTTGACGCTTCCGGTCACCACCAGCGAGATGATCATCGTATCGATGGTGCCGGTCACGCGCCACGAAAGCGCCTTGGCGAAACTGCGCGAATGGGTGTCCATCGATCTCCTCCGAAAGCTTTGGCTGATATGCCTAGCCCGAGCGATGGAAACGCGGCAATGGCAATTTTGCCGCCGAAGGACCGACGCCATGCAATTCTGCCGCAATACAATTTTTTCGGCAGAGTGCGGCGCTCTTCCTTCTGCCCTTGTTTGTTGGGAGGTGGCGTCGCAAAGCGAGGTGGGGATGAGGTGTCTCAAAGAAGGGAGAGATGTCGTTGATCAGCTCGCCTTCAACCTGGATCCGCCGAGGAGGCCGCGTTCTTCCAGCACGGGATAGGCCATCGATGCCAGCAGCGAGTTGATCTGTTTGAGATCGCGGATGGTGTCGAGGTGGATCGAACTGGTCTCGACGCTTTTGGCAGTGCCTTCGCGCAGCCGCAGGAAATGGCTGGCGCTGGTCTCTTTTTCGGCGTCGCGCAGCCGTTCCTTCTCCAGCACCAATTGGCGAGCCGTCTCGGCATCGCGCGACACCAGCACGTTGAAGGCAAGCCGCGCATTGGCGAGCACCGAAGCGTGGAAGGCGCACAGCTCGCTCCAACCCTCGTCGGTGAATTCCAGTCCACGGTCGAACTTCTTCTTCACATGTACCAGCATGTTGCGCACGATGATGTCGCCGACCTGCTCCAGCTTGACGCAGGCGCCGATCAGTTCCTGGCAGCGCAACGCCTCGTCCTCGGTCAGCGGGTTCTTGGTGACCTTGGCGAGGTAGAGCTTGATCGCCGCGTGCTTGCGGTCGACGCGGTCGTCAAGGGCGGCCAGCGCCTTGATCTTGTCAGCATCGGCGCTCTCGTAGAGCTCGATGATGCGCTTGAGCATGATCTCGACCGTCTCGCAGACCCGCACCACCTCGCGGGTGGCATTGGCCAGCGCCTGGCTCGGCACGTCGAGCGCGCTTTCGTTGAGCGCCGAGAGTTCGACGACGTCGAGCGTGGCGGCTGGCGCCTTGGTGCCGAGCGCCACGATCTTCTCCGAGGCGCGGTAGACGAGACCCGCCAGCGGCAGGCCGGCGAGCAGGATCAGCACATTGAACAGGATGTGGGCATTGACGATCTGGTCCGCTGCCGTCGCGCCAAGGAACGCGAAATGCGGCCTGAAGATCATGACCAGGATCAGCATGACCAGCGAGCCAAGCCCGCGCATCAAGAGGTTGCCGATCGGCACGACGCGCACTTCGGGGCCGGAGGAGCGGGTCAGCATGGGCGCGATGATCGACGAACCGAGATTGACGCCCAGGATGAGGACGACGCCGAGTTCGGGCGTGATCAGGCCGCGGCCCGCCAGCGTCGCCATCAACAGGACCGCGGCGATGCTCGATTGGAACAGCCAGGTGATCAGCGCCGCCAGCAGATAGGCGGTGATGGAATCGCCGGAGAAGTAATTGATGATGACCGGCATCAACTGGCTGTTGCGCAGCGGCTCGGATGCCTGACCGATCATTTCCAGCGACAGGATCAAAAGGCCGATGCCGACCAGGATGCGACCGGTCTGGCGCCAGTCGCGCCGCTCGGTGGCCATGAACATGACCGTGCCGGTGATCAGGCAAAGCGGCACCAGCAGCGTGAGATCGAAGGTGAGCAGCTTGACCACCAGAGCCGAACCGATCTCGGCGCCGCGCACGGCCAGTTGCCCGGCCGCGCCCGAGACGATGCCGGAGCCCGCGAAGGAGCCGACCAGCAGCGTGACGGCGGTGGAGCTCTGCAGCGCTATAGCGAGGCCGGTGCCGGCCAGCACCGCCATGACAGGATTGCGCATGGTGGCGCGCAGCTTGTGGCGCAGCACGTCGCCATAGGCGCGCTCGACGCCGGTCTTCACCATGCGCGTGGCAAACAGCATCAGCGCCACGGCGCCGGCCAGATGCAGGAGAACCACGGAGCCGCTCATTGCGGCGCACCGATACGGACAAGGCCGGCGACACGGGCAGCGCGGCGGCCGGGGGAAGGAGGAGGGGTGCGAATCATGATCATGACGTTGGCCGATAATAGCTCGAATATTTTAGCCG
The DNA here is from genome assembly GCF_020165765.1 of Mesorhizobium sp. B264B1B. Classification (NCBI taxonomy): domain Bacteria; kingdom Pseudomonadati; phylum Pseudomonadota; class Alphaproteobacteria; order Hyphomicrobiales; family Phyllobacteriaceae; genus Mesorhizobium; species Mesorhizobium sp. B264B1B. The sequence continues at coordinate 433,841 of NZ_JAIUIS010000003.1, forward strand.
GATAATAAAAATTTGTCGATTTCAAGGGCTCTCCGCGCGCGACGGGCCGTGTCGGAGAATGGACGGATGCCGAAATGGTTGCATGAGCCTCGCCGCCCTGACGCAGCGGATCGGCCGGTGTTGCCGCCCGCCCTTCGCCCGGAATTTGCGAGGATGTTCAACCAACCGGTCTAAAGCTTCGGATTCATTACGGAATTGTAATGCTCATGTTCAGTTTCGGTTCATTCTTCGACGGCTATTTCTGCGGCATTGACAACCAAGGAGATTCCTTCATGAAGCGCATTGTTCTTTCCGGTCTTGCTTTCTCGATGCTGGCCGCCACGTCCCTGACGGGCCAGGCCGCACCGCTCAATGCGCCGGTCGCGCCGCAGTCGAACTATACCAATGTCGATTGGCAGAAGCCCACCAACCGGGATGTCAGGAAGCGCGTCATCCAGAAGCGCGTTATCCAGAAGCGTATCATTCAAAAGAAGGTCGTCGTGAAGCGGAACAACTGGCGCAATGGCCAGAAATATTCCGGCTGGCGGCAGCATCAGCCGGTCCGCGATTATGGTCGCTACGGCCTGCATCGTCCTGGCCGTGGCCAGGAATGGATCCGCGTCGGCAACGACTATGTGCTGGTCGGCGCCCTCTCCGGCATCATCTTTGGCGCCATCGCCGCGCAGTAAAGTCCCGATAGTGCCAGACTGGAGGAAGGGCGGCCCGCAACGGCCGCCTTTCCTTTTGCCCTGTGGAAACCGGGCATCGTCAGCATTAGGGGTCGCCGGATTTCGCGGGCATGATTATATGGGGGATAAACGAGTTCCCCGATGCGCTTTCCGCCCGCCTTCCTCGACGAGATACGCGATCGCGTGCCGATTTCGCAGGTCATCGGCCAGCGCGTCGCCTGGGATCGCAAGAAGACCAATGCGTCGCGCGGCGATTATTGGGCCTGCTGCCCGTTTCATGGCGAGAAGAGCCCGTCCTTCCATTGCGAGGACAAGAAGGGCCGCTATCATTGTTTCGGCTGCTCGGTCTCGGGCGATCACTTCAAGTTCCTGACCGAACTTGACGGACTGAGCTTTCCCGAGGCGGTCGAGAAGATTGCAGACATGGCCGGCGTGCCGATGCCGGTTCGCGACGTGCAGGAGGAGCGGCGCGAGAAGGAACGCGCCAGCCTTACCGACGTCATGGAAATGGCGACTGCCTTTTTCCAGGAGCGGCTACAGGGCGCGGAAGGCGCCAAGGCCCGTGCGTATCTGCGCGACCGCGGACTGACGCCCGCGACGCAGCATGCTTTCCGGCTGGGCTATGCGCCCGACAGCCGCAATGCGCTGAAGGAGCATCTGGCCGCAAAGGGCGTGCCGAAGGCTGATATCGAGGCCTGTGGGCTGGTGCGACATGGCGACGACATTCCGGTCTCCTATGACTGGTTCCGCGACCGCATCATGTTCCCGATTCCGGATTCGCGCGGCAAGATCATCGCTTTCGGCGGGCGAGCGCTGGCGCCGGATGCGCTCGCCAAATATATGAACTCGCCCGATACCGAGCTCTTCCACAAGGGCAACGTACTCTACAATTTCGCCCGCGCGCGAAAAGCGCTGGCCAAGGGCGGCACGGTCATCGCCGTCGAAGGCTATATGGATGTCATCGCATTGGCGCAGGCCGGCTTCGAGAATGTCGTCGCGCCACTCGGCACGGCGCTAACCGAAAACCAGCTCGAACTGTTGTGGCGTATGGCCGCCGAGCCGGTGCTGTGCTTCGACGGCGACAAGGCCGGGCTGAAGGCCGCATGGCGGGCCGCCGACATGGTGCTGCCCGTAGTCCAAGCCGGGCGCACGGCGCGTTTCGCGCTGCTGCCGGAAGGCAAGGATCCCGACGACCTGGTCAAGGCGGAGGGGCCGGATGCCTTCCGCGCCGTGCTGGCGGAAGCGCGTCCTCTTGCCGATCTGTTATGGATGCGCGAGACGGCGGGCGGCGTCTTCGACACGCCGGAGCGGCGGGCCGAACTGGAGAAGCGGCTGCGCGAACTGACCAGCCGCATCCGTGATGAAAGCCTGCGATATCACTACCAGCAGGAGATGCGCGAGCGCGTGCTGAGCTTCTTCGGTTCTCAGCGCGCAACGCGGCAAGGTCGTCCGGACTGGAAACCGGGGCAGGGCAAGGCGCCCGCTCCCGGCGGACAATTCGCTAAAGCCGGCGGTGGTCGCATCGCCATCACGGAAAGTCTCGGCCAGTCGGCACTGGTCAAGCGCGGCAACGAAGGAATGTCGGTGCGCGAAGCGACGATCATCGTGGCACTGGTCAACCACCCGGCGCTGATCGACGAGAATTTCGCCCATGTCGAGTTCCTCGATCTCGCCAATTCCGAGCTGAGGCGGCTGCACGGCGCCATCCTCGACGCGATGGCGCATGACATGGCCAATGACCGCCACGCCGTGGTGGCGACGATCGAGCGCGCCGGCTGCGCCGAGATCTGGGAGCGTGCCGTCGGCCTGATCAGGCGGGCGCGGCAGTGGCCGGCGCTGGAGACGGCAGCGCTCGAGGATGCCCGCGACGCTCTGAACCAGGCGCTGCACTTGCAGCGCAGCGCGCGCACCTTACATAAGGAGCTGAAACAGGCGGAAGCGGCGATGGATGCGGATCCTTCGGACGAGAATTTCCGCCATCTGATCGAAATTCAAGCGCAATTTCGGGATGTACAAGCGACGGAAGCGCTGATCGAAGGTTTCGGTGTTTCGTCGGGCAGGGCTGGTCGGGCCTGAAGCATGGTTCCGAAAAGCGGGACCCGGTTTTCGGGAACGATCATACTCCAGCAGAAGAAAGGCGGAGCTCATTTCGGCCCGAGGGTTGGGACGGGCTCATGCCAGCAAGTGCAGGAATGACGGCGTTGTCATGGATCTTCTAGAGCCGGACCGCGCTAAGTCGGGTAATTGATTCGCTTTTTTCATGCGAATCATGCGAGAGGCGCTTGACCTTCCGGCAGAATGGCGGAATCAGGACGATTCGAAACGTTAACCCGCACCCGCGTCGACGGGAAAAGCAGCGATGTGAGGTCTTGGTCACTGGACAGGCAGCCAGCCTGCCACAGATATCAGGGTTAATCTGGACTTAATGCATGTCGCCCAAAAATGGAAACCGGTTTTGGGCGACGACAGGGCACCAACAAAGAGATGATGCAGTTATTGGCCCGGTGAAGCGCGTTGCAAAAGCGAGCCCAGCCGATTTGACCGGTCCGACAGCTTGCGCGGCCTCGATGTCGGGCCGCTAGGAGAAGATAAAGACTATGGCGACAAAGGAAAAGGAAGAGGTCGAGACCGAACGCGAAGGCGCCACCGATGGCCCTCTGCTCGACCTTTCCGATGATGCTGTCAAGAAGATGATCAAGGCCGCCAAGAAGCGCGGCTATGTCACCATGGACGAGCTGAATTCGGTGCTGCCCTCCGAGGAAGTGACCTCCGAGCAGATCGAGGACACGATGGCGATGCTGTCCGACATGGGCATCAACGTCGTCGAGGACGACGAGCAGGGCGAAGAGGCCGAGGCCGGCGACACCGCGGCGGATGCCGAGGAAGACGCCAACGAGCTGGCCGAGCAGACCGGCACCGCCGTCGCCGCCACAACCACGAAGAAAGAGCCGACCGACCGCACCGACGATCCGGTCCGCATGTACCTGCGCGAAATGGGTTCGGTCGAGTTGTTGTCGCGCGAGGGCGAAATCGCCATCGCCAAGCGCATCGAGGCCGGCCGCGAGACGATGATCGCGGGCCTGTGCGAAAGCCCGCTGACCTTCCAGGCCATCATCATCTGGCGCGACGAGCTCAACGAATCCAAGATCCTGCTGCGCGAGATCATCGACCTCGAAGCCACCTATGCCGGCCCCGAGGCCAAGCAGGCGCCGGTGGTGGAGCGCGTCGAGGAAGCGCCTAAGGTCGAGGAAAAGCCGCGCCGCGGACGCGACGATGAAGACGACATCACCAATGTCGGCGCTGACACGCGCGGCATCGGGGATGACGACGAGGAGGACGAGGACGAGGCCAGCCTGTCGCTGGCGGCAATGGAAGCCGAGCTGCGCCCGCAGGTCATGGAAACGCTCGACGTCATCGCCGACACCTACAAGAAGCTGCGCAAGCTGCAGGATCAGCAGGTCGAGAACCGGCTGGCCGCGGCCGGCACGCTGTCGCCCAGCCAGGACCGCCGCTTGAAGGAGCTGAAGGACCAGCTCATCAAGGCGGTGAAGTCGCTGTCGCTCAACACGGCGCGTATCGAGGCGCTGGTCGAGCAGCTTTACGACATCAACAAGCGCCTGGTGCAGAACGAGGGCAAGCTATTGCGTCTCGCCGAAAGCTATGGCGTGCGCCGCGAGGAGTTCCTGAAGGAATATCAGGGCTCCGAGCTCGACCCGAACTGGACGCGCTCGATCGCCAATCTGACCTCGCGCGGCTGGAAGGAGTTCACCAAGAACGAGAAGGACGCGATCAGGGATCTGCGCGCCGAGATCCAGAATCTGGCCACGGAAACGGCCATCTCGATCCTGGAATTCCGCAAGATCGTCAACCAGGTGCAGAAGGGCGAGCGCGAAGCGGCGATCGCCAAGAAGGAAATGGTCGAGGCCAATCTGCGCCTCGTCATCTCCATCGCCAAGAAATACACCAATCGCGGCCTGCAGTTCCTCGACCTGATCCAAGAAGGCAATATCGGCCTGATGAAGGCCGTCGACAAATTCGAATATCGCCGCGGCTACAAGTTCTCGACCTACGCGACATGGTGGATCAGGCAGGCGATCACGCGTTCGATCGCCGACCAGGCGCGCACCATTCGCATTCCGGTGCACATGATCGAGACGATCAACAAGATCGTGCGCACCTCGCGCCAGATGCTGCACGAGATCGGCCGCGAGCCGACGCCGGAGGAACTGGCCGAGAAGCTCGCAATGCCGCTCGAAAAAGTGCGCAAGGTGCTGAAGATCGCCAAGGAGCCGATCTCGCTCGAAACGCCGGTCGGCGACGAGGAGGATTCGCATCTGGGCGACTTCATCGAGGACAAGATGGCGATCCTGCCGATCGACGCGGCGATCCAGGCCAATCTGCGCGAGACCACCACGCGCGTGCTCGCCTCGCTGACGCCGCGCGAGGAGCGTGTGCTGCGCATGCGCTTCGGCATCGGCATGAACACCGACCATACGCTTGAGGAAGTCGGCCAGCAGTTCTCGGTCACCCGCGAGCGTATCCGCCAGATCGAAGCCAAGGCGTTGCGCAAGCTCAAGCACCCGAGCCGCTCGCGCAAGCTCAGAAGCTTCCTGGATAGCTGAGGCCTACCGATTGCGAAGAGATCAAGGGCGCCCATCGTGGCGCCCTTTTTCTTTGGCGCTCGCCATTGCGGCACGCGCCGTTAGGGAGGATAATTTCGTGTCGGATGCATTTTTCTGGGCGACAGCCCGGGAAGCCCGCCCCGGTCGAGGCCGTGTCGACATCGCATGGCCTGAGCACCGTGCTCCGTGGCCCCGGAGGAGGCGTGCCATGACGACTTACATCATGCTGATGAACTGGACCGAGCAGGGCGCGAAGAACGTGCGCGAATCCCCCAAGCGCCTCGATGCCGCCAAGACGCAACTGGGCGAGATGGGGGGATCGTTCAAGTCGTTCTACCTGACCATGGGGGAATTCGACATGGTGGCGGTGGTCGAAGCGCCCGACGATGCGGTGCTGGCGCGTTTCGCGCTGATGCTGGCCGCGGGCGGCAACGTCAAGTCACGGACCCTGAAGGCTTTCCCGGAGCTTGCTTACCGCGAGATCATCTCGTCGCTTGGATGATGCAAATCGGACGTTCCGGAGCCGATGAGCAGGTGCCGGCTCGACGGCGCCTTGCGGCAAGACGGTGCGCTCCATCGTGATAGAGTGCAGCGAGCGGAGATCGCGATGAAGAAAGTTTCGATATTGGCTATCAGCCTTGCCGCGTGGTCGTCGATGCCGATCGATGCCCACACTGCCCCGCAAAAACCGGTCGGCATGTCCAATCCCGCATCGGTCCATTGCGGAGAGATCGGCGGGCGCCTGGTGATCAAGAAGGACAAGGCTGGCAATGAATATGGATTTTGCCGCTTGCCCAATCGGCGGCTGTGCGAAGAGTGGGAGCTGTTTCGCGACAACAAATGCGTCGGGCCGAAGACGGTGATGGGCCTGAAGTGATCGACAGCAGAACCAGGCCCTTGCTGACCGTCTGGTACAACACGCGCTGCCCGGTCTGTGATGCCGGAATTGCCAGGCAGAAGCGGCGGCTGATCGAGGCGATCAAGGCCGGGCGGATCGAATTTCGCGACATCAATCATGAACCGGAAGCCTTGGCCGGATTTGGCGCTTCGCTGGAAGACATCCGCCGCCGGCTGCACGCGACCGATGCTCAGGGCAGGCTACTGGTCGGCGCCGATGTCGCCATCGCCGTGTGGGCGCTGACGCCGGGCGAGGGCTGGCTGGCAAAGTTGCTCGGCAACGCCCTTACCCTGCCGCTCGCTCGCTTCGGCTACGACCGCTTTGCCGACCTGCTCTATGCCTGGAACCGACGCAACGGCCGCTGGTAACGCCGGCTACTCCAACCATGGTGAAGATGTTCGCGCGCGACCGGCGGGTCGGCGTCCGACAGATGCTGTTCGCTTCCGGCCCGATACATCGTAAGATATATCTTGACTCCATGCTGGCGTGCGCCTAGCTAAGATATATCGTAAGATATAACTCAAGGAGCAATCAATGCACGGACACAATCATTTTGGCGATCGCGCCGAGCGCGTCTTCATGCACATGGCCGGCAAATTTGGCGGCAGAGGCGGGGGCGGCGGCTTTGGCCCGTTCGGCCATGGCAGGGGCGGCGGACGCGGCGGCCCGGGCGACATGTTCCGCGCCGGGCGCATGCTGGCCGACGGCGACCTCAAGCTGATCACGCTGTCGCTGCTGGCCGAGGCGCCACGCCATGGCTATGACATCATCAAGGCCTTGGAGGAGCGCACCAGCGGCATCTACAGCCCGAGCCCGGGCGTGGTCTACCCGACGCTGACCTTCCTGGAAGAGGCAGGCTATGCCGTGTCCTCGAGCGAAGGCAACAAGAAGGTGTTTTCGATCACCGAGGCCGGGCAGGCGCATCTTGCCGACAACCGTGAGATGATCGACGGCGTTCTAGATCATCTCGAGCGCTTCGGCCGCAAGATGGCCAAGGCGCGCGACTGGTTCGGCTGGAACGACGATAGCGAGGATCGGCGCGACGGCCGAGGCGGCCGTTCGGAAAAGCGCGACGAATTCCGTGCGCTGCGCCACCGGCTGCGCGCCGCGCTGAGCGACATCGTCGATGCGCCGGCGGACAAGCAGGCCGAGGCGATGAGCATCCTCGAAGACGCCGCCGCGGCGCTCGAAGCGCTGTCGCGCAAATAACCCGGCTTCGGTCCAACCGGCACGGCCCTTGCCCGTTCAGGCAAGGAGCGATAGTGAAATTCATCCCGCGCCACATTATGTGGTGCGGGATGAATGCTGTTGGAGGAAGTCCGATGTCTTTTCTGAAGCGCCTTTTCGGCGCTGGCGGTGATGAAGCGGCCGAGCCAAAGAGCGCCGCACCGGCCAAGCAGGTCGAGCACAAGGGTTTCACGATCAGCGCCACGCCCTACAAGGCCGATGGCCAGTACCAGACCTGCGGCGTCGTCTCCAAGGACGTCGACGGCGTCCTGAAGGAACACAGATTCATCCGCGCCGATCGCTTCGCCGGGTTGGACGACGCCGTCGACATCTCGATCAAGAAGGGCATCCAACTCGTCGACGAGCAGGGCGAGCGGATGTTCGGGTAGACCGCCGACGAACGGCTCAAGAATTCCAGAGATCCGAGGGCCGGTCCAGATATGGGCCGGCCCTTTCGTTTGCTCCGCTATGCCGGCTGCAACGCTCTGCGCGGCAGTGGCGGGAAGGCGATGGCGATGCCCGCCGCACCCAGCCCGATGAGGGCCGAACCGATGAACAGCCAATGGTAGTTGGCGTAGGCGTCGAACACCATGCCGCCGGCGAGCGGGCCGAGCGCCATGCCGAGGCTGGACAGCATGGTGGCGGCGCCGAACACGGTGCCCAGGATGCGCTGGCCGAAATATTCGCGCGCCAGCACTGCGTAGAGGGGCATGACGCCGCCATAGGTGGCGCCGAAGACGACGGCCAGCATGTAGAACTGGCCGAGCTGACTGATCGAGAGATAGGCGGCGATCACCACGGCCTGGATCAACAAGCCGGCGATCAGCACCGGCTTGACGCCAAGCCTGTCGGCGAGCACGCCGTAGAGCAGACGCCCGCCAAGCCCGGCAAGGCCCTCGACGCTGTAGATCGAGACGGCGGCCATGGGTGCCACGCCGCACAGCATGGCATAGCTGACCATGTGGAAAATCGGCCCCGAATGCGCCGCGCAGCAGGCGAAGAAGGTCAGCCCCAGCACGATGAATTGCGGCGAGCGCAGCGCTTGGCCGACGCTCAGGCCGGCGCCCTCGGCAACCGGCGAGGAGCCAGTGTCGGTCACGACAGGCTTCGGTGGCTGGCGCACCAGAAGCACCGCCGGCAGGAGCAGCACCCAAGCCATGATGCCGATGTCGAACATGGCGGTGCGCCATTCATAGGCCGAGGTCAGCCAGCGGGCGAAGGGCGAGATCGTCATCGGCGCGACGCCCATGCCGGCCGAGACCAGCGACACGGCAAGGCCGCGATTGGTGTCGAACCAGCCTGTTGTAAGCGCGATCATCGGTGCGAAGAAGGCGCTGGCCGCGAGCCCGACGAGCACGCCAAAGGTGATCTGGAAGGTGACAAGCGAGCCCGCACGGCTGGCCAGCACCAACGCCAGGCCGAGGAGCACCGCGCCGACCGTGACGACGATGCGGGCGCCGAAGCGGTCCGACAGCGCGCCCCAGGCGAAGCCGCCAAGGCCCATGACCAGGAAATTGAGCGTCATCGCGCTCGATATGCCGGCGCGTGACCAACCGGTATCGAGCGCCATCGGTTCGAGGAAGATCGCCAGCGAAAACATCGTGCCGATGGCGACACAGGACATCAGCGCGCCGGCCGCGACAATGACCCAACGATAGGAAAGGTTCATGGTTTTCTCCCATGCCGTAAGGCATTTGTTGTGCGGCAAGGCCTGACTTGGCCTGCCGCTTGCGTCCGAAGGACGCCGGCGGCGGCACCAATCCTACAATCCGGTTGCATTTTTTATCCAGTCTGAGATGGGGCCATTTCCCGGCGCCTAGATCGGCAGTTCCGATGTGTATTTGATGGTCTGGCTGGGAACGTCGGTCTTGACGTTCTGCACGCCCCTGATGCGGCTGAGATGTTCCGACTGGAAGCGGCGGTAGTCGTCGATGCCGGCCGCCACCACGCGCACCATGGCGTCGCAGTCGCCGAGCATCAGATAACATTCCATCACCTGCGGCAGCTTGGCCACTTCGGTGGCGAAATGCCCGATCGTGTCTTCGTCCTGCGCTTTCAGCCAGATGCGGGTGAAGAAGGTCAGGCCCTTGCCGATGCGGGCCGGATTGAGCACTGCGACGTAGCGGTCGATGACGCCGGCCTCCTCCAGGAGCTTGACGCGGCGCAGGCACGGCGACGGCGACAGGCCGACTTCAGCGGCCAGCTCATTGTTGGCCATGCGCCCATCGCGCTGCAGCGCCCGCAGGATGCGCCTGTCGATCTCGTCAAGTTTCATGGCTCTAAATTCCGTTTATCTGTTGATTCATGGCATAAGATGCCAAAATCTGGTAAAAGACAACAATCTTCGCAACCAAATTGCGAGGCTTGGCGGCTATGATTGCCCTGACATCAGCGGCATCCAACGGAACCGGCAGAGGCGGCCGCGCGGCGCGGCCGGAGGAAGATCATGAGCATTGCAGAGACCAGATCGGCGGCGGGCGGCGGACTGAACTCCGAGTTCCGGCGCGGCGTGGCCTCCTGCGCGCCCGTGCTGTTCGGCACCATCCCTTATGCGCTGGTGCTTGGTGCACAGGCCACACAAAGGGGGCTCAGCACCGCAGAACTGTCGCTGCTGACGGGACTGAACTTCGCCGGCGGCTCGGAATTCGCGGCGATTCAGCTGTGGACGTCGCCGCCGCATGTCCTGCTCATCGCCGCCGTCACCTTCCTGGTCAACAGCCGCCATCTCCTGATGGGGGCGGCACTGGCGCCGTTCCTGCGCGACCTGCCGCGGCGCAAGGTGTTTTCCGCGCTGTTCTTCATGTGCGACGAAAGCTGGGCGCTCGGCCTGGCCGACGCCAAACGGCGCCCCCCCCCCCGCCAGCCTTCAGCCCGCGCTACTATATGGGCGCGGCACTGGCGATGTACCTGACGTGGGTGGCCTTCACCACGATTGGCGCCTTGCTCGGCCCGGTGCTAGGCGACGCCGAGACCTACGGCTTCGACATGGCGTTCGCGGCCGTCTTCCTGGTACTGCTGCGCGGTATGTGGAGGGGCGTTGCCGCTGCGCGGCCGTGGCTGGTCAGTCTGATCATCGCGGCGCTGACCTACCTTTTCGTTCCCGGCGCCTGGTATGTAGCGGCGGGCGCGCTGGCAGGGCTGGTCTCGGCCTGGCTGTTGTGGAGGGATGAGGCATGATCGACGCGCAGACGCTTCTCACCATCGTGCTGATGGCTGGTGTCACGTACCTCAGCCGCGTCGGCGGCTATGTCGTGCTGCGCAACAGGGTGCTCAGCGCGCGGGCAACGGCCGTGATGGAGCCGGCGCCCGGCTGCGTGCTGATCTCGGTGATCGCGCCGGTCTTCGTATCGAAAAATCCAGCGGATCTTCTGGCCCTGGCCGCCACGCTGATTGCCGCCACGCGATTTTCGATGCTGCCGACCGTGCTGATCGGGGTCGCTTCGGCGGGACTGCTGCGGCACATCATTGGATAGGCCAAAAAAAGGCAGGCGCCCGCGCCTGCCTTCGATCTGGTTGGCAATCAGAGCTTTTACGCGGCTGCCGCGACATCCCGGCTGGCAGCCACCACGGCGTCGACCTTGGCGGTTGCCTTGGCGAGCGCTTCGCTTACTGCGTCAGGACCCTTGGCGACGCCTTCGATGCGGATGACGTCGACGTCGGTCATGCCGATGAAGCCGAGCACCGAGCGCAGATAGGGAACGGCGTGATCGAACTGCACGGCCGCGCCTTCCGAGTAGATGCCGCCGGATGCCAGCACGATATAGACCTTCTTGCCGGTGACGAGGCCTTTGGGTCCATTTTCGCCGTAAGCAAAGGTTTTGCCGGAGCGGGCGACATGGTCGACCCAGGACTTCAGCGTCGAGGAGATGTTGAAGTTGATGAAGCCTGTCGCCAGGATCACCGTGTCGGCGGCAAACAGTTCGTCGAGCACGGCATCCGAGACTCCGACCACTTCGGCCTGACGCGGCGTGCGGGCTTCGGCAGGCGTATATATGCCGGTCGCATAGTCGGTATCGATATGCGGCAGCGGATTGGCGACGAGGTCGCGCACGACAAGCGTGTTCGACGGGTCGGCTGCGAGCAGCTTCTGAGCGAATTCGGTGGCGATACGGGTCGAGTGCGAGGCAGCGCCGCGCGGGCTCGACGTGACGAGAAGAATGGACATGTTGGGTCTCTCCAGTGGAATTGGACTGTCCCGCTACATATGGGCTATTAACCCATCAGATAAACCGGTATATTTTATATATGATCCATCCATTAATTAGATACGATGATGCAGCCTAATCCGACACTCGACCAGCTTCAGATCCTCGTGGCCGTTGCCGACACCGGCAGTTTTTCCGCCGCCGGCCGCAAGCTCAACCGGGCGCAATCCGTCATCAGCTACGGCATCGCCAATCTCGAGGCGCAACTCGGGCTGAAGCTGTTCGAGCGCGAGGGCACGCGAGAGCCGCAGCTGACCGAGATCGGTCGGGCGATGCTGGAAGACGCGCGGCGGATGATCAGCGTGCTGCACCGCATACGCTCGCGCGTCGATGGTCACCATCGGGGGCTGGAGGCGGAAGTCGCGCTGTCGGTGGATGCGGCGCTGCCTTCGCCAGTGCTGGTGCGGGTGCTCAAGGCGTTCGAGGCGCAATTTCCGACCGTGATGCTGCGCCTGCACATCGGCACACTCGGCGTGATCCCCGACCATGTTGTCGGTGGCCAGGCCGATCTCGGCATTGGCGGCCTGCTGGGCGATGTCGACGTCCACCTGGTGGGCATAGGCTTCATGTCGATAGTGCTGGCGGCCGCGCCCACCCACCCGCTGGCGCTGCTGCCCAAACCGGTCGCGATCGAGGACGCGCGCGAACACACACAACTCGTCGTCACCGACCAGTCCGAGCGTACCAAGGGGCGCGATTTTGGCGTCTTCGCCTACCGAACCTGGCGACTGACGGACCTGCGCACCAAACATATGTTGATGCGTGAGGGGCTGGGCTGGGGCGGGCTGCCGCGTTGGCTGATCGCTGACGATCTGGCTACCGGCCGTCTCGTGGAACTCGACCTCGAGCCTTTCAGAGAGGTGCGTTCGCCGCTTTATGCCATGCACCGCGCCGACCGCAGCCCGAAGTCGGCGGCGGCCTGGCTGATCGACCAGTTCAAGCGCCAACTTGGCTGCTTCAACGAGTTCGAGCCGGGCGAGGTGCCCGACGAAGAGCCGGAAATTTCCAGCGCACAGATTTGATTCCAACCTTTGCCCTGGATCTCATCGGCGGGAAGCCTCGGATCACGCGCGGGACAACCCATCGATCAGTGCCGTGAGAACGGTGCGGTAGTCTTCGGCCGAACCGCCCGCCTCAATGGCAAGTGCCGCGCGGTCGAAGGCGGCGGCGAGCAGGGCGGTCGTCGCTTCGGCCGGAAGCTTCTTTATGGTCCGCGCCCGCATCGCCGCGACCAGCCCTTCGCGCAGCGAGCGATTGCCATGGCGGTTGTCGATGGCGTCCATTTCGGCGCGGCCGAGCACGGCCGGGCCGTCGAGCAGCAGTAGCCGCGTGCGGCCGGGCGCGCGCATGGCGGCAAGATAGGCGTCGGAGCCGGCAAGGAGCGCGTCGCGGGCATTGAGCGAAGGCGGCGCTGCGCCCTCGATCTCCCGCGCCACGGCCTCTGCCTCCTGCTCGACGACGGCGCCGAACAGCGCCTGCTTGTCGGAGAAGTGGTGGTAGAGCGCGCCGCGCGTCACGCCGGCCGCGGCGACGATCTCTGGTGTGCCGGTCTCGGCGTAGGATTTTTCGATGAACAGTTTTCGCGCCGCGGCGATCAGATCGGCGCGTGTCGCCTCGGTGCGGTCACGGTTGGAACGGCGCGCTGATCTCTGTTGCATACATGCAGCCTGTATGTTAATTCAATTTACATGCAGACTGTATGTTGCTTGACGGGAGAAGGAAAGTTGAAGACGACCAGCTATTATCCGGTGCTGATGACCGGGGACGTTGCCGGCACAGCGGCGTTCTATGTCGAACATTTCGCCTTCCGGCCGCTGTTTACGAGCGACTGGTACGTGCATCTGCAATCGGTGGAGAGCAAGCGCGTCAATCTCGGTATCGTGCAAGGCGACCATGAGACGATCCCGGAAGAGGGACGGGGTCGGAGCTCGGGCCTGCTGATCAACTTCGAAGTCCGTGATCCCGATGCGGTCTATGAGCGGATCACAGCCGCCGGCCTGTCCATCCTTCGGTCCCTGCGCGACGAGCCTTTTGGCCAGCGCCATTTCATCACCAGGGATCCCAACGGCGTCCTGATCGATGTCATCAAGCCGATCCCGCCAAGCGAGGAATTCCTGGCACGGTATGCGCAGGGTGCAGTGAGCGCCTGAGTGGAAACCCTCAACCAGCCCTTGCCACTGGCGTCACTGTCACCTGGCTGACACCGGTGCGGCGCACCACCGTGCACCGCGTCTCGCGGCCGATCCGCTCGGCGTCGAGCAAACGCACCAGGTCGTCGACGCCGGTGACCGGTCGGCCGTCTATCGCGGCGACGATATCGCCTTCCCTGAGGCCGGCCTTGGCCGCAGGGCCCTCCTTCTCGACGCCGCGCAGCCGAACCGCGGTCTTGCTCGACACTTGCGACAGAAGGGCCGCGCGACGGGGCAGGTTCACGGTGTCGGCCGACACCCCGATGAAGGCGCGGCGTACGCGGCCGAAACGGATGATCTCCGAAATGACGAAATTGGCGGTGTTGGAGGCGACGGCAAAGGCAATGCCTTGCGCACCATGGATCATGGCGGTGTTGACGCCGATCACCTCGCCCGCCGAGGATACCAACGGTCCGCCGGAATTGCCGGGGTTGAGCGCGGCGTCGGTCTGGATGACGTCGTCGATCAGCCGCCCGGTGGAAGCGCGCATCGAGCGGCCGAGCGCCGAGACGACGCCCGAGGTGACGGTCCATTCGAAGCCGAGCGGGTTGCCGATGGCTATGGCGATCTGGCCGCGCCGCAGGCGCTTGGAATCGCCCAGCGGCGCGACATCGGCAAAGCTGCCGTCGGCGCGCACCAGCGCGATGTCGGTGTCGGCGTCGCGGCCGAGCACGCGGCCTTCGCTGGAGGCGCCGTCGGGCATCGATACGCGCACCGTTCTGGCATCGCCGACGACGTGGAAGTTGGTGACGACGAGCCCATCATGCGCAATGACGAAGCCCGACCCATGCCCGCCCTGGCCACCGATGCGCTCGATGCGGCAGACAGCCGGGCCGATGCGGTCGACAGCATCGGCCACCGTCGTCGAGTAGGCGTCGAGCAGCGCGTCGTCGGATTGGAATTTGGCGGCAGCAACGGCCATTGGCAGGCTCCATGTTTTCAGGCGCAACGATGACTATATGTGCGGAGCGGCTTCATCCGCCGCGACCTGACCAGATGGCCAGTCGCCCGGCCGACTAGCCGTCAGGCGAGTATCTCCAAGCGCGCTGCCGCGCGATATCTGGGGCATGGATGAACCCAGGAGACTGCTATGAGCGAATTCAATCTAAGTGCCTTTTCGGAAGCCATTGCCGATCTGGCAGCCAAGGCGGCACCGGCGACCGCGAGCTTCACCACCCACAATCATCGCACAGCGAGCGCTTTCCATTGGCGCGACGGCTACTTCGTTGCCGCCGAGGAAGCCGTCGAGGCCGGCGAGGAGATCGAGCTGACGCTG
This sequence comes from Mesorhizobium sp. B264B1B, assembly GCF_020165765.1. Lineage (NCBI taxonomy): Bacteria > Pseudomonadati > Pseudomonadota > Alphaproteobacteria > Hyphomicrobiales > Phyllobacteriaceae > Mesorhizobium > Mesorhizobium sp. B264B1B. Next base: position 448,926 of record NZ_JAIUIS010000003.1, read on the forward strand.
GCTTCGGGCGAGACGGTGAAGGCCGATCTTGTCGGCCGCGATCCCTCGACCGGCGTCGCCCTGCTCAAGCCGGCCGGTGCTACCAATGCCGAGCCGTTGGCCAAAGCGGATGCGGTGCGGCCCGGCAACATTGCCGTCGCCATCGGCAACAGCCGGGGTTCGGCGTTGGCAGTTTCAGGCTCGGTCGGCGAAGTCGGCCCGGCCTGGCGCTCAATGCGCGGCGGCACCATCGACCGGCGCATCAACCTGGCGGTGGGCGCCGGCGGCCGTTTCGAGGGCGGCCCGGTGCTCGATGCCAAGGGCGCGCTGATCGGCATGCTGTTGTTCGGGCCGCGCGGCCGCGCGCTGGTCATGCCTTACGAGACGATCGAGCGGGCGGTCGCGACGCTGCGCGAAAAAGGCCATGTCGCCCGCGGCTATCTCGGCGCCGGCTTGCATCCGATCCGCGACGGCGAGGCCCGCGGCGCCATCGTCATGAGCCTTGATGACAACGGTCCGGCCAAGGCCGCCGGCCTTTCCCTCGGCGACATCATCGTCGCCTGGAACGGCGAGGCGGTGAGCGGCCCGCGCGAGCTGATCCGCAGGCTCGGGCCCGACAGCGCCGGAGCTTCGGTTACGCTCGGTGTCGTGCGCGGCGGAGAACAGCGAGACGTGGCGCTGACGATCGGCGAAAAGCCGCTTAACTGAGAGGATTGATGGACGCGATCGCGACAGGCGAGATGACGCAAAGCGGCACCGGCGAGCGGCAGCTGGTCGTGCTGGTGGCGCTCGGTGATGCCGCGCGCGCCGAGCGGCTGTCCGTGTCGCTTGCCGCGACCGACGATCTGCTGCCGGTGACGCCGGGCAGCAGCGAAGCGGTTGATGTCGCCATCGTCGACGAGACCGCCGGCCCCACGGGTGCGGGAACAGGGAAGGGCGACGCCGTTCCCGCCGCGACCGCGCGGGTGCTGTTGTCTTCGCAGGCCGGCCTGGCACGGCCGCAGGGGCAGGTGTTCGCCGTGCTGCCGACGGCGGCGGATGCAATGCTGATTGCGGCCGCCGCCAGGCTGGCGGCGGCCGGCTACCGCGTCTTTGGCGACAGCGGATCCGTTCCTGGCCGCCGCGATGATTTCCAAGGCGGCGATATTGGCGGCGACGGCCTTTTCGACGAGGAGCATCCCGACGAGCATGCCGCCCGCCCGACGCTGTCGCCGCGAGAAGCGGAAGTGCTGGCGCTGCTGGCCGAAGGCGCGCCCAACAAGGTGATCGCGCGGCGGCTCGACATTTCCGTTCATACGGCGAAGTTCCATGTCGCCGCGATTCTGATCAAATTGGGCGCTGCCAACCGCACGGATGCCATCGCCATTGCGATGCGGCAGGGGCTGGTGCTGGTCTAGGGTGACGTCTCAGCCAGGATTTGACGATTATCGTCAAAGTCAGCGCTGCCCCTATAGCTCCAGATCATTTACAGCGGCAAGGAACGGACCCTCCGCAGCGTCACCGTCAGCCGCTGCCGCAAGCTCTTGTATCCGGGGACCGCCACAGGCAAGGATCGCGCTACGAGACAAGCAAGCGGAGGAAAAATGTCGCTCAAGGGAAAGACGCTGTTCATCTCCGGCGGGTCGCGCGGCATCGGGCTGGCGATCGCTTTGCGCGCCGCGCGCGACGGCGCCAATGTGACGATCGCGGCCAAGACCGCTGAGCCACATCCGAAGCTGCCGGGCACGATCTACACCGCCGCTGAAGAGATCGAGCAAGCCGGCGGCAAGGCGCTGCCGGTCCTGTGCGACATTCGCGAGGAGGCGCAAGTGGCCGAAGCGGTGTCGAAGACGGTCGAAAAATTCGGCGGCATCGATATCTGTGTCAACAATGCCAGCGCTATCCAGCTCACCGGGACCCTGGAAACCGACATGAAGCGTTACGACCTGATGCACCAGATCAACACGCGCGGCACGTTTCTCGTTTCCAAAATTTGCATTCCGCACCTGAAGTTGGCCGGGAATCCTCATATCTTGAATCTGGCGCCGCCGCTCGACACGAAGGCCAAGTGGTTCAAGAACCATGTCGCCTACACCATGGCCAAGTTCGGCATGTCCATGTGCACGCTGGGCATGAGCGCGGAGTTCGCCAAGGACGGCATCGCGGTCAATTCGCTGTGGCCGATCTCGACCATCGATACCGCGGCGGTGCGCAATCTTCTGGGCGGCGCGACGGTGGCGGCGATGAGCCGTTCGCCCGAAATCATGGCCGATGCCGCGCATGCCATCTTCATGCGGCCATCACGCGAAGCGACCGGCAATTTCTACATCGACGAGGAAGTGCTGCGCGCCGAGGGGATCAGCGATTTTTCGGTGTATGCGCCGGGTGCGGCCGGGCCGCTGGCCGGCGACTTTTTTGTCCCGGACGAGGTGTTTGCCAATTCCGACACGAAGATCAGGACGGCTTTCTAAAGATGTATCGAGGCGCAAATTCCGGATGGAACTCGGTTTCAGACATTCCTGGAGTTGCTCTGAGCAAAAAGCCCCGCCGGAGAGGGCCGGCGGGGCTCAGTGCGTCCCGCTGGAGTCGGGACGGGGCAGGGAACGCCCGATCCTGAATCTGGGGTAGGCCATCTCGCGATTCAATGAGCGGGACCCGACGCCAGGACAATTCTTGTTGAACTTGGGCCGTTGCCGCGATCTCGCCCATCCCGGCGAAACCGGGATGGGCTTTTTACCGATCCGATTCCAGAAGCCTGCTCAAGCGCCTGGAAATGCAGACATTTGTGGACCATGATCTTTTCCGAAAGCCGGTTTCCGGCTCCCGGATCGTGGTCAGTTGTTGCTCGCCACCGGCGCCACCAGCGAGGTGATGCGGCGGATGGCGACACGCCGGTTCTCGCGATTGGGGCCTGAGGTGTCGACCTTCAGATATTCCTCGCCATAGCCCTGCGTGGTCAGGTTTTCAGGCGGTATGCCGAAGGCGTTGGTCAGCGCTTCGGCCACCGCTTCGGCGCGGCGGTCCGACAGAGCGAGGTTCGCCTCCGGTGTGCCGACAGCGTCCGTGTGGCCTTCGATAAGGAAGGTCTCGGCCGGGTTCTTCTTCAACAGCTTCTCCATGGCCGTGGCGACACCCTCGAGCTTCTGCACCTCGGCATCGGAGATCGAGGAAGAGCCGAATTCGAAGTTCAGCGTGTCAAGATCGATGCGTCGGGCAATGTCGCGCACCCGTGCGGAACGCTTGACCTCGTTGATCGAATAGAGGCGCTGCACCTTCTCCACCGGCGGTTGCTCGAGGAAGGTGTAGTAGTCGTCCGGGCTTTCGACCTCTTCGGAGTCAAGGATGTAGTCCCGGCGCGGAATGGTCAGCCGCATCGGTGGTAGGTCGTCGCCCGGATCGCGCCAATCGTTATCGTCGTCGTAGCTTCGTTCGTCGACATAGCTCAACACATACTCATGACCGTCGGGCATGATGCGCGACCGCTGGATGATGTCGCCGTAGCGGTTGCGGATGGTGACGATCTGCACGCCGTTGTCGCGCTCGACTGTCTCGCGCGTGCGGCCTTGCGACAGATCCTCATAGTAGACATCCTTGGCGCCGCGGGTCAGGCGCGGCCGGTCACTGCTCTGAACGTATGTCTGATCGTTGAGCTGAATGATGACGCGATCGCCGATCTCCTTGAGCACGTCGACACCCTTGGGGCGGCGGCGGTCGCGGATGTTCTCGTCCGGTGCGCGCTCGAGGCGTTTGCCCTTCTCCTCGGTAACCGGGACGATTTTTTCCGGTTTGATCTCCTGCTGAGCAGCTCTATCGTCGGTCGGGGGCGGACCCTGGTCGACGGGAGCGACCGCGGGTTGGCGGCCCTGAGCACCGCCCTGCCGGGCGTTTTGCCCACCATTCTGCTGCTCGCCATTTTGCTGCTCGCCATTCTGGTTGGCGGGGTTCCTGCTGGCCTGGCCGTTCTCGCCGCGGCCGCGGCGTCTGGCATCCTTCTGGCTGTCGAGAATGGGGGCAGCGTTCTTGTCGGCGGACGTCTCGGCCTGCTCGGGGTTTTGCCCCTGGACAGGCGCGGCCTTGCCGGCACTGGGCTGTTCACCCGTGGCCGGCTGCTCGCCCGTTGCAGGCTGCCTGCCGGTTTGCTGTTGTTCGCCATTGGCCGGCTGCTGTTCGCCATTGGCCGGCTGCTCGCTAGCCGGTTGTCTGGCGTTCTTTTTCCTCTTGTCCTGGGGTTGTTCGCCCTGGGCTGCCGGCCGCTCGCCTGAGGGTGCCGGTTCTGCCTTGGGTGCTTCTGCGGCAGGTGCTTCCTTCGGTGTCGGCACGGCGCTGGGCTCGGCCTGCTGCTCCTGTTTGCGCTTCTTGCGCTGGTTGTCGTTGGCAGGTTCCGTTTGGCCCGCCGGTGCCTGTTCGGTCTGCTGTTGTTGGTCGCGCTTCTTCCTGCGCGGCTGCTGTTCCTCGGTGGCGGGTGCTGCCTCACCGGCTGGCGCCTGCTCGGTCTGCTGCTGCTGGTCGCGCTTCTTCCTGCGCGGCTGCTGTTCCTCGACGGCGGGCGCGGCTTCACCGGCGGGCGCCTGCTCGACCTGCTGCTGGTCGCGCTTCTTCCTGCGTGGCTGTTGTTCCTCGGCAGCTGGTGCGGCCTGCTGCGCGGGGGCCTGTTCGGTCTGCTGTTGCTGATCGCGCTTCTTCCTGCGCGGTTGTTGTTCCTCGACGGCGGGCGCGGCTTCACCAGCGGGCGCCTGCTCGACCTGCTGCTGATCGCGCTTCTTCCTGCGTGGCTGTTGTTCCTCGGCGGCTGGCGCGGGCTGCTGTGCGGGTGCCTGTTCGGTCTGCTGTTGTTGCTGATCGCGCTTCTTCTTGCGTAGCAGTTCCTGGTCGCTCTGCTGTGCATCGTCAGTCTGGGTGTCCTGGGCCAGGACCAGCGGCATTGCGCTGTCTCGCATGGGGCCGAACGCGGCACTTCCCTGAAGCGGGGATGCGCCCAACGGCGCGGATGCCATCAGCAGGCCGAGTGCGGTGCCTGCCAGAATCCGTGGTTGGCGTTTCATCGAAATTCTCCTTGTGGGGTCCCATCCTTGCCGAAACCGATTTTAACGAAATTGGTTCCGGCGGCTCATGGTTAGGGACCGTACGGGGCGATTGGCCGGCCTTTTGAAGGCAACTTCATGTCTTTCGACGGGGGTGCCGCCCCATTCCAGCCTTTGCCCTGCTTGACCTTCGCGGCGGCTGGGGCCACATGCCGGAGATGGAAACGCCGTTCTGGAAAACAAAGACGCTGGAAGCAATGAGCCCGGCCGAGTGGGAATCGCTCTGCGACGGCTGCGGCAAATGCTGCCTGTCGAAGCTCGAGGATGAGGATACTGGCGACATCTACTGGACCAGCGTCGGCTGCCGCCTGTTCGACGCGCAGACATGCCGCTGTTCAGACTATCACAACCGGCTGGCGCGCGTTCTCGATTGCGTCGGGCTGACGCCGCAAAATGTACGCACCATCAGTTGGCTGCCCAGCACCTGCGCCTACCGGCTGGTCGCGGAGGGGCACGATCTCTACTGGTGGCACCGTCTGGTGTCGGGCAGTGCCGAGACGGTGCATGAGGCCGGCATGTCGATGCGCGGCCGGGTCAAGGCCAACGAGACGGATCTGGCCGAGCCGGAGGATTATTTCGACTATATGCTTGACGACGAGCCATAAGCTCGCATCGGGACGAGGAACCATAGCTCGCATCGGGATGACGAGCCCTGAGGCCGGTGTCCGCAAGGGCGCGCAGGAACCAGGAACCATGCGAGACGTTTGGGGCACATTGTTGGAAAACCCGTAGAAGCTTCCTTTTTCCGCCACATGAACCGCCGATGAACGGCAGGTTCGTAAATAGTTCAGACAGGCGGGTGCATTCTCCCATCATCGATTTGAAGAGGACGGGCGAGAGCCCGCAACAAGGAGAGAAGACCATGTTCAACTCGGTGAAAACGGCAGCCCTTTCGGCCCTCGTCGGCCTCGGCACGCTGGCGGCCGTTCCCGCCCATGCCGACAGCCTTTACCTGGGCTTCGGCAACAACAACGATCCGCGCTTCGGCGTCTATGCCGGCGATGACGGCTATCGCCACCGCCGCGATGAACGCCGCGACGACTGGCGCCGCGGCTGTTCGCCCGACTGGGCCCTGAACAAGGCCGAACGCATGGGGCTGCACCGTGCCCGCGTCGTCGACGTCAGCCGCCGCACGGTCAAGGTGATGGGCCGCCAGTATGGCGACCGCGTCGTCATCGTGTTCGCCAATGAGCGTGGTTGCCCGATCATCAACCGCTGAGCCTCTTAAGGCGCGACCTTCTGCGAGGGTTGGTAGCGGCATGATCCTCTGCGGGGTCAGTCGGCAGACACCCACCCTCTGCGAAGATCGATCCTGTCAGGATCAGTCTGGAGACACGACCTTCTGCGAAGGTCGGTCTGGAGTAGTGGAGCCGCTTTCCTTCGGGAAGAATGCGGCTCAAAAAACCCGCGGGAGCGATCCCGCGGGTTTTTTCATGCACCACGGCGGACGGTTCAGGGTCGGGCTCGGCCATGGACCATCGAAGACGCTTATTTCAGTTCGAAGGTAACGGTGACCTGGACATTGTAGGCGTTCTCGCCGGCCTGCACCGGAGCAGCACCGACGGCCGCGTCGAAGGCCTTGGCGTTGATCGGCATCGGTGGCGGCGCGATGTTCTGGTCAGTGATTTCGATCACCCGGCCTATACTGACGCCGGCTGCTTCCGCCAGCGTCTTGGCCTTGGCCATGGCATCGGCCACCGCCTTTTTGCGCGCTTCGGTGACGGTGGCAGCCGGATTGTCGTTGGTGAAGACGATGCCGCCGCCCTGGTTGACGCCCAGCGACACCGCCTTGTCGAGGATCTCACCGGTCTTGTCGACGTCGCGCACGCGCACCGACAGTGTGTTGGTTACCTGGTAAGCAATCAATTCGGCCTCCTGGCCGCCGTCGGGCTTGTTTGTGTAGTTATAGCGCGGATTGATCTGGATGCCCGCGGTCTGGAGGTCGCGGTCCTTGATGCCGGCCGACTTCATCGCGGCGATCACGGCCGCCATGGCGTCGTTGTTGGCATCCAGTGCGGCGCGCGCCGTCTTGGCTTCGCGCATGACGCTGAGCGTCAGGACCGCCAGGTCGGGCGCTACAGTCGCCGCCCCTTCGCCCGAAACCACGATACGGGGCGGTGTCGGCGACTCAGCGGCCGCGGCCAGCGCCGGAAAGGCGATGGCGGCGGCGAGTGCGAGGGGCAAAAGAGGTCTGGTCATGAAATCTCCTCGGGTAAGCATATCCGCGCCCAGCGGGCGCACGCGGCTCCTTATGGCGCGATTATGGGCTGATTTGGACGATTGTGACCAGCGGTCCCGGAAAGCCTTGTGCCGCGATGCGAAAAACATTAATCCAGCCCGCGTGGGGCCTGTAGCTCAATGGTTAGAGCCGGCGGCTCATAACCGCTTGGTTGGGGGTTCGAGTCCCTCCGGGCCCACCATGACCATTGATTTTATTTCGGAAAAGTGCCCTCGGCCCAAAACGTTTTGGGTCCATTATGGGCCAAAACAAGGACCGTGGTCCCGGTTTGTTCCGACTCGGTGTGATTATCTGACGATGCGGAGGTTTGCCCGTCGCTTCATGGCGTCGCGTTTGGCCTCGCGCTCGTTGATCGCGCGAGCAATATCAACCGCGATCCGCTTCTTGTTGGCCTCACGCACGTAGTCATCCGTCACCGTCATGGAGGAATGCCCCATGGCGTCCATGATGGCCCGGGCCTGGATGTTGCATTCAGCGAGGTAGGTGCCGAAGGTACGGCGCAGGCCGTGAAGCGTATAGCCGTCAGGAATATCGGCCTGTCGTGCCCAATGCTGCATCATGCCTGTCAGGCTCTTTTCTGAAAACGGGTTGCCATAGCCATTCTTCAAGACGGTTCCACCCTTCGAGCGGTCAAGCGGGTCTAGCGCAGCCGCCAGTTTGTCCACCACCGGGATAAACATCTCCCGTCCGCCATGACGGTTTCGGTTCTTCTTCTGTCGGAAGGCGAACGCCTCGATCAATGCCAAGGAACCGTCGAACAGTTCGATCTCCTCGGTCACGAGATCATCCCATTCAAGGTCAGCGATGTCGCCTCGTCGGTTGCCGAGCCAGAAACCAAGCGCGTAGCACGTCCGAGCCGGCGTCCCGATCGGATGCCGCTCCTCGTACTTTTCTCGGATCGCAATTGGCCAAGCCGGGTTCTTGGTCGATTTGGGCACGCGTACGCGAATTGACAGTGAAGGATCATCCTGCGGCTTTATCCATTTCTCGACATCGGTCGCGACCCATAAAAGCTTCTTGATGGCAACCAGCATATGTTTGGCGACTGTGCGGTTGCTCCTGAAGATGCTTTCGATGATGGCGCGAAGCCGATCCGCGTCGAGATGTTGCACCGGAGTATCGCGCCAAGTGAGTGGGTAATTTGGATCGACCCGCAGATTAAGAAAACGCTCAATCAGTCGCGCATTCTTCCGCTGCGTCGCTTCATCAAAATCGAGCCACTCCATTGTCGTTTCAAGCCGGCGCCCGGCATGGCCAAAAGTTTCAGGCAGTGCCCGACCGGGCAAATCGATGATCCCTGCATTCTTGTGTTGGCCCTGCGTGGCCTTCTCGTAAGCCGCCTCGAACTCGGGATCGCCAGGTTTGCCAGGAAGGTGCATCTCGGGCACGCCTTTTGCGCGGTAGCGATAGATTCGCTTGCCGTTCTTGAGGCGCGAAGATACCCCAGGGTAACTGGGGTCCTTAAATGGGCGAGCCATCAAATGCTCCTTTCAGGACCCTTTCAGATCTGCCCGTACCGAACGGGTTTTGCTTTCGATGGCAACCCGCAGGAGCACCGGGTAAGGAAAGCCTCTTCCTTGCTCTATGCCTTCAAAGGTGCGCTTCGGTATTCCAAGCACCTTGGCCGCGGCTGCGGCAGTGAACCCTTCCTTGGCCCGCCATGCTTTCACGTCTTGCGCAAGTTTGTCGTTCTCGCTCACGTCATGCCTTCCGCACACGGGCTTTCATCGTACTACGTCCGCAGCGTATACGCAATAAACGTATTTTCTATCGCTTTTCTACCTCCCGCCTACTTCGTTCCAACAGCTCTTGAAGGCGGCTATCTTTGTCCGGCAACGAGGTGAAAGCAATATCCAGGGCTACACGATCCCAGACAGCGCGGCTGTTGATGCGCTTGGGCTTCGGCATTCGCCCATCGGCAACCATCTCGTCAAAGAGCGTCGATCCTACACCGATGTAGCGAGCCGCTTCCTCACGAGATAGCCCTCGTGGGGCATACGAGATTGCGTCACTCTTCATGGACGCTGCCTCGGTCCTGGTATTCCCGGCGTGTGGGTATCGAAGCACAAAAGCCACATCTTAGTTGCCATTCCGCAGCGAGGAGATCATGTTTGGCTAAAATAAGAAGAGCCTCGTTAAGCGGAAGCGGCCTGACTAGTTCGTTCGGCGTAAACTGGCAGCAACGTGTGAACGGGGGGCATTCCGGCAGGAGCGCAATCCCATGGGCGCGAGTTGATATCCAAATGAGGAAGAAACTGACATCAGCCCTCGCCACAGCCCGCGAGCATAGTTCATGTCCGCCGCGTAATATTCCCGTTGAACGCACACCGAAGCTATTGCGCTGAAAGCATAAAATTGCCATCTCCCGACGAAGTTACCGCTGGTGGGGATGGGAATGGGCGTATCTGACGAGTTCTACAACTTCCGGAATAACTACAATATCGGCACCGACCTGATCAGCTCGATAGGACAGCGGTACCGGCGTATCACCACGCGCCTTAACACAGACTTCTGGAACACTGATTCCAGCTCCGCCCACAGTCTCTATGTTGGCTCTTACGGTCGCGACACCGCCGCACGCGGAATCAGCGACCTGGATATCGGCTTCCAGCTCCCCTATGCGGAATACGTCAAATACAGCGCGTATCAGGGCAACGGTCAGTCCGCACTTCTTCAGGCCGTGAAAAACTCCCTCCTCAAAACCTACGGCTCCAGCAACGTCGGCGGCAACGGTCAGGTTGTCGTCATCTCCTTCACGGACGGAATCACATTCGAAATCCTCCCCTATTTCGACAACACGGACGGTTCCTGGACGTTTGCCGATTCAAACGGGGGAGGTACCTGGCGACAGTGCAACCCCCGGGCAGAGATAAATGCCGTCCAGACACGCAATACGGCCGTTAACGGCAACCTGAAAGCGCTCGGCCGCATGATGAGGGTGTGGAAAGACCATAATAGCGTTCCGATGACTGGAGCGCTGATTGACGCGCTTGCCTATCAGTTCATCGAAACGTGGGAGTATCGGGATAAATCCTACGGCTATCATGACTACATGGCGCGGGACTTCCTGAAGTATCTCTACGACCTCGACCGAGAGAAAACTTACTGGCGGATGCCGGGAAGCGGTTCCTACGTCTACAAGACGGGGGTGTTCTGGTTGAAGGCGCTCAGTGACTACAATATCGCCGTCGAGGCCTGCAACATGCAGACCGACGACAAAGCCGCACAGCGCCGCGCGAAATGGAGGATCGTCTTTGGCACAACCTTCCCAATTTGATCCGCGGTACCAACTCGAGAGCCAAGTGCGCGAGTGTTACGGCCGTTGCGCCTACACCCACAAGATCCACGAGAAGATGGCCGAGCGGCTTGCCGACCATCAATGGTATGCAAAGTGGTTCAACATCATCCTGTCCGCGCTCATCGCCGGCGGCGCGGTGACGACCGTTTTCAGGGCGGAGACGGGGCTTCTGCAATATGCGGAATACGCGACCGTCGTGCTTGCCATTCTCAGCCTGATCTACAACGCCTACCAGAAGGACCTAGACCCCGGTGCTCTCGCGCAGCGACACAGGGAAACCGCGTCCGACATCTGGAATGTGCGAGAATCTTACCTCAGCCTGATAACCGACGCGCTCAATACGGCAGTGCCAATTGACGACCTTCGGACTCAGCGCGACGAGTTGCAGACCAACCTTCACGAAATCTATCGGGCGGCACCCTTCACGGACGGGAAGGCCTACAAGAAGGCACAGAATTCCTTGAAGGACAACGAGGAGCTTATGTTCTCCGACAAGGAAATCGACGATATGCTGCCCACCACGTTAAGGCGGTCGAGCAGGGCTTAGTCAAGCGCCGGTCGGTCCCGCCAGCAGGCTAGGTAAATAAACGAACGGCGGCCTTTCGGACAGTGTAAAGGGCGTCTCAACGACCGAAATCGGGCGCAAAGCTCTCTTTCACTTCCAGCCATGTGTGGGCCGAATCGAGTCAGAATGCTTGGCTTCACTAGAAAATCGGGCAGTGTTAATGTGCCCCGAAGCGGGAGGGATCACTCTCGCAGAGTTTAATTCGGTACAATGGTACAGCGCTGCAAATCTCCATGTCTTGGTCATTAGATTCGCCAGACCAAAGGTGGCCCAGTTTTAGCGATCTTCAACCGCCGTTTTCACCCGCGCGTTTTTGCTCTCGAGTTCATCCAGATAATCGGCCCACCATTGCATCATCTTTACGCGCTCTTCCCAGTACTCTGCCCGGGCGTAGGCGCGACGTACGTCGTTGTTCTCAACATGGGCCAGCTGCCGCTCTATGGCGTCCGGATGCCATCTTCCGCATTCGTTTAGCAAAGTTGATGCCGTTGCTCGAAAACCGTGCGCGGTGGCTTCTTCCTTGCCGTACCCAATACGGCGAAGGGCAGCGTTAAGCGTGTTGTCGGAAATCGGACGCGAGCCCGATCGAATACTAGGAAACAACAGCGTGCCCCCACCAGAGGTTTCTCTAAGTGAGGTCAGGACCCCGACGGCCTGCCTGGAGAGAGGTACGCGGTGCGGCCGTCTCATTTTCATGCGCCCTTCAGGGATGCTCCACACCGAGCTTTCGAAATCGAACTCGTCCCATCCGGCCGCGCGCAGCTCGCCGGGGCGGGGAAACAGCAGGGCCATCAGCCTTAGGGCGGCTCGGGTTGTCGGCTGCCCGTCAAATGCATTGATCGCCCTCAGCAAGCCTCCCAAGGCCTTAGGATCGGTAACGGCGGCGCGCGGCGTGACCGTTGGACCGACGAGTGCTCCCCGCAGGGCGATCGTCGGATCTGTATCGGCGCGTGCGGTTGCGATTGCATATCGAAACACGCTGCCGATAGTGGAGCGCAGTCGCCTGGCCGACTCGTATCGACCGCGAACCTCCACGCTGCGGAGAGCGGCAAGAATTGTGGCCGGATCAATCTCCCGAACGCTTTTGTCCCCCAACGTTGGATGGGCAAAGTCGAGCAACCATTTGACCTTGGTGATGGTCCGGTCGGCACGACCCTCCTTCTTCAGCTTGTCGACATAGTCCTCCGCGATTGAGCGAAAGGTGTCCTCTGCCGAAGCCTTTTGTGACTTACGCTCCTGGGCGGGGTCGATGCCACGTAGGAGGAGACGTTTGGCGGTATCGCGCGCCTCGCGTGCCTCAGCCAGGGAGATGAGCGGATAGCTGCCCAACGCCAGAAGCTTCTGCTTGCCGCCAAAACGATAGGCGAGGCGCCATAGGCGAGATCCGGTAGGCTGAACCCAAAGCTGGAGCCCGCCACCGTCAGACAATTTCACGAGCTTTGAAGCGGGTCGGGCATTTCGGCATTTTACGTCGGAAAGCGCCATTTCCGGGAGCTCCATTTGGCTGCATCGATACCATCAGGATCTCCAATACCACCGAAAATACCAGCCCTCCGCCTCGTTGGACCAACTACGCCGAAATTCCACAAAACACGGCCAACCGCGCCTTGCGTCACAAAAATTACCAAGGATTTCAGACATTTGCCGAGACAAAAGCGTAGATGCTTCGGCGAAAGAGACTGTCGGGAGAAGAGGGGATGGTGCCCAGAGGCGGATTCGAACCACCGACACGCGGATTTTCAGTCCGCTGCTCTACCAACTGAGCTATCTGGGCCTGTTCCGGCTAACGAAAACTCGCGCTCCGGATTTCATGGAAGCGCCGTGGGCGTCCCCTTGAAAGCGCGTGGGTTATAGCATGGGAATCCGGCCTGTCCAGCGCCCAGATGTGGATTTCCGGCAGGAAAAGAAATGCCGCCCGATGCGCTGGTTTCCGCGCCACGCCGCCGCTATCTGGCGCCCGCCAATCCCTTGCGAAAATCCGTAGGTGTCATGCCGGCGAGCTTCCGGAATGACTTGTTGAAGGCGCTGAGCGAACCGAAGCCCGAATCCATCGCGACCCTGAGCACATTGGCATCCTGGTGCATGAGCAGCGCCTGCGCATAGCTCAGCCGCAACAGGTTGACATATTCGTTGAGTGTCATGCCGGTCGATTTCTTGAAGATGCTCATGGCGTATTTGGGATGGAGGTCGGCGGCCGCCGCTATGTTCATGCAATCGATGTCGTAGAGGAAGTTCTCGGCGATGAAATCGCACATGCGCCCGACATTGCGCGACGACTGCTGGTCGAACGGACTGCCCGCTTCCTGTCCGGCCGCATTTTCCGGCACCAGCCTGTACGGCTCGAACCGCACCCGCTCGAGCCGCAGCAACAGTTCGTTGACGGCGTGCTCGGCCTTGGCCGGGTCGCCGGAGCGGGCGTAGCGGTTCCAGCGGTCGAAATTATCGTTGTCGGACTGATCGGTGGCGCTGGTCACCAGCGTGGCACCCGTCATCAGCCGGTGACGTATGTCAGCCGGCAGATGCAGCCGGAAGAAATGCACCAGCGGCAGATGCGCGCCGGCATAGATGGCGTCGTCGCTCAAATCGTCCATCTGGTGCGGCAGTCCGCCCCAGAACAGACACATCTCACCGGCCGAAAGCGAGATTTCGTGGTCGTTCATGCGGTAATGCACGCTGCCGCGCACGATGAAGTTCACCTCGACCTGCGCATGCCAATGCGGCTTGAGCATCACCAGGGGAGCGGTGTGGAACATCTGCAACAGCAGCGGCATTCCTTCCACGCTGCTGGCGCCAGGCTGGTAAAACTGCCGGTCCGGCATCTTACTTTCCGCCAATTTCGTATTCCCTTTGTCGGGGACAAGCCTTCCGCACCGCATAGTCTAGCCCGGCTCGCAGAGAGAGCAAATGAAATGGGAGGATTTCAATGCGCATCACACTGTCCTGCGCCGCGCTCGCGCTTGCCTTGGGCTCAGCCCCGGCCTTCGCGCAATCGGGCGAAATCACCATCTGGAGCTGGAACATCGCCGCCTCGTCGCTGAAGGCGACGATTGCCGGGTTCAACAAGCTGCATCCTGACATCAAGGTCACCGTCCAGGATCTCGGCAACCAGCCGACCTATGACAAATCGATCGCCGGATGCGCCGCCGGTGGCGTCGGCCTGCCTGATGTCGTTACCATCGAGAACGGCGAGGCCGAGAATTACTGGAGCCAATTTCCCGATTGCTTTGTCGACCTGCACACGCTGGGCTACAGCGCCGAGGACCAGGCGAAATTCCCCGATTTCAAGCGCACCGAGCTCGAGGTCGGCGACAAGGCCTATGCGATGCCGTGGGATTCCGGCCCGGTCGCCGCCTTCTACCGCCGCGACTTCTACCAAAAGGCCGGCGTCGATCCGGCGTCGATCAAGACCTGGGACGATTTCATCGCCGCCGGCAAGAAGATCCAGGCCGCCAATCCCGGCGTCACCATGACCAACGCCGACTTCAACGGCGACACCGAATTCTTCCGCATGATCTCCAATGAACAGGGCTGCGGCTATTTCTCCGAGGATGGCCAGTCGATCACGGTGAGCCAGCCGAAATGCATCGATACGCTGGCCAAGATCAAGGAGATGAAGGACGCCGGCGTCATCTCGTCGGCCGACTGGGGCACAAAGATCACCAACAACACCGCCGGCACCGTCGCCACCCAGGTCTATGGCGGTTGGTATGAAGGCACCATCCGCACCGAATCGGCCGGCGAAAACGGCAAATGGGGCGTCTACCTGATGCCGAGCCTTACCGCCGATGGGCCACGCGCCGCCAATCTCGGCGGCTCGTCGCTGGCCATCACTTCGGGGTCGAAGAACAAGGAAGCGGCTTACGAGTACCTGAAATACACGCTCGAAACCAATGAGGGCCAGATCACCATGCTGAAGGAGTTCGGCCTCGTCCCCTCGCTGGTGTCTGCGTTGAACGACCCTTACGTCTCGGACGGCCTGCCCTATTGGGGCGGCCAGGCGGTGTGGAAAGACATCCTCGCCACTCTGCCCAAGATCGTCCCCAGCCGCGGCACGCAGTTCCAGAGCGACGCGGAGATCATCATGCGCGCCGTGCAGACCAAATATCTCGCCGGCGGCTATCCCGACGCCAAGGCAGCCCTCGACGATGCCGCCAGCCAGATCGCGGCGGCGACCGGGCTGCCGGTCAAGTCATAACCTCCCAGACGGGGTCCGGGCAGGCATGCGCCGCCCGGACCCGACCGCGGCCCGCGGGGCTTCCTCGCGGGACGTGTGAAATGTCGCATGTCCCGACCAACCGGTTGCCGCTGCGCGCGGGACCACAGCTTGAAACGCCGACGAGAGAAGGAGGAGCACGATGCGCAACCGCAACGCCACGGCCTATCGTTTCCTCGCGCCCTATTTGCTGATCTTCTCCGTCTTCTGGGTATGGCCGATCATCTCTTCGTTCCTGATCTCGTTCCAGGCGACGCGCACCGTGCCATGGCGCTTTGCACCCGGCTTCAACTGGGGCCGGCTGATCGGCGATCCGGCCTTCTTCAATGCGCTGAAGAACACGCTGCTCATCCTCGTCATCCAGGTGCCCGTGATGATCGCGTTGGCGATGGTGATGGCCGTGCTTTTGAATTCGCCGCTCCTGAGGGCGAGGGGACTTTACCGCTTTGCCTTCTTCGCTCCCGTGGTGGTCGGCGAGGTCGCCTACTCCGCGGTGTTCCGGCTGATGTTCAACCTCGATTTCGGCATCATCAACAAGCTCCTGAACAGCGTCGGGCTGCCAAAGATCGACTGGTTCTCCAATGTCACCCCGGCCATGGCGCTGATCATGATCGCGGTCACCTGGCGCTGGGCCGGCTACAACGCCATCATCCTTCTGGCCGGCATGCAATCCATCCCCGAGGACGTCTACGAGGCGGCGACGCTCGACCGGGTCAGCAAGCTCAAGCAGTTCTTCTTCATCACCTTGCCGCTGTTGAAGCCGGTCATCGTGTTCTGCACCGTGCTGTCGATCATCGGCACCATGCAGCTGTTCACCGAGCCGTTCCTGATCACCGAACGCGGCGGACCTGGCGGCGGCACCGAGACGCTCGGCCTGCTGCTCTATCGCCAGGGCTTCCGGTCGCTCAATTTCGGCTACGCCTCGGCCCTCGCCTACACCATGGCGGGGCTGGCGATCGCCATCACGCTGGTGCAACTGTGGCTGACGAGGGAACCGAAATGAGCTCGCTCGCCTCGGCCAGGCTGAAGCGCAGCCTTTTGCTGCATCTCTTTCTCACGCCACTGGCGCTGATCTGGCTGTTTCCGCTGTGGATGATGGTCGTGTTCTCGACCATGCCGGACAACGGCATCTTCAGCCCCGGCATCGAGTTGCTGCCGCATGGCAATTTCGTGGACAATTTCAACAACCTGCAGCGCGACACCGACTTTGTCGGCGCGATTTTCATCTCCGTCTCGGTGGCGGTCACCTACACTTTTCTGTCGGTGCTGCTGACGTCGATGGCCGGCTGGGCGCTGGCGCGTTACCGGTTCGTCGGCAAGGGCTTGGTCGTCGCCATCATCCTGGGCACCATCACGCTTCCCTATGCGGTGGTGCTGATCCCGCAATTCATCATGGTGGCGCGCGATTTCAAGCTCGCCAATACCTGGGTGGCGTTGATCGTGCCGCCGCTGTTCAATTCGCTGGGCGTGCTGTTCATGCGCCAGAGCTTTTCCATGATGCCCGATGACCTGTTCGATGCCGCCCGCGTCGAAGGCGTGAAGGAGTGGCGCATCTTCGTCTTCATCGCGCTGCCGCTGGCGCGGCCGATGCTGGCCGCCCTTTGCATCATCCTGTTCCTGGCGTCCTGGAACAATTATCTCTGGCCGCTTTTGATCAACAGCCAGCCCGGCGCGATGACCGCACCGGTGGCGCTCGGCACGCTGATCGGCCTCACCAAAGTGTCGTGGGGCGGCATCATGGCGGGCGCGGTAATGCTGACGGTGCCGATGCTGATCGTGTTCGTGCTGCTGCAACGCCATTTCATTGCCGGCATCGCCGCCGGCGCGGTCAAGTAAGGGTAGGCATGGCAACCGTCACGCTCACGAATGTCGTCAAGCGCTTCGGCGTTTTCGAGGTCGTCCATGGCGCCAACATCGACATCAGGGATGGCGAGTTCGTCGTCTTCGTCGGCCCGTCTGGCTGCGGCAAGTCCACGCTGCTCAGGATGATCGCCGGGCTGGAGGATATCAGCGATGGCGAGATCGCCATCGGCGGCAAGGTGGTCAACGATGTCGAGCCGGCCGACCGCGGCATCGCCATGGTGTTCCAGTCCTACGCGCTCTATCCGCATATGAACGTGGAGCAGAATCTCTCCTTCGGCCTGCGTATGACCGGCAATCCGAAGGCCGACACCGACCGCAGGGTGAAACGGGCGGCCGAGATCCTGCGCATCAGCGAATTGATGGAGCGCCGTCCGAAGAAACTCTCCGGCGGCCAGCGCCAGCGCGTTGCCATCGGCCGCGCCATCGTGCGCGAGCCGCAGGTGTTCCTGTTCGACGAGCCGCTGTCCAACCTCGACGCCGAACTGCGCGTCCAGATGCGGGTCGAGATCTCGCGCCTGCACAAGGAGCTCGGCACCACCATGGTCTATGTCACGCACGACCAGACCGAGGCGATGACGCTCGCCGACCGGATCGTCGTGCTGCGCGGCGGCCATGTCGAGCAGATCGGCCGCCCGCTCGATCTTTATGACAATCCCGACAATCAGTTCGTGGCCGGTTTCGTCGGCTCGCCGAAGATGAATTTCATCAAGGGCCGCGTGGTCGGCTGCGATGCGCGCGGCGTCGTGGTGGAACTCGCTGGCCAGGAGAAGACCCGCATCACGCAGCCGCTGACGGGCGCCGCGCCCGCAATCGGCAGCAAGGTCATCGTTGGCGTGCGGCCCGAACATTTTGGCAGCGCCGGAGAAGGCGACGCCGATCTTGCCGTCACCATCGATGTGGTCGAGCACCTGGGCGGCACGAGCTTTCTCTACGCCAGAACGGCCAATGGCGAGGACGTGGTGATCCAGCGCGACGCGGCCAAGGTCCCCGAGACATCGGAGATCATCGTATCCATCCGCAAATCCTACCTGTTCGACGAAAAAGGGCTGCGGCTGCGCTGATCGGCTGCCTTTCCCATCCCGCAAGGAGAATGACAATGACTGCAACCACGCCCATCCGCTGGGGCATTCTCGGCCCGGGCAGCATCGCCAAGGCCTTCGCCGGCGGCGTCGCCGGCTCCCGCAACGGAAAGCTGGTCGCCATCGGTGCGCGCGATCCGGGTAAGCCGAGTTTGGCGCAGAGCTTTCCCGGCGCGCGCATTCTCGAGGGCTACGAAGCATTGCTCACTGACGCGGAAATCGACGCGATCTACATTTCGGTCCCGCACCCGGGCCACGCGCAATGGGCGATCCGGGCGGCGGACGCGGGAAAGCATGTGCTGTGCGAAAAGCCGCTGGCGCTGACCGCCTTCGAGGCCGACGCCATGATGCATGCGGCGCGCAAGGCCGGCACCTTTCTCGGCGAGGCCTTCATGTACCGGCTGCACCCGCAGACGCTGAAGCTGGTGGAACTGATCAAATCCGGCGTCATCGGCGAGATCAGGATGATCAAGTCGAGCTTCGGTTTTGCCATGCCTGATTTCATGCCGCAGCACCGGCTTTATGCCAACGACCTCGCCGGCGGTGGCATCCTGGACGTCGGCGGCTATCCCGTCTCGATGGCACGGCTGATTGCCGGCGCCGCGGCCGGCAAGCCGTTCCTCGAGCCGGACAAGGTGACCGGCGTTGCCCATCTTGGCCAGTCCGGCGTCGACGAATGGGCCTCCGCGCTGCTGCATTTCCCGGGCGGCATCGTCGCCGAGGTCTCCTGCAGCATCTCGCTCAACCAGGACAATGTGCTGCGCATCTTCGGCACCAGGGGCCGCATCGAAGTGCCGGATTTCTGGTTCGCCGGCGGCGACCGCGATGTCGGCCTCGGCCGGATCGATGTGATCGGCGCGGACGGCGTGCGCGAAACCATCAGCGTGAACGAAAAGCGTCACGTCTATTCCTTCGAGGTCGACGCCGCCGGCGACGCCATCCTCTCCGGGCGGCAGGAATTCGCCTGGCCGGGCATGGCCTGGGCCGACAGCCTCGGCACACTGCGCGTGCTCGACAGATGGCGCGCGGCCGTGGGGCTGGAATACGAGATCGAAAAGGCCCCGCTGCGCACCAACACCATCTCCGGCCGGCCCTTGCGCGCCGGCGGCACGGCGATCGCCAAGCGCGGCATTCCGGGCCTGTCGAAGCCGGCCTCGGTCGTGGCGCTCGGTTTCGAGGACTTCCGCACCTTCTCCTCGGGGTCGATCCTGCTCGATGCCTTCTTCGAGGCAGGCGGCAATCTGTTCGACACCGGCTATGTCTATGGCGGCGGCTACACCGAGACGCTGCTTGGACAGTGGCTGAAGAACCGTGGCGTGCGCGAGCAATCGGTGGTCATCGCCAAGGGTGCGCATTCCCCGCTCTGCTATCCCGACGTGATCGGCAAGCAGCTCGACCAGTCGCTCGACCGCCTGCAGACCGACCATGTCGATATCTATTTCATGCATCGCGACAATCCGGACGTGCCCGTCGGAGAATTCGTCGATGCGATGGACCGCGAGGTCAAGGCAGGCCGCATCCGCGGCCCGTTCGGCGGCTCGAACTGGACGATGCAGCGCATGGACGAGGCGATCGCCTATGCCGAGCGCACCGGCAAGCAAAAGCCCGGTGCGCTCTCCAACAACTTCTCGCTGGCCGAAATGCTGGAGCCGATCTGGGCCGGTTGCGTGACCTCCTCCACCGATGACTGGAAGGCCTGGCTGACTGCGCGGCAGATGCCGAATTTCGCCTGGTCGAGCCAAGGGCGCGGCTTCTTCACCGAACGCGCCGGGCGCGACCGGCGCGACAATGAAGAACTGGTGCGGGTCTGGTACTCGGAGCGCAATTTCAGCCGCCGCGACCGGGCGATCAAACTTGCCGCGCGGCTGGGCAAGAGCCCGATCCATGTTGCGCTCGCCTATGTGCTCAACCAGCCTTTCCCATCGGTGCCGTTGATCGGCCCGCGCACGCTGGGCGAACTGGACGACAGCTTGCGCGCCCTCGACATCGCGCTTTCACCTGCCGATCTCCAATGGCTGGACGGCGGCAGCCGGCAAGCGGCGTAGTGCATGTCGTGCAAGGCTGCGCTGGACGGCGACGGGGTCAGGTCTCGTCGTCGGACACCCTGATGTCGCGCCTGGCCGGAACCCTCATGCTGGCATACATGCCGGTGGTGCGGAACTGGCCCGGGCTAATGCCGTAACAGCGGCGGAAGACCTTCGAGAAATAGTTCGCGTCCTCGAAGCCGCACAGGATGGCGACTTCCTTCACCGGCAGGAAGTCAGCCTTGGTCAAAAGCTTGGCGGCGCGTTGCAGCCGCTGCTGCAGCACGAACTCCGCGGGCGGGATGCCTTCGCTCTCGGCGAAGCAGCGCGAGAAGTGCGCCCGACTGAGGCCGCTGATCGCCACGAGGTCCGCTACCGGCAGCGGCCTGTCGAGATTGGCGTTGATGTGGTCGATGACCGGCTGCATGGCGCTCTGCTTCTCGGCAAAGGCATGTGAGCCGAAGACATCGTCGTAGAGCGCCATCGCCGCCTCGTAGGCGATCGCAGAAGCCGCCCCCGGCGCAGCGGCCCCGTTGATGAGACGCAGGCTGCAATCGGCGAGATGATCGATCGTCTCCGGCTGCAGCCGGAACACCGGACCCGAGACGTCGAGGATCGATTTGTGGATGCGCAGCGCCTCCTCGCCATTCATCGAGATCCAGAAATATTCCCAGCGCTCGTCCTTGGCCAGCCAGTAGCGGTGGTTGTGCGGCACCAGCACCAGCAGCGTGTCGTTCTGCTGCAGGCGATAGTCGCGGTTCTCATAGCGAAGCCGGCCGCTTCCGTTGATCGTATGCTGGAGCACGGTGAATGGCGTCTGGCCGCGCTTGCGCCCGTCCCAATCATAGATTTCGCCTTCGCGCACTTCGTAGCCGGTGCTCGTCGGCATGGCATGCAGGCGCTGGCGACCGCGCGGCAGCGAGATCGTGCGCATCGACTGTCCGTTGGCGATCAGATCCCGCAGCACAAAATTACCCTTGAAAGCATAATCCTTCTCTGGCCGTGCTCGCGAATAAGCGCATAATCCATCCCCGAAGAACGTGAAGAACCCGCGGTCGAGGAGCGGGCGGGAGGAGAAAAGCCGGAATTCGGCTCGATTGGCACGCGCGCCTTGGCGTGTGGCCATATCCTCCCTTGCTGCTCCTTGCCTAGCATCCGATCGGATCGAGGTGAAGGTGATGAGTTTCAAAATCGCTATTATCGGCGCCGGCAGCGTCGGCTTCACCAAGAAACTGTTCACCGACATACTGTGCGTGCCGGAATTCAAGGGTATCGAATTCGCGCTGACCGATGTCAGCGAGCACAATCTCCAGATGATCAAGGCGATCCTCGACCGGATCGTCGAGGCCAACAAATTGCCGACCAAGGTGACGGCGACGACAGACCGCCGCGAGGCGCTCGAGGGCGCTCGTTATGTCATCAGCTGTGTGCGGGTCGGTGGCCTCGAAGCCTATGCCGACGATATCAGGATCCCCTTGAAATACGGCATCGACCAATGCGTCGGCGACACGATCTGCGCCGGCGGCATCCTCTATGGCCAGCGCAACATCCCGGTGATCCTCGATTTCTGCAAGGATATACGCGAGGTCGCCGAGACCGATGC
Source organism: Mesorhizobium sp. B264B1B (assembly GCF_020165765.1). NCBI lineage: Bacteria > Pseudomonadati > Pseudomonadota > Alphaproteobacteria > Hyphomicrobiales > Phyllobacteriaceae > Mesorhizobium > Mesorhizobium sp. B264B1B. Next base: position 470,849 of record NZ_JAIUIS010000003.1, read on the forward strand.
GAAATTCCTCAACTATGCCAACCCGATGGCGATGAACACCTGGGCGGCGATCGAGTACGGCAAGGTCGACACGGTCGGGCTGTGCCACGGCGTCCAGCACGGCGCCGAGCAGATCGCCGAGGTGCTGGGCGCGAAGTCGCCTCGGGAGCTCGACTATGTCTGTTCCGGCATAAACCACCAGACCTGGTTCATCGAGTTGCGCCTGAACGGTCGCGAAATCGGCAAGGACGAGCTGGTCGCCGCCTTCGAGGCGCATCCGGTCTATTCCAGGCAGGAGAAACTGCGCATAGACGTGTTGAAGCGCTTCGGCGTTTATTCGACCGAAAGCAACGGCCATTTGTCCGAGTATCTTCCCTGGTACCGCAAGCGTCCGGACGAGATCACCCGCTGGATCGACATGTCCGACTGGATCCATGGCGAGACGGGCGGCTATCTCCGTTATTCCACCGAGACCCGCAACTGGTTCGAGACGGAATATCCGCAATTCCTCGAAGCGGCGTCGAAGCCGATCGATCCGTCAAAACGCTCCAACGAGCATGCCAGCCACATCTTGGAGGCGCTGGAGACCAACCGCGTCTATCGCGGCCACTTCAACGTCAAGAATGACGGTGTCATCACCAATTTGCCGCAGGACGCCATCGTCGAATCGCCCGGCTTCGTCGACCGCTTCGGCATCAACATGGCGGCCGGCATCACCTTGCCGGAAGCATGTGCCGCGACCTGCATATCCTCGATCAATGTCCAGCGCATGTCGGTGCATGCCGCCATATCCGGCGACATCGACCTGCTCAAGCTTGCCGTGCTGCATGACCCGCTGGTTGGTGCGGTATCGACACCGGAGGAGGTCTGGCAGATGGTCGACGAAATGGTCGTCGCTGAAGCCGCCTGGCTGCCGCAATATGCGCATGCGGTTCCGGCGGCAAAAGAGCGGCTGTCCAAATCCAGCGTCAAGACCCGCGAGTGGGCGGGCGCCGCGCGGCGCAGCGTCCGCTCGATCGAGGAGTTGCGCGCCGAGAAGGCCGCGCTGAAGCAGGCTGGCTGAAACCGGGTGCGACGGCGGATCCACGGGAGGTAGGTCCACCGCAGTCAGCCGTCCAGGCACAAGACGAGCAGCAGCAAAACAAAACGTCCGAACACGAGGGAGGAGACAATGAGGAACCTACGCAGCATTGGCATGGTCGCGGGACTGGCGCTGAGCGTCTCCGTCCCGGCGCTCAACGCTTTCGCCTCCGAGCCGACGGTCCCGCCGGTACCGGCGGCGTTTCCGGCCGAAGGCAAGATCGCCTATGTGCCGCGCGACTCTATTCTGGAGTTCAAGGCGCTGCCCGACTATCAGGAGCCGGACTGGGTGACCGAGAAATACGTCAAGGCCGGCAAGCTGCCGCCGGTGAAAGACAGGCTGCCGAAGGAGCCCTTGGTTTTCAAGACGGGCAACATGCCTGATGGCATCGGCGTCTACGGCGATACAATGCGCCACGTTATCGGCGGGCGGCCGGAAGGCTGGAACTACGGCGCCGGTCAGACGCAGGGATGGGGCGGCATCGATATCGGCCTGTCCGAATGCCTGACGCGCACCGCGCCGCTGTTCCAGGTCGAGGCCAAGGACACCGAACCGCTGCCCAACCTCGCCAAAAGCTGGGACTGGTCGGCGGATGGCCACAAGCTCACCATGCACCTCGTCGAGGGTGCCAAATGGTCCGACGGCGCGCCCTTCAACTCAGACGACGTCATGTTCTACTGGGACGACGAGGTCGTCGATCCCAATGTCTCGCCGCTCAATGGTGCCACCCAGGAAACGTTCGGCGTCGGCACCACGCTCAAGAAGGTCGACGACTACACCGTCGAGTGGACCTTCAAGGAAGCCTTCCCGAAACAGTATCTCTACGCGATGGCCTACGGCACTTTCTGTCCTGGCCCCGCGCACATATTGAAGCCGCAGCATCCGAAATATTCGAAGAACACCTACGACCAGTTCAAGAACGCCTTCCCGCCGGAATATATGAACATGCCGGTCATGGGCGCCTGGGTGCCGGTCGAATACCGGCCGGACGACATCATCGTCATGCGCCGCAATCCCTATTATTGGAAGGTCGACGAGAAGGGCAATCAGCTGCCCTACCTCAACGAGTTGCACTACAAGCTGTCCACCTGGGCCGATCGCGATGTCCAGGCGGTGGCCGGCTCGGGCGATTTCTCCAATCTCGAGCAGCCGGAGAACTTCGTCGCCTCGCTGAAGCGGGCCGCGGAGGCGAATGCGCCTGCACGCCTGGCGTTCGGTCCACGGCTGATCGGCTATAATCTGCGCCTCAATTTTTCCGCTAATGGCTGGGGCAACCCGGACGAGCGCGGTCAGGCGATTCGCGAGCTGAACCGCAATGAGGATTTCCGCAAGGCGGTTACCATGGCGCTCGACCGCAAGGCGCTGGGCAACTCCCTGGTCAAGGGGCCGTTCACCGCCATCTACCCCGGCGGCTTGTCCTCCGGCACCAGCTTCTATGACCGCAAGTCGACGGTCTACTATCCCTTCGACCTCGAGGGCGCCAAGGCCGAACTCGCCAAGGCCGGCCTCAAGGATACCGATGGCGACGGCTTCGTGAACTTCCCGGCCGGCACGGCCGGCGGCAAGAATGTCGAGATCGTCATGCTGGTCAACAATGACTACGGCACCGACAAGAGCCTCGCCGAAGGCGTCGTCGCGCAGATGGAGAAACTCGGGCTGCGGATCGTGCTCAACGGTCTCAACGGCACCCAGCGCGATGCCTCGCAATATTCCGGGCGTTTCGACTGGCTGATCCGACGCAACGACCAGGAGCTGACCTCCGTCGTACAGAACACCGTGCAGCTCGCTCCCGTCGGCCCCAAGACCAGCTGGGATCACCGCGCACCTGAAAGCGGCGAGGTCGACCTGATGCCTTTCGAGAAGGACCTCGTCGACATCGTCAACAAATTTGTCACGTCTGAGGACAATGACCAGCGCGCCGCCCTGATGAGAGACTTCCAGAAGATTTCGACGGAGCACGTCTACAATGTCGGCCTGACGGAATATCCCGGTGCGCTGATCGTCAACAAACGCTTCTCCAACGTTCCAAGGGGCACGCCGATCTACATGTTCAACTGGGCAGAGGATTCGATCATCCGCGAGCGGGTCTTCGTGGCGGCCGACAAGCAGGCGAAATACGAATTGTTCCCGGAAGAGCTGCCGGGCAAGCCTGGAGACAAGGGCCCGATGTAAGTTTACCTCCCCTGACTGAGACCTCCGGCCGCGCCGCTGGCGGCGCGGCGGGGGGGGCCGGACAAAGGCAACCTCCGAACGCACCAAAAAGACGCGATCGGCAAGACGAGGAAGCGACCGTCCATGCTGCGATTTCTGCTCATGCGCATAGCGTCGGCAATCCCGGTCCTTGCCATACTGAGCCTCGTCACCTTCGCCATCATCCAGGCACCGCCCGGCGACTATGCCGACTACATCCGCTCGCAGCTGATCAACCAGGGAGGCGCTTCCTTCGCCGAAGCCGACGCTCAGGCCAACGCCTACCGGATCGAACATGGCCTCGATAAGCCGCTGCCCGTCCAGTATCTCAACTGGATCGGCGGCATCGTCACCCGCGGCGATTTCGGCTACAGCCTCTACTACAACAAGCCGGTAGCCGACGTCGTGGGCGAGCGCCTGCCGCGCACCCTCATCCTGGCGCTTGTGTGCCATCTGCTCGCCTCGGTGCTCGGCATCACCTTCGGCATCTGGGCGGCAACCAGGCAATACACCTGGATCGACTCGACACTTTCGGCCATTTCCTTCCTCGGCATGACGGTGCCGCGCTTCCTGATGGCGCTGATCATCGTCTATCTCCTGGTCTTCCAGTTCAACGTCTCGGAGATAGGCAGCTTCTTCTCGCCGCAATATGGCGGTGCGCCATGGTCGTGGGCCAAGTTCGTCGATCTGGTCAAGCATGTCTGGCCGGTGGTCGCGATCGCCACCTTCGGCGGGCTCGCCTACAACATGCGCGTCATGCGCGGCAATCTGCTCGACACGCTGAATGCGCAATATGTCGAGACGGCCAGAGCCAAGGGGCTGACCGGCAGCGCCGTCGTCATGCGACACGCCGTGCCCAATGCGCTGCATCCGCTGGTCATGTATCAGGGCGTGGTGCTGCCCTACATGCTGACCGGCGAAATCGAGACGGCGATCATCTTCGCGCTGCCGACCGTCGGCCCGGCGATCGTCGGCTCGATGGCGGTCGGCGACGTCTATGTCACCGCCACTTTCATGATGGTGCTGTCGGCGACGCTGATCGTCGGCAACATCATCGCCGACATGTTGCTGGTCCTGCTCGATCCGCGCGTGCGCCAGTTCGGGGAGAGCTAGATGTTGGCCCGCGATACATCGCCACCGCCGCTGCCGGCCAAAGGACCCGTCGAGAGACCCGCGCGCGGCAACGAGAGCTACACCGCGCTCGTCTGGCGCCGGCTGAAGCGCTCCTGGACCGGCATGGCGGGGTTCTGGCTCGTCGTGCTGCTGATCCTCATGGCGGTATTCGCCGAGTTCCTGGCGCCGATGGACCCGAAGGTGACCGATGTCGCCTTCGCGCCGCCGCAAACCCCTGTTTTCCACGACAGGGACGGCGATTTCGTCGCCCGGCCCCGGGTCTATGCGCTGGCGGATTCGGCGGATCTCGATCCGGTCACCTTTCAGCCCATCGTCGGTCCCGACTATGATCATCCACGACTGCTCGGCTTCTTCGTCGAGGGTGCGCCCTACAGGCTCTTCGGGCTCATTGCGGCGAACCGGCATTTCTTCGGCTCGATGGACGGCCAGCCGGTGCATTTCCTCGGCACCGACAAGTTTGGACGCGACGTGCTCTCGCGCGCCATCTACGGCTCGCGCGTCTCGCTGATGATCGCGCTGACGGTGGTCTTCATCATCACCGTCATCGGCACTACGGTCGGCATGGCTTCCGGCTATTTCGGCGGTCGGTTCGATGTCTGGATGCAGCGCTTCGTCGAACTCGTGCTGGCCTTCCCGCAACTGCCGCTCTATCTGGCGCTGACGACGCTGATCCCGGTCACCGCGCCCACAAACGTCTTCCTCGCCTTCGTCATCATCGTGATGTCGGCGCTGGGCTGGGCGCAGATGTCGCGCGAGGTGCGCGGCAAGACGCTGGCGCTTGCGCGCATTGAATACGTACGTGCCGCCATGGCGGTGGGCGCCACCGACCGGCGCATCATCATGCAGCACATTTTCCCCAATGTGATGAGCCATGTGATCGTTGCGGTGACGTTGGCGATCCCGACGGTTGTGCTGCTCGAATCCTTCCTCGGTTTTCTCGGCTTTGCGGTGAAACCGCCGCTGATCTCCTGGGGGCTGATGCTGCAGGACACCGCGACCTACTCCGTCATAGGCACCTATCCGTGGATACTGTCGCCGGTCGGTTTCGTGCTGGTCACCGTCTTTGCCTTCAACGCGCTGGGCGACGGGCTGCGCGACGCCGTCGATCCTTATTGAGGTGGCTGGGATGACGCTCGCGCTCGCCGAACCTTTCGCACCTTCCGTCCGGCACGACCATGACGGACGCCAGGGAGAACCCGTCATCGATGCCCGCAACATCGAGGTCGCCTTCAAGGTCGAGCACGGCACGGTCGAGGCGGTCAAGGACGTCTCGTTCCAGCTCTATCGCGGCGAGACGATCGCCATCGTCGGCGAATCCGGTTCCGGCAAATCGGTAACGGCGCGCACCGTCATGGGATTGCTGTCCCGGCGCGCCACCGTGTCGCCGAGATCGACCGTCTGTTATGATGGGCAGAACATCCTGAAGTTCCCCGAGAGCGCCCGGCGCAAGCTGCGCGGCAACCGCATCTCGATGATCTTCCAGGAGCCGATGAGCTCGCTCAATCCGATCTATACGATCGGCAGCCAGATCGTCGAGGCGATCAGGGTTCATCGCAAGGTCGGCCGGCGGCAAGCCTGGGCGCGGGCGCTCGAACTCTTGCAGCATGTCCAGATCCCGGATCCGGTCGCGCGGCTCAAGCAATATCCGCATCAGCTCTCGGGTGGCCAGCGCCAGCGCGTGATGATCGCCATGGCGCTGGCTAACGATCCCGACGTGCTGATCGCCGACGAGCCGACGACGGCGCTCGACGTCACCGTCCAGGCGCAGATCCTGAACCTGATCCGCAACCTGCAAAAAGAGCTGCGCATGGCGGTGATCCTGATCACCCATGACCTCACGGTCGTGCGCAAATTCTCCGACTACGTCTATGTCATGCAGCATGGAGAAATGCGCGAACACAACGTCACCGAACGTCTGTTCTCCGATCCCCAGCATCCTTATACGCAACGACTGCTCGCCTCTGAACCGCGCGGGCGGCCACAGCCGCTGCCGGAGGGCTCCGGCACCATTCTCGAAGCGAACGGGGTGCGCGTCTGCTTCATGCTGCGCCACGGCACTTTCCTCAAACCGGACTGGCGCGAGCTGGTCGCCGTCGACGATCTCGATCTCAAGCTTTGCCGCCACGAAACACTGGGACTGGTCGGCGAATCCGGCTCCGGCAAGACCACATTCGGCCAGTGCCTGCTCAGGTTGATCGATGCCAAGCGCGGCGAGATCCGTTTCGACGGCCAGCCGATCCATGGGCTGTCACGGGCCGAGATGCGGCCGCTGCGATCGCGCATGCAGGTCGTCTTCCAGGATCCGTTCTCCTCGCTCAACCCGCGCATGACGATCGGGCAGATCATCGAGGAAGGGCTGATCGTCAACGGCATCGGGGCGACGCGGCGCGAGCGGGTCGAGCGGGTGCGCGAGGCGCTGGTAAGCGCCGGCATGCCGGGCGACATCCTTTCGCGATTTCCGCACGAGTTCTCCGGCGGACAGCGGCAGCGCGTCGCGATTGCCCGAGCCATCGCGTTGGAACCGGAATTCATCCTGCTCGACGAACCGACATCAGCGCTCGACCTCTCCGTCCAGGCGCAGATCATCGATCTCTTGCGCAAGCTGCAGGACGAGCGCGGCCTGAGTTATCTCTTCATCTCGCACGATCTCAAGGTGGTTCGCGCTCTGTGCCACCGCGTCATCGTCATGCAGCACGGCAAGATCGTCGAACAGGGACCTGTCGACGAGGTCCTCACCAATCCCAAGACCGCCTACACCGAACGGCTCGTCCGGGCCGCTTTCGACGTGGCCTGAACACATGCCGGAGGTTAGCGTGGCAAGACATCCCAGGATCACTTTCATCGGCGCCGGCTCGACCGTGTTCATGAAGAACATCGTCGGCGACGTGCTGCAGCGGCCGGCGCTTTCGGGCGCGACGATCGCGCTGATGGACATCGATCCGCAGCGGCTGGAAGAGAGTGCCGTCGTCGTCAACAAGCTGATCGCGACGCTCGGCGTGAAGGCGAAAGCGGAGACCTATTCCGACCAGCGCAAGGCGCTGGCCGGTGCCGATTTCGTCGTCGTCGCCTTCCAGATCGGCGGCTACGAGCCCTGCACCGTCACCGACTTTGAAGTGCCGAAGAAATATGGCCTGCGCCAGACCATAGCCGACACGCTCGGCATCGGCGGCATCATGCGAGGCCTGAGGACCGTGCCGCATCTGTGGAAGATCTGCGAGGACATGCTCGCCGTCTGCCCCGAGGCGATCATGCTGCAATACGTCAACCCGATGGCGATCAACACCTGGGCGATATCGGAGAAATATCCAGAGATCAGGCAGGTCGGCCTCTGCCACTCGGTGCAGGGCACCGCGATGGAACTGGCGCACGATCTCGATCTTCCCTACGAGGACATCCGCTATCGCTCCGCCGGCATCAACCACATGGCCTTCTACCTGAAGTTCGAGCACCGCCAGGCTGACGGCTCCTACCGCGACCTCTACCCGGATCTCCTGCGCGCCTATCGCGAAGGGCGTGCGCCCAAGCCCGGCTGGAATCCGCGCTGCCCCAACAAGGTGCGTTACGAGATGCTGACCCGGCTCGGTTATTTTGTCACCGAAAGCTCGGAGCATTTCGCCGAATACACGCCCTATTTCATCAAGAGCGGCCGTCCCGACCTGATCGAGAAATACGGTATCCCGCTGGATGAATATCCCAAGCGCTGCATCGAGCAGATCGAGCGTTGGCAGGGGCAGGCGGAGGCCTACCGTTCGGCCGAGCGCATCGAAGTCGAGCAGTCGAAGGAATATGCCTCCTCGATCATGAATTCGGTCTGGACCGGCGAGCCGTCGGTGATCTACGGCAATGTTCGCAACAATGGCTGCATCACCTCGCTGCCCCGCGAGTGCGCCGCCGAGGTGCCGTGCCTGGTCGACGCCTCCGGCATCCAGCCGACTTACATCGGCGACCTGCCGCCGCAATTGACGGCGCTGATCCGCACCAACATCAACGTGCAGGAACTGACGGTGCGGGCGCTGACGAGCGAGAACCGGGAACACATCTATCATGCGGCGATGATGGATCCGCACACGGCAGCCGAGCTCGACCTCGACCAGATATGGTCACTGGTGGACGAGCTTCTTGCCGCTCACGGCGACTGGCTGCCGGCCTGGGCGCGCGTGAGCCGCAAGACTGAAGCCGCCTGACCAAGCGTCGCTCTTAGCTTATTTCGGCTCGTCGGCGTCGGGTTCTTCCTCGTCGTCGCGGGCTTTGATGACATAGGCGCCCTTCAGCCAGCGGTTGAGGTCGATGTCCTTGCAGCGCTTGGAGCAGAACGGGTAGGTCTCGCGCGCCGAAGGCTTGCCGCATTCGGGGCAGGGGCGCCTTGGCCGCAGCGGCGTCACCTTGTCGTCCGCGCTCATGGCCGCGCCGAGGACCAGTTGTGATGGACCTTGAAGCCTTCGCCCGAAAGCAACGCTACGGTCTCGTAAAGCGGCAAGCCGACGACATTGGTGTAGGAGCCGACCAGCTTGACGACGAAAGCGCCCGCAAGCCCCTGTACGGCATAGCCGCCGGCCTTGCCGCGCCATTCTCCCGACGCGACATAGGCGTCGATCTCCTCGCGCGGCAGCCGCTTGAACCGCACCCGCGTCTCGACCAGCCGCTGGCGCAGTTTGCCGCCGGGCGTGATCAGGCAGATGCCGGAATAGACCCGGTGCGAACGCCCCGACAGCAGTCCGAGGCAGTTGGCGGCATCATCGAGCGTCTCGGCCTTGGGCAGGATGCGCCGCCCGACAGCGACCACCGTGTCGGCGGCCAGCACCAAGGCCGGCGCGTAGTCGGTTTCCGACTTCAGTGAGGCAAATGCCTTTTCGGCCTTTTCCTTCGACAGCCTTTTGGCCAGCGAGCGCGGATGCTCGGCACGCAGCGGCGTCTCGTCGATGTCGGCGGGCAATATGCGGTCCGGTTCGATGCCGGCCTGCTGCAGGAGTTCGATGCGGCGCGGCGAACCCGAGGCAAGCACCAGCTTCAGCAAAATGCTCATCGCGGACCAGTCGGCCTTGATCTTACTTGAAACGATAGGTGATGCGGCCCTTGGTCAGGTCGTAGGGCGTCATCTCGACCAGGACCTTGTCGCCGGTCAGCACGCGGATGCGGTTCTTGCGCATGCGGCCGGCCGTATGGGCTATGATTTCGTGTTCGTTTTCGAGTTTCACCCGGAACATGGCGTTGGGCAGCAGTTCCGTGACGACACCCGGAAACTCGAGGACTTCTTCCTTCGGCATTCGATACCTTTGCTTGGATGGTTTCCCGGCGTTTAGAGCATGATGCCGAAAAGTATGAAGCGGTTTTCGGACGACATCATGCTCTACTTCTTTGATCTAGAGTCGGAAGCTGTCAGGTCGAAGAGACCCAACCGCATCCGACTCTAGCCGGAAATTCGGCGGAACCTATATGATAATCGTCGGCTTGTGAACACGCTTAATCCGTCGCGGTTTTTTCTTCTGGAAGCAAAAAACGTCGGCCTATGCGCAACTTCAGCCGTTCGCGCACATCGCGATAGGCCGCGATGATCTGCTCGCGCGTGCCGCTGGCGCCGGTAGGATCCGGCGTCGGCCAGTATTCGACCTCAACGGCGAGCGAGCGGGTGAGCTCCAGCGCGGCATGGTGCGCCTCCGGCGCGAGCGTGACGATGAGATCGAAATAGTCGTCTTCCAGCTCGTCCATCGTCCTTGGATGGCGCTCGCCCAGCGACAGGCCTTCCTCGGCAAGTACGGCATCGACGAACGGGTCACGCTCGCCGCTGCGCACGCCCGCGGAGGCGACGAAGGTGCTGGCCGGCAGCATGCGCCGCGCCAACAGCTCGGCCATCGGCGAGCGCACGGCATTCATGCCGCACAGGAACAGGATCGAACGGGGCGGTGCGCCGGCGGTCAGGGGTTAACCCCGCCAATGGAGCACGCAGACCAGCGTGAACAGCCGGCGCGCCGTGTCGAAATCGATGTCGATCTTGCCGGCGAGCCGGTCCATCAACGTCTGCGAACCCTCGTTGTGCAGGCCGCGGCGACCCATGTCGATCGCCTCGATATGGCTCGGCGTCGAGGAGCGAATGGCGTCGTAATAGCTTTCGCAGATCATGTAGTAGTCCTTGACGATGCGCCTGAGCGGCGTCAGCGACAGGATATGGGTCACCACGGCGGAACCGTCGTCGCGCGTCACGGCGAAAACCAGGCGGGACTCGGCCAGCGACAGCTTCAGCCGGTAGGGGCCGGCGCCGCTGTCATTGACCGGTTGAAAACTGTTCTCCTCGATCAGGTCGAAGATCGCCACCGCGCGTTCGTGCTCGACGTCGGGCGTCGAACGGCCGATCGATTCATCGAGTTCGACATCGATCAGCCTCGCCCGGGTTTGATCGGAGCCCGACATGGCGCCTACATGTTCAGCCGGATAGCGACGGAGCGTCCATGCGCGTCGAGCCCTTCCGCCTTGGCCAGCGCGATCGCGGCGGGCGCCAGCGCGCGCAATTGCTCGGGCCCGAGCTTCAGGATCGAGGTGCGCTTGACGAAATCGAGTACCGAAAGCCCTGACGAGAAACGCGCCGAGCGCGCCGTCGGCAGCACGTGGTTGGAACCGCCGACATAGTCCCCGATGGCTTCCGGCGTATGGCGGCCGAGAAACACGGCACCGGCATTGTGCATCCGCGACAGGAAGCCCTCGGCGTCGTCGATTGCCAGTTCGACATGCTCGGCCGCGATGCGGTCGACCAGAGGCAGCGCCGCCTCGATCGCCTCGACCTCGATCACCGCGCCGAAATCGCGCCAACTCGCCGCTGCCGTCTCCGCCCGTGGCAGGTTTGGCAGCTGCCGTTCGACCGCCTCCTCCACCGCCTTGCCAAAGGCCGGATCGTCGGTGATCAGGATCGACTGCGCGGACGCGTCATGTTCGGCCTGGGCCAGGAGATCGGCGGCGATCCAGTCGGGATCATTGTCGCCGTCGGCCACGACCAGCACTTCCGAGGGGCCGGCGATCATGTCGATGCCGACGGTGCCGAACACCTGGCGCTTGGCCGCCGCGACATAGGCGTTGCCAGGGCCGACGATCTTGGCGACCGGCTTGATCGTCTCGGTGCCATAGGCCAGGGCAGCGATCGCCTGGGCGCCGCCGACGCGATAGATTTCCGGCACGCCGGCAAGGTCGGCCGCCACCAGCACAAGCGGATTGATGACGCCGCCGGGTGCCGGCACCACCATGACGATGCGCTCCACGCCGGCGACCTTGGCCGGTATGGCGTTCATCAGCACCGAACTCGGATAGCTCGCAGTACCGCCCGGCACGTAAAGCCCGACCGCCTCGACCGCGGTCCAGCGCCAGCCGAGCTCGACGCCCGCGGCGTCGGTAAAGCGGTCGTCCTTCGGCCGCTGCCGCTCGTGATAGGCGCGGATGCGGTCGCGCGCGAATTCGAGCGCCTCGATCGTCTGGTGGTCGCAAGCGGCATAGGCGCGGGCGATCTCGTCCTTCGACACGGCAATGCCGAGTTCCCTGAGGTCGGCCCGGTCGAAGCGTCTGGTAAAGTCGACGAGGGCGGCGTCGCCGTCGGCGCGCACGCGCGCGATGATCTGGCGCACGGCCGCGTCGACATCGGCCGACACTTCTCTCTTGGTGGTGAGGAAAGCGGCGAAACGCTGTTCGAAATCGGCGTCGGACTGGCGAAGCGTGATGGCCATCGCTCAGGCCCTGTGCACGGGACGCGACGTGGCTTCCCACGCGCCGCCGACATCGGCAAGGCGGGCCTCGATGCATTCGACATCGAGCATGATTGCGCCGCCTCCCGAAAAGATCAGCTCGACGATGCCGGCCGGCTTGCTGATCTCGATGAAGCTGATCGCCAGCAGCGACAGCACTTCGGCCGGCTTGTCGCGGGCTATGCCGCTGGTCTTGGCGCCCAGAACCCGATCGAAATGCAGCACGGCCTGGCGCCGTTCGTTGTGCTGGCGAAAGAAGCCCGATTTGGCCTCCCAGACGAAACGGTTCATGGTCAGCACGAAACGCTTGGCCGCGGGAAGGTATTCAAGGTCCGAGACTTTCATCACGGCGTCCTGGACATGGGCGGAGACGATGCTCAGGTCCTGGTCGTCGAGGGCGATAAGCTTAAGGCCGTTCATGCGGATTTCGCACCTGAAAATTGACTGTTCAGCCTTCTGTTAGAGCATGATCCCGAAAAGTGGAAACCGCTTTTCGGAAAAGATCATGCTCGAACAGGAATCCGGAGGTCATTCCGGTCCGTGCAGCCGTGAGGCGGGCGGGGATCGGCCTAAGCCGAGATCCGTTCGATCACCGCGCCGCAATTGGACAGCTTTTCCTCCAGCCGCTCGAAGCCGCGGTCGAGATGATAGACGCGGTTGACCGTGGTTTCGCCTTCGGCCGCCAGGCCGGCAATGACCAGCGAAACGGAAGCGCGAAGGTCGGTCGCCATGACAGGCGCGCCTTTCAATTTCGGCACGCCGTCGACGATCGCCGTCTGGCCCGAAAGTGTGATGTGTGCGCCCAGGCGCGCCAGTTCCTGCACATGCATGAAGCGGTTTTCGAAGATCGTCTCGGTGATGCGCGACTTGCCCTTGGCCATGGTCATCAGCCCCATGAACTGCGCCTGCAGATCGGTCGGGAAAGCCGGGAAGGGCGCCGTCGTCACGTTGACCGGTGAAATGCCGGCGCCGTTGCGCTTGACGCGGATGCCGGAATTGGTCGGCGTGATCTCGGCGCCCGTCTGCGCGATCACGTCCAGCGCGGTCTGCAGCAAATCGGGACGCGCGCCCTCGAGCACGACGTCGCCGCCGGTCATGGCGACGGCCATGGCATAGGTTCCGGTCTCGATCCGGTCCGGGATGACGCGCACGCGCGCGCCCGACAGCGCCTCGACGCCGTCGATGGTGATGGTTGGCGTGCCGGCGCCGGAAATCTTGGCGCCCATGGCATTGAGGCATTCGGCGAGGTTGACGATCTCGGGCTCGCAGGCGGCGTTTTCAAGCACCGTCTCGCCCTTGGCGAGCGACGCCGCCATCATCAGCACATGGGTGGCGCCGACCGACACTTTCGGAAAGACGTAACGGTTGCCGACGAGGCGGCCATTCCTGGTCTTGGCGATAACGTAGCCGGTGTCGACGTCGATGTCGGCGCCCAGCGCCTGCAGGCCTTCCAGGAACAGGTCGACCGGCCGCGTGCCGATGGCGCAACCGCCCGGAAGCGACACCTTGGCCTCGCCCATGCGGGCCAGCAGCGGGCCGATGACCCAGAACGAAGCGCGCATCTTCGACACCAGCTCGTAGGGGGCCGTCGTGTCGACGATGTTGCGGGCGGAGAAATTGATGGTGCGCGAATAGCCTTCATTCTGCTTTTCGCGGCGTCCGTTGACCGAATAATCGACGCCGTGATTGCCCAGGATGCGGATCAGCTGCTCGACATCGGCCAGATGCGGCACGTTTTCGAGCGTCAGCGTGTCGTCTGTCAGAAGCGACGCGATCATCAGCGGCAGGGCGGCGTTTTTCGCGCCCGAGATCGGAATGCTTCCGGCGAGCTTGTTGCCGCCGACAATTCTGATGCGATCCATGAAGACTATCCCCTCGGCCCTGAAAGCCGGTTTCAATCGTTTGATTATCGGCCCGTCTAGACCATCGGCCAAGCTGGTTCAAGAAATAGGATTTCCTGGCACCCGACCCAAGAGTGGCGGATTTGAGTTAATCTTTTTGTATTTCCTTCGCCGCGCCGACCCCGTCCGGCCGCTTGTCGGCCTCGCCGGCGCGCCGCGAGCGCGACTGTGCCTTGCGTTTCAGCAGATTCGCGCGCAGCTGCTCGGCGAGCCGGTCCTTGCGGCCGGTGCCGCCCTTTTTCGGTGGAATTGTCTTGTCGTTCATCGTCCCGTCCTAGCCGGCGGCCGGCCAGGCCGCTATTTCAGGCATAACCAACATTGTGGCGCGGCCATGTCATCAAAACGTATCCGGCAAAGGCTTTCACAGATGCTTTGCACTTGGCCTTGCGCTTGCCGGTTCGATATGGCAGAAGCCCCGCCATCAGCGGCTGCGGTAGCTCAGTGGTAGAGCACTCCCTTGGTAAGGGAGAGGTCGAGAGTTCAATCCTCTCTCGCAGCACCAGACTGCCCGACATTTTCAGCGCCATCCGTCCCATTCTTAAGCCCTTGCGGCACGAACGGGCAAAAAAAGGCGCATCCGGCACCTGAATCCGAGATTTCGCGCAAGGTTGGTTCTCGTCGCGCTTTCATGGCGGGAGCAAATCGGCCTGCTTGCTTTCCTCCGCGACGAGCGCCTGCCCATAGGGGGCGACCGCTTGACGCCCTTCCGCTACCCACCCGCCCGATCGGACGGTTGAAAACATCGGCATTGGCGACCCGGGCGAGTCCGCTCCGGTCAGTGCCTTGAAGCATGACCTGGCGGCCGTCGTCCCGATCAGAGTCGCAGGGCGAAGCGCCGTCCGCGCAGACGGCGCTGGTTGCGGCTTCATCGGGATGCAAATGCCGATATCGGCATTTGCGCTGGCCGCCCGATCATGATCCAAGTCGGCGATTCCGAGGGCTTTCCCGCTGGAGCGCAGCATGACCTTGATCACACGCCGTCGACTTCTGAAATCGGCAGCGTTTGCCGGTGCGGGCGGGCTCGCCGCGATGGGGAGGCTTGGCGGCTGGGCCGCCGCCGGCCCCGAGCCGGTGGTGCTGCAGACGGCCAAAATCCAGGCCAGGCTGATGGAGATCGGCCCGACCCGGGAAGTGCTGACCTATGGCAGCGCCGGAATGCCGCCGGTGCTGAGGATGAAAAAGGGCGAGCCCTTCGCCGCCCGGCTCGTCAACGCCATCGACGACCCGACGACGATCCATTGGCACGGCGTTCGGGTCCCCAACAAGATGGACGGCGTTCCGTTCCTGGTCCAGCCCTACGTCTATACCGGCGATCATTTCGACTATGCCTTCACGCCGCCCGATGCCGGCACCTTCTGGTACCACCCGCATTGCAACACGCTGGAGCAGATGGGGCACGGCCTGACCGGCGTCATCGTGGTCGAAAATCCCGGTGATCCGAAATTCGATGCCGAAATCGTCCTCAATCTGCGCGACTGGCGTCTCGGCGACGATGGCCAGTTCATCGACCAGTTCCGGCCGCGCGATGCCGCGAGAACCGGCACCTATGGCACGGTGCGCACGGCCAATTGGCTCGACCAGCCGCACTATGACGCGCCGGCCGGCGGGCTGGTGCGGCTGCGCGTCGCCATCACCGACGTGACGCGCATCCATGCCTTTCGCGTCGACGGCGCGGAGGCGACGGTGATCGCGCAGGATGGCAATCCGGTGCCGCAGCGTTTTTCGCCCGATGCCTTGCTGCTTGGCCCGGGACAGCGCATGGAACTCGCCATCCGCATGCCGGACGCGGAGGGCGCGGTCGTGAGCCTGCGGGACGTCAGGGGCACCAAACCCAAGGTGCTGGCGACCTTGCGTGCGGTCGGCCAGTCGCTGAAGCGCGACATTCGTGATGTCGCGCCGCTGGAGGCCAATCCGGTGGCGGAGGTCGATCTCTCCGCTGCCCAGCATATTTCGCTGGCGCTCAGCGCCACGGCCGAGAACATTCCGAGCGACGGCATATGCGGTTCGCTCGGCTACAGTTTCTGGGCCATCAACAAGGTGCCGTGGCCGGGTGACACGCCGGATCCGACCGCGCCGCTGGCCGAATTGAAGCTTGGCAGGAGCTATGTCATCGACATGGAGAACCTGACGCCGCAATCGCATCCGATGCATTTGCACGGCATGAGCTTCAAAGTGCTGTCATCCTCGACTCGGCCCGTGCAGCCGCTGATTTCAGACACCTATCTCATCCAGCCCAACGAGAAGGTGAGCCTCGCCTTCGTCGCCGACAACCCCGGCGACTGGCTGCTGCACTGCCACATCATCGAGCATCAGAAGTCGGGCATGACGAGCTACGTCAGGGTGACCTGAAACCGAGCGCGCCGCGGCCTACTTGCGCAGTTGCGCCTCGATCTCGTCGAGCACCTTGTCCTTGCCGATGCCGGTGAGGAAGGCGAGGCCCTTGATGACCGGCTTGGTCACCGAAGCCGAGATCGGCGTCGTGGCGACGATGAAGTCGACGCTGTCGGCCAGCCCCGGCACTTCGGTCGCCTTGGCCTGCTGGGCGTTGAAGGTCAGGCCGCGCTGCTTCATCGCCTCGGTCACGGCGACGTTGACCGCGGTTGAGGTGGCTATGCCCGTGCCGCAGGCAAAGAGAATTGTTTTCTGTCTGGACATCTCTTGCTTCTCCTTGTTCAGCCGAGCACGGCCCGAACGTCGTGTAGCGTCGTGGCCGACCTCAGGCCGTCCAATGCATCTGGATTCTGGATGGTGGCCATGACGGCCTGCAGCGCTTCAATCTGCTTGTCCTTGTCATTGATGGCAAGCAGGAAGACGAAGCCGACCGGCAGCTTCTCGTCGGGGTCTTCCATGTTGGCGAAGACGACGGGGCGCTTCAATGTGCCCAAAGCGATCCCGGGCTTCAGGACATGTTCGGGATCGGTGTGCGGCACCGCGACATTGTCGGGGCGCTCCAGCGGCAGTCCTGTCGGGATGGTCAACTCGCGACGCACGACCGCGTCGGCGTAGGAATTTTTGACATAGCCGAGCGTCTCCAGCCGGCCGGCCAGGATGCGGATGATCTGCTCATTGGTCGAGGCATCGGATCCGAGCACGATCGCTTCGGGGTCCAGAAGCTGCATGAGGCTGTCAGACATGTTTTTGCTCCGTCGACAAAATCGTGCGCCCGGGGAGGGCGCACGATCATTTCAAACGTCAGGCGTGATGAGGCTCAGGCCGTGCCTTCGGCCGGCTCGTCCTCGGCGCCCGCTGCCCGTTCCCAGCCGAGCGTGTTGCGGCGATAGAGGACGAACAGTGCCGCGATGACCACGGCGATCACGACGATGCCGGTAAGGCCAAGTCCCTGGATCGCCTCGATGATCACATAGGGCACCCACAGGAAGCCGTCGACGACGGAGGTGATCTGCAGCGCGTCTGCCGGCAGCTTGAAGCCCGAGGCGACGGCAGCACTTGTGAACAGCGGCGCCAGCGCGTTGGCGACGTAGAAGCCGATCGCCAGCGTCACCGTGCCGATCACCACCATGCGGAACACATTGCCTTTGACCAATGGCGCGGTCATGGCGACGATGAAGGGAATGACCGCCAGGTCAGCGAACAGGATGACGCGGTTACCCGGCAGGATCACCGACAGGATGATCGCGATCGGCACAAGGATCAGCGATGACGAGATCGCGGCGGGATGACCGATCAGGATGGCGGAGTCCAGGCCGACCAGAAGCTCGCGGTCGCCGGTGCGCTTGCGCACGAATTCCTGCGCCGCGTCGGAGACCGGGATCAGGCCCTCCATCAGGATCTTCACCATGCGCGGCAAAAGCAGCATGACGGCTGCCAGGGTCATGCCGGTGCCCAGCACCTTGGCGAGCACCGTGCCGAGATCGCCGGCATTGTAGAAGGCGATGGCGCCGAGCACGAGGCCGATGATCAAGCCGAGCACGACAGGTTCGCCGAACACGCCGAACCGGCGCTCGATCGTCTCGGTGTTGATGTTGATGCGGTTGATGCCGGGAATGCGGTCCATGATCCAGTTCAGGATGATGGCGATCGGCAGGATCTGCGCGGAAGCCAGGTGCGGCACCGAAATGCCGGGCACGCCGTAGAACTGCTGCACTGCGCGCGCCGACCAGTCGGCGAACAGCAGCGACAGTGCCGCGACCAATGCCGCGATGGCGATGCCGTAGGCCAGATTGTCGGTCGCCGCCACGACCAGCGAGCCGACAAAGGCGAAGTGCCAGAAGTTCCAGACGTCGACATTGAGCGTGCGCGTCATGCGCGTCAGCAACAGCACGATGTTGACCAGGATGCCGACGGGGATGACCCACAGGCCGACCGACGAGCCGAAGGCGATGGCGGCCGCCGACGGCCAGCCGACATCGATGATGTCGCGATGAATGCCGGTGTTGGTGACGATGGCCTTGGCGACGTCGCCGATCGACGTGAACATCAGGCCAAGCACGAGGTTGATGCCGATGAAGGCGACGCCGATGGTGACCGCGGCGCGAAAAGCCTTGCTGACCTTTGCGCCCAGAACGACGGCTATGATGAAAATGACGATCGGCAGCAGCACTGTTGCGCCGAGCGTGTCGATGGCCCCTTTGAGGCCCGCAAGAATAGTATCCATTTGTCCTCCCCTGGAGCACCGAGCCCGACCCCCGGGTTCGAAATGATGCTCCGTTGACCTCCAACGCCTTTGCCGCCAACCTCGGCGCAAAGGCACTCCCCGTTCTGCCCGCGAGGCGGAATGCGTCCCGCTCGGTGATGCGGGATGAACATTTGCCTTCGCTGGCGAACGAATGTTTTATTGAGGCAGTTCAAGGCAATGTCAATTGGCAAGTCTTTGAACCCAAGGCATCCGGGCTGACGGAGCCTTCGCCTGTGCGCTCTTGACGGACCATTGAACGGAAAAACCCGCCTGTGCGGCGGGCCCTTGGCGCAACTCAGCACCATGGGCAAATATGTAGCATAGTTGCCCTCACCCAGTCAAGAAAAAATTCCTATCAGGAGAAACTGCCGGCACAGCGGACTGGCAGTCGTCAGGTCTTTGTCGCCGAGTTCGGAGCCCAGTCTTTGGGCCAACCGAACCGTGGCGAGCGCATCTGTCCTGCGCGATTTCATGGGAAATTGACGGGCCGAGGCCAGTTTCGTTGGCAAGGAGGAGCTATTCCCTGCTAATCCGACGCGAACCAGGAAGCTGTGGACATCCCCGCATGACCAATGTCGCCTTGACCGGGCTCGCCCGCGATCTCGCCAGCCGTGCCGCCGAGGGCCGCCCGGTACGCATCGGCGTCATCGGTTCGGGCGAAATGGGCACCGATCTGGTCACGCAAGGCATGCTGATGCCCGGCATTTCGGTCTGCGCGGTCTCGACAAGACGTCCGCATACGGCGCGCGAAGCGGTCCGCATCGCCTATGGTGACGAAGCGATGGCCGTCGAAGCCGATACCGCTTCGAAAGTCACCGCGGCGATCGAGTCGGGAAAGATCGCCATCACCTCCAACGAGATGCTGGTCACCAATCCGCTGATCGACGTCGTCATCGACGCCACCGGCAAGCCCGGCGTCGCCGCCGACTTCGACCTGATGGCGATGCAGCATGGCAAGCATCTGGTGATGATGAATGTCGAGGCCGACGTCACTATCGGCTGCTATCTCAAGCAGCAGGCAGATCGCCTCGGCGTCGTCTATTCGGTCGGCGCCGGAGACGAGCCCTCGAGCTGCATGGAGCTGATCGAGTTCGCCTCCGCACTGGACTTGACCATCGTCTCGGCCGGCAAGGGCAAGAACAACCCGCTTAACCACGATGCCGTGCCCGACGACTATCGCGAGGAAGCGATCCGCCGCAACATGAACCCGCGCATGCTGGTCGAGTTCGTCGACGGTTCGAAAACCATGGTCGAGATGTGCGCCATCGCCAACGCCACCGGGCTGGTGCCCGACGTGCCCGGCATGCACGGCCCGAAGGCCGACCGCGACGACCTCGTCAAGGTGCTCATTCCGCGCGAGCATGGCGGGCTGCTCACGAAAAAGGGCGTTGTCGACTACACCATCGGCAAGGGTGTCGCACCCGGTGTCTTCGTCATCGTCGAGGCGACCCACCCGCGCATCGTCGAGCGCATGGACGACCTGCATATCGGCCACGGTCCCTATTACAGCCTGTTCCGACCCTACCATTTGACCTCGCTGGAAGTGCCGCTGACGGCGGCCCGCATCGTGCTCTTCGGCAAGCCCGACATGGTGCCGCTGCCAAGGCCGGTCGCCGAGGTATGCGCCGTCGCCAAGCGGGATCTGGCCGCCGGCGAAACCTTCGATGCGATCGGCGAGACCTGCTATCGCTCCTGGACGATGACCGTCGAAGACGCTCGCGCCCGGCGTGCCGTGCCGGTCGGCCTACTCGAGGGCGGCAAGGTGCTGAAACCGGTGAGGAAAGGCGAGCTGTTGACGGCCGACAACGCCGCACCCGACCGGGCGACGAGACTGTTCGCTCTGCGCCGGCTGCAGGATGAGATGCTGTACGAAAAATAAGCCCGTTGTGGCGCTGTCATGACAGATGCACTATATTGTAATGGCAGATGACGCTGAGGATCGACCAATGAACCTCCAGATCAGGGACCCGCGTGCACGTGAGCTGGCACAGCGGCTCGCCGCCAAACGCAAGATTTCGATGACCGAGGCGGTGATCGAAGCTCTTGAGTCCGAACTGAAACGGGAAAGTGGACGCGCTCCGTTGGCGCAGCGGCTGGCTGCCATCGCTGATGAACTCAAAGCCAGAGCTGGTCATGGCGGCCGGCCCGTAGACAAGGATGAGATCGATGAGATGTGGGGCCACTCTTGATGTTTGTCGACACCTCGGTGGTCGTCGCAATTCTTTCGGGAGAGGGAGATGCTGGCGAGTGGAGCAACCGCATCGCGGTAGCACCTCGCAAAATTACTTCCGCGTTGGTGGTGCTCGAAGCGGCTATGCGGCTTTCAACTATGCTGGCCGTTGAGCCGCTTGTCGCTGAAGTGGCGATAGAGGCTTTTCTGCGCGAGTCCGAAATCGAAATCGTTCCGATCGACGCCGGCGACGCCAAGCTCGCGGTCCAAGCTTTTTCAGACTATGGAAAAGGACGCGGGCATCCCGCCCAACTCAACCTGGCCGATTGCCTGTCCTATGCATGCGCAAAGAGTCGTGGCTCTGCTCTGCTCTACAAAGGCAACGACTTCTCGCATACCGATCTGGCCTAGGGAGTCTGCTCTATTTCCCCAGTTCGATCGACCGCAGCCGCGCCGCTTCCACCGCTTGCGTGAGGAGATTGGTCAACCGGTCCTCGCCCATCAGCACACCAAGCGCCGCCGCCGTCGTGCCGTTCGGGCTGGTCACCTGCTGGCGCAGCAGGCCCGGCTCCTCGCCGCTTTCGGCGGCGAGGGAGGCGGCACCATAGACGGTCTGCATGGCGAGCAGCCTGGCGGTCGCCGCCGGCAGGCCCGCCTTCTCGGCGGCGACGGTCAGCGCTTCGATGAAATGGAAGATATAGGCCGGCCCCGATCCCGACACGGCGGTCACCGCATCCATCAGTCCCTCCTCGTCGATGGTGGCCACTTCGCCGCTGGCCGACAAGAGGTCGGCGACGAAACGCTTGGTGTCGTCGGAAACCAGCGGATTGGAAAACACCACCATCATGCCCTTGCCAATGGAAGCAGGCGTGTTGGGCATGCAGCGCACAACAGGCGCGCGGTCGCCCAGGATTTCCTCGAAGGTGGCGACCGGCGTGCCCGCGGCAATGCTGACGAAGGTGGTGCGCCCTTCGCCGAAACGTTTGTAAGCGGCGGTGACGTCGCGGATCACCTGGGGCTTCACGGCGATGACGATGAGATCAGGCACGGCACCGGCCGGGATATCGGTGGCGTCGGCAGCCGTTCCGCATCCCAGTGCGGCCGCGCGCTGGCGCAGGTCGGCATTGGGCTCGACCACGAAAACGGACGACGGTGCAAGCTTGCCGGATTTCAGCCAGCCCGAGAGCATGGCGTAACCCATATTGCCGCAGCCGGCGAGAACAAGCCTGATCGTCATCGAAAGCCCTCCGAGGAAAGGCTTCACATAAACGCTCGCGGATCAACGGGGAAGCCCTGTCAGGTGGAGTGGCCCAATCGCGCGCCACGACCGGCGTTGCGCAGCGCGACCGGGCGCAGCGAAACTTGTCTGAGCCCAAGCACACCGAGCACGAAGAACAGCCACACCGGATCGCCGCGGTGGAAGAAGAAGCTTTCTAGGAAGGCGTTGAGCGCGGCGAACAGCACCACCATCATGAAGAAATCGCCGAGATAGATGTTTTCCTTGCGCAAGGGAATGCGCATGTAGTCGCGCAAAGGGGCGATCAGGAAAGTGTAGACCGCCACGCAAAGCGCCGGAATGCCCATCAGCACGGCGATGTCGAGATAACCGTCATGGCCGTGCACGATGGTCCTGATATCCCACGGTCGGTCGAAGGGCTGATCCTGGTTGAGCAGCAGCGGCGTTCCCCAGAAACTCTCATAACCGTAGCCGGTCCACGGTTTCTTCGCCAGCATCTCGCCGGCGAACTCCCAGAGCGTGGTGCGCCCGGTATAGGTCAGGCCGGGAAAATAGATCGCCGCCAGCTGTTTCACCGGCGGCAGGAAAACGATGCCCAGCGTGCCGACCGCGGTAGCGATGATCGCCAGCGCGAACAGGATCGGCGTGCCGAGCCGCATGCCGACGATGCTTGGAAACATGACGATCAGGATCGAGAACGGCACCAGGCCGGCCGTGGTCTTGGATCCGGTGTGCAGCATGAACACCATCGCCGCGAAGAAAATTCCGGCGCCCCAGAACCGCTGCCCGCGCCGGAAGAGATAGAGGCCGGCGAAACTGAAGCAGGCCATGACCGGGCCGGCGATGTTCTTGTGGGTGAAGACGCCGCGCCACAGGCCGGCATGTTCGGGTTCCTGCGAATCGGCCGTGTGCATTGCCTCGTGCGGAAAGACGATGAGGCCGAGATAGGACAGGCCCATGACGGCCACCGCGGTGAAGATGATGACCTTCGAGAAGGAGTCCGCATCGCGCGGCAGCACAAGGATGGTCGCCATGGTCAGGATGCCGATCATGGTGAAGGAGGCGGCGCGCATCGCCGAGGGCGGGTCTGTCGCCAGCACCACCGACAGGAAGAAGAAACCCAGCATCAGCATCCAGGAAGGGCTGAGCAGCGAACGCACGATGCGCGGCTCGGCGAACGCCATCAGCGAAAAGATGGAAACGGCGCCGAGCGAGCCGAAGCCGAGCTGGTTGACGATGTCGCCGCCTTCGCCGGTGAGTTCCGCGCCCGCGGGCTGGAACGGGCGGAAGGATATCAGGATGACGGTGAACAGCAGCGCCGCGATCGCGGTTGCCACGCCGTCGCGTGTGAACGCGGCGCTGAGCGGCGCGCGCTCAGTTCTTTTCAGGCTGGCGGTATTGCTCATTGGCATATCCGAATTCGGCCAGCACGCGGCCCAGCGCCACATGGACAGGGTAGATGGCGGCCGCCGGCGATCCTGTCCGTGCAAGCCTGGCGGCGCCGCGAAATGGCGAGGCGGCAAGCAGGGCCAGGCTCTTCAGCAACACCTTGACGCCGGCCAGCGGGGTGCCGGCGCGTTTCTTCTTTTCGACCAGCGTCGAGATCACGCCGTTGCGCAGGCTGCGGGCGCGGATCCAGTCGGCCTCGACCCGCCGGGCCGGGACTGTCTCGGTTACGCTGGCCTCGGCGCACCAGCCAAGCACGAAGCCGCGCTGCGCCGCCCGGCTCAGGAAGTCGGAATCGCCGCCGCCCATGAAATTGAATTTCAGGTCGAGGAACGGCGGCCCCATGGCGGTAAGCACGTTGCGCCCCACTAGGAGATTGCCGGACGAATAGAGCGCCGGCACGAGGCCCGTCTTGCGGTAGGGCGGCGCGAAGACCGGATGCTTGGCCCAGCGCGCATGGGCGGGATCGGCGAAGTCGGGCACTTGCGGACCGCCGACAACATCGGCGCCAAGGCTCTCGGCCGCCGCGCACATCCGTTCCAGCCAGTGCGGATCGGCTATCTCGTCATCGTCGATGACCAGCAGGTGCCTGAAATTCGGGAAATGCAGGATCGCCGTCTGCCAGCCGGCATTGTAGGCGCTGCAATTGCCGCGCTGATGCGCGATGATCACCATGCCCGGTATGTCGCCGCGCTCGAACAGCGGCAGCGACGCCTGGGCGCCGGCACGCGCCTCGGCCTCGTTCTCCATGACGATGACGGCAAAGCGCCTGCCGGTCTGCTGTGCCCGCAGCGACGCCAGCGTTTGCAGGACCTGGTCCGGCCGCTTGAAGGTCGGCAAGGTGACGACGGCTTCGACGCCCTCCGTGTCAAGCCGGGGGGATCGTCCCGCGATCGATACCGAACCGTCCGATGGCAAAGGGATCATCCGTGTCAGCCGCATGGTGGGTCGAGTTCTGTTAGCACCATGACGATAACGTTTCGTTAATCACCTTTCACGGAGTGGCTCTTCAAGCCGAGGTTTTGGGTCGTCGATGCGCGCGCGTTTAATCAAGGGTTCACCGCGCTTTGCTACCGGCTGCACCACAGGATAGGTGAGATGCATCTGCTGTTCGCCACATCGATCGTGCCCGATGGCGCTCTCGCATCGGGCTACGAGATCGCCAATGCTGCAATCATCGCTGCCTTGCGGCGCGCCGGCGCGCGCGTCACCGTCATCGGCTTCATCTGGCCGGGGAAAGCCGCGGCCGATCCTGAAAACACCATCGTGCTGGGTGCCGTCGACGTGCGCACCGAAAATGCTTCAGCGCTACAAAAGCTTGCCTGGGTGGGCAAGGCGGTGCTTTCGGGCCTCACCTTCGCGTCGGCCAAGTTGCGTGCGGTCTCCGATGCCGAAGTCCTCGCCGCCATCGAGCGCGCCGGCCCCTTCGACGGCTATGTGCTTAATTCCGTGCAGTTCGCCGGCGCCTTCGAAAAACTCTTCGACGAGCGGCCTTCGATCTTCGTCGCCCACAATGTCGAGCATCTTTCGGCGCGGGAAAATGCCGCTGCCGCCCCGGGCATCTTCCAGCGCCTGTTATTCCGCCGCGAGGCAAGGCTGCTCGAGAGCGTGGAAGAGCGTCTGTGCCGCCGCGCGCGTTTCGTCTTCACGCTGGCCGAGGAAGACCGTTCGGCACTTGGCGCGGCCTCCGACGACCGCTCGGCGGTGCTGCCGCTGGTGACGGGCGCCAGGCCACCGGCGCACAGCGGTCGGCGCAGGATCGAGTGCGACGCGGCGCTGATCGGCACCTGGACTTGGCAGCCGAACCGCATCGGGCTCGGCTGGTTCCTGGACAAGGTGGTGCCGCATCTGCGCCCAGACTTCCGCATCAGGATCGCCGGCAGCATCCCGTCTGACATCGCCTCGACGCATCCCGGCGTCGCTTTCGTCGGACGCGTGCCGGACGCCCAGGCTTTCATACGCGGCGGCGCCGTCATCCCGCTCATCAGCACCGCCGGCAGCGGCGTGCAATTGAAGACGATCGAAACGTTCGAGCTCGGCCTGCCCGCCGTTGCCACCAGCCACGCGCTGCGCGGCATCGACCATCGCCCGGTCAATTGCGCCGTCACCGACGATCCGGTCGCCTTTGCCAAGGCGCTGGAGGCCGCGGCGGCCGATATTACGGACGTCGACGGCAGCGCGTTCCACCGCCGGCAGCTCAAGGCGCTGGACGCCGCCATTCGGTTTGGCCTGGAGAAGCTCGGTCCGGTCATGCAGGAGGCGTTTGCATGAACATGCACGCCGCCCGCGCCTCGTTCGGGCCCGACACATTGAAGACGATCTTCGGCATCTCCGTGCTCGCCATTCGCTGGGACGACGCGATCGCCCTGCTGACGCGGCTGATCGCGGAACGACGCTTCACCAAGGTCAGCTTCCTCAACGCCCATAACGCCAATCTCGCCTACACCGATCCGGTGTTCGCCCAGGCGCTCGACGATTTTCTCATCCTGCCGGACGGCATCGGCGTCGATCTCGCAGCGCAGCTTCTCTATGGCGCGCCGTTCCCGGACAATCTCAACGGCACCGACTTCGTGCCGGCCTTTCTGCGGTCGGTGACCCGGCCGCTGACCGTGGGGCTGCTCGGCGCGACGCGCGTCAATGCCGAGGCCGCGTCGAAGAAGCTCGCGGCGATTGCCGTCCAGCACAGATTCGTGGTCATCCATGACGGCTACTTCTCCGCTGCGCAGGAGCCGGAAATCATCGAACGCATCGCGGCGCTGCGGCCTGATATGCTGCTGGTCGCCATGGGCGTGCCGCGCCAGGAATTGTGGATCGAACGGCACATCGACGAGCGCCACTGCACGCTGCCGGTCGCGGTCGGCGCGCTGCTGGATTTTCTCAGCGGCGCCGTGCCGCGCGCGCCCTTGTGGATACGGCGCCTCAGGCTGGAGTGGCTGTTTCGGCTGGCGGTCGAGCCGGGACGGCTCTGGCGCCGCTATGTGGTCGGCAACCCCTTGTTCCTGTGGCGGGTCCTCAAACAGAAATTGTTGAACCGGCCCCAAGCCGCCGGAGACGTCCGTTGAACGAGAGGTTCGTTCCGGGCGCGATCGCCGAACCCGGACTGCTTCGGGCAACGCCGACGGCAGCCATGGTGACGGCAAGCTATGCGCCGGATTTCGAGCGTTGCCGCTTGCTCTGCGAAACCCTCGACCGGCACGTCACGGGCGTCGCGCATCACTACATTCTGGTCGAAGGCCGCGACGTCAAATTGTTTCGACGGTTGGAGAGCGCCAACCGTTCCGTCGTCGACGAACGTGAGCTGCTGCCGCGCTGGCTGCATGTCTTCGACGATCCGCTCAGCCTGTTCCGGCGGCGCGTCTGGCTCAGCTTGAAGACGCAGCCGCTCCGCGGCTGGCACGTGCAGCAACTGCGCCGCATCGCCGTTGCGGCGCACGCATGCCAGGACGTCCTGGTCTTCTGCGATTCCGACGTCGCCTTCCTGAAGCCTTTCGATTGCGGCGCGTTCTGGCGCGACGGCAAGGCGCGGCTGTTCCGCCGTGACGGCGTGCTTGCGCAGGACGGTCATGACGAGCATCGCATATGGTCGCGCAATGCCGGCTCCGCGCTCGGCATCGATCCGTCGAGGAATTCGGTTCACGATTACATTTCGACGCTGATCGCCTGGCGCCGCGACACCGTGCTGGCCATGTGCAGTCGGATCGAGGAGGTGCATGGCCGAAACTGGGTCGAGGTCGTCGGCTCGGCGCGCAAATTCTCCGAATGCATGATCTATGGCCGCTATGTCGACGATCTGCTGGACGGCGCTGGCCACTTCCATGGCTCGGAAGAATTCTGCCGCGTCCACTGGACCGGTGAGGCGCTGTCGGATGATGAATTCCGTCGCTTCGTTGCCGCCATGGCGCCCGAACAGGTGGCGATCGGCATGCAGTCCTTCATCGGCACCGATACCGGCCGCATCCGCCGGCTGATCGGGCTCGACCGACCCTGATCCTGAAAAGCGAACCGGTTCTCGGAAAGACTGCCCGGATGAAGGATCAGATCGCCTTCGCCGGCTTGCGCAGCGCCGAATAGGTCAGCAGCATCGACGCGAGATAGAGCAGCAGGAAGACGACGTTGAGCGACAGCACCAGCTTCGATGTGTCGGCAATGGTTGTCAGCACATAGGTCAGCAGCAGCGCCTTGAGAGCGGCGAGCAGGCCGAGATTGAGCGCCCGCACCAGCGTCTGGCCGCGCGCGAACAGAAGTTCCGCCTGGTATTCGACCAGATTGCGCAGTCCCGGAACGCCGATCGCAAGCGCCACAAGGGGAGCGGCCTCCGAGACGTTCTTGCCGAGCGCCCCGGGGAAGAAATGCAGCACCACGGCAAGCGCCAGCAGCGCCAGCGCCGAGACCGCGAATACGCCGCCTTCGATGCCGCTCTTGACCGCCAGCCGTGACAAGAGCTCCGGGGCGCGCATCATGCGCTGCACCAGCATCATGGAGAAGGTGCGGATCGGGATCGCCGTCAGGTCGACCAGCCGCATGATGATGGCATAGATGCCGGCCAGGTGCGGCCCGCCGATCGCCAGCACCAGAAGCTTGTCGAACTCCATCTGCAGGTAGAACAACACCTCGGCGCCGGCGACGTAGATCGAATCGGCGAGCCGCCTGAGATAGAGCTCGCCGCGCAGCCGCAGCCGCTGGCGCGGATAGAAGAGGCCGAACGCGACCAGCAGCGAGGCCGCGTTCGCGCCGATATAGAACCAGGACCACACCCAGACGCTGTGTTGCGCCCAGAACATGAAGAGCACCGCGCCGGCTGCCCGCAACGCCGTCGCCAGGATCGCCAGCACGGCGGCACGGCCGAATTTGCCGAGACCGTTGTTGACGATCAGCGCCACCTCCACCGGCCGCCACAGAAGCGCCTCGGCAAAGACGATTGCCGCGAACACCGGCAGCGGCACGGTGCTGGCAAAGAAGATCAGGTAGACGATGTAGGAGGCCGCGGCGAGCAGCGGCAACGAGACGATGCCCAGCAGCAGGAAGCCTGCGGTGAAGGTGCCAATCAGGTTGGGGCGGATGGTGGCGGTGCGGTAGAGTGCCGAGATGAAGCCGAAGGCCAGAAGCCGCGACAGCATCACTCCGGCGGCCGAGGCGGTGGCGAACATGCCGAACTCGGCGATGGAAAGCGTATTGGCCAAGGCGATGAAGTAGGCGAGTGAAAACACCAGCCGCCCGCCGGCGCCGCTGATCGCTGAAAAATAGTCGCGAACCATCCCCCGTCTTTCGGCCACGAAGGTGCCGATCCGGGCGAGGGGCCGCCTCTGCGGTATGTCGCTGGCCTCAGTCATAGGTCAGGGAAAGGCATAGGCGGCAAAGTTTAACGTGCCCTTCTGAAATCTTCCTGCATCTGCTGAAATTCCAAGCAGCCGGCATCAAGCAATGCTTTCGGCCGCCTAAAATTAACCTTTTGTTTTCTATGCTTGTTTAGCGTGGCTTAACAAATGGCCGACTGCCGCTGTCTGGCGGCTGAAAGTAAGCTCCGCGACAATGGGCGACAGGGAAAATCGTGAGGACTGGAGGCGCGAGCGATCCTTGCTGGCGCTTGGCCAAGCCGTGCGCGGTGAGGACGAGGCATCGCTGGTCTCGCTAGGGGATCGGGCAAATCCGTCATGGCGCGAGGATGCCGCCACACGTCATCGCCTGGCGCGTTCGCAGCGCGAGGCGAAGATGAATCCGGCGCCTTCCGCATCCACCGCAACGCAACGCTTGCAGCCGGGCGGCGAGCCGGCTCCGGCGTCCGCCGGCATTTCGCGTTCGCACGATGGGGCCGGTATCGGCGGTTCGGACTCGGCGATGCCGTATGAAGAGACGGTTCCTGAGATCGCCTCGAGCGTTGATTCCCCGCGCAGCACATCCGAACCGCTGAGCGCGAGCGAAGCGGGAACATCTCCTGGCGAGGATGCCGACAGCCAGCAATGGAAGCCCCTGATCGATCCGATGCAGGTGGTTCGCGGCGTCGCCAGGTCCAAAGCGCTGATCATCACCACGACGGTACTGGGCGCGGCGCTCGGCGTTGCGATTGCCCTGTCGACGCCGAAGAAATACGAGTCCACCACCGAACTGATCGTCGACCCGCGCGACCTGAAGCTTACGGATCGCGATCTCACCCAGGCGGTGGTCATGCCCGACGCGGCGCTCGTCAACGTCGAGAACCAGATCAAGTTGCTGACCTCCGGCACCGTGTTGAACAAGGTTGTCCAGGAGCTCGACCTGGTCGACGACCCCGAGTTCAACGGCCAAGGCAATGGCGGCCTGGGCGTCATGTCGCTGATCCGCTCGATCCTGTTGCGCCAGGACGGACCGGGCGGTGTCGACCAATCCCGCCGCCTTTCCCTTGCCATCGTCAACCTGGCCGAGAGCGTTTCGGTCGAGCGCGGCGGCAAGACCTCCGTGATCACCATCGGCGTCACCACGCAGGACGCCCAGA
This sequence comes from Mesorhizobium sp. B264B1B, assembly GCF_020165765.1. Lineage (NCBI taxonomy): Bacteria > Pseudomonadati > Pseudomonadota > Alphaproteobacteria > Hyphomicrobiales > Phyllobacteriaceae > Mesorhizobium > Mesorhizobium sp. B264B1B. The sequence continues at coordinate 500,813 of NZ_JAIUIS010000003.1, forward strand.
AATCGGCGCTCATCGCGGAAACGATGACGAAGGTTTTCCTGCAGACTTCGGGTGAAATCCAGTCCGACACTGCCGGCCGGGCCAACAACGAACTGACGGCGAAACTCGACGAGATGCGCAAGGGCGTCGAAGCCGCCGAGCGCAAGGTCGAGGATTTCAGGGCCACCCATGATCTTGTCGACGCGCAGGGCCATCTGATCAGCGACGACCAGATGCTCAAGCTCAACGAGCAGCTTTCCGTCGCCCGCGCCCGCACGCTGGAGCTGAACGCCCGCGCGGCCTCGGCACGTCAGGTCAACGTGAATTCGGTGCTCAGCGGCACCTTGCCTGAAGAGATCAACTCCAACTCCATGAGCGATCTGCGCTCGCAATACGCAACGCTCAAACAGGAGGCTGATCGGGCAGCGGTCCGGCTCGGACCGCGCCATCCCGAGCGCCAGGCGCTCGAGGCCCAGCTCACCGGCGCGCGCGAACGCATCGTCGCCGAACTCAGCCGCATCGCGTCGTCGCTGCAGGTTGACCTGAAACGCTCGGTCCAGCTCGAACAGGACCTTGCTTCCCGCCTGGCGCAGATGAAGGTGCGCAGCGGCGACGTCAACAGCGACCTTGTCTCGATGCGCGAACTGGAACGCGAGGCCTCGGCCAAGCGCTCGGTCTATGAGCAATATCTCCTGCGCGCCAAGGAGACCGGCGAGCAGAAGAATATCAACACCGCCAATATGAGCGTCATCTCGCCCGCCTCCATTCCGCTGGAGCCGAACGGGCCGTCGCGCGCCGTGGTGGCGCTTGCCGGCCTGCTGCTGGGCTTTGCCTCCGGCGTCGGTCTCGGCGCCATGCGCGGCGCCTATGAAAGCCTGCGTGAGACCGCCGGGTCACGATCCCGCCGTGACCGCAAGATGGACGAACGCCGGGCGCCGCTCGATGACCAGGCATTCCGGGCGCCGCCTCCGCCGGCGCCGCCGATACCGCAAGCATCGCCGCCGCAATCACCGCCGCCGCCACCAGCATCAGTGCCGCCGCTTGCCGCGCAGCCCGGAGCCGCTGCCACCGAGGGTCCAAGCCGGATCGGCTTGCTGATGTCGAGGCTGCGCAAAGCCGTGTCCCGCAAGCCCGGCACCGAGGCGCAGGACGATGCGTTTCCCGGTGCATCTGCATCGGCCGCTGTCGCCGAAGAGGGCCGGCCGGCGAGCACTCCGGCATTTCCCGACTATCCGGCTCCGGATTCCGCCATTGGACATCGCCCGCCAGCTCCAGACTATCCGCGGCCATCTTTTCAGCCAGACGCGGACGCCGGCTATACGCGGCCCATGGGACCGCCATTGCGGTCGCCCCTGGTGCCGCAGCAGGCGATGTATCCGGCCTCGTCCCATCCCTATGCGCAGCCCTTGGTCTATCCGCACATGCAGCCTTGGCAGACGCGGTCGGCGGCAGGCCATCCCCAGGCCGCGGCGCCCTATGGCGCGCCCATGCCCTACCCGGCCGCACCCGCTCCGGCTCAGCCGTCGGCCTATCCCGCCGCGCCGCTGGAGCAGCCCGCCGCCGCCGAGAAGGGCGCCGAGCAGGCGTCGATCGAGGAAATTCGCGCCAGCCTGCGCGAATTTCGCGAGGCTGTTCGCGAGCTTACCGAGAGCCGCGCCGGCCGCCGCTATTTCTGAGCCACAAGATAGTCTCCTGTGTCGAACAAAAGCGGGCCGGTTTCGCGTAAACGGCATCGGACGGCGCTTTGACGGGATTGCGTGTTCGAATTTTCGTCAAAATGCCGCGCGGTGTCTTGCCGGAGACGCAGCCCGGCTGGCCGGGTCATGCAGGCTTCGGCACACGATTGAGAAAAGGATCCAAAGCGCCGCATTTTCAGACGCGGCCGGTTTGGCGGAACGTATCGAGGGGTGATTCATATGGCCGAAGTGATTGACGGCAAAAGCGTTGCCGAAGACGTGGTGCGGACGGTGAAGACCTTGACCGCGGAGCTTGTCGCCAAGGGCAAGATCCAGCCCGGCCTCGCCGTGGTTATCGTCGGCGAGGATCCGGCGAGCCAGGTCTACGTCGCCTCCAAATCCCGCACCGCCAAGGAATGCGGCTTTCATTCGGTCCAGCACACGCTGCCGGCGGACACCTCCCAGGAGGCGCTGCTCAAGATCATCGCCGACCTCAACGCCGATCCCGCCATCAACGGCATCCTGGTGCAGCTTCCGCTTCCCGCCCACATCGACGCCGGCAAGGTCATCCAGGCGATCGCGCCGCAGAAGGATGTCGACGGCTTCCATTTCATCAATGTCGGCAAGCTCGGCACCGGCGAACTCGACACCGCTTTCGTTCCCTGCACGCCCGCCGGCTCGATGCTCCTGATCGAGCGCGTGCGCGGCAAGGATCTGTCGGGCCTCAATGCCGTCGTCGTCGGCCGTTCCAACATCGTCGGCAAGCCGATGGCCAATCTCCTGCTCGCCGCCAATTGCACCGTCACCATCGCGCACAGCCGCACGAAGGATCTGCCGGGGCTGGCCCGCACCGCCGACATTCTCGTCGCCGCCGTTGGCCGGCCGGAGATGATCAGGGGCGATTGGGTGAAGCCCGGCGCAACCGTCATCGACGTCGGCATCAATCGCATCCCGGCCCCGGAGAAGGGGGAGGGCAAATCCCGCCTCGTCGGCGACGTCGCCTATGCCGAAGCGGCGAAGGCCGCCGGCGCCATCACGCCCGTGCCCGGCGGCGTCGGGCCGATGACCATTGCCATGCTGATGGCCAATACGTTAGCCTCCGCCTACCTTGCGGCCGGGTTGAAACGGCCCTCCTTCTGACCACCAGAAAGCAGCAGCTTTGCCGAACCCAACTATTCCCTTGGAACGGCCGGTCATGAATGATCCCGTTCAAGGCGGCCGGCAATTCGCATTCCTGCTGGTCGACAAGTTCTCCATGTTCTCGCTGGCCGCCGCGATCGACACGTTCCGTTCGGCGAACCGGCTGCTCGGCCGCGATTTCTACGGCTGGACGACGGTATCGGCCGATGGCGATCCGGTGATGGCGTCCAACGGCTTGCCGCTCAAGATCGACTATGCGGTTGCCGACCTTCCGCCGGTCGACATCCTCTTCGTCTCGGTCGGGCTGACCACGGAGTTTCCCGGCAAGAGCAAGGTTCTGGCGGCGCTGCGCAGCTGGGGCCGGCGCGGCAATGCGCTCGGCGCGCTGTCGGTCGGATCCTATTTGCTGGCCGAGGCCGGCCAGCTCGACGGCTATCGCTGCACCATCCATTGGGAGAACCGCGCCGGCTTCGTCGAGCGCTTTCCCGACATCAACTGCACTGGCAACGTCTTCGAGATCGACCGCAAGCGCTACACCTGCGCCGGCGGCACCACCTCGATCGACCTGATGCTGGAGATCGTGCGCGGCGACTTCGGCTCGAACCTCGCCAATGGCGTCGCCAACCAGTTCCAGCACGAGCGCATCCGCTCGGCCGGCGACCGCCAGCGCGTCGGGCCGGAGCGCGATCTCACCGGCAAGTCGGAGAAGCTCAGGCGCATCGTCGAGCTGATGGCCGACCATCTCGACGAGCCGCTCTCGGCGGTGCAGCTCGCCAAATCGGCCGGCCTTTCGGTGCGTCAGGTGGAGCGTTTGTTCCTGCGCCACCTCAACGTCACGCCCGGCCGCTACTACATGCGGCTGCGGTTGGAGCGGGCGCGCGAATTGTTGCGCCAGACCAACATGCCGATCCTCGATGTGGCGATCGCCACCGGCTTCACCTCGCATTCCTATTTTGCCCAGAGCTACCGGCTGCAGTTTGGCCGCCCGCCTTCCGAAGAGCGCCGCACCACCTACTAAGCCGCGGACAAGCCGCGTCCGGGCTTGTGTCCCAGGGTGGGCTCAAATAGCTTCAGCCGGCGGACGGGGCGGCTACTCAGGAGATTTTGATGGCGGGACTTGCACGGAGCGTCGCTGCGGCGTTTCTCCTTTTGTCGATGACGACATTCGGCTTTGCCGCGAACAAGCTCATCATCATCCTCGACGCTTCAGGGTCGATGTGGGCGCAGATCGACGGCAGGCCCAAGCTGGAAATCGCCCGTGAGTCGCTGAGAAGCGTGCTGCAATCGGTTCCCGCCGACGATGAACTCGGTTTCATGGCCTATGGCCATCGCAAGAAAGGCAGTTGCGAGGACATCCAGCTGATCGTACCGCCGCAGGCCGGCGCGGCGAGCGCGATTTCGGCCGCGGCCGACAGCATGAAATTCCTCGGCAAGACGCCGCTGACATCAGCCGTCAAGCAGGCGGCCGAAGCGCTGAAATACACCGAGGACAAGGCGACCGTCATTCTCATCACCGACGGGCTCGAGACCTGTGGCGGCGATCCTTGCGCGCTTGGCAAGGAACTCGAATCGTCCGGCGTCGATTTCACAGCCGACGTTGTCGGCTTTGGCCTTACGGCCGACGAAGGCAAGCAGATCGCTTGCCTCGCCGACAACACCGGCGGCAAGTACATCCAGGCGTCCGACGAGAAGGCGCTGCGGCAAGCTTTGGTCGAAACCGTCGCCGCACCGGCGCCGTCACCGCCCCCCGCGCCGGCGCCGGCAACCGAACCGGCGCCAGCGCCAGCGCCTGCGCCGGAGCCTGCAAGGCCTGCTTTCAATTTCCAGCCGACCGTGGTGATGGCCGAAGGCGGCGAGCCGATCACCGACGGCAATGCCTGGGAGATTTACAAAGCCAACCCCGACGGCTCGCGCGGCGAGTCTGTCACCACCGAATATGGCAGCTATAGCGGCAAACTCGATCCCGGCGACTATATCGTCGTCGCGCGCGACGACGAAGCCAAGGTCGAGCAGAAGGTCAAGATCGAGGCCGGCCAGGTCCAAAAACCGCTCTTTATCCTGAACGCCGGCACATTGATCATTCACCCGCATGCCAGCCAGGGTGCCGAGATCAGCAGCGAAGCCCGCGTCGATTTCGCCTATCCCGGTGGCAGCACCACCCATTACGGCGACACCCAGGCCATCGTGCCGGCGGGCGAACAGAAGGTGACGGTGCAGATCGGTGCCGGCACGGTGACGGAAACAATCCAGCTCGCCGCCGGGCAGACCGTAGAAAAGGACGTCGTGGTCGGCGTCGGCCAGGCCATGCTCAATGCCTACTATACGTCTGGCGGCGAGAAGGCCGACAATTCGGCCATCGGCTTTGAGATCGTCAAGGCGAAGAAGAAGATCGACGGCAGCCGCGACAGCGTCGAGCACTCCTATGGGGCCGACAGCAAGTTCTGGCTGCCGCCCGACGACTATGTGGCGGTGACAACGCTCGATCTCGCCGTCGTCGAGCAGCCTTTCAGCATCAAGCCCGGCGACAGCCAGGACGTGAAGGTCGTGCTCGATGCGGGCGTGCTCGCAATATCGGCGCCCGGCGCTTATTCGATTGAGGTGTTTTCGTCGAAAAAGGACATCGATGGCAAGCGCAAATCGCTCGGCTTCAACTACGGCGACAACTGGCAGCAGACGATCCCCGCCGGCGATTATGTCGTCGTCCGGCATATGTCGGATGAGGGTCATGACAAGGAGATGCCGGTGACAGTCAAGGCTGGCGAACGGGCCGAGATCACGGTTCAGTAGGGTTTGGTTGTCAGCAACAGAAGGGGCGGCCCACGAGCCGGCCTACCAGGCCGGTCTCGATTGGCGAACCGTCAAGTCAATCAACGACACCTACGACATTCCGGCCGTGCTGAAAGCTCGACCATGGCCGAGATGCGATGAATGTGCTGCCCGAAATCGCCGGCGCTTTAGCCGGCCGAGCGAAGGTTTACCCAGCGGCTCCAGTTACCATACCGAGCGGTTTAAGCGCCTTTCCTCTGTGGGTTTGTCGCGCTCCTAAAACCCTCGACATTTCACGAGTGAAAAGGGATTTGCGATCTATACGGAAATCCCGTATGATTGTAGCTCATGACGCAGGACAGGTTCGACTCTGCCAAGGATGCGGCGAATCGCGAAAAGCACAAATTACCGCTGGCCTTTGGCGATCGGATTTTTGAGGACGACAACCATCTCATTATCCCCTCCATCCGAGAGATCGACGGCGAGGAACGGTTCAAGGTGGTCGGCATCGTCGGGGAGAAGCTGTTCACCGGCGTCTTCGTCTGGCGGGGTGAACAGCCCCGCTTCATCTCAGTGAGAAGGAGCAACAAGGGTGAAGAACGAGCATATCTCGCTACCTGCTGACCCGGCTGACGCCGATGACTTCGACGTGACGGCTGGGGCGATGGACCGGGGCCAGCGCGCCCGCCTGATCCGCAAGACGAGGACCGGGCTTGGCCTGTCGCAGTCCGAGTTCGCCAGCCGCTTCCGGGTTCCGGTCGGCACGCTACGCGATTGGGAGCAGGCGCGGGCAACCGCGCCGGATTTCGCTATCGCCTATGTGCGCGTGATCGGTCAGCATCCGGACATGGTGGCGAAGGCCGTCGCATAGCTGGCGTCACCGAGGAGTTTCGGCTTGCATGTCGTAGTTTCGGCAGCTTCGCGAATTTGCCCATATGGCGAGCTGACGAAAAATTGAGATTTTGTGGTGATTCGGAGGAATCATGAACAGCTAGCGTACGCCGCCAGCGGAGAGCAGTTGCATTCGAGAAGCACAGTGGGGCGAGTTATTTACGGAAAGCCTTGTGCTTTGCCCTTTCGGCCACGTCCGATCTCAGAAATCCTAATCTTCGCAACAAAATAACCGGCTTTGACGACGATCCCCGCGACAAGCAAGTAATCCACATTTCAGCTACGGCGGCCAGGAGCCGTCCCTTTTCATTGCAGTGCGAATTCCGCTGCGTCGGTTCCAAACGCGCTGGCCCCATGGTCGGCTCGACCCACCAGCTGACGGAACCCGGCGAAGAGCTCACGGCCGAAGCCGAACTCATTGCCGATGAGATCGGCTTCCGCCGTCCGACGCAGCGCGAATTCCGCTGCCGGTACCAGCACTTCAAGCGTGCCGGCATCCGCATCCAGCCGGATGATGTCGCCGTCGTGGATCCTGGCGATCGGGCCGTCCTCGACCGCTTCCGGCGTGACATGGATCGCCGCCGGCACCTTGCCGGAGGCGCCGGACATGCGCCCGTCCGTGACCAGTGCGACGCGCTGGCCGCGATCCTGCAGGATGCCGAGCACGGTGGTCAGCTTGTGCAGTTCCGGCATGCCGTTGGCCTTCGGCCCCTGGAAGCGGATGACGGCGATGAAGTCGCCGGTGAGCGTGCCGGCCTTGAAGGCTTCGTTCAGCCCTTGCTGGCTGTCGAACACTTTGGCCGGCGCTTCGATGAGGCGCCGTTCCGGCTTCACCGCGGACGTCTTGATGACGGCATGGCCGAGATTGCCGGCCAGCACTTTGAGGCCGCCCGTCGGCTGAAAGGCTTTCTTGAACGGCGCCAGGACCTTCGCGTCGCCACTCGCGCGCGGGGCGGCTTCGCGCACGACGCTGCCGTCGGCACCGAGCTTTGCCTCGACTGCGTAGGGCCGCAGGCCTTCGCCCCATACCGTCTGCACATCTTCATGCAGCACGCCTTCGTCGAGCAGCTCGCGAATGAGGAAGCCGAGCCCGCCGGCGGCATGGAAATGGTTCACATCCGCAAGCCCGTTGGGATAGACGCGCGCCAGGAGCGGCACCGCTTCCGAGAGGTCGGAAATATCCTGCCAGGTCAGCGCGATCCCAGCGGCTGCGGCCATGGCGATCAGATGAATGGTATGGTTGGTCGAGCCGCCGGTCGCGTGCAGGCCAACCACGCCGTTGACGATGGAACGCTCGTCGATCATCCGCCCGACCGGCGTATAGGCGTTGCCAAGCGCGGTGATCGCCAGCGCCCGCTTGGTCGCCTCGCGGGTCAAGGCGTCTCGCAGCGGCGTGCCCGGATTGACGAAGGAAGCGCCTGGCGTGTGCAGGCCCATGATCTCCATCAACATCTGGTTGGAGTTGGCCGTGCCATAGAAGGTGCATGTCCCCGGTCCATGGTAGGATTTGGACTCGGCCTCTAGCAGTTCGGCGCGGCCTGCCTTGCCCTCGGCATAGAGCTGGCGAACCCTGGCCTTTTCATCGTTGGGCAGGCCTGTCGTCATCGGCCCGGCCGGAATGAACACCGCCGGCAGATGGCCGAAGGTCAGTGCCGCGATCACCAGCCCGGGCACGATCTTGTCGCAGACGCCCAGATAAACGGCGGCGTCGAACATATTGTGCGACAGGCCGATCGCGGCCGCCATGGCGATGACATCGCGCGAGAACAGCGAAAGCTCCATGCCCGGCTGCCCCTGGGTGACACCGTCGCACATCGCCGGCACGCCGCCGGCAACCTGGGCGATGCCGCCGGCCTCCCGCGCCGCTTCCTTGATCAGCGCCGGGAATGTCTCGAAGGGCTGATGCGCCGACAGCATGTCGTTGTAGGAGGTGATGATACCGAGGTTCGGCACCTTGTCGGCACCCAGCGCCACTTTCTCCGAGGGGCTGCACACGGCAAAGCCATGGGCAAGATTGCCGCAGGACAGCACCGCCCGGTTGGCGGTCTGGTTCGATGCGCTGGCGATGCGGCCGAGATAGCGCTCGCGGCCCGGCTTGGAGCGTTGGCGGATGCGCTCCGTGATGGCTTCGATATCGCGTCTTGCGGTCATGGCGTTCGGTCCTTTCAAGCGAGGTCCCGGAAACATCCTCCCGCCGTTTGCCGGGACCAGATAAGTCTAGAGTTAGGGTGCCCAGAAAACCTCTACAGGCCTGGGGGCGGTGTCGAGCACGGCGCGGATCGGCTTTCGCGGACCGGGTGCCACCGCGCCGTCGAAGGCGGTGCGTTTGTCCTCGCCCTCTATGTGCAGCGCCAGGAAGCCGGCATCGATGATGCGCGCCAGCGACAGGGTCAGCCGCGGCTCGCCGGCGCTTGCCGCATGAACCGGCAGCACGATCCTGTCCGAGGACGGGTCGAGCAATTTCGCCAGATCGTCGGCGTCTGGAAAGAATGAGGCGGTATGGCCGTCAGGTCCCATGCCGAGCACGGCGACGTCGAGCGGCCAGGGCAGGGACTGGAGCGCCGCATTGTCCGATCTCGCGGCATCCTCGATGCTGACGGCTTCATGATAGAGCGGCACGAACCGTGCCGCCGCAGCCGCGTTCTGCAACAAATTGGCGGCCACCAGTCCGGCATTGGAACGCGGCGAGGAGGCCGGCACGAAGCGCTCGTCGATCAGCGTCACCGCTACCTTGTCCCAGGCGATCGGTATTCCCGACAGGGCAGCAAAGAATTTTGCCGGCGTCGTGCCGCCGGAAACGGCCAGTAACGCCGTGCCGCGCGCCGCGATTGCCTTTGCCAGCCGGTCGGCGACGCGGCCGGCCAGCGCAGCCGCCAGTTCCGTGCGGTCGGAAAAGCCATTCCAGTTGTAGCTGGCGCTGTTCAATTGCTCTCGTGCCATGTCCGCCCGTCACGTTCGATCAGCGCTATCGAGGCCGAAGGTCCCCAGGTGCCCGCCGTATAGCCCTGCGCCTCCTGCCTGGCGCTTTCCCAGGCGTTCTGGATCGGGTCGATCCACCTCCACGCGGCCTCGACCTCGTCGCGGCGCATGAACAGCGTCTGGTTGCCGCGCACGACATCCATGATCAGCCGTTCATAAGCGTCCGGCGCGCGGCCGTCGAAGGACTGCGCGAAGCTCATGTCGAGCGAAATCTGCCGCAGCCGCATGCCGCCCGGACCCGGGTCCTTGATCATGATGAATTGCTTGACGCCTTCGTCGGGCTGCAGCCGGATGACCAGCTGGTTGGCGAAGATCGGCCCGGCGCTGTCGCCGCCGAAGATCGAATGCGGGATCGGCTTGAACTCGATGACGATCTCCGAGACCCGGGTTGCCAGCCGCTTGCCGGTCCTGAGGTAGAACGGAACGCCTGCCCAGCGCCAGTTGCCGATCTCGGCCTTGATCGCGACGAAGGTTTCGGTGTTGCTGTCCTTGCCGAGCTCCTCGACATAGCCTTTCACCGGCCCGCCTGCGGAAGCGCCGGCGCGGTATTGTCCACGCACCGTGTGCTTCGGCGCCTCGTTGCCGTTGATGCGCTTGAGCGCGCGCAGCACCTTCAGCTTCTCGTCACGCACGGCGTCGGCGTCCATCGACGATGGCGCTTCCATGGCCACCAGGCAGAGCAGTTGCAGCATATGGTTCTGCACCATGTCGCGCAGCGCGCCGGCCTTGTCGTAATAGGTGACACGATCTTCCAGGCCGACGGTCTCGGCGACGGTGATCTGCACGTGGTCGATATGGGCGGAATTCCACAGCGGCTCGTAGAGCGCATTGGCAAAACGCAGCGCCATCAGGTTCTGCACCGTTTCCTTGCCGAGATAATGGTCGATGCGGAAGATCTGGCTTTCGTGGAAATCGTCGCCGACCAGATCGTTGAGCGTTTGCGCCGAAGCGAGGTCGCGGCCGATCGGTTTCTCCAGCACGATGCGCGAATTCGGCGTGATCAGATCGTGTTCTTTCAGCTTGTGCGAGATGTCGCCGAACAGCGCCGGCGCCACCGCCAGATAGAAGGCGCGGATGCAGTCGCTGTCGCCGATCGCCTTCTTCAGCCTGTCGAACCCCGCGCCGCTCGTGGCATCGGCCGGGACATAGGAAAGCCGCGCCAGGAAGGTTTTGAGCTCCTTGGGATCGATATCGGCCGCCTTGACGTGGTCGGAAATAGCCTGCTTGGCGAAAGCCCGAAATTCGTCATCACTCATCTTCGAACGCGACGTGCCGATGATGCGGGTTGGCTCGGAAAATTGATGGTCGCGCTGGCGATAGTAGAGCGACGGAAGAAGTTTGCGTTCCGACAGGTCGCCGGTGCCACCGAAAATGATGAAGTCGAAAGGGTCGACGGGGATGATCTGGCTGGTCATGGTCTATCCGCTTTGACGCCGGTCGCGAGTACGCGGCTGATATATTCTAATCGATTTAAATTTTCCAGTGCCATGGTGTCACATCGACGACCGATCGCTACATATTTGCGTCGGTCCAGATGTGCGCTTGACACTGGCACCAAGCGAAGGCTTGTCGGCAAACGACAACTCCGCCAAGCCTTCGCAGTTGCAGCATAGGACGTGAATGTGACGAAAGCTAAGGGAGAATCAGCGCTTTGCCTGTCGTGGCACAGGCCATGATGCCGGCAGCCCACGGTAAAAGCCACGCGATGAACCCAGGGAGCGGAAAAACATGCGTCTGAAGGACAAGGTCGCCATCGTCACCGGGGCCGCTTCGGGTTTCGGCGAGGGCATTGCCCGTCGCTTCGCCGAGGAGGGCGCCAGGATCGTCGTGGCCGACCTCAATGCCAAGGGCGCCGAACGCGTAGCCGGCGAGATCGGCGAGGCGGCGATCTGGACCCAGACCGACGTTTCGCAGCGCTCCGAATTCGACGAGATGGTCCATGCCGCCAAAAGCGCCTTCGGACGTATCGACATCATGGTCAACAATGCCGGGTTCACCCATCGCAATGGCGACATGCTCGAAGTCGACGAGGCGACGTTCGACCTGATCACATCGGTCAACATGAAGGCCATCTATCATGCTGCCCTTGCCGTCGTGCCGATCATGGAGCGGCAAGGCGGGGGCGTCATCCTGACCACGGCCTCCACCGCTGGCCTGCGCCCTCGGCCCGGCCTCACCTGGTACAACGCCTCCAAGGGCTGGGCGATCACCGCCACCAAGTCGATGGCGGTGGAACTCGCGCCGAAGAACATCCGCGTCAACTGCCTGTGTCCGGTGGCCGGCGAGACCGGCATGCTGGAAAAATTCATGGGCGCCGATACACCTGAAATCCGCGAGAAATTCCGCGCCTCGATCCCCCTCGGTCGGCTTTCGACCCCGCTCGACATCGCCAATGCGGCACTGTGGCTGGCATCCGACGAGGCCGTCTTCATTACTGGCGTTGCGCTGGAGGTCGACGGCGGGCGCTGCATCTGACGCACACCGTCATCGCTGCGCCAAAGATCGGCTCGGCCGTGCCTGCCTTAATCGTGGCGCTGGTGCGTCAGGCGCCGGTCTTGATGTAGGTTTTGTAGACCCAGCCTGTCTTGCCGTTGTAGACGATCTGGCACCAACGCTTGCAGCTCATCACTTGCACCGAGGTCTTGGCGGGCACCGTGACGATGGCGGCCGCATTCTTCTTCGGGCCGCTACGCATAGTCACGGCCCTGAGGATGCGCCCGGTGCCAGCCGCGGCCGCTTTGCGCGGTTCGGCCTTGCTGTCGTCATCCTGCGCGGCAGATTGCTGCGACGCTACTTGTGGTTGCGCGGCCGGAATGGCGGCGGTCTGCGCGCCATCGGGACTGCTGCCCGCCGCCGGGGCCGGTGCGGCGACCTTGGCGAGCTCGGTGGCGGCGTCGGTGTCGGCAGCGGGTTGCGCGAATGCCGCCGCCGCCGGCTTGTCAGGCCTCTGCCCGGCCTTGCTCGCCGACTGGCCGGAAGCAGCCGGTGCGGTCTTCGATTGGGAGGCGGTCCAGCGCGGGTCGTTCGCCGCGAGCGCCGGAATGGCGGCTTCCGAGACAGCCACGGTCGGCGAGACCTGGTCGGACTTTCGCGCCGCTTGCGGCACCGCCGCCGCGGCCGCCGTGATCCCCGCTGGCGCGATCTTCGTCGTCTTCACCGGAACGGCCGGAATGGCTTGCCCTGGATTGGCAACCGCTTGCCGCTCGTTCGCCGGCAACGCCAACCACAGTGCCACCGCGGCCACGCCGAGCAGCGCGGCCGTGCCGACCGCGGCAATCACCAGATGCGAGTTCGAACGGACTTCCTGCCAGAATGACGGGCGCATGTCGTAGCCGAACTGCATGGCAAAGCGCCGACGTTCCGGAGCACCGAAACTGAAGGGCTCTCTCACTCTTGCCACCTCCATAAGGGGCCGATCTTCTTCGATCAAACACCGCAATGCGTGCGTCGGTCGCACCGGTCCCAAATCAAACAGCGGGCGGGCCCGCAGAAAATCCCCGTCTATATTCGCTAGAGATTGCACTTTTTGCCCGCGATTGTGGCATCAGTGCGCCATTGCTGAAGATTCTGCAACGCTTGGATGTCGCGGCCCCCATGATATTACTCAACAATTGTTAAATCCTGTCGCGCAACGCGAACCAGTTGAGCGCCAGGAAAAGCAGCGGCGCGCGCAAGCGCCGGCCACCGGGGAACGGCGGAATCTTCAAATCCTCGATCAGCTTTAGCCGGTCGCGGTTGCCGGCTACCGTTTCGGCATAGAGCTTGCCGAAGAAGTTCGACAGCATGACGCCGTGGCCGGAATAGCCGCCGGCCGAGATCACATTCGGCATCACTTCCCGCACGAACGGCTTTCTCGGCACCGTGATGCCGACATAGCCGCCCCAGCCATGCGTGATTTCGACGTCCCTCAGTGCGGGATAGAGTTCCGCGATCTGGCGGCGGATATGGATATGGATGTCCTTGGGGTCGTTGACGCCGTAGACCTCGCGTCCGCCGAACAGCAGCCGGCCATCCCTCGACTTGCGGAAGTAGCGCACGACGAAGCGGGAATCATCGACGGCCTCGCCGCCCGGCAGCACGTTCGAATCCGCTCCAAGCGGCACGGTCGCGCCGATGAACGAGCCGATCGGCATGATGTGCGCGGCACTCACCGGTTCGAGCGTGCCGCCATAGGCATTGACCGCGATCAGGCATTTCTGCGCTGTGATCGTCCCCCTGGCTGTCGAAACCTTCACCGTGCCGCCGCTCGAAACAATGCCGGTCGACGGCTTCGCTTCGAACAATCGTGCGCCGGCCTGTGCCGCCGCCCGCGCCGTGCCGATCACCAGTTTCATCGGATGGATATGGCCGGTGCCGGTGTCGCGCGTCCCGCCGAAATAGGCCGTCGAGCCCAGCCGCTGCGCAGTTTCCGTCGCGTCCATGAACGAAATGTGCGGATAGGAGAAGCGGCTGGCCATGATCTCGGCATGCGCCTTGTAGTCGTCGACATAGCGCGGCTTGTGCGCAACCGAGAGCTGGCCCGGCATGTAGTCGATATCGATCTGGTTGGCGGCGGCGAATTCGAGCAGATGTGCCTTCGCCTCCTCGGCGAGGTCGAACAGTGCCTTGGCGCGGGAAAACCCGTACTCGGCCTCCAATTCCTCGGCCCAGGCGCGCTGCCCGGTGCCGAGCTGGCCGCCATTGCGCCCGGAAGCGCCGTCTCCGAAGCGATACGCCTCGATCAAAACCACATTGGTGCCCGCCTTGGCCAGATGCACCGCCGCCGACAAGCCGGTGAAACCGCCCCCAACGATAACGACGTCGCAGCTCCGGTCACCGTCCAGCGCCGGATACTCGGGTCGCGGGCCGGCCGTGTCCTCGTACCAGGAACGGCCGGGGGAGATCGGGGATTGGTAGGGCATGATGCTCACGGAGTAGGGGAGTAGGGGAGTAGGGGAGTAG